>DIQS01000069.1:11579-20583 GCA_002427325.1 Cloacimonetes bacterium UBA5456 | reverse complement strand
TCTGGTCATGATATGGTCATGATGTGGTCATCACCATGACCATATCATAAGCAGAACATAGGCTGAACCATATAAGGAAGCAGTGGTTTACCCTTATCGTCCATGAGCTTGCTTATCGATAGGAAATAGTATTCAAACATTGAAGATATTTACGACTTTAGTTTTCTTTATTATTTGTTAATCCACCATAATTGAACTTGAGCCATATTAATCATAACCATGTTATGTAAACCTGTTTGAAAAAAGGCTTCAATAAAAACCGAAGCCTTTCAAGCAGTTTTGTCTTTCTTCAGACAGCTCAATAGATCAATTTCAAACCAAGTAAAAAGCCCTATCCTAAAGCTCTTCAGAGGGCAAAGAATAGACAATCATCTCTATCCCGGCCTCAGCAAAGAGCTGTTCTGTAAGCGGATCGGGATATGAATTGGCAATATACACCCTTTTGATCTCCGCATTGATAATCATCCGCGCACAGATGCTGCAAGGCTGATGCGTGCAATAGAGAACTGCGCCACTGGTGCTGTTTCCATTAATCGCAGCTTGGATGATGGCGTTTTGTTCGGCATGCACTCCACGACAAAGCTCATGTTTCTGTCCTGAGGGAACATTTTGGCTTTCTCTGAGACATCCCGTTTCTGAGCAGTGTGGGCTATGCTTAGGAGCGCCGTTATAACCGGTTGAAATAAGCTGGTTGTTTTTCACCAAAGCCGCGCCAACAGCACGACGCAGGCAGGTGCTACGCGTTGAAGCCAGATATGCCATTTTCATGAAATATTCTTGCCAAGAGGGTCTTTCTTTCATAGTTTCCTTCTTTAGTTTCTATAAGTTCACAAGAATGAACTTGACAGAATCTTGTCAAGCATGGAAACGCAGAAAAGAGAAAAAAGATGGTGGTAGAACAGATGGACACAAAGATTCCCGGCTCAAAATCTATATTACAAAGGCTGCAACTCCTGCTTGCTTACGCTCGCAAAGGGATTGTGATAAAGAATTTTAATCCCTGCGACGACGCTTTGGAGATGGAGCGCGCACTCGAGACCTTTGGCTTCATCGTGGAAAAGATTGAGCCGCGCGTCTATAGATTTGATCCCGAAATCCACGCCCAAAGCACGCATATCTATGAATTTGCCGAGTCCGCCACTGCATTCAGATTGTGGCTGGGTTTTTTAGCATCTTCTGCAAATATCAATTCCACGATAAGGCTTTCAGAGAATCTCTTTCGTCGCGGCTTTGTCCCCCTAATCGATGCACTGGGATCGCTCGGCGCCGAGATTATCACGCATGATAGAGAAATCCTGATTAATGGCAAAACGCTGAGCGGCACCAAGGTTTCTGCCGATGGCGAAATCAGCAGCCAATATCTCAGCTCCCTGATCTTTGTAACTTTGAACATGAAAAACGCACCTCTCTTGCAGCTTCCCCCTTCCCAAGTTTCCTTGCCCTATATCCGCCTCAGCCTCGACTTACTCAGACATTTTGGCGTGGGCTATACACAAGATCACACCCAGATAAAGCTTGAAAACTGCGAGCTAAAGCTCCCGGATAGCTTTGAGATCGATAGCGATCTTTCCACCGCCGCCTTTTTCATCGCACTCGGTGCAATCAGCCCAAAAGGACTTAGCTTTCCCCTGAAGATAAATCCTCTTTTGCCGCAACCGGACGGCGTTATAATTGATCTCATCCGCAAGATGGGCGGTGATATCAAAATAACAGACGGTATCTGCAAGATCAAGCATAAACCTTTAACAGGCTTCGACTTCTCCATCCGAGATACCCCCGATCTCATGCCCATCATCAGCATACTCGCCCTATTTTGCACAAGCCCCGGTAGCATCCGCGATGTATGCAGACTAAAGCACAAAGAGAGCAACAGGCTCATAGGCATCACCCGCGCCTTCGACGAGATCGGCGCAAAATATACTCTTGTCGAGAACAGCCTGTACATAGAACCCCTGCAGAGCAGCCCTAATCCCGTCATTTTGGACACTCAAGACGACCACCGTCTCGCAATGGCATTTCTGCTTCTAAAGAGCAGATTCAATCAGATAAGCCCCTCTGAGACCTCTTCTCTTTCCAAGAGCTGCCCCTCTTGCCTCAGCAGGTTTTTGGATATTAGCGCAAAGGCGTAGAATTGAGCTTGACAGCAAACATAAAGCAAAAAACAATCACAAAAATAAAAAACGATAAAGCGGTTGTATGAAGCATATTAAGTATCTCCTTGTTGAATATGGCTTTTGGCTATATAACATTTCCTGCATCGCCTGGCTGGCATTCAAGTTATTTGAATGGAACCTGCCAATTTGGGCGGTGCTTACCTTCCCCGTAATCCCTGCGGCTCTACTCGTTTTCAAGAGTCATTCTTTAGCCGCCAAGATATTTGGCGAAAAGCTGACAACAAGCATCTGGAAATATGAGCTTGCGCTGATTGTGATCCTTTCCATCGTGATGGGTTGGGTGATTGTGGAGGTAAAACCTCTGGCTTTTGCCACCCAAGCGGGAAACACGGAATGGATTCTAAAAGGCATTTTCAACCCCAATACAAAGAAGCTGGTGCCGATGTTGGGAGCCTTGGTAGAGACCATCTATCTTGCGCTTTTAGCTACTGTTTTAGCTATTCCTTTTGCCTTTGTTCTCTCATTTTTTGCCGCCAAAAACCTCATGAACCGCTCGATTTTCGGCAAGATTACTTATATTCTTATCCGTACGATTTCAACCATTTTTCGCTCGATTGAAGCAATCGTTTGGGCTATCATCTTTTGCGTGTGGGTAGGCATCGGCCCATTTGCCGGCATGCTTGCCCTGTGGGTCCATTCCATCGCCGCCCTGATCAAGCTCTATAGCGAGCAGATCGAAAACATTGATATTGGCCCCATTGAGGCGATCACGGCAACAGGCGCCGGCACCCTGCAGATATGGCGCTATGGCGTTGTCCCTCAGATACTTGCCCCATACCTTGCTTTCACGATCTATCGCTGGGATATCAATGTGCGCATGGCAACCATCGTCGGCTTCGTTGGCGGCGGTGGCATCGGATTGCTGCTCTATCAGGAACAGCAGATGCTCGCGTGGCGTAATGTGGGTCTCATCATGTGGCTCGTTGCTTTAGTGGTCTGGATCATGGACATATTCAGCGGCTATATTCGCCAAAAACTAATTTCAAACTAATCAAAGGACAAAAATATGAACTTCAATCCCGTAGAATTGATCCTCAAAAAAAGAGAAGGACATGCACTCTCCGCCTCTGAAATCGACTTTTTTATCCAAAACTATGTAAAGGGTGAGATTCCCGACTATCAGATGTCAGCGCTTTTGATGTGCTTTTTCTTCCGTGGAGCTACAGCAGAGGAGATATCCGCACTCACTGGAAGCTATATCAATAGCGGCAAGCGCATTGTTTTTCCTGCTGAGCTTCCAGTGGCAGACAAACATTCCACCGGCGGAGTAGGTGACAAACTTTCCCTCATGCTCGCACCCATAGCCGCTGCCTTAGGGCTTTATGTTCCAATGATTTCCGGACGCGGCTTGGGACACACCGGCGGCACCTTAGACAAGCTGGAAGCCATCCCCGGTTTTCGCACGGAATATGAAATAGACGACTTTAAAGAACTGGTGCTAAAACACCGCTATGCGCTTGTGGGACAAAGTGATGAGCTGGTTCCTGCCGACAAGATGATCTATGCCCTGCGTGATGTGACGGCAAGCGTGGAAAGTCCCGCCCTCATCACCGCCAGCATCATGAGCAAGAAGATTGCCGAAGGTGCAAAATATCTCGTGATCGATCTCAAGATCGGCAGCGGCGCATTTATGCCTGATATCCACAAGGCGCGCGAGCTTGCCAGCCACCTCAAAACAACCGGTGAAAGCTTTGGACAAAAGGTGAGAATTGTATTCACAAACATGAATTCTCCCTTGGGTCATGCCGTGGGTAACGCTTTAGAAACCATCGAAGCGATTGAATTCCTCAAAGGAAACACTCTGCCGGATAGCTATGAAATCACGCTGATGCTCGTCTCCCAGATGCTGATGCTCGCCGGATTTGCCGCCTCCTTAGAAGAGGCAAAAGAGATGTTTGACCGCGTGATTGCCGACGGCTCCGCGCTTAATGAATTTGAAAAGATCATCCGTATCCAAGGCGGAAATCCTGAAGTGATCCGCGATTATTCTCTTTTCCCCACGGCAAAATATGAAAGTCCCATCATCGCTGAGAAAAGCGGATTTATCCACGAGATAGATTCACGCAAGATCGGCTATAGCCTCGTCCGCATCAAAGCAGGCAGGATGAAGACTTCGGATAGTTTAGACTACTCTTCAGGCGCCATGCTTCCCAAAAAGATAGGCGATGAGATTACAGCCGGCGAGAGCCTCGGCACAGTGTTTTCAAACGACCAAGCCAAAGGCGATGAAGTTGCAAAACTCATTGCCGAAAGCTACCACATCCTCCCAGAAAAGAAGGACAAAGAAAGCCTTATCTTAGAAATCCTATAATATTGAAAGACATACAAAAGGAGCTGTTCGCATTTCTTAGTGCAACAGCTCCTTTTTTAGGGGATAGAATTATTTTAATGTGATTTATTTCATGCGGCTAAGGATGCTTGCAACATGCTTGCCCTGATAAAACGCTCCGCTGAGCTCATTTTTGGAAGGGCGATGCGATCCATCTGCGCCGGCAATCGTAGAAGCTCCATAGGGTGAGCCGCCAGTTATCTCATCGGATAACGACTGACCTTCAAAGCTATATGGCAAGCCGGCGATAAGCATTCCATGATGCAAAAGTACCGTATGGAAATTCAAGATTGTGGATTCTTGTCCGCCGTGCTGAGTGTTTGTCGAAGTGAAAACACTGCCTATTTTGCCTATGAGTTCACCTTTTGCCCAGATTCCACCTGTCGCATCCAAAAAGCTCTTCATCTGAGCTGCCATCATCCCAAAACGGGTGGGCGCACCAAAGATGATTGCGTCATAACTTCCTAATTCCTGAATCTCGGCGATAGGAATGTGTTCCCAAGCCTTTTGCGCTTGCGAGATTCCAAGTTTGTCCAATAATTCCTGTGGAAGAGTTTCGGGCACCTTTCTGATGTCTGCTTCCACGCCATCTATGCTTTCTACGCCTTCTGCGACGGACTTTGCCATCTCCCAGATATGGCCGTAGGCTGAGTAAAAAAGAACGAGTACTTTCATTTATCCTCCATATATCATATCGTTCTGACTAAAGGATAAATGAAATATCCTACCGCGCAACTATGATTTCTCGGCAAGAGCCTCAACATCGCGGATAAACTCGCGAACATGATCTTCTAAGATGTTGAAAGAACACATCAAACGCACTTCACCGGTGCTCTCATCCCAAGTGTAAAACATATATTTTTCTCTTAAAATTTCTGTCCATTGTGGCGGGAAGATCACGTGCAGGGAATTGACCACAGCATCTCGCACAATCTTGATTTCGGGGAATTTCTTGAGCCCCTCAGCCAAAAGCGCTGTCATCCTATTTGCCTGTGTGGCAGAGCTGCGCCAAAGCTCCCTATCCAAATATGCCTCATATTGCGCAGAGATAAAGCGCATCTTAGAATAGAGTTGATTGCATTGTTTGCGATAATATTTGAGATCAGCGGTGATCTGGGGATGGAAGCTGATGATCGCTTCGCCAAAGAGCAGGCCGTTTTTGGTGCCGCCAAAGCTGATGATATCCGCTCCAATATCGCGAGTAATGCTCTTCAGATCACTATTCAGCGCCACTGCGGCATTTGCGAGCCTGGCGCCATCTATGTGCAAATACATTTTATTTTCATGAGCAAAATCTGCCAAAACCTTGAGCTCTTCTATGCTGTAAAGCGTTCCGCACTCGGTGCTTTGCGAGATTGAGACAATCTTTGGCTGGGAATGATGTTGATCTCTATTTCCCAAAAGCTTAGGTGCGATAAGCTCCGGCGTAAGCTTTCCATCGGGTGTCTTGATCGGGATCAATCTGGCTTGCGTGTTTTTTTGCACAGCACCACATTCATCCACGTTGATATGAGAACTGTCCGCGCAGATAATGCCATTATAGGAATCTATTAAAGATTGAAGCGCCAATACATTTGCCCCTGTTCCTGTCATCACAAGATGGGCGGCACAATCTCCGCCAAACAGCCCCTCCAATCGTTCGATTACATTCCGTGTCAAAGGGTCATCGCCATAAGCAGGGCAAAAACCTGTGTTAACTTGTTGTAATGCCGCAATAACGGTAAAATGAACACCACTATGATTGTCCGATCCAAAACTAATGGGAAACATCTCCACTTACTCCTAAGAATATTTTTTTACATACGAATGTTCGGCTTGATTTATGTCAAGCCCGATTATGGGATTGGCATAAAAAAAGGCCGGAAACCATGAGGTATACGGCCTTTTTTATATTGTTTTAATATATTAGTAATTGATCCCGATAGCGCGGTCTGTGTGATACATTCTCCAAGGGTCAGTTGCAGAAACTTCTTGCTTCACTTCTTTGATGGTGAAGACAAACTCATATTGTGCAGTATATCCTTCCACTGTGAGCGGAATGTTGAGGGTAAAAGTTTTGCCTTTATAGCGCTGAGCTTCACCATATTCGACTGGGAACATGGGGCGTTTGTTTATAAGTCCCGTTGAAGATTGATAATACATATCAGCGGGGAAAAGCTCTTCACTGAGCGTTCCGCGGCGTGCGATCACGCTTGCATCTTGAGGTTCTTCTTTCTCACTGAGCTTGGTTTTCTTGGAAAGCACTCTGTGTGCCATCTTATCGATGTCCATATACATAACTTCATCCCAGTCAATCATTATGGGTCTGTCACCTTTGTTTGTGAAAGTCACTTCCCAGCCGCTTTCATCCACAAACCACATGCTCTGCATGAGCTCGTCTTCATAGGAATAGCGAATCTTTTCAAGAGTGTCGTTAAGAACGGGAACGCGCGTCTTTGCATCGGCTTGAGCTTCCTCGATTGGATTGACCTTAGTCAGCTCAATCTCATATTTGACAATCATTTTCTCGCCGCCGATGACCCTGTCAATGACACCACAGCTGGTCAAACTCAGTGCGATCACGGCAAAAAGTAGAATATAAAGATATTTCTTCATTAGTTTATTCTCCAATTATAGTATTTTAATTACAAAAATATTAAGCTTATTTACTGTCAAGAACAAATGTAAGTTTTCATATTCAAACAGTCCAAACAGGGCATTCTCGCTTGAAATCTTTCTTCACAATTTTGGCTGAATCTATGTGCTTTATTTATTCAAAATTAAGTAGAATAAAGCTTGGAGATTCCTAAAACATCGCATCCACGAGCTCATCCAAAGCGACCTCGCCGAAATAGTCTTTATATTTCGCATCGATCAGAGCCGCTTTCACTGCCTCTTTTTCGTGAGGGATATCCTCAAAACGGCTTTCCAGGTCAGCAAGATTCATGGAGCTAAAGAAATCGCCATAAACATAAAGCCGATTTATCCGCCCTTTGTTTACGTCCAAATAGAATTCAATCGTCCCTGCAGCGCAACGCAAGGCATTGGAAAGATTGTATTTCGGACTCTTACCAAAGTTCCACTGCCAGGTCTCATACTTCTCTTGCATCAGTTTTTTCACTGCTTCTTCATCGTGCCCAGTGAGCTGATAGTCTGTCATTGCGGGATAGAATTGCCTTACTTTTTCCACCAAAAGAGCGGCAAATTCAGCTAAACTAAGCTCATTGGGTAGATGATCCGCCACATTTGTCACCCTTGCTTTCACGGATTTCACGGCTTTGTCCGAGAACTTCAGCGGATTGACCTTCAGTGCCTGCGTGAGCGACTGCACATGGGAATCAAAGAGAATCGTGCCATGTTGCAAAGTCTTCTCTTTTTGCACCATCTTGGCGTTTCCGGAAAACTTCATCCCATTGATGGTGAGGTCGTTGCGCCCTTCCAGCTTCGCCGGAACGCCTAATTGATTTAGTAGCTCCAAAACGGGATGAGTGTATAAGGCAAAATCCGATACAGAGGAGTCGGCGTTATTCATGATAAAGCTGAAATTCAGGTTTCCGAGGTCATGAAAAACCGAGCCTCCGCCCGTCATCCGGCGCACTACCGGAATCTTGTTTTCCAAAACCCAAGGATGATTGATCTCAGCTAAAGTATTTTGAAATCTCCCGCTGATAATACAGGGCTCATTGATGTAGATCAGGAAGCAATCAAGATCGAAATTATTGAATAGATATTCTTCTAAGGCTATATTGAAGGGCGCATAGTTGGATGGGCTAAATATATGTAGCACAAATATTTCCTTTTATTATTAAATCGTGTGAGCTTCAGCTTTTCTTCTTTTTTGGCCTACTAATTTTTAAGAGTAGCAAAAAGACGAGGCTAAAAAGCGCAGCAATCTCTTTGACACCGAGAATGGGGAAAAAACTGACTTTGTCACTTTTTATTGTGAAAATACCAATGGGATCGACTTTGCAGCCGCCTCCGCCACCAACAGCGTCCTGTGCATCCTTTTTAGCTTCGTTATTATCCAGCCTCACTTCGATCTTGGCATTTTTCGAAGCGCCGGATGCAGCTCCGCCGCCGAATCCATAACTAACTCGAGCAACAGGGATTACATGGAGGTCTCCTACCTGAACGGGATCACCAAAAGCCATTTTGGCGCCGCCCAAAATATTGAAACTACCGCGAACCTTATCAAAAAGCTTTGTAAAATCCATGACCTTCTCCTCTCTTTCTTTATCTTATACACAAGATAGTGCTAAATCGCTTTTCTGTCAAGAAGTATCGGCGAGGGATGTTCTTCTTTTGGGCTGGCAACATCTTGTTGCCAGAGAAAGCAAAGCTTTCTACTTTTTCAACCACAAATCACCACAAATCACCACAAATAACGCCCCCATCCCAGCCATAATCCACAAAAATCCTACAAACATCCCAGCTTTTTTAGCTCTTTTCCTCACTAACTCACCCCACTTTTTCCCAAAATTTTGCCTGTTTCCCCACCGCTTCCTTACTGGGTTCTGGTCAT
>DIQS01000069.1:5943-11369 GCA_002427325.1 Cloacimonetes bacterium UBA5456 | reverse complement strand
ATCACCATGACCATATCATAAGCGCACACTGAGCAGTAATCAATAGGGAAGATGTGAGTTAGGGCTGAATTATGCCTTTGTTTGCTTTTGTTCGTGAAAAACTATGATAAAAAGCCATATTTCATTTTCAAGGCATTAAAATGGAATAAGGAATTCTATATTTCACTTTTTGGGGTTCAAAATGAAATATGGATTTATTCTGTAGAGGGATGAAGCTCAATATCATTATAAAGAGTCACCCAAATTTGCAAGCAGCGATCACTTGGACAAAAAGGGATAAGTGCTTATATTGTATAGAGATAGATAGGACTATCTTTAGAAATTTGCAAATCGGGTTTGGACCTTTTTGCGCGTGTTTGGATCACCGATAATTGCAAATTGAGCCGATTTCGGACTATTTATGGACTTTGGGGTTTCGCTCTGAATTTATCGAATTAAAAAAGCCGCAACTGAAGTAACAAAACTCCAAAACTGAAATCTACCCAAATCCTGATCCTGATCTATAATTCAGGCTCTTCGATCTGAAAACGAATTCTCTACAATCTGAGACCGCCATAATGCAATTCTCAGAGGGTCATGTGTCGATAAAAATCTTAAAACCCGGCTCTTCGAGCAAAATGCCTACCAAGCCGGGCTTGTCGTTTCTCTTTGTCCCTTTTCGGGAGCAGGATAGAAATCTGGATTTCCCTTTGATGATCTGCCGTGTAACCAGGACAGATTCTTTTCTCGAAGATACTGAGAACGCGGAAGCCTATGTTGTTGTTCGTGTTCGTCGCATTGTTGTTGTTACGATTGGAAACGGTGCAGTTGTTGGCATTGTTGTTCCAGCTACCGCCGCGTTTCACACGGTTAGATCCGCTTGCCGATTTCTACCCCAAATTGCCCTTGAAAGATGATCGCTATCTGCAAAGCCGATGAAGCCCAGACGGCTGCGAGTGCTTTGATATAACTGTTCAGCAGTGATCTTTCCCAGGATGAATGCATGCTCGGTGCTTGCCATACCCTTGATACACCTGCTCAGGTTTTCATGACGCAGCCGGATTACCCCCGGAAAAACTCTATAGCCCAAAAACGGAATACCTCTATCACAGTGATTGATTTGCACGGACTTGGGCTTGATCTGTAGGGCAAGCTCGTCTGCCAGAAATTCTTCTATTTGAGCAAGGGCACACTTTAACCTATCCGAAGTATCCGAAAACAGGATAAAGTCATCCATGTACCGCACATAAGCAGAGAAACCAAGCTGCTGTTTGATATAGCCATCAAGCTTATGCAGATAGATATTGGCAAAAAACTGCGAAGTGAGATTTCCCACCGGCAATCCCCTTGCTGCATTTGCTATTGAACCCTCATATCCTTTCATGCTTTCGGTCTGGTTACTCAGGATGGTAGCACATAAGGAAAGCACTTCATTATCTTTGATCTTGCGCCGGATCAATTCCAGCAAAATCTCGTGTTCCACACTGGCAAAAAACTTCTGGATATCCAGCTTCATATACCATTGGTACCTGCGTGAATAGTTTTGCGCTGCGCTTACTGCCAGATGCAAGCCCTTATGCTTACGGGTGGCATATGAATCCTTGATAAACATCGCCTCAAAAAAGGGCTCAATAATATTCACCAGGCCATGGTGCACCACCCGATCCCGAAAAGCAGCCACACTAATGACCCGTTGCTTTGGCTCCCTGATCATGAAATATCGATAGGGCTGCGGTTGATAACGGTGTTCTTTCAGCTCTGCCTGCAATTCGAACAGGTTCTTCTCGCAGTGATACATCCACTCCGCGGTTTCAGCCTTACTCTTCTTGTGCCGGCATGCCTTTTTATATGCCAGATAGAGATTTGACCAGGAGCTCAAGTCATCATAGAGGAAACCAACTCGATTAGGCACTTTTCAGCCAACCCCCTACCATCTTACCGCTTTCCATAAGTTCCCGGCTGATATACTCATACTGGCTCTCGCTCAGCCGTTGCATCTTGAAGGACATCTGGAAAAGTGCCCGCAGCAAGTCCAACTTCAGGTTGATCTTTTGCAGGATTTCTCGTTTTGACTGGCTATATATCGCCTGCACGATCAGCTCCAAAACCTCCAGACAGGTGTTGTCTATCTTCTGCGATAAGGAATAGCGCAAGTTCTTCGGGAACCGCTCCGTCCTTGCCATGATCCAGGGAACGATATCCAGCCACTTCACATACAAGGGATAGTTATTCTTGCTGTTCAAGCTCCACCTCCTGCAAGATACGAATAATCGCTTCGCCATACTTATCACCTTTTTGCTTCATTCCCTTAATCGAAGCAAAATCGGACTTTGCTTTCGGTTGCCGCTTCACAATGTCATGAATCTGGGAATTGTACATGATGATGTATGCCGGAATCCCTTCGCCGGACGCCAGTTCATTACGCCAGTCCCGCAGTGCGTTATATTGCGCCAGTTCCAGCTCGCTCAGATCGTCTGTGCTTGTCTTTCCTCGGCTTACCTTACGTGATACATACTCGATGAAAAACGAGTAATAGATCTCGCCACCCGTATTGATGAATTCTTTCTCGATCCTGACAATGCTCTGTTCGGTACAAAACTTATTGAATTCTTCGTCCTCAAAGCGTCCGGTATCCCGGTCGAAACGCACTAAGATCAGTCTATACATAAATCTCCAAAAATCGCGGCGGGCAGGGGGATAAATCCCCCTGCACCCCCAAGTTACGGTAATGCTGAGCTTTGCCCCTTCGCCCTAAGCTTGCAAAAGGCAAAAAGGACAAAAAACAAAAATCAAGGGGAAACCCTGAGAACGCGGAAGCCTGAGTAGACGTCCGTGTACGTCGCAACGTTGATGATACGATAGGAAACGGTGCAGTAGTAGGCATTGTCGTACCAGCTACCGCCGCGAATCACACGGACAGATCCGCTCACTGGACCCGTAGGATTGGTCTGGTTGCCACTGGGATAACCGCCATAGATGTCCCACACCCATTCACTGACGTTACCAGTCATGTCGAAAGTGCCAAGCTCATTGGCAGCTTTGGTACCTACGGTGTGTGTTCTGCTGCCGGAGTTTGAGCTATACCATGCCACATTGCCAATGGTATTACTGCCACTATAGGTATAACCCTGTGACTGGTTGCCACCCTTCGCTGCAAACATCCATTCCATCTCCGTGGGCAGGCGGTAGCCATCAACGCTCCAATTGCAGCTAACATTCGTGTGGTTGGCACTTGTTGTATTCCATCCCGCAGGCCAGTTACTGGGATTGGTGCCATAAGTGCCGTAGCTATAGCACGGAGTAAGCCCTTCCTGCATACTTCTGCGATTGCAGTACTCAATCGCATTGAACCAGGAGACCTGCTCCACAGGACGGTCGGGATTGCCTGAAAACCAAGATGGATTTGTGCCCATCACGGCCTGGTACTCAGCCTGGGTAACTTCGTACTTGCCTATATGAAAACTACTCAGTGTCACATTGGATGTGCCGTTGTGGAAGGTGCCGCCTGCCACAGCAATCATCTGGCCAGGTGTGCCGCCACCTATCGTGTAGGTGGCACTTGCCGTGGCACTCGGTGTCCAGCCATCACGGAAGCCCTTTGCCTTAATCGTGGTCGTGCTGCTCACACTGATCGGACTGCTGTAAACAGTTGATGTTGAAGTCGGCTCTGATCCGTTAGTCGTATAACGAATCGTAGCATTGGGTGTGGTAGTCGAAATGCTCACATTCTGGGTTGTACTATATGTCCCGCCCGCAGGACTAAATGTGGGCGTGGCTACCGTTCCACTTGGTGTAATAGTGTATGTGGCACTCTCTGTAGCGCTTGGCGTCCAGCCATCTTTGAAAGCTTTAGCTTTTATCGTAGTTGTGCTGCTCACATTGATCGGACTGCTGTACGCTGTGGAACTTGACGTAGGCTCGCTGCCATTGGTAGTATAACGAATAGTAGCTCCGGAAGTAGTGCAACTTAGCGCTACATTCTGCGCTGTACTATATGTCCCACCTGCAGGGTTAAATGTGGGGGTAGCTACCGTTCCATTGGGAGTGATGGTGTAGGTAGCGCTGGCTATGGAACTATTTATCCAGCCGCTACGATATGCCTTTGCCTTGATGGTGGTAGTTTGGCTCACACTGATCGGACTGCTGTAAATAGTTGATGTTGAGGTCGGCTCTGATCCGTTAGTAGTATAACGAATCGTGGCATTGGGTGTGGTAGTCGATATGCTCACATTCTGGCTTGTACTGTAGGTCCCACCCACAGGATTGAATGTGGGCGTGGCTACCGTTTGCTGATCTTCCGGTTCAGTTGTTTCCTTCTTACAGCTAAACGCTAACAGAATTAGTAAAAGCGAAATAATAAGTACTATAAGTCGCTTGTTTTTCATGGTTCCTCCATTAATCTTTGTTTGATTTTTTACTGTTATCTCTATCTATTATCCAAAACATACGCATCTCTGTCATTAAGTTCTCAAGCTCGAGTGGTAAACCGGGGTGGCAAGCTCTGTTTGCCACAAAGGCCGAAGGCCTTTTCTCTCTGGCAGCTTCGCTGCCTCTGCCAAGCGGAGCTTGGCAGCCCAGATGGTACGGGCGCTCGCTGTAGTGCCCGTTGAGAATAGGCGGTACGGCGACCGCCTGTACAAAGCCTTGCTCTGCAATCTTGCAGATTCAAATATGTAAAATACTGTATAGCCAATTTTCATAATATCCTTACGCCCAACCGATAAATACACGAGTATGAGCATTGTAATCTTCTGTCAAGAAAAATATACTTCGTTCCCATAATAACTTGATTATCAATGGCATAAAAGAGCCTGCAAATTCCGCAAATAGCGATCAATGGACAAAATAGATAAGTAGACAAGAAAACAGAATATCCGAAAAGCACTTGCAGAAAACCACATGGACATTAATCCCGATTGATGCCATTGGAGTTCATTTGGCTATCTCTAATCTCCAATGCAGCATTAGTTAAATAGGCCAAATGGACTTCAAGTGGCTGTCATGGTTGTATCCCGGTTATGAAGTCCAATCCCCCTCCTAACTATTAGCAATGGCGATAGATAGGGCAGGGGGATTGAACTCCATAGCCTTATCGGGGTTAATTCAACAGATTTCTTTATTTAGATCACCAAACCCTGCAAATCGGGCAATTTCTGTCCAAGTGCTATTAACAATTATCGGCTTCAAAGCCAAGAAAATGTATCTGTAATGGTGTGTGAAATCTACCAGTATCGATTTCGTAAGATAGCATTTTGAGCCTTGGATTTGGATCTGTTAAGGCATTTGCAGATATCGGTGAGCGGAATTGCAGATTTCACTGACTCTTTATAATCATATTTAAAAATTGAGTGAGCGATGGTTTAGTTAAAAAATGTTCTTGACAGAATCAAGGCTCATGAAAAAGTGGTTAGACAGTGTCGCGAGGTGGAGCAGCTGGCAGCTCGTCG
>DIQS01000069.1:0-5690 GCA_002427325.1 Cloacimonetes bacterium UBA5456 | reverse complement strand
GGCGGCGTAGCTCAGTTGGTTAGAGCATCGGAATCATAATCCGCAGGTCCGGGGTTCAAGTCCCTGCGCCGCTACCACATAAATTTTGCGCCAGTAGCTCAGTAGGATAGAGCAATGGACTTCTAATCCATAGGTCAGGGGTTCGAATCCCTTCTGGCGTGCCAGTTTGATGATTTCTTCCCTGTCTTGAGGTGGATGTAGTTCAATGGCAGAGCACCGGATTGTGGTTCCGGGCGTTGCGGGTTCGAGTCCCGTCATCCACCCCACTTCTTTTCATATAAGGCTGCGGGTATCTTGCTCCCAGCCTTTTTTTATGCTTTCAATTTATGCGACGGTCTATGGTGTTCTGCAAAAATTATCACACAAAAAAAGGCAGGAAGCAATTTAAGCTTTCTGCCTTTATCTTACGGTATGTGAGGAAGCTAAGGCATGATGCCTTAGATATCTATATTAAAATAGGTTATAGTTCACTCCGAGTCCTAACATCTGTTGCCATTGAATCTCATCGACCTGCTGTTTGTTATAGCGCATCTCAAAGAGGAAGTTTGCGCTAACAATGCCAAAAAGCTTGGTGTTGATGGTGTTTTCCCAAGAGGCAACCGGTGCTTTCCAATAATCGTTGGGCAGTTCATCACTCTTGGAATTGATCACTGCTTTATAGACATTGAGCTTGCTTTTGAAGGTGGAATTAAGCGGTATCTTAATGTTTTTATTGAACTCAGCGATAAATTCCACACCACCATCGACGGTAATGAAGTTTTCCTTTTCATCGGTGACAGGGTTTTGTTTGCCTCTATCGATGTCTTCTCTGAAAGCCACACCGAGTCTTGTGCTGAGCAGGGTGTTTTTGCCATCGATAAAGTTTTTCATCACTCCTGCGCTTTCGGTGAAGAGCAAGTTGTTGAACATTCTGGTATTATCCAGAGCTTTTTGGCTTTCGTCCAAGAAGCGAGTTTGGAGTCTGGCGGAGGTAAAGGGGTCAACCCAACCTTCTAAGGTGAAGCGATAGAGGGTTTCAGCCTCGATTTTGTCGGTGCTGATGGTGGGAGCTTTCCAATATTTATCTCCGCTACTATCAGTCTCTTGGACGTGAGTCTGTCCAAAAGATGCCTTAACGGTGTTTTTGTTGTGAAGCCACTTCACGAGCTGTTTTTGAGCCAAGAAGTTGCCGTTTGCGAGCCAAGTTATATTGCTGAGCTCGGTTCCTGCCCAGTTGTCGCTATATGCGCTCTGGGAAGCAGTTAAGCTCACATCGGATTGAATGTCCCAGCCCTCTGCCATGAGGAAGACAAAGCTGAACATGAGTATCGTGACGATTAATATTCTTTTCATTATATTCTCCTTAGTTTATATCAGACTTTAAATTATGCCCAAATCTCATTGGCGATGAGAGCGGCGCGCACTTTTTCGAGGAGGTCTGCTTTAGCGCGGTTGTAGTCCTCGTTTTGGACGCTGGCTGAGAGCAATAGGGAAAAGCTTGCTGCGCTTGCGGCGGTGATAACCGTTCTGGGAGCAGGGTCTTTCATCACTGCTTCGCCGGAAAGTAAGGTTTGAACCATCAAATCTTGAACCTTTGCGATGTCATGAGTTGCGGGAACATCAATAGGGATTTCCACAACGCGAACGGGAACTGCGCTATAGTTTGTGATTGCGCCACCGGCAAGAGCACCATTGGGCACGGTGATTTTGCGACCATCGGTGGGGAGGATCACAGTTGCAAACATGCCGATATCTTCAATTTTACCAGAGAATCCGGCAACATCCACCCAGTCACCGACCTTGAAGGGACGGAAAATAAGCAGCATTATGCCTGCGCTAAAATTGCCTAAGGTGCCTTGCAATGCCATACCGATGGCGAGGGTGGCAGCACCAAAGATTGCCACGAAAGATGCGGTTTGCACTCCGAGACGTGCGATTGCGGCGATTACTACGAAGATCAATATCACTCCATAGGCAAGATTTCCCATATATTGGACTACCGTTGCATCCATTTTGCTGCGACCGAGTGCTCTTTTCAACACATTGGAAAGCAATCTTGCAACCCACTTTCCTATGAGAAAGATTGCGATAGCGACGAGTAGCTTGCCGCCGAAAGTGATGATTAACTCAATTAATTTTGGGATCATTTGTATAACGACATTTACTTTTTCTTCTGCCATGTTTCATACTCCTAAGTTATATTTTTTGTTTTGTCATTGTCTTTTCAAGGGTGTAACAATAACCCTTTAAGTCAATTTAATTGAATTGTTCTATTTGTCAAATGTTTTCATTAAAATCAGGGGATTCTTTGTCTTTGATGTATTGTGATTTGCGTGTGTGAGATGGCGAAATTTGTGTATTTCATCCATGGAAGCGAGTGATAAATTTGGCGAATAAAAGCGCTATTTCAAGTGAATGACCTTAAATCCAAATAAATTGCTTTACAAAAAGAGTGCCTGAGAAAGTCTGGTATTCTCAAATGTCGTTAGGAGTAACTTATGTCAGAAAAGGTGCGTGAAACCGGCAGCAAGGCTGCCCTTAGAGAAATCAAAGAAGAGTATCTTCGCATGCTCGAAGATTCAATTCAAGACACAGCAGAAATCAAAAGAGGCGATGTCGTTGAAGCTCCCATCATCGCGATTACGGATAGCAATATCATCGTTAATCTCGGCGGGAAATTTGACGCTTATGCCGAAATAGGCGAGTATTCCGAAGAAAACGGAAATCTGACCCTGAAAGTTGGAGACACACTCAGGGGCTACATCGTGGATGAAACAGCTCAAGGCTATGTTGTAGGCAAGAGTCTTACCAAGCAGTATGTGGATAAACAATCTATCCGCGATGCTTATGAGAAAAAGATCCCGGTTCAAGGCAAGATATATTCGGTCACCAAGGGCGGCTTCAATGTCGATATCCTTGGCGGCAGAGCTTTTTGCCCTGTTTCCCAGGTTTCCCTTCGCCCTGTAGAAAACACCGCGGAATACATCGGTAGGACTTTAGATTTCATAATTATCGAATGTTCGGAAAACTGTCGCCGACTTGTGGTTTCCCACCGTCAGCTGGCAGAAATGAAAGCCGAAGCCCAGAAGCAAGAAGTGCTTGCTCGTCTTTCCGAAGGCGATGTGGTTCGCGGCAAAGTCATGCGTATGACCTCGTTTGGTGCATTCATCGATATCGGTGGCATCGAAGGTCTTATGCATGTGTCCGAGATATCTTGGCAACATGTGATCAAACCTCAAGACCAGCTTAAGCAAGGTCAAGAACTGGATGTGAAAATCCTTTCCATCAAAGAAGACAAGATCGCTCTTTCCCAAAAAGCATTGCAGGAAAATCCCTTTGTCGAAGCCATGGATGAAATCAAGGTCGATGATGAGGTGGATTGCCGCATTCTGCGCTTGCACAGCTTTGGCGCTTTTGCCGAGATCAAACCCGGAGTGGAAGGGCTTATCCCCGTCTCCGAAATGAGCAGAAATCGCAATGTCAGACACCCTAAAGAAATCCTCAAAGAAGGTGATTTTGTGCGCGTTCAGGTTCTCAGAATAGATCCCGACGTCCAAAAGATATCCCTCTCACTTAAGGCTTTGCAGCCTGATCCCTGGGAAAATATCGATGAGATGATCACCATCGATAAACCCTTTGAAGGAGTCGTGGAATCATCCACCAGCTTTGGCGTATTTGTCACCATCGTCGATGGCATCACCGGTCTTTTGCCTCGCTCAAGAATGCGTAGGACAGACAACTTTAAGGCAGGGGATAAAGTGACGCTGAAGGTGACTGCGATTGATCGTTCACAACACAGAATCACTCTGGATTACATCGATAGAAGCCCGGATGAAGAGGTCTTCTCAGAGAGTCGTTTTGAGCGTGGACCTCGTGAACCGCGTGAACCTCGCGAGAGGGACCACCGTGGAAGAGGCCGCAGCAGGCACGATGAAGAATGGCGTAAATATGCAAGCGCAAACGACGCCATTGCAGGTGATAATCCCTTTAAAGATTTATAAAAATGTCTGATAATCAGCTTATAAAGCTTAGAAAAGAAAAGCTTGCCAAGATTCGGGAACTGGGGATCGACCCCTATCCGATCAAAAGCGAGCGTACACATAAGATTGACGCCGTGCTTTGCGACAAGGAAAGCTGGATAGAGAGCGAAGAAGAAGTCGTTCTTGCCGGTCGCCTCGTCGCAATGCGCCGTCAAGGCAAAGTGGGATTTGGCAATCTGGAGGACGATAGCGGCAGGATTCAACTCTTCGTTTCCCAAAATGAAACTGGAGAGGAGAATTATGAGCTGTTCAAACTCTGTGATAGCGGAGACTTCATCTCAGCACGAGGAAAGTTCTTTTTCACCAATATGGGCGAATATTCCCTGCGCGTGAAAGAAGTGGTCTTGCTGAGCAAAAACATGCGTCCCCTGCCCGCGGTCAAAGAAAAGATCGTTGATGGCAAGAACGTGCGCTATGATGAATTCAGCGATATTGAGCTGCGCTATCGCAAAAGATATCTCGATCTGTTGCTCAATCCCGACCATAGAAAGGTCTTTGAAACCCGCTCGAAGATCGTCAGCGCCATCCGTAAGTTTATGGACGAGCGTGGATATATCGAGGTGGAAACCCCCATCTTGCAACCGCTTTATGGCGGAGCAAATGCACGCCCTTTCATCACCCACCACAACACTTTGGATGTGGATCTCTATCTGCGCATCGCAGTGGAGCTATATCTGAAAAGGCTGATCGTGGGCGGCTTTGAGCGCGTCTATGAGATTGGCAAGAACTTCCGCAATGAAGGCATGGATAGAACCCACAATCCGGAATTCACCATGCTGGAGTTTTATGAAGCATATTCCGATCTGAACGGGATGATGGACATGGCAGAAGCGATGATCAACCATCTCGCCAAGGATGTATTGGGCAAAGATAGCTTCCATTATAACGGCTATGATGTGGTTCTAACCCAGAAGTTTCGCCGCGCCGGAATGCATGAATTAGTCGAAGAGCAATTAGGGATGGATGTTCTCAATGAAGATGAAAGCGTCTTGCGTAAGTTTCTCGAGGAAAGAAAGATCGAGATTCCTCCCGGCAGCGGAAAAGGCAGACTCATCTCCATCATCTATGAAGAATTTGTGGAGCCCAAGCTCATCCAACCAACCTTTGTTTGCGACTTTCCCAAGGAAATCTCACCGCTGGCAAAAGCTAAGCCGGATAATCCGCTTCTGGCCGACCGCTTTGAATTGGTCATGGCAGGCGGAGAATTTGCCAACGCCTTCAGCGAATTGAACGATCCTATGGATCAGCGCATGAGACTCGAAGCTCAGGCGGCGTTGAGAGCCATGGGCGATAGCGAAGCAAACGTGGTGGACGAAGACTTTCTGGAAGCCCTGGAATATGGTATGCCTCCCATGGGCGGATTAGGCATTGGCATCGATAGATTGATCATGCTTCTCACGGAGAATGATTCGATCAAAGAAGTAATTTTATTTCCCCAAATGAAGCCCGAAAACTGATTCGGGCTTTCTTTTTTTGAATCTCGTAAGAGTAAAACAGACTTTCAAATCAGACAGATTTGTGACTACACCCCAAAAAATATCCCTTGACCAAATAAGCTGTGTTCAAATCATTTAAACATCCAAAGGATTTTAGGTATATATAAAAATGAGTGTACTACAAATAATTAACTTTTTCGGCGGCTTGGCGCTTTTCATCTACGGGATGAATAAG
>DIQS01000030.1:9705-18427 GCA_002427325.1 Cloacimonetes bacterium UBA5456 | reverse complement strand
GGTTCTGGTCATGATATGGTCATGATGTGGTCATCACCATGAGCATATCATAAGCGCACGTTGAGCAGAACCCAATAGGGAAGCTATGGGTAGATAAGGCTTTAGACTGTGTTTGTTTTAAGTGAAAAAATGGTTTTGACTAAATCTTGATTTCTTGCTTATCTTGAGCTATTTCCAACAAAATAAAGGCACTTACAAGCGTATTCATGAATTCTCATTGACAAAAGCAGCGGCTTTCGGGAATTTGGCTAACAATAAGAAAAACAGTATGAATGCGCTGTTATCGCATGGAGAAAAAATGGATTACCCCTTTAAAGATGTCGAGCAAAAATGGCAAAAGATTTGGCACGAACGCCGAATTGCTAACGCGAAAGATTTTTCAGACAAACCGAAGTATTATGTCTTGTCGATGTTCCCCTATCCTTCGGGAGCATTGCACGCCGGACACGCCTCAAATTATGCCATAGGCGATGCCATTTCGCGCATCAAACTCATGGAAGGCTATAACGTTATGCAGCCCATGGGATATGATGCTTTTGGTATGCCCGCCGAAAACTTTGCCATTAAAAACCATTCACATCCGCGGATCACAACCGAGGAAAATATCTCCATCATGCGCAAGCAATTTGACTGTTTAGGCTTTCTTTTCGATTGGGAGCGCGAGCTCAGCACATGTCGCCCAAACTATTATCGTTGGGGACAATATATCTTCAAAAAGATGTATGAAAAGGGCTTGGTCTATCGCAAAAAGAGCTTCCAAAATTGGTGTGAAGATTGTTTCACCGTCTTGGCAAATGAGCAGGTGGAAGATGGCGCATGCTGGCGTTGTGGCAATGAAGTGAGCCAAAAAGAGCTGGAGCAATGGTATTTCAGGATCACCGATTATGCTGAGGAATTGCTCGATTTTTCGTCTATGATTCAGTGGCCAGAGCGCGTGATCGCCATGCAGGAACACTGGATTGGCAAGAGTCACGGCGCATCCATCGACTTCGTTTTGGAAGATACTAAAGAGAAAATCAGCGTATTTACCACCCGTCCGGATACCATCTATGGGGTGACTTTCATGGCACTTCCGCCGGAGCATCCTCTCGTTCAAAGCTGGCTTGCTCAGGAGCCGGACAATGCTGAGTTGCATAGCTTTTGCAAGAGGGTCATCAATGAGGATAAACACAGTCGTAGCAGTGCTGAAGCGATCAAAGAAGGTGTCTTTAGCGGGCGATATTGTATCAATCCGCTTTCGGGCGATAAGGTGCAAATCTGGATCACAAACTATGTACTCATGGATTATGGCACGGGGGCGGTGATGGCGGTTCCGGCGCACGATCAGCGCGACTTTGAGTTTGCTAAAAAGTATGATATTCCTATGAAGATCGTGATTCAGAACCTCGATCAAAACCTTGTCCTTGAGGAGATGAAGGAAGCTTATATTGAGCCCGGAATCATCGCTAATTCTGCGCATTTTGATGGGCAGGGTAGCGAAGAAGCCAAGGAAAAGATCAGTGCATATATCGCTAAGAATGGTTGGGGCGATTCTGCAATCACTTATCGTCTAAGAGATTGGGGCATCTCTCGTCAGCGCTATTGGGGAAATCCCATCCCCGTGATACATTGTCCTAAATGCGGGATTGTCCTCGTTCCCGATGAAGACCTGCCCGTTGTTCTGCCGGAAGATGTGCCCATTGGCAAGACTACTTCAAATCCGCTGCTCAGTGCGCCGGATTGGATCAATGTGCCTTGCCCTCAGTGTGGCGAGCCCTCCAAAAGAGAGACCGATACCATGGATACTTTCGTGGATTCATCATGGTATTTTGCGCGATTTACCGATGTTAATAATGATAAAATGCCTTTTGATCCGAAGCTTGCGGATTTCTGGCTGCCCGTGGATCAATATATCGGCGGCATCGAACATGCCTGCATGCACTTGCTCTATGCTCGCTTTTTCCATAAGTTTATGCGTGACATGGGCTGGGTGAAAGGTGATGAGCCCTTCCTGAGATTGCTCACGCAGGGAATGGTGCTCAAAGATGGCGCTAAGATGAGCAAATCCAAAGGTAATGCCGTTGATCCTCAATACATTATCGATAGCTTTGGGGCGGATACGCTCAGGGTCTATCTGCTCTTTGCTTCGCCGCCGGAAAAGGATGTGGAATGGAGCGATGAAGCGCTGATGGGCGCATCTCGATTCCTCAATCGCATCTATCGCCTCATCGATGGAAATTTGGATGAAATCAAGCGCGGACTTGAGCTTGAGATCGATCACGATGCGCTGTCCGAAAGCGGGAAAAAGCTGCGCTTCAGCAGTCATTCCTGCATCAAGAAATGGCGCGAAGATGCGCTTAAACGTATGCAATATAACACCGCTATCGCTGCGGTGATGGAGCATCTCAATAACGTCTATGCCGTCAAAGAGCCATCTAAACTCAGTGATAACGAGCTCGCCGCTTTTGTGGAAGCTTGCCACATCATCCCGCTGATGATCTATCCTTTTGCGCCGCACGTCGCCGAAGAACTCTGGCAGAAAATGGGTCACGAAAGCCTCATCAGTGAAGCCGGATTGCCGGTCTATGACGAAAAGTGCCTCGTTCAGGATAGCATCACTTTTGTGGTGCAAATCAATGGCAAAATCCGCGGTAAAATCGAGGCAGCACCTGATACTGACGAGGAAAATCTCAAGGAACAAGCCTTGCAGATAGATAACGTTCAGCGTAGTCTCGAAGGCATGGAAGTCGTGAAAATCATCGTGATCCAAAAGAAGATGATCAGCATCGCGGCGCGTAAGGCCTAAAAAAACAATTGACAAAAAGATGAATGTAAATTCTAAGGGATGATACAATGCGTGGGGCCTATAGCTCAGCTGGTAGAGCTTCCGGCTCATAACCGGATGGTTGGGGGTTCGAGTCCCTCTGGGCCCACCATTTTTTTTGTTCTTAAGCATTGTTGTGATCATGACGCAGCCTTGCAGCCTTTGGATTACGGCAGAACGCTGCAACTGTGTTTGGGCAATGATTTACTCATCTCGGAGACTTGACTCCATGTGATTTGCCCGGATCATTATTCCAAATTGTTTCACCACAGCCGTAGCCATGACTAAAAATATGAAAAGAAGTGTTTTGCTGATCACCTTGATCCTCCTCGCGGTTTTACCTCTTTTGGGGAATAACTATGCGGGAGAGATCTTCACCTTTAGCCCCGGTGCTATGAATAATGCCATGGGAAACACGGGATTGTGTCTGCCCTCTTCTCATGCTTCGGGATGGTGGAATCCTGCCCTGCCGGCACTGGATAATAATCGCAGTGCGGAGATAATGCACAGCAACTTCTTTGATGGATTGCTGGCGCAAAATCAACTCTCTATGCGCTTTGGACAAGGCTTCTCGCTCACTGTCAATCACCTCAAGATCGATAAGGTCAAGCTCACCCTCCTCGAAAATGAAGACGAAGATATCTCCGATAGCAACCGTCCTTATGCCTATAAAACCATCAGCAATCAAGACCTCATCCTGTCTGGCTCTTTCGGGCGTGCGCTCTCGGAAAACTTTGCCTTCGGCATCTCGCCCAAACTGGCATATCGCAACCTTGCAGAGCATAGTGGATATGGCTTTGGTGCTGATCTCGGTGCATATTATAAGATAAATAAACACCTTGATTTAGGGCTTAATCTGCGCGACTTCTTCGGCACACAAATCCTCTGGGAAAACTCCACTCACGAAGTAGCCCTGCCCAATCTCGACATGGAACTCTCTTCAAACTTTGAAATTAGCTCCAAAAACATCCCCGTGCATGTCGCGCTCAGAGCGCAGAACTTTTATGAGCAAAGAGAGAATGCCAGCAGCGACGGCATCAGAAGCGAGTTTCATGCCGGAATCATGCTGCGCCCCATCCCTGCGCTCGGCATCATGGGCGGATATGACACAGATAGCTTCACCGCCGGAGTAGCGCTCAATCTCTATGATTTCGGGCTAAATTATGCCTTCAAAAACAAGGCAGAGAATGGACTCGGTCACACGCAAAGAGTATCCTTAAGCTATTCATGGTAAAAAAGATAGCTCTCTTAGGAGCAAGCGGCTCAATCGGAAGCTCCACTTTTGAAGTAGTCCGTGAGCAAAGCCCCCATTTCAAGATAAGCCTCGCCTCCGCTCATTCTAACTGGGAAAAGCTCTGCAATCTCGCCGAAGAATTTGACATTCCCACGCTGGTTTTCACCGGCATCGCGCAAGCTTCCCTCCAAGAAAGAATCAGGACTCTACACCCCAAAAGGAAGATATACTTCGGCGAAGACGAGCTGATTTACTTACTCAAAAATGAGGACTATGACATTGCCCTGAATGCA
Organism: Cloacimonetes bacterium UBA5456; assembly: GCA_002427325.1. GTDB lineage: Bacteria > Cloacimonadota > Cloacimonadia > Cloacimonadales > Cloacimonadaceae > UBA5456. Next base: position 14,097 of record DIQS01000030.1, on the reverse strand, counting down.
ATTGGCGGCTCGGCAGGAATAAGAGCCACCTTTGCCACTCTCGAGCGTGGAAAGAGCTTGGCTCTGGCAAATAAAGAGTCCTTGGTCTTAGGCGGACATCTCGTGCATGAGAGCTTCAAAGACGCGCGCATCCTGCCTGTAGATAGCGAACATAGCGCAATCTTCCAAGCACTTGGCGAGAGTCCCAAAGATGAGATCAAGAAGCTGATTATCACGGCATCAGGCGGCGCATTTCGCAGATATCCCCTCTCAGACTTCGGCTCTATCACGCCGGAAATGGCGCTTAAACACCCCAACTGGGATATGGGCGCGAAGGTCACCTTGGACAGCGCAACGATGTTTAACAAAGCCTTGGAAGTGATGGAAGCGCACTGGCTCTTTGACATCCCTTACGAGCAAATTGAGGCGATTATACACCCGCAATCGGTGATACATTCATTGGTGCAATACATTGATGGCTCGCTGATTGCACAACTCGGCACGCCGGATATGAAGCTGCCCATTCTCTATGCGCTGAGCTATCCCAAGCGATTCAAATCCGAGCTTGTTCAGACTGAGCTTTTGGATCACTTTAGCCTCACTTTCGAAGCAATTGAGCAAGAACGTTACCCGCTTTACTATCTCGGGCTCGAAGCTGCACGCGCCGGCGGGATCATCCCCACCGTGATAAACGCCGCCGTAGAAGCCTCCATGAAGCTCTTTTTGGGGCGTATTATCTCTTTTACACAAATACACCCGATCGTGGAAGAAAGCTTGCAGAAAGCCCAGCAAATCGCCTTTCCCGCTCTGGATGAGCTCATCAGAATCAATCAAGAAACTTACGATAAAATACTATCACAATATAAGCTTCAATAAATAAAGGAGGAGTAGTGGAAAATACAAACTTTGCAGTCGATAAGATACTCGAACTATGCAAGATACCCAGCCCCACCGGCTTTACTCATGACATCTGTAAACACATCGCTGAAGAACTGAGCAAGATGGGATTTGAACCTAAGTTTTCGCGCAAAGGCTCGGTCTCTGCCTGTCTCGGCGGAGAAGGTGAACATCTGGTTCTCGCCGCTCATGTAGATACCCTCGGACTCATGGTGCGCTCGATCAAAAGCAATGGCTGTCTGCGTTTCACCATGCTCGGCGGCTTCCCTGCAAACAACATCGAGCAAGAGAATGTGACGGTTCACACCCGCGATGACAAGACCTACACAGGAACAGTGTATATAAACGAACCGGCGGTGCATGTAAACCGTGATAGCGGCGGAGCTAAGCGCAACGATGAAGGCATGGAGATAGTCCTTGATGAGATCGTGAAAACCCGCGACGAAACCCTCGCTCTCGGCATCAGCAGCGGAGACTTTGTATCCCTCGACCCACGCTGCATTCTCACCCCCTCCGGCTTCATCAAAAGCCGTCATTTAGACGACAAAGCCAGCGCGGGGATACTCCTTGCCCTCGCCAAAGAGATTGCAGACAAGAAGCTGAGCCCAAAGCGCAAGATAAGTATTCTTTTCACCACCTATGAAGAGGTCGGACATGGCGCATCAAGCGGCTTTGCAGACGACACAGTGGAGATGATCTCCGTTGACATGGGCGCAATCGGCGACGACCTTCAGACCGATGAATACAAGGTTTCCATCTGCGCAAAAGACAGCGGCGGACCCTATAACTATGAGGTCACCACCGCTCTGATCAATCTCGCAAAAGAGCTGAAACTCGACTATGCCATGGATATCTATCCCTTCTATGGCTCAGACGTGGAAGCCGCTCTACGCGCTGGTTATGACATCAAACATGCCCTGATTGGTCCCGGCGTCTTTGCCTCCCACGGCTATGAAAGAACCCACACCAAAGCCGTGGATAACACGCTAAAACTCTTACGCGCATACATCGGCGCATGATGGTTTTAACCGATATGGCGCAAAAATTGCACATACACGAATAAATTAGGAATAATTCAGGAGTTAAACATGAAAAAACATCTCCTTTTTATAGTAATTACAATGCTCTTATTACCGCTCGCACTTCGGGCAAACCTACCCCCGTTACCGGAGTGCTATTATACTTATGATGAAGTCGTTACGCGACTTTTCGAACTGGAAGACCTCTACCCCACACATGCAAAGGTGCACATGATTGGATATTCCCAACAGGATGAAGTTCCCATCTACGCCATGCAGCTCACGACGAACGTCAACGGCGACTGGGAAAAGCCCGCCTTACTCTTTGTGGGACAAGTTCATGCCGAGGAAGTTCTCGGAGTGCAAATCACCATGAGTAACATCGAAGAACTCCTGGCAAATCGCACTCAAGCTCCCTATGGCGCATGGCTCTATCAGCTTGATACTTGGTGGATTCCCACGCTCAATCCGGAAGGACATAAAGTGGTGACCGACAATCTTGACACTTCTTATCGAAAGAACAAACACGACACCAATCACAACGGCATTTTTGACTATTCTCCCCAAGTCGGATACGACATTGACGGCGTGGATATCAATCGTAACTTCGACTTTAACTTCGTTCATGGAGACACCCTCCTGCAAGGCGGCGGAAACGAGCCTTATGACTATTACCGCGGACCCTATCCTATGAGTGAGAGCGAAGTGCAGGCCATCAAACGCCTCTCCGATGAAAAGAAGTTTGTCTATAGCATTTGCTGGCACTCCTCTCGCACGGGCAACTTCTCCGAAAAGGTCTATTATTCCTTCAATTGGAAAGACGTTCGCCCCTCTCCTGACCACAATTTTGCCCGCTCAATCGCCCAAGGTGCTGCAAATCAGATACAAAAAGAGGGCATAGGAACATACGAATTTTATCCCAACGCCAGTCGTCAAGGCGCTTTCCACGACTGGATGTATAAGCAATATGGCACGATACAACTGCTCATTGAATGCGGAACGCGCAACTTGCAGCCCAATGAAACCATCATGTTGGACACCGTAGCGCGATGCACCAACGGCGTTTGGTGGATGTTGGAGCGCGCCATGCCTTTCTCCTCGACCTCGCCTTCAAACTCTCTGCTCACCGGACGCATCACAGACAGCGTGACCGGTGCGCCAATCGAGGCTGAAATCGTTGTGCAGCAAAGACATGCACCTTGGTTCCATCCCCGCACCTCGAATCCTGATACCGGACTTTATTACAGACCGATCGGCAATGGAAACTATTCCCTGCTCTATCGCCAAAGAGGATATTGGGACTTGGAACTTCCCAACGTGATCGTAAATAACAGTAGTTGGACATACAAGAACGTGGCATTAACTCCCAAAGAATCCGCAATCCTTTATGGTTCAGTCAATTCACCTGAAGGTCCAATCAGCGCAGAGATCCGTATCGGTGATGTCTTTGAAGATGTGCTAAACATAGAAGGAGATTATATTTACCACGGATTTGAAGGCGAATATCCCATCACGATCTTTGCCGAAGGATATTATCCCTATCGCGAAACTATCACGCTCAACCCCGGCGCAAACATGCACCACTTCTATCTTTCAGCGATTGAAACCGTATTCAGCGAGGACTGGGAAGACGGCATTTCAGGTTGGGAAATCGAAGGTCCATGGGTCTTGCAAAATGAACTCGCAACCGCCGGATATGCCATCACCGATAGCTGGGGCGGACGCGGGCATTACGCTCAGAATTGCGACGTTTGGATCAGACCTACAAGCAAGATAAGCCTGCCCAATAACAGCTCACTCTTGCTCTATTTCGATTCGCATCTCTATACAGAATGGGAGTTTGACCCCGTCACGATAGAGGTCTCACCTGATGGTGATGAGTGGGAAGAAATCTGGAGAAAATCAGGACGTCACGATTGGTGGCAGAAAGAATATGTTGATATCAGCGCGCTTGCCGGACAGGAACTATATTTCCGTTTCCGCCTGCAAGATGATAGCATTGACGACAAAATGACCGATCCCGGCTGGACGATTGACAACATCAAAATCGTCACCGGCGAGGCTGTTTCCAATGAAGATGAAGTGAGCCAAAGCCCCGCTCTTGCAGTGCTTTATCCAAACTTCCCCAATCCTTTTAATCCAGAAACGAAGATCACCTACAGCCTGGGTCAAGCACAGGATGTTTGCCTTGATATCTACAACGTTCGCGGACAGCTTGTCTATCGCTATGCGCCTGGAACACAAAGCGTTGGAGACCATTATTTCGTGTGGAACGGCAAAGACCAAAGCGGTAAAGAGGTGTCCAGCGGAGTATATTTCTATCGCCTCAAAACCGAGACTTTTGCAAAAAGCAGAAAGATGATTTTGATGAAATAGATTAGAAATTCTAATATAAAAAGAGAAGCCGCATGAGTGGTTTCTCTTTTTTTTACGCCCCTTATTTTGGGGTGTTTCCTATGCCTTCCTTAGATGGTTCTGGTCATGATATGGTCATGAT
>DIQS01000030.1:0-9515 GCA_002427325.1 Cloacimonetes bacterium UBA5456 | reverse complement strand
GGCATGAGCATATCATAAGCGGACAATAAGCTGAATCCAATAGGTAAGCTGTGGGGACACAGTGGTTTAACTGTGGTTTTAATTGGGTTGTATAGTGATTTCTGACAAAATGCGATATTTTGCTTTTTAGAATCTATCTACGATGTCTTTCACGCTATTGATGGGGATGGCAAATCCGAGGCCGATATTGCCCCCGCTTTCAGAGATGATAAGATTGTTGATTCCAATCACTTCGCCATGGATGTTCACCAGTGCTCCGCCGCTGTTTCCCTGATTGATCGCCGCATCGGTTTGGATCATGTTATAACGTTTTTCTTGTCCAAAATCGAGGTTTCTGCCGAGCGCAGAGATCACTCCCACGCTCACTGTGGGCTTGGCGTCGTTCATCACATATCCATAGGGATTGCCCAAGGCTATGCACCACTCCCCCACCAAGATATCGTCTGAATCGCCCAACCGGGCAAAAGGTAGATTGTTGCCTTTAATCCGAAGCTTGGCGATGTCGTTTTCTGAGTCAATACCAATGAGTTGGGCGTCAAATTCACGGTTATCCGGCAAGACAACCTTTATCTCGGTGGCACCCTCAACGACGTGAGAATTGGTGATAATCAGCCCAGTCGGGTCGTAGATCACGCCGCTTCCCAGGGATTGAACTTGCCTCTGGGTGGGGCCAAAAAAGCCGAAAAAGTCGAAGAACGAATAGCCGCCAAAGCCTGATGGATGCATGCGTCGGACATATTGGGTCTTGATCACGTTCACGCTCACCACAGCGGGTTCAACCTCCGCCACGGCGCGGGTTATGGCGTTATGTCGGCTACTGTCAAAATCGTCCAAAGATGCAGAAAAAGAGCTTTGGTTCTTAGGCTCTTGTGCAGGTGAAAATGCATTGACCAGAACAAGTGTTATCCCGGCGTTCAGGATGAGGATGATCAGCCCTAAAGCTATGACATGTGAGCTTTTCATATAAATTTCTTGATGGCAAATTCGATGTTTGAAATGCTGACTGTGGTCTCAAAACATGGCCCTTTGGGGCGCTTATTGAAGACGCCATAGACGGGAAGTCGCCAGGAATCACGCACGCCATCGGTGAGATCACGGTGGCAAGCAACGGCGACTATGACCTCGGGGATGCTGTCTTCAACGATCTTGCGAGCGAGAGAGCCTCCGGTTGCAACTTGGGCTTTCACGCCAAAACTTTCAGCTATTCTCTTGATATCAGCGATATTACACTTTCCGCAGGATTCACAATTATCGATGGATGTGGTGACGCGCACCTTGCAATCCGAATTTTGCAGGCAGTGCGGAACTAAAAGCAGGATATTTTTGTGTTTCATGCCTTTGGATTGCGAGAGAACTATCTCATTGTTGAAATTTATGAAGCTTTCTTGGATGGTTTGCTTCTCTCTGAAAGTGATGAAAGACAGGAACATAGCGAGGTTGTAATAGACAAAAGTCAGCATCCATTTGGCATATTTTGCAATCCAGCGCGGCTTTATCTTTTGGTGAGTTGAGATGAGAATAAGCAACCACGTAGCCACCAAAATCACCAAAAAGATGAAAAGGATGGTATAAATAACGGTTTCTTGCGCGGAAAGTCCCAGTCTGGAATAACTTACAAGTGCGCTGATGAAGAAGAGCAAAGCCATGATAAACAAGCTGCTGCTCACAAAAAGCGGGAATTTTATGATCGAATAATAGTACTTTTTCATTTTAGTATCTCCCCCACTTCGGCTCTTGAGCCCAAAAGCCAGGCCGATGCAGGCATAATCTTTTTACCGGAAGCCTGAACTATCCTGATCTTGAGCTGATATTTGCCGGTGGCAATACAAAATCCTTCGTTTTTAATAATCTCGGTGATGCTGCCCGGAGGCAAATCGCTCTCTTCTTCCAAAAGTTCTGCTTCCAATATCTTAAGCGGTTTATCGCGGAAAAGAAGATAAGCTCCGGGTTCGAAAGAAAAGGCTCTGATCTTGGGCAGAAGCTCGCGTGCGGTGAGGCTCGGATCCAGCTTCAGATCGTCTCTTTCTATCTTTTGGGTGTAAGTTGCAAGATTGTGGTCTTGCGCCATGGGCGGGTATTTATCAAAGTCTGATAACAGCTTTTTAAGAAGGTCTGCGGCGTGCAGGGCGAGCCTGTCGTGCAGTGAACAATAGTTTTCGTTATCGCCAATCTTTAACTCTTCTTGAAGTAGGATGGGGCCGCTGTCCATGTGCTTTTCCAAGAGGAATATGCTGTTTCCGGTGATGCTCTCTCTTGCTAAGAGTGCGCTTTGTATCGGCGAAGCTCCGCGATATTTCGGCAAAAGCGAAGGATGGAGGTTGATTGCACCAAGCGGGCAGAGCTCGCGGACTTTCTTTCCTATAAAAGCACCGTAGGAGGCTGTTATGAGCAGATCGGCACCGAGAGCATCAAGGGTGTTAACTGTGTCGATAGAGTTGATTTGCTCGGGCTTGAGGAGCTTTAACGAGCTTTCAATCGCATAACGCGCTAAGGGAGTGTCCTCGAGGATTCGATTCCGCCCTTTGGGACGCGCCGGTTGACTGATCACCAGTGCGATCTCGTGATTTGTGTGTTTGATGAGCATCTCCAAAGCGGGAATGGCAAATTCGGAGCTGCCGGCAAAGATGAGTCTCACTGTTTAATCCTTGCGGATATTCACACCATCAACAGCCGTCGATTCCATCTGGCTTAGCTTTGTTTTCAGTTTGAGCTTTGCCAACGGGGCAAGTCTATCGGTGAAAACAATGCCGTCGAGATGGTCAAGCTCGTGCTGGATGATGACGGCTTCATATCCTTCGGTTTCTTTGGTGATGGTTTTGCCTTCGAGGTCGGTGTATTCATAGACGATTTTCTTGTCCCTGACCACTGGGGCAAAGATGTATGGGACGCTGATGCAACCCTCATCACCTATCTGTTTGCCGTCTCTTTCAAGGATTTTGGGATTGAGCATCACGATGGGATTTTGCTCTTTCTCCTCATCGGCTGTGTGAGGATCGATCACCACGATACGCTTGTCCACGCCCACTTGATTTGCCGCCAAACCCACACCGTCACGAATATACATGGTGTGGATCAAGTCCGGAATAAAGTCCTTGAGGAAAGGGTCTTTGGGATCCACTTCCTGCAGCTTCTTCCTCAGAATATCATCACCTAATATTCTGATATCCAATACCTTTGCCATGATTTAGTTTTGAGCCTCCGGCTTGATGATAGCAACGATGGCAGACCTTTGAAAATCCACGCGAACCTTGTTTGTATCATCGATTTCAAGCACGACAATACCTTTATCAGGTTTCATGGAAACAACGCGACCATAGATGCCGCTGTTTGTGACAACTTTGTCGTTCACCTGCATGGAGTCTATCAACTTCTGCATCTCTTTCTGCTTTTTTTGTTGGGGACGGATCAAGAGGAAATACATGATTCCCATCATAATCGCAAAAAATATGAGGCTGGAGCCAATGCCTCCTTGCTGAGCTTGAGCTTGCTCACCTGCTGCTTGCGTCCCTGCTTCTAATAGTGTGTAAAACATATTTATTCTCCTATATTCCAAAAAATTGCGGTTTAATTATAATTAAAAACTGTAGCAGGATGTTGGCATAAAGTCCTGCTAATAGATCATCTATCATCACTCCAAAGCCTTTGCCAATGCTTTGGGACTTGTTGATGGGAAAGGGCTTAGCTATATCAAAGACGCGAAATAGGATAAAAGCCCAGACCCCAATCATCAGGGTTTTGGGTAAAAATAACACGGCGACGAAATAGCCAAAGACTTCGTCGATAACAATCTGCGGCGCATCTTCGCCAAGGCTTTCTTCTGCCTTTCGCACGATCGGCGCAAAGATGAACGCCAAAAGCATGACCACTAAAGTCATGATATATCTATAGCTTCCCTCAAAGAGCATCCCCGGTAGGAGTAAATATAGTCCCAGTGCTGCTAAAGAGCCGAAAGTTCCCGGTGCAAAGGGGATGAATCCCAGCCAAAAGACTGAGCTGAGGATAACGCTAAACTTCTTTTTATTCATAGTTTATATTCGATGAAGGCCTTACTCTTGGCTTCCTGCATCCACTCGTCATAATATTCCATCTGACGCAACTGGAACAGATAGTCCTTCAACTGATCTTTCACCTCATCATATTCGAAAATGCGAGCTACACTTTCGTTTTCTCTTATGAAAATATAAACCAATCCTTCGTTTTGCAAAACTTCTGTGGGAACGCCTACTTCGGATGCCATGATGACGGGTAAGAAAAGCTCGGGCAAGTCTTGCTCGCCAAATTCACCTAAGAGTCCGCCGTCGTCCTTGCTATTTGTGTCAAAGGAATACTCGCGCGCCAAATCACCGAAGCTCTCCCCTGCCACGATTCTATCACGAATCTCCTGCATGAGTGCTCTTTCACGGTCGGAATCATCCTCGCCGGCCTGAACAATCTTCAGGATGTGAGAAGCTCTGATCTCATCTCCTCGGCGGTCTGTGAGCTTGATGATGTGATAGCCAAAATTGCTTTGAACTATCTCGCTGATCTCATTGATACTTAGGCTAAATGCCGCATCTTCGAAGGGTTTGACCATCATTCCGCGTTTGAAATAGCCGAGGTCTCCTCCCTGTTGAGATGAAGGGCAATCGCTATATTCTTCTGCCAAAGCGGCAAAATCTTCGCCTGCTTTAAGCTTTTCTAAGAGCGTTTCTGTCTCGGCGATGATTCTTTCTTGAGTTTCTACAGAAGGACGAATCTCACGCAGGATGAGGCTCAGCTCCCATGTTGTGGGTTTGACAGCCAAGCTATCTTTGCTTGTTTCATAAAAGCTTCTCATCTCAGGCTCGGTGATCTTGATGCGGGAAGAGATGTATTTCTCAATCAACTGTTCGGTAAGATAGTTTTCTCTGATTTGATCTGCCAAAAACTTGAGCAATTCACGTTGCGTGGTGTTCATCTTTCTGAGTTCCACCTGAAAGTCTGCCTCGCTGGGATATCTGCTCTTTATGTCGTTTAAATATCTCTCGGCATATTTCGTAATAGCATCCTCATCCGCGGCGATATTGAGTTCTTTCGCCTTTTGTACCAAGAGTTTTTGTTCTATTATCTGTCCCAAGACGTTTTCCGGATACAAGATTTGCGGATCAATGCCGGTGGATGCCAACTGACTAATCTGTTTTTGCAAGTCAGAAAGCAGGATTATCTCGGTTCCGACCTTGGCTACTATTCTATCCATGACCTCTGCTGATAGCATCGCAAACATCATGATAAACAGCATTATTATCACTTTTCTCTTCATTTTCTTTGTTATTTCCTTAGATAAAATTAATAATAGAAAACCTTGCCTGCTTTTGTTTTGATCTCTCGCAAAAGCTCTCTATATACGTCTTCTTGCTTCTCAAGTAATATCTTATGTCTGATTTCCGCTTTGAAATCATCGAAATTGGCAACATCGTCGCCTTCTTTCTTTTCGGTGTAGCGAATAACAAACCAATAATCATCTTTTTTGATGATTCCGGGCTCATTTAGTTCTAATTGTTTTGCACTAAACCAAAATACAGAATCCGCTGAAGAAGGCTGGACAAAGCCCATATCTCCGCTTAAATGTGGCGGTGCTTCTGCTTTATATCTGGATAGTGCCTGCATAAAGTCTAATCCGTCTCTGATCTTTTCAAAGACATTTTCTGCCTGTATCTTGCTCGGCAAACAGATTCTTTGCACTCGATAAAACTGCACAGGTTCCATAAACTCGGCTCTATGCACTCTGAAATACGAAAATAGCTGGTCTTCGGAGATATTTATCGTCGAAAGCTTTTCGGAGATGAGCGCATTTGCTGCGACTTTCTTTTGAGCGATATTCTGTCGCAGTATCACTCCCTGCTTTTCGAGGAGTTTGTTTTTCTTTGCAGTTTGAGCCAGAAGCGTGAGATTTACCCAGTCTTCGACTGCTTTGTGACGTGCAGAACTATCCATTGTCATCCAATTATCTTCGCCGATCATTGCGACAAACTCTTCTAAATAGAGAATTTCGCCATTTACTTCTGCTAATTTCTCGGTATTTTTACTTTCGCGAGAACAAGCTGTGAAGCTGAAAACCAGCAAGATTATCAGATACAATATATGTTTTTTCATAGGAATGGTGGCGTATATTGGATACGAATATATGGTTTTTTATCTTCCGGAGCGGTAAGGATGTCCCAAAAATCAACTTCGCCAAAGTCTTTCATCTCATAATTACTCATAATCAGGATGCCATAGGGCTCAATTATCTCCCCATCCGCGAAGGTTTTTTCGCTTAAATAAGCTTGAATGAGGGGCGTGATATTCAAGGAAAGACTATCCCTCGTAGTATATAAAATATTGGAAATAGGAACGATGGAACTTGCTACAACCATATCATCCGTGCCGATCACCGCCCCCGATTCCGGTCTATTTTTAAGTAGAAAAGTGCTGAAGATATATTGCACAGTATTCCCAAAATTTGGATTATCTTTCACAAACAAGACCAATTCTGCATGATTGACCTGAGTCTTCTTTTTGATCTCATCCGAAAGCGACATGCCATCCGCATCTTTGAGCAGACTGAAATTCGGCTGAATATCGACATAGAGCCTCTTCCCGCTGCGATTACTGATCCGCCAAGCAGAGCTATCTTCATCGATGGCACGCTGGAAGCTGAATGTATTTAACACGGCATAGTTTTTATAATCCTGATATTCCTCATCATCTTCAGAATTCTTATATTCATAGGAAATACTCGCTCCTGCTAATGATCCGGCAGGTCTGAGTTCCAAGAATCCTTGACTTTCTTCAGGAATTTCCACCAAAATATTCAAGCCCAGACTATCTTCCTCCGAAGTCCAATTTCTGATAACATCATAGCTTAGCACAACGGAAAGAGTGTCCAAAGAAACGGTATGTTTATCCCAAGTCGCAGCAGAAGCCGTGAGTTCCTCAAGATTTTCCACCAGAATCGAATCAGGATCGGCATTATAAGCTTGATTTACCTTATAAAACTTCAGAGAGATAGGACTTTCGTCGCCTTTACTGCTTCGCGCAATCTCCAAATTCAATTTAGGATTTCTAAACTCCGCCAGCTCGTCAATGGCTTCCGCGCTCAAAAGATTTGTGAAGCGAAGCAGTGCTTTAGCTTTGACTCCATCATGATTGGCAACGAGGATATTCTTACGCCCACTACTCAGTGAAGGCAAATCTTCATCATCAGCCATAAAACTATAAGCTGAAACAACAGCATTATTATCCGTGATTTGAAGAACATCCTGATCATACCAATTTGTCCCTGTCAGGTTATCCTTTTTTGTGCATGCCGAAAGCAAAATAATCGGCAAAATGAGCAAGGTCAGATAGCGGAGCTTCATCATATAATATATCCTATTTAAGATTAATTTTGATTATCAGTATAAGTAGTAGGCTCTGTGAATATGTAGATAATCGGTCAAGCTTTATTTTTTGCAGCCATTGATTGCATGCTTTTAAGCCACTTTGAATTATGTGGATAAGATGTGTATAACTTAGCCTGTCTGTCCACAGCCTATTCACACAAAATTTCGCTAACTCTTTATTTATCAAGTTGTCCACACTTATCCACACAAGTTCTTCCACATTTGTGGATAACTCAAAAGAAAGCGGCATATTTCGCTCTGAAACTCCGATCAATTGCGGATTATTTACAGTCGATATTTTAAGCACGATTAGTGTTTTCCTACCTGCGTAAATTACTGATCATGAGTTCCACTTGAGAGCGGAATTGATCATCTGTTCTAAATTGGTTTTCCACGATCTTCTTGGCATGAATCACGGTGGTGTGGTCTTTTCGATTATAATATTCAGCGATATCCTTAAGCGAGAGCGAGGGAATCAGGTGATTTGCCAGATACATCGCCACTTGTCTGGGAAAGGCGATATTCTGCTTACGACTCCTCTCCATGAGCATTTCTTTTTCGAGATTATAGGTGAGGCAAACCTGTTGCGTGATCATATTCAGAGTGATATTCTTACTCACATCTGAGATCATATCCGAGAGGATTTCGGCGGCAGATTCCGCATTAATATCCTCCGGATTGAGTTTATTATATGAGGCATAGGCGAGGATTCTGATTAAAGAGCCCTCAAGAGCCCGTACAGAGGAAGTAATGTTGTCGGCAATGAAGTTTATCACCTCGTCCGAAAGTTCGATGTTTTCGGGCTCTGCTTTCTTTCTGAGAATTGCTACGCGAGTCTCGAAGTCCGGATTCTTAAGATCCGCCAAAAGCCCGCTCTCAAATCTGGTGACCAAACGCTTTTCAAGATCAGGGATGTCCTTGGGAGGACGGTCTGAAGTGAGCACGATCTGTTTCTTATTTTCAAACAGCGCATTAAAGGTGTGGAAAAACTCTTCCTGGGTTCCTTCTTTGCGCGAGAGAAAATGTATGTCGTCCACGAGAAGCAGATCAACTTTGCGGAACTTTGCCCGAAACTCGCTCATCTTATTGCCGCGAATGCTTTCAATCATCTCATTTGTAAATGATTCACTTGTCGTGTAATAGATGCTGCAATTGCGTCCTTCAGTCTTCACAAAATTCCCCACGGCTTGCATGAGATGAGTCTTACCCATCCCGCTTTCGCCATAGATGAAGAGCGGATTAAAAGTATATCCGGGGTTTTCTGCCACAGCTTTTGCTGCGGAATGAGCGAAGTTATTATTTTTTCCCACCACAAATTCATCGAAGTTATATCTTTCGTTGAGCTGAGTGTTTAGCGTCACCTTATTATCACCATAACCGGGCAAGTCTTGCTTTTTCTCTGCTTTTTTTCTGGTTTTGGATACGAAAGTGACAATATAGCGCCGACCATAAAGACCTTGAGAAATCTCGGCGAGAACTTCTCTATAGCTCGTGTTCATATAGTTTGCACTAAATTGCGAGCCCACCTGAACCGTGAGGCTGCTATCACTAAAGTCGATCAAATCTGTGTTTGAAAACCAAGTTTTAAAACTCTGTTCGTTAATATTTTCTTCCAGCTTATCCAATATGTTTTGCCAAATGTCTTGATCCATAGTTATTCCTTACTAATTAAAAGATTATCCACAACAAGAGCAAATTCTCTCATCATGCTTAAATTATTTATAATACATTATATATCAATTCTTTACAAAAAGGTCTCGTGTTTATAGTTTCGTGTTTTATGAAGACTATCCACAAGTTATCCACAAAGCTGTTTTACTAACCTTTTTGCAAAGACTTGGAAGAGTTTTTTTCTATATCCAAGTGTCAATTGTAAGGAAATCTGACTACCTCTTTTTTGTCAAGCATCGAAAACACAATAAGATATGGACACAAAAACTGAAATCAAATCACTAAACAGGTGATAGATAAATAGATGTATCCCGATATATTGTTTTGTGATATTCACGCTAAGGTTTCTATCATACCTATATTCAATAAGTTATCAATCTATTAAAAATCTCTGTTTTTTCTTTAAATATTTATTTATATACGAGAGCTTCACTACTCCTTCCTTACTGCATTCAGCTTAGC
>DIQS01000016.1:12451-17451 GCA_002427325.1 Cloacimonetes bacterium UBA5456 | reverse complement strand
CACAAAATTGATTTATGGTCTTCTTTTGAAATGATTCTTGGAAAATCGTCTAAATATGGCTTAATGTTTTAAGCACAAAACTATTTCATTTGACAAAAAATGCTTAGTTGAGTTTAATCGCACTATCATATATTTATGGAGAGATTTTGAATAAGTTAATCACAAAAAGTAGTTTAATGCTCATTGTTATCCTGTTTGGAATAAGCCACCTAAATGCTTCCATTGCATCTCAAACAGTACAGTGGCTTCAAGAACACGGGATGGGAGCGCGCCTGATTATCTTGATCATCTCAATGTTGCCGATCATCGAATTGAGAGGCTCTATCCCCGTTGCTATTCTTCTGTTTAAAATGAGTTGGCAAGAAGCTTTTATCTTGTCTGTTATAGGAAATATGCTCCCTATTCCTTTTATTTTATTATTCGTTGATTTCGTCTTTGGGCTGATCGGCAAGTTTAAGCATGGGAAAAAAGTGGTTGATTTCTTTACCAATAAAGCTTTACGCAAGACAAAAGATATCGAAAAATATGAACTCGCCGGTCTCAGCATATTCGTGGGAATCCCACTTCCCGGAACAGGTGGCTGGACGGGTGCTTTGGCGGCTAAACTCTTGAACTTCAGCTTTTGGAAAGCAATGATCAGCATCACAATCGGCGTTTTGATTGCCGGTGTGATCGTGACAATATTGAGTCTCATGGGGCTCATGACTTTAGCGTGATGAAAAAAGTAAAAATCTTTTGGTTAGCTGGTGAAAGCAGCGGCGATCTGCACTGCGAATTGATTATGAAAGCGCTCAATCAAGATGGGTTGCGCTTTGAACATCATGGTATTGGCGGGCCAAAGATGCAGGCACAGGGACTCAAACCCCTCTTCCCCTTCGAGAGATTTGCGATCATGGGCTTTGTGGAAGTTTTAGCGCATATTCCTTTTATCCTTAAAGTTGAGCGCAGGATAGCTCGCTTTTTCAAAGAGGAAGAGCCGGATCTTGTCATCTTGGCAGACTATCCGGGCTTGAACCTAAGAATCGCTCATCTGGCAGATGAACACCGCATCCCTGTCTTATATTATATATGTCCTCAATTTTGGGCATGGAAGCACGAACGCGTCTTCAAGCTGAAAGCAAGTACAAAACATGTTGCTTGCATACTCCCTTTCGAGGAAGAAATGCTGAGTATCCATAGTGTCACGAGCAGCTTTGTGGGGCATCCTATAGTCGAAGAGATCAGCTTCTTGGGAGAAAGGACTCATTTTGCCAGCTTCTTTGGGCTCGATCCGAATAAGAAATGGCTGGGATTTTTGCCGGGAAGTCGCAACAAAGAAATTCAAAGAATGCTGCCGATCTTTCTTGATGCTGCAAAGCATTGGGATAAGGATGAATATGAGATATTGATCTCAAAGAGTCACAGCATCAAGCATTTCAACTTTATGAAACTCATTGAAAAGGCAAAGCTCCCGCATCTGCATATCATTGATGGATATACCTATGACATGATGAGAGGCTGTGAGGTCCTGGTTTGCACTTCGGGAACTGTGACTCTTGAGGCGGCTTATGTAGGCACGCCTGCAGTTATCTGCTATAAAGCAAATCCCATATCATATTTGATTGGAAAACACTTCATCCGCGTTTCACAGATCGGCTTGCCGAATATTATCCTCAACGATGCTGTTTTGCCGGAACTCATCCAAAGAGATGTCTCGGGCAAAAACATCAACAAAGAGATCAGTAAGCTTTTGCCGGGCGCGGTGAACCGTGAAAATGTGCTTGAAAAGCTGCGCAATATACGTGCTGTGCTCAGTTCAAGACGTCCAAGCGTAGAAATACCCAAGATCGTCGATCATTTGCTTGAGACCTATGCAAGATAAGTGGTGGTTTTCTTCCTATTCCTGTTTAGCTGCAGCTTTGCTCAAGTTGCTCAAAAAATCGCTGCGAATTGAGGCTTTCAATCAACCTCAGACCGAACCGGTTGTATATGCTTTCTGGCATAGAAATCTCATGTATTCTGCCCTATTGCGTGCAGGGGATAAAATAGCTGTGATGGCGTCTGTGTCAAAGGACGGTGAACTTATAAGCGGGCCTCTTGAGAAATTGGGCTATCGTGTTGTGCGCGGTTCGAGTAGCAAAAGAGGCTCGGAAGCATTAAAAGAACTCGTGGACTTGGCTGACAGCTATTCACTGGGGATCACTCCGGATGGTCCGCGCGGACCTCTCGGGAAGGTTCATAAAGGTGTATTTGCCCTTGCGCTCTTAACAGGATTACCCTTAATTGCTGTGCATATTGATGCTCAGTCTGAGTGGGTTTTCAACTCTTGGGATAGGTTTCGCTTTCCCAAGCCTTTCACGAAAGTAAGAGCATTTTATTCTGACCCGATTTATGTGAAAACAAGGGAAGATATCCCCTTGGCAATAGAGCAATACCGGTCATTCCTTGAACAGAAAGAAAAAGAGAATCTATGGCCATAGATTGTTTTATATTTTTGGGCAAAAAAAGAGCTGCATTAACGCAGCTCTTTTTTTATATTTGGAGGTCTAAAAACCTTTGGTTTGATTAATTAAGGTGTTGACTGTTGTAAGTCTGTTGCTGATATCAGCATGTGTCTCGGAATCTGCAGCAATTGAGTCAGCCCTATAGAGATGCTCGGCAGCTTTTCTGAAATGGCTGTTTGCTGAGATTCTGGCAGTATCACGCTCTTTTGAAAGAGTGGTTGCCTGACGACCAACAGCATCGGCTGCACGTTTTTCGAGGTCAACAAAACGGTTGTATTCGCTGGTTCCTCTCACTTGGCTGATCGTTGCAAGAATGATGTATGCCTGGTAGATTGTCGGATCATAGCTGATAGCTTTGTTGGCATTTAGCTCGGCTTTGTCATTAACTTCTTGCAGGATATAGATGCTGGCAAGGTTGAGATAAGCCATAGGATTATCCGGTGAAACCTTGATGAGGTTGTCCATCGTGTTGATAGCTTTGCTGAGATATTCGTTTCTTAGGGCTGTTTCAGAAGTCTCGCTTGCTTGGTTCCGATAGAGTCCCACCAAGTTCAGATATGCCTGAGTGTTATTGGGATTGCTTTTGATGAGGTCTTCATAACGTGTGATGGCTTGATCCATGCGACCGCTGCGCTGATATGCCGAAGCCAAACGACGTGAGATAATGTCATTTTCAGGAAAAGCATCATAAGCTGTTTCCAGATATTCAATAGCGTCACCAAAGCGCTCTAATTCATAGAGCATCAAGCCCTTTCTGGTGACCACTCTGATATCTTCAGGAGCAATTCTTAGTGAGGCGTCAAAGGATGCTTCGGCTTTGTTATAGTTCCTCTGCTCGGCATAGAGGTTTCCGATCACGAACCACAATTCGGCATCTTCATTGTTTGCTGCAATCATCTCCATCACGGCAAGACGTTTGTCGATCTGATTGGTTGCCTCATAGAGTTCGTTGAGCATAATCAAAGATTGTCCATGCTTGGGGTTGATTTCCAGAGTCTTTCTAAAGTTTGTTTCTGCAAGTTCATGTGCACCGGTCTTAAAATGGGTAGCACCTAAATAGTAATAGGCATCAGCTTTTTCGGAGTCAAGACCAATGGCAACTTTGAGCTGGCGCTCTGCTTCGGCATAGTTGCCGGCAGCATAGAAGTTAGTGGCAACGTTGAATATCTTGTCAACTTCTTGAGAAATAAATGTATCAAGCTCAGTAATCAGGCTCTTTCTAAGGGTTTCCCATCTTTTTTCTTTATTGTTGTCAACATTGAAGTTGATTTGACGCAATTCCTGGGTGCGTGCGCTGTAAAGACGCAATGCGATGGTAAAAAGGTCAGCTCGTAGAGAAGAGATGTTGCCGAGAATGAGAACGTTTGCATCGGTTGCATCAGCGATTTCTTTCATCTCGTCTAATTCGAGATCGTCAACATCAAGGAAACCGGTTTCGCGGTATTCTCTTGCGACTTCATCATGGTTTAATAATTCATATTGGGGATAGTCTGAAAACACATAATCAAAATCTCTTACAAAAAGGATTTTACGCATGTTCTTGCATCTACCGTCCATAGTTTTGAGAGGAAGAATCGCAACAGTGGTCTTGAGACCGGTATATTCTTCCCGTTCTACATTTGCTTGAGGCACACCTTTATTCGCCGTGCATGCTGTTAAAAGCAACACAGAGATCATGGCGACGAGCAACAATCTTTTCATTAGATCCTCCAGGGTCTATATAATATTTTTCATTATACACAAACTTTTTGTTTTAAACAATCTGTCAAGAAAAAGCTTTGATTTCAAGAATTGAGCCACTGTGAATATTGATGGTTTCTCCACTTTCTTTGCGCACAATAAGAGCACCATTTAGATCAATCCCAAGTATCTCAGCATCGTAAATGTCTCCATATTGGTCAATTCGGGCTATATGGTTTTTGCCGAATAGGTTTTCATTGCAATATGTGATATAGCTGATTGGATGAGAGAGTAATCTGTCATATCTATCAACTGCTGCGACAATATTCCTGCAAAGCTTTTCGTTGGAAACGTCAAAACCTAATATGTTTTTTATGTTAATTGCTCCAAATTTACCCAGTTTTTCATCAATGTTGTTATTGGTGTTTAAACCGATTCCAACAACGTAGTGCCCTGCCCTACTTTTGCAGAGGATACCACACACTTTTTTGCCGTCATAGATGATATCATTTGGCCATTTGATGGTTAATTTCTCTTCCAATGGTGCAAATAGAGTGATGAGTTCGCGATGAACACAATAGCCAATATAAAGTGCAAATGATGGATTTAGAACGTTGGTTTTCACATCAAAGGTGAACCACAGCCCATCCTTTGGGGAGAGCCAAATGTTCTCATCCCTGCCTTTGCCGTCTTTTTGAGTTCCGGCTCTCACACACAACAGGCCTGTATGGTCTTCTTTTAAGCGAATATAAGCCTGCATCGTGCTGTCGAGTTTGTCGTAATAAAAAAACTTTCTTTGTTTCATTTTTCTATAAACATTGCATCGCCATAGCTGAA
>DIQS01000016.1:4126-12296 GCA_002427325.1 Cloacimonetes bacterium UBA5456 | reverse complement strand
ACATTGCATCGCCATAGCTGAAAAATCTGTAGCCTTTATTTATTGCGACGCTATATGCCTCCTTAATATATTCATAGCCACCAAATGCCGAAATCATCATCAGTAGTGTTGATTGCGGCAGATGAAAGTTAGTGATCATTGCATCCACGACTTTAAAGTTATAGCCGGGATAGATAAAAATATCTGTTTGGGCAAGTCCAGACCTGAGACCTGCATCGGTGTAAAAGGCTTCAAGACTCCTCACGGATGTACTGCCGACAGCAACTATCCTTCTGCCCTCTTGTTTTGCTGCATTAATATGCTCAGCGGTTTTGGGTGTGATCTCGACCAATTCACTGTGCATAATGTGATCTTTGATATTGTCAGTTTTGACAGGGCGAAAAGTGCCAAGACCTACGTGTAAGGTCAGCTCTTCAATCTCAATGTCTTTTGCCTTTATTTCTTCTAAGAGTTCTTTTGTAAAGTGAAGCCCTGCTGTGGGTGCGGCAACTGAACCGTTGTGTTTTGCATATACGGTCTGATAACGACTTTTATCATCGCTTTCATCGGGTCGGTTTATATAGGGCGGGAGCGGCACATGTCCCACTGCATCCAAGACCTGCCAAAAGTCGTCATCCGATTCCATGCGAATCTTCCAGGTGCCATCTTCTCTTGCCGGAGATATCCAGCCTTTAAGATTGTCCGAGAAATAGAGCCATTGTTCTTCTTTGATCCTCTTTGCCGGATACAAAAGGCAGTGCCAATGGTTGGGCTCTTCAGCGGGGTTCAGCAAAAATACCTCTATCTTGGTGTCATTTGCCTTCTTGCCAAAAAGTCTGGCGGGGATGACTCTACTGTTGTTTAGGACGAGCAGGTCGCCTTCGCACAGGATGTCCTTTATCTCGGTAAAGGATCTGTGCAAGACCTCTTTACTCGTGCAGTTTAAGTGCATCAAACGAGATAGCTCACGCCTCTGAGCGGGATATTGGGCAATCATCTCCGCAGGCAATGGA
Source organism: Cloacimonetes bacterium UBA5456 (assembly GCA_002427325.1). Classification (GTDB taxonomy): domain Bacteria; phylum Cloacimonadota; class Cloacimonadia; order Cloacimonadales; family Cloacimonadaceae; genus UBA5456. Next base: position 11,304 of record DIQS01000016.1, on the reverse strand, counting down.
TAGTCGTATGCTTTGGTTTCCAGCAGGTTTATACTCATTTCAGCTTCAAAGGAACTTGTTGTGCGCTCACAAGAGACGCTGTGAAAGAGCCAAAGCTAATCTTGCTTTCGAGCTTCACGGGGATCTTATAATCGTCATTAGTAAGCCAAATATAGATGTTGCCGGTTTGCTTAAAGATCGCTTCGCCGGCGAGTTTGGGCTCTATCACCAAGCACTCTACGTCGCCGAAGATGGTCGCGACCTTTTCTTTGCGATGAACCACTACTTTGGTGGGCATATTTCTTCCATCAGCAGTAATGTTTACAAATATGTCTTCCCCAATTTTGAGATCCTGGTTTCTTACATAATAGAAAGCACTGAGAATGTCTTGGGAATCACGCGGCATGTCCATTTCAAGATTGTTGAACATATTATCCTTATATGCCCAGCGTTGATAGGTTGTCTTGCCACGAGAATGGTCATAAATGTGAACTCGGTGCTGGCGATAATTTCCTTCCTGCAGATTTTTGGCAAACTTATATGGAAGCAAGTTTGATTTGCCCCACCATGATTCCACTCTGTCGCGAACTTTGAATATCTTATCAAAGAACTTATGAGTCTTGGCATTGGTGGAAAGATGCCACACGGGCACGCCCTGATATACGGAAGTCCGGGCTTCAAGCGTGGCTTCTGCGGCGTTAATTATCCCATATTTAACATTAAAAGTTAGCTTTTCACCGTCCATGAATACTTGTGCTCCAAGACTTAGCGCAACCAGCATCAAACAAAACACTAAACATTTCTTCATGACTTCCCTCCTGTCAAAAATATTTCCTCACCGCACATGTTTCTAATATCGCGGCTTATCAAGAGATCTGTAGTAACTTTGATTTCTTGCATCGTCACCAGCTCTCCTGATGCGCATTTTGTGCGATGATTTTCAAAGTATTTCTTTCTGAAGATCAGATACTCCCCTTCATAATCTTCTTCGAGATTGGTAAGCACAGGTCCTGGTGAGATGCAATTGATTAAAACATTATATTTGGCATTCTCGAGTGATGATGTCTTGGCGAGATTGGCAATGGCTGCTTTTGAGGCGGCGTAAGCTGAACCATTGATCAATCCCTCCTTGCCAACTTCGGAGCCAAATAGCACAATCCTGCCAAAGCCGCGCTCTGTCATCCTTGGTAAGACTGCTCTTAGCACATTGTAGGTGGGATAAAAGTTACCGTTAAAAACACGGGTAAACATGGCTTCATCGGTCTGACTAAGCGGCATGGCATCTTCGCTTCTGATGGCTGCACAATGGATCACGGCATCAATATCACCCTCTATTTGATTGAAGACGCTCTTCGTGGCATCCAAATCAGAAAGATCAACGCGGAATGCCTCGGCCATAAGTCCCTGTATCCTGTGGGTATTGTTATGATAGAGCAATACAAGCTCCTTACCCTCTTTGAGATACTGTTTTGCCAAATAGCTGCCTATCTGGGAGTTTGCAGCGGTGATAACTATCTTGCTCACAGTTTCTTTATCCTATCTATGATCAAGTTCGCTAAGTCGAACTTATTGCCGCTGTGCTCGACTATCTCATCATCTTTTGAGATGAGAATGATGCTGTTGTCATCTTTACCGGCGTTCTCTAAGGAGTTTGCGATGATCAGGTCTAAATTCTTTCTTTTCAGCTTTACTTTTGCATTGTCTATCAAGTTCTGAGTCTCCGCAGCAAAGCCGATGAGCAACTGATCTTTCTTCTTTTGACCAAGCTCTGCCAAGATGTCCTTAGTGGGCACAAGCTGAAGCGTCATAGCCCCGCCTTTCTTGATCTTTTCTTTGTGGGATTGTGATGGTTTGTAGTCCGAAACAGCAGCGCATTTGATGATCCAATCCATATCCCCAGAAATAGCCATGGTCGCTTCATACATCTCTTGCACAGATCTTGCCTCAATAACCTTTTTAAGATAGTATGGCGGCAGTTCTGACATATTGCCATGGACGAGATAGACTTCCGCACCACGCAAATGTAATGCACGCGCAAGAGCCAAGCCCATCTTACCGGAAGACTTATTAGAGATCATCCGCATTGGGTCAATATCTTCAACAGTTGCCCCCGCTGTGACCAAGACCTTCTTGCCCACGAGGTCTATCCCCCTTTCAAGATAGTGCCTGATCGCATAGACAATCTCGTCATTGGGTGGATATTTCCCTTTGCCTTCATAACCACAAGCAAGCATGCCATGTTCCGGCTCGAGCACAAAGTGGCCGCGTTCTTCAAGAGTATTGAGGTTGGCAAGTGTTGCCGGATTGTGATACATCTTGATATTCATCGCCGGAATCCAAAGGATGCTCTTATCAAAAGCCAAGATGGTTGAACTCAGGAGGTTATCAGCAATGCCGCTTGCCGTCTTAGCAATGGTATTTGCAGTAGCAGGCGCCACGACGATGATATCAGCCCAATCCGAAAGAGTTATATGCGGTATTGGCTCCGCATCCTCCCAAAGAGAATGATGGCAGTTATTGTGAGTGATAGCCTCAAAATTGAGTGGACTCACAAAGCGCATCGCATCTTGCGTGAGAATTGTTTTCACGCTATAGCCTTGCTTGATCAGCTTACTGGCAAGATCAATGGCCTTATATGCAGCTATTCCGCCAGTGACACCCAGAAGGACTTTTTTCATCTTAGAACTCATACGACAATCTGACAAGAGGTGTACCGCGCAAAAGCGTCACATCTAAATCGGTTCTTCTTGCCTTGTTTCCGCTGATGAGCGCATCAAGACCGCTTATGATATGATTTAGCATTACTACTCCTATCGTCATGTTTCCAATAGACCTAAAGTCCAATGATTTATTTCTCAGCGAATTGTAGTGAGATTTATCCTCTGCGGAATCCCACTTCCAATAGTTCTCTTCACCGTAGGCGTGTTGATCGATATACGCCTGTTGGGCGACGGGATCGTTGGGATACATCGCAATGGCTTGACTTCTGATTGCGGAGTTATATCCCATGGCTTCAAACCCGCTTCCCATATATTTACCCAAGTTTCTAAGGAATCCTTCATCATAATTTCCGGGGAGTATGTTAGCATGTTTGATTGCATACAGATAAGCCTCCTCAGTTTTCAGGCTGGATTCGCTTTTCATATAATATATAGTTCCCAAAAGTGCCGCTTCTGAGACGAGCATCGCATAGCCTTTTGTTTTCCCTTGAGCGATCTGTGAACTGCCCGGCACGACAAGAGACAACAGAAAGTCCTTTTTCTGAGCAGGCAGAGATGACAGACAAATAAGCAGAGCCAGCAAGACAACTATTCTTTTCACTAATCTAAAACCTCATTTCATATACGAGCGCAAGACCGTCGTTGCCCGAAAGCTTAGCTCTAACATTCAAGTTTCTGCTCAGCAGTGCTGTTTCGATGACACTGATACCACGATTTAGCAGCATGATACCAAGTGCAAGATTGTTATTTACTTTACTATATTGATGCTTCCTACGTATTTTGCGATATTCTTTCCAATGCTCTTCACTTTGCCACTCCCAGCTTTCATCATCGCTAAAAGTATAGGCTTCAAGATACTCTTCAAAAGCCTGCGGATCATATTGATAGATGAGGAAGTAGTTTCTTGCACTCATCTCTTGGAGGTCGTTATATACCTGACTGCTCATGTAGTTCTGAAGGTTTTGATAATGAGTATCGGGCAAGGACAAAGGCACGCCTGCATAGAGATTTGCATACTTTTTATATTGATCTCTTTGAAGCGATATATCCCTATTTGTCTTGAAGTAAGAATAGCTGGCAACGATCTCGGAAGTAAGCATGATAGCACCCCTTCCGGGATTTCCAGTAATTATCTCTCCAGAGCCGGGCAGGATTGCGCTGAGCCCAATCGCCAACATCCTGCTCTGCGCCCAAGCACCTTGCATGAGGATGAAGAGTAGGACGAAGATCAGCAATGTCTGTTTAAATAGTTTCATCTAAAACTTCCACGACAAATTAAAACTTGGTGTGATGTTTTCATTATGCAGCATGGCATAATAATTGAAGCGTAGCCCACTATCCGAGATGGAATAGCGATTCCTCTTTGCTGTCACCCTTATTGCATCGAGACCGGAGGCAATGTGATTGAAAGCCAAGCCAAAGCGCATCATTTCTGAATATGAATAGTCTTTTTTAGAGCGCGTTCTCATATCGATATAGGTTTTGCGCATGGGACTATTTTCATGAGAATCAAAGAGTATGGGATTGATAACGCTGATATTAGAACCATAAGGATAGGTCCCGCGCCAAGTCCAAGTAGGATCGTCAGCCTGCGGTGTGGGCGACCAGAGCGGTTCGACAAGGTTTCCATTTTCATCTGCCGCAAAGGTATAATACCAATCAGCCCAACCAAATACATAGTGCGGATATTTCCCGATATCCTCATAAAAGTGTTGTCCATTGAAATTATCCAATCTAAAATAGGTATCGTTATAAATATCGGCTGAGTTCACATTTTTGAGAAAGTCCTCAACTTGGTGCTGTCTATCTCGGTCATATCGAACGGTTGATATTTGAAAACCCTGTCCATTATCATAGATAATCTCTTCTTGATTTGCATATTTCTCATAGGCTTTGGTGCGCTTATCCCCTTCCTTCTGAAAGTATATCATTCCGGCTATGAACCCCACTTCAAGCACGGGAAATATATAGGTTGTTATGGCTTTACGATTTGCATAAAACTGACCTGAACCGGGCACCAAGGTAGATAAAACCATCGCCAATCTCGCATCTTTTTTGGCATAGTTGATGGTGATGAAGTCTTGTTCGAGGATTTCCTCCTCTTCTTCTTCATAAAATATCTCTTCTGCACTTTGGGCAAAAATGGCACCAAAGGCAAATAGAAGGATCAGGCACAACAGCAGGGACTTCGTCCTCGTCATTTTCATATTATTTCTCCACGGCAAACTTATAATGCTTAACGGACTTACCACTCTTTACTTGAAGCAAATACACGCCTGATGATAAAGAATGAGAATCCATTTCCACTTCATAATTAGAGCCAAACTCTCTTCTATCCGAATAAACAAGTTTGCCTGATATGTCAAATACTTTTATCTCTGAATCCCGTTTTGCATTTAGCACCTTTATCCTAAAATGGTTTGTTTTCACGGGATTGGGATAGACAAAACAATTTAGCGGGTCGTCTGTAGGCGGATTTTCCGGACTTGCAATATACCGAATCGCATTACCTTTCCCACGCAAATTCCCAGCAAAAAGGATGGGATCATTCTCGCAATTTAGTTGATGAATATATGCACCGCAGCCTCTGGGGTCGGACAGGCTATAATGCCAATAGAGCCTGCTATTTAGTGAATCATAGTGAACATAATCATTGCTTGCAATGCCGTCCACAAGGTTCAAACTATATTGCTTTGATATTTTGCCTTGAGCCAAGATCGCCAAATATCCTGAATCCTTAAGCTTGAGATAAAGCACATTATCTCCGGCAATTTTAATTGCTTTCGGATAGCTTAAACCCTCGGCGCGATAGTGTCCCAAATGAAGCGGATACCCGTCGTTGATAAAACCATTTGCTTTCATGAGATAGGCTTTATCATCGAGCCCGAAAAAGATCTGAAGCTCTTCATTTTTATCTTGATAAACTGCCAGCTGTGTTGGCATAAGCCTGCTATGATTGGTAAATATCTTATTCAGCGTAACACCGTCGAAGTTATAGATATCTCCATTGTCAGACACCAAGAAAGCAAAGTATTCTTCATCGCTATGAGCAAGCACCGGACTATAGGATGTAAACACGCCAGGCAGGGCAACGCTATTAACGATTTCCAAATTAAGCGCATTATAGAGCAAAAGCTCACTCTCTTTTTGGATTAAGAGATATTCAGCAAAAGCAGCGATATCAACAATCCCTTCTAAAGCAAGGAGTTCATCACTTCTCGAGCCGTCAAAAGAGCGAAGACCTGTTGAATCAAAGAGATAAAGCTTTCCTGCATGCAGGATCGGCTCACCAAGCTTCTCAGCAAAGCTCCAAGACATTACCTGAGGGTCTAATGCAGAATAATCAATCTGAAACAGGATATTATCTCTCACTCCATAGTGACACTCTCTGCTGCTCTGATTTAAAATTGCATTTATCAATGGATAGTCAAATTCAAGCGCAAGATCTCCTATATCATAGCCGCCCATGAGATCCATCCAATCCTCATCAAAGATACTGACCAAATGCAAACCATCTTCTCCATAAAAAGACAATGAAGCTCGAGATATATTGCTCTCTATCACAGGCGCTGTATTCGGCACATTAGGCAAGCGCACAAACTGCATTCCATCAAAAGCCTCGCCCTTGATTTTGAAAGTCATGACCTTATCCGGATCACTAATCTCCTCAAGACCCAAAACACCGCCAATGCCGTCATGTCCGATCAAAGCCGGCTTTGTGAAAGCATTAAGGATTGGCGTCCAGCCTTCATTTGACCACCTTAGAAAAACCCCGTTATCATCGAACTGAGGTTTTCTTCCATGGAAATATTCGTACTGAGTTCCCGTCCAATACATTGAATATGGGTTGCCCAAATCTCTGTATCCATCGGCTTCCAAGACCATCACACCAAGGCGATCAAAGTTCGTATTCACAGTGTTATTCTGAAAGTTTGACCACAGCTCGCCGTCCTCCAAATACTGCCCTTCATGATAGAGAATATCTTCATTCACATACCAAACCATCATGCCTCCGCCCTCATAGCCATCCCTTTTCTCAAAAGACGGCAGGGTGAAATCATATTCATAGGTAGGCAGATCGTGATCATCGCCGGTGACCGTAGGATAAAGCGCAACCCTTTGATCGAGTGCACCTTTGAGGCTCACTCCCCCATCCCTATCGGGATCGATATTACGGTTTTCAAAAAGGAAATAGTCGTTTGCGCCTAAAGGATATTTGATGATGGTAGGAGCTTTATTAACACCTTGCTTAAAGCTGGATGCAACAAGCTCAATCTCAAGACCCGGATCATATTCGCTGATGTCTCTCATCAAACCCTGTGCCCGAAATTCGTCCTCAAATATCAGCGCTCTACTAAAAGCTCCGGGCAAAGACGGCAATACCCCACTGATTTGAACAAAATCGCCATTATCGATCTCAAGATGCAGCGCCGCACTTCCCCCACTATCCATGATGTCAAAAACGCCCACCATAGGTCG
>DIQS01000016.1:342-3986 GCA_002427325.1 Cloacimonetes bacterium UBA5456 | reverse complement strand
AAAACGCCCACCATAGGTCTGCTGTTATAGGTGTTGTAAAGATCAACTAAACCTAAAGAATGTCCGAACTCATGGAACATAACGCCATTGAGCGCGCCATAGCCTGAATGGATTGTGAGACCACCATATTCTTCTGTCTCAAAGTCTTGTGAGATGGTCTCCGGAACGTTGCAAGCATGATATATATAGTGCGCACCATTGTTTACTGCCACTTTCTTATCTTCGGAAACCCTGATGAAAAACGAGGGCAAATCGGATGGTGTGTTTGAAAAGACATCATGTTGCCAATCTGAGCCCGCATGGATGATCATATAATGTGCATACTGGCTGAAATCAATCTGTGGATCATCTTTATCTGCCGTTTGAAAAGAATCCCTAAAATACTCTTCCATCAGCGAGATAAACTGAGCAGAGGAGACATTCGGCGGATGATAGTAGCCCATTTTATGCGGGAGTGTGTAGGCGGTTTTATCCTTTGGCCACACATCATAATCAAGATTATAGTTGCCCGCAGAAACGGCAAGATAGTAATATCTCATTGCTTCAAGATTGTATTCAAAATATTCCCTATCATGAGGAGCAGCGGCAATCGAGATGAGATAATCGGGATCGGGAGTCAGTTGGAAGCGCCCGTTACCCGTTGTATTGGGATCATCCTCAATCTCTTCTTGAAAATCCACCAATATCACTAAAAGCTTCTCGTTATTTGCCCTTGATTTGATTTGAGAAAGCTCATGCGATGATTGTCTGAGCAGGCCCGCATAAGGATGCTGTTTGATTTGTCTTTGATTGTGTGCAGGAACCATTTTGATCTTATGAGCAAAAAGCCCGCTAAGCAGCAGGCAAAACAGGGCAAGCAAGATGGTTCTTTTGTGCTTTGTTACGCTGAAAATCATTAAGTCATTATCCTAAAGATGCCACAGAAGCCAAATATTTAGCTTCTGTGGCAACTGTTAAAGGTAAATTAATATTCTAAGCCTAATGAGAATATCTTGTTAAAATCGACTATTTCGCCGCCGGGAACCATAGCAAAATCTGCATTGAGTTTATAGCGATCGCTAAATGCATAATGCAGACCTACACCAAAGCTGGGTCCTTCGATCTTTCCGGCTTTATCCATGAAATATCCGCCACGCAGGGAAATGAGATCCAAATATTCATATTCTGCGCCAAAACCGTAGATGGTTTCATCAAAATCCTGCCAACCCGTGATAAAGCGCTTATAGAGCGGATCATCATTGGCGAGCATTTTGGACATCTCGGCAGAAAGAGTCAATTTGTTATAAGGCTTATCGATGGGCTTATATGCCGCACCGAAGCGGAATGTCATTGAGTGTGGGTCAGCCTGAGCTTCATCGACATAGGTGACATCCGGTCCGATATTTTGAATAGCAAGCGCGAGGTCAAGCCCTTTCAAGCCGGCAACATCTTTATATTTGGAACCGATATCAAAAGCAAAGCTAAAAGCCTTGCCTTCATTTTCGGTGAGACCGGTGCCCTTGGGAGAAAGCTTGCTATAAACGAGCTTGAAGTTTGCTCCCAAGCCAAGCGTTTCAGGGATGACGTCATATGAATAACCTACGGCGCCGGAAATATCAAAAGAGTGGAAAGTTCCGATGAGCTGATTATTACTATCGGTATGATCCTGAGTTCCCAGGTCCATGAGAACGATGTGTGCGTTGATATTTCCTATGTCTTCAAAATACTGGTTCCAGCCCAAATATTCATAAAACATATCATCGATACCGGCTCCTTGTAGCCAGTTAACGTGCGTAAGAGCAACCTGTCCCTTCCTGTTGAAAGCCGGTGCTCCGGGATTCCACCACATGGCGTAAGCATCATCTGCAACCGCAGAATAAGCGCGTCCCATAGCGTTTGCTCTTGCGCCGGGCTCAATCGTCAAAAACAAAAGCGCTGCTTCGGATATTGCAGCAAGTGGTGCTATGCCGATAAAAATCAGCAATAATGTGGTAATCAAGCGTCTTGAAGACATTTAAACCTCCAGAAGTATGGATTGATTATTTATTGCAGCAGGGCGAGAAAATATCCCCGTGATATTCTTATATGACCAGCAAATGATGCACACAAAAAACCTCATCATCACTGCCGTGTCGCCTTTATCAAAGTCATAGACATCTGCCAATTAGCAAAATGGCTTATTCTCTCCTTAAAACAAATGGTGCCGAAGGCCGGAATCGAACCGGCACGAACTAAAAGTTCGGTGGATTTTGAGTCCACTGCGTCTACCAATTTCACCACTTCGGCACATATATGTTTCAAAACTCGAAAACCCCGTTCTTTGTCAAGAGAAAAATGCTCATCGGGACTCTTCTTCTATAAGTTCTGCAAATTTCTTTGCGGCTCCATCCAGAGCTTCCCGGGGGCTACTTTGATCTCGCATGGCCTTTTCCAGATAACCTTTCAGCTCAGGCCTGGCTTTGAACCATGCGGCTGTTTGTGGTTCATAAACCGCCGTTTCCAGCTGCTCATAAATACCTTTATATTGTGGATTTTTTTTAAGAAAACTGACGATGATGTCGCTATTCATTGCGCTTCGCCGTACCGGCATATAACTCGTAGCAACACTCCATCTGGCAGTTTGATCTGTATCCGTGAACCATTTGATAAATTCCCATGCCGCACGCTCACGCTTTCTGTCTCCGGATTTGAAAATCACGATGTTTGCTCCCGATACGGCACTTTGAGCAGTGCGATAGGTTGGCAGAGGTGCATAGCCAATATTGAAATTGATGGGCTGTTGGCGCATGTGAGTAATGGAAACGCTGGAGCCTTCATACATTGCTACCACGCCCGCCAAAAAGTCGTTTTGACCCTCATATTCACGTACCAAATACACACTCTTGTCCTTGAACATCATATCCGTAACATAGCTTAAGGCCTCCACGCCCATGGCGCTATTGAGCGTGGGCCTGCCTTCCTCGTCGATCAATGTGCCTCCCGCTTGATGCAAGAGGTTTACAAATTGCCATTCATTGACATTGAAATTGGTACCAAATTGATCGTTCACTCCATCATTATCGGTGTCTCTGGTCAGCTTCAAAGCGTATTCCTTGAATTCACCCCAGGTTTTGGGGAAATAGTCCGGATCCAATCCAGCCCTATAAAAATCATCTTTATTGTAAAAATATGCTCTCACGCTTTTATTGAAGGGAAAGGAATACAGAGTATCGTTGAATGTATTTGAGTTTCTGAATACTGGATATACATCATTGAGGTCTGCTTCGTCAAAATCGTCGTCCTCAGCGATAAGCTCATCTAGGGATGCTAACACTCCTGATTCTATGTATTTTGACGCCCAACTTTCAAATACCTGAGCAATGTCAGGCTGTTTTTTAGCTTGAATGGATGCCATCAGCTTTTGAGATAGAGCAGTGTAACTGCTAATGGGATTTGCCACAACCTCTATATCTTCGTGTTCTCGGTTGAACTCCATAATCATCTCGTTCAGGGTGTCTCCCAAGGGTCCGCTGAGGCCATGCCAGAAGGTAACCTCGGTTTTACCGGATGTAAGAGTTTTTCCACAAGCCCCCAAAAGTAGGCTGATTAAGATCGTAGCAATCAGTAACCGACGCATAAAGTCTCCCATTTAAATCGTGCTGATGTGACAATCACACAGCAATTTA
>DIQS01000016.1:0-152 GCA_002427325.1 Cloacimonetes bacterium UBA5456 | reverse complement strand
CAAAAGTAGTCAATCTTTTTCTGGTGTGTGCTGTAGCCTATACCAAAAATCTTATGGTTAATTCCATAGTATGTATCCACATCATCCGATAATCTCGCCTATGGGTATCAGAAATACTTTTACCATTCCCATTTTGAGCAGATCCAATCCGG
>DIQS01000006.1:4847-4975 GCA_002427325.1 Cloacimonetes bacterium UBA5456 | reverse complement strand
GTTGAAGCTGATGAAAGCAATGCAGAGATAAACAGAATTAAAGCTTTGAGAACTGATGTCCCGAGCTTTCTTAAGGCCTTAGACTAATTTACCAACCCCAGCTTTGGTGCTTCTCCTCCTTGAAATGC
>DIQS01000006.1:1004-4616 GCA_002427325.1 Cloacimonetes bacterium UBA5456 | reverse complement strand
TATTTAAAGAAAGTTTATCTGATGCTGCGAACCAATCTAACGCCGATATAAGACTTTTTGCTATAGGGCTTTGCATAGCTTCGCGCAGACACTCGCATCATGTTTCCCCCGTGATACCAACTGCCTCCACGAACCACGCGGTCTGTGCCTTCATAAGGCCCTGCAAATACATCGATAAAACCACGACTGTAGGGACTATACCAATTCCACACCCATTCCGCAACATTGCCACTCATGTCATACAACCGCAATTCATTAGCAGCTCTTTGGCGCACCCTATGGCTACCTCCGTCAGAGTTTTCGGCAAACCAACCGGCTTCAAGAGCGTCTTCCGAACCACTATAGGTCTTGCTTTCGCGTCCCATGCCGCCCTTTGCTGCCAGTTCCCATTCCGCCTCAGTAGGCAAGCGATAACCGTCTGCATCAAAGTTACAGACAATCTCTGAACCTTGATAATCATAGGCCGGAGTAAAGCCATCAAGAGCACTCTTTGCATTGCAATATTCCACAACATCAAAGAAAGACACATTTTCCACAGGCAAATCATCGCCCTTAAACAAGGATGGATTCTCTTTATTGACCATCATCCATTGCATTTGTGTAAGCTCGGTGGGCATGATCATAAATGACGGCACATCAACCACAAGCAGAGGAAACTCGTCATCATTTGCCTCGGGGTTGATGCTTCCCATCACCAGGGTATCTGCTTTGACCTTAACCATGATCAGCTCACGGTTTTCCACAGTTTGCTCTATCTCAATTTCAATATCAGGCTCATGTTCAAAGCCCTCGCCTCTTGCCCTATCGCGCTTTTCCATAAATTTCTGTATTCCCAAGATAGCGATGAGCACGACGCAGATCGCCAGCAATACTAAAAATATCTTTCTCATCTTTCCGATGTCCTTGGCCTTAGTTTCAGTTTGATCAAGTTGAGGAGTTGTATAGACAAATGTTTGGGTCGCTGCAGTTTCCTTGGGCGTCTCATCCTCTTGTTTTTCAGGTTCATAAGTCTTTTGTTGAGGCTCTTCCGGCATTTCTTGGATGCTCTGTTTTGGCAGAGAAATCTCTTCATCTGAGAGCACAAATGCAACAGACTCTACAGAGGCTTCATCGGTTAAATCTGCTAAAATATGCGTCTCAAGCTCATCGATTTCTTCAGAAACGGACTCTTCTTGGTCTTCAAGTGACTCTTGCTCTGGCACTTCTGTGCCCCTGCGCTTGGGCTCGTCCTCGTCTGCAAAAGCTATCTCTCTCTGAGCCCCCTCAGTTTCCAAGGGCTGAGTTTCTTTTTCTATAACAGCTTCTGTTTCAGAAAGTTCCGGCTCCGGCACAAGCTCAGCCACGATCTCTTCCTGAATCTCTTTTGTTTCAAATGGCAATTCTTCTTCCACCGCAGACTCTTCCACATCTGCAAGGCTCCAATCAAAATCAATGGACTCCATCTTGAGCAGTTCCAAAAGCGCGGAATTATTCTCTATCCTATTCTCAGGATCATTTTTAAGACAGACGAGTAAAACGGAATAGAGCCAATCCGGCACTTTATCGCTATCCGGCAGGATCACGCCGCGCGTAAGGCTTTGATCCTTATTCTCTTCGGGTGAGCTGAAGCTATCCAAACGCCAAGGCAAATGTCCGCAAAGCATTTGATAGAGGACCACAGCCCAAGAATAGATATCAGAATTGGGCTTAACTAACGAATCACTATAACTTTCCGGTGCTACATATAAAAGCGGGAAATGATAGCGCGGATTACCCTCGGAATGTCGCCAAGCTTCGCGATTTTTTCCAAAACCGATGATGAAAAGTTTTCCATCTTCATCGATGAGAATGTTGTAAGGGTTAAGATTTGCATGATGATAGCCTTTTTCTTCCGCATAGATGAGAGCATGCAAGATATCGCGTGCCCAAGTCAAGCTATGAGCAAGCTGTGCCCTGCCTTTGTTTTCTAAGAGATATTCCGCCAAAGACTTACCGGCAATATATTCACAAACAAAGGTGGGGGTATTTTCTTGGCCTACAAAGCTAATGCCTTTTTTTATAGAGGGATGGCTCAGCTTCTTCGCCGCTTCTGCCTCACATTTGAGACTCTTAGCCAAGATCTCATCCGCCAATGCATCGCTTGCAAGGGTCTTGATTAAGATCGTTTCATCATCGTCGCGCCTTTTGGCTTTATAGAGCACAAAACGCTGCGATTGATTTATGACCTTCTCGGTGATAAAGCTATTTAAATTCATAGTTTATTGCGCCAAATGTATGGTGTTACCGCGCTTCATGACGCGCACGATATGTGAAGAGCCCAAATGATAAGGGATGAAATTTATGCTGGGGATATCCCAAATTATCAAATCCGCCATTTTGCCTACTTCCAATGAACCAACGTAGTCTTCCACGCCCAAAGCGCAAGCAGCGTTAATAGTTGCAGCACAAAGAGATTCCACCGGCGAAAGTCCCATCTGTAAACAGGCAATGCTCATCGTCAGTGGCATGCTATCGCAATTACAGCTTCCAGGGTTATAGTCCGTGGCAATTGCCACCGGCAAACCCTCTTCAATCATCTTGCGTCCGCGTGCATAGGTCTTAGAGCGCAATGAGAACAGAGTTGCAGGCAAGAGAACGGGAATCACGCCCGCTTCCTTCATCGCTCTGATACCTTCGTCTGAAGCTGCTCCAAGATGATCCGCCGAGATGCAACCCATTTCAGCCGCAAGTTCCGCGCCACCGATACTTTCAATCTCATCAGCATGCATTTTGAGCTGCATACCGGCCTCTTTTGCAGCCTTTAGCACGCGGCGAGATTCTTCTATGCTATAAACATGAGCTTCGGTGAAGATATCGCAAAACTCTGCTATGCCCTGCTCAGCTACTGCGGGAATCATTTCCTCTGTCAAAATCTTGATATATGCCTCGTGGTCGTCCTTATATTCAGCGGGAAATTCGTGCGCACCCATGAAAGTGGGAATTATGTCAATTGGCATGAGCTGGGATAGCCATTGTATGGCTCTGAGCTGTTTTAGTTCACTTTCGGTTGTGAGGCCATAGCCGCTTTTAGCCTCGAGGGTGGTGGTTCCTTGGGCGATCATCCTCTCGATGCGCGGGATGCTTAGTTCTACCAATTCTTGTTCGCTTGCCGCCCGGACCGAGGCAATGCTACTGCGTATGCCCCCGCCGGCAAGGGCGATGTCCACATAACTTTTGCCCTCTAAGCGCATAGCAAATTCATCTTCGCGCGTGTGCACAAAAACAGGATGGGTGTGGCTGTCCACAAATCCGGGAGTGATGATCTTACCGCTTGCATCTATCATCGTTTCCCAGCTATATTTATCTTCTATTAATTTAGAATCTGCTATTTCTATTATCCTTCCGTCTTTGATGGCAATGCCTGCATTCTTGATGATTCCGGCATCACTCATCTCTTTGCCATATTTTGCCTTACCGCCACTGTTAACGGTAACAATTTCGCGTGCATTGATTATCACTGTATCTACTTTCATTTTGTTTCTCCTTTTTAAAGATTCAATCTTTTTAATGAAGCACTTTTCAGTCAAGTAATTTGACCGTTTATTTATATGAACTGTTTTTTTAACCTGTTTTTTGCAGGATTCATCAATGTTT
>DIQS01000006.1:0-761 GCA_002427325.1 Cloacimonetes bacterium UBA5456 | reverse complement strand
TGACCAGAAGCCAATAAGGAAGCAGTGGAAAAACCGGCAAGAAATGCTTAAAATTTGAGAGTTAAATATGTGTTTTCTATGAATTATGAAAAATCTTGCAAATAAGTACCAAGAAATTCAGGGAAAGCATTTGACATGAAAACAGTGCCGATTAATGTCGTGTTTACTGATCGTCACTTAAATAATGATATGGCAAAGAGCATAATAATGTTCTTACGAAACTTTATCGAAGGATGTTGGAATTTACACCAAGCTATGAAGCTTAACAAAAAAACACATAAACTAAGGATCAACTTAGGAGGAATGATGGTTCCGAGCAAAATTGTTTTAGCTTTCATTTTAATTATTACGCCTATATGTGTCATCTACGCTCTAAACGACATGCCTCTGCTGGCGCAATTGCAAGGTGAGCATAACATGTCTTATTTTGGTTACAGCATAATTAGCTTAGACTTTAACCATGATGGCTATGATGATTTAGTAGTATATTCTATGGCTTATGGATATCAGTATCAACAAAGCCCATCCCGTGGCAAAGTTTACATCTATTATGGGGGTCCCGGTTTTAGTTCCGCCTCAGAGCCTGCCATTACTTTAGAGGGTGATTATCCCGAAGGTGAGCAGAGAATTATTGGCTCAATCGTAAGTCCCGGTGATATTAACGGGGATGGATTTGATGACCTCATTATTGTAGACAGAAACCCTGATGTTCCCGGCAGTGTTAGATTTCGGTTTTACTTTGGTGGAACAAGCGATTTATC
>DIQS01000008.1:2967-12264 GCA_002427325.1 Cloacimonetes bacterium UBA5456 | reverse complement strand
GGTTCTGGTCATGATATGGTCATGATGTGGTCATCACCATGAGCATATCATAAGCGCACGTTGAGCAGAACCCAATAGGTAAGGGACGGTGAAGCAAGCTTTTATGAGAGGTCGTGAAGCTTTTCACAAAACAATTATACTCAAAAATTGTAGAACAATTCATAAAATATGGGCTATATGCTTCAAGATGAATGTGTTATCATCATTGTCTCAATATCTGTAGAATAAAGCGATATATCCTTGAGTTTCAAGCCTCGTGCAAGGGTTTTTTTTGACTCTCGAACTCGATGATTGTGCTTGCCTGCAGGGGCTTAGTGCAATATCATATCTAAAAGATAGATTATAATGAGGTATTAAAATGCAAATACAGATTGGAATAGACGGAATGCATTGCGCTTCTTGCAGTGCGAACGTGGAACGCAACTTGAAGGATCTCAAGGGGATAAGCACCGCACACGTCAATCTCGCCCTCGAAGAAGCGATGGTGGAATTTGATGAACGTAAGGTGAACAAAGACGAGATTTTCAAGAGCATAACGGACTTGGGCTTCAGCATTCGCGAGAGCGTGCATTTGGGCGAAGACGAGCAGATCAAAAAGATGCACGAAGCTCGGCGTGGCATGACTTTCAGCTGGATCATCACTGCAATTGTCATGGTCTTTATGATCCCGCACATGATCCCGGGGATGCATGGTATTTTTGGCGCAGCAGACGCTTGGATAATGTTTGCTCTTTCCATGATTGCCGTGGTCTTTCCGGCGCGTCATGTCTATGTTTCCGCGGTGAAATCCATCAAAGGCGGAGCGGCGAATATGGATGTTCTCATTGCTTTAGGAACGCTCAGTTCGCTTTTGGTGGCACCGCTTTCGCTGGTCGTGGCAAACATACGTGCACACGATTTCTCCGGCATCGCTGCGATGATCATTTCCTTCCACCTAACGGGGAGATATTTGGAAAGCAGAGCGCGCGGCAAGGCGAGTGAAGCCATACGCAAGCTCATCTCCTTGGGCGCAAAAACCGCCATCATCATCGAAAACGGAGTGGAGCAAGAGGTTCCCATTCATAAGATTAAGGCAGGCGATGTGTTCATCGTGAAGCCGGGGAGCAAGGTGCCGACAGATGGCGTGATCGTGAGCGGAACCAGCTCTTTGGACGAGTCGATCGCAACGGGTGAATCCATGCCTGTCACGCGCGAGGCAGGCGACGCCGTATTGGGCGCAACGATCAACCTCGATGGCTATTTCCAGGCGCGCGCAACGAGGGTGGGCAGCGATACCTTCCTCTCGCAAGTCATCAAAATGGTGAGCGAAGCGCAGCATTCTAAGGTTCCCATTCAGCTTTTGGCGGATAAAGTGACCTCAATCTTTGTTCCTGTCGTGATCGTGCTTGCACTCGTGGTCTTTTCTTCGTGGATGATATTCCCGAATTTTATGCATAACATAGCGGAGTTCATCACGAAATTCATCCCGCTTTCCTTGCCCACGACAGGGCTGGCAGCGGCTTTGATGGCAACCATCGCCACGCTGGTGATCGCTTGTCCTTGCGCATTGGGCTTGGCAACTCCCACCGCTCTCATGGTGGGCAGCGGCATCGGCGCAAATAACGGCATCCTGATTCGCAGTGGCGAAGCTCTACAACGCATGAAAGACGTCGATACCGTCGTTTTTGATAAGACGGGCACTCTCACCCATGGCAAGCCGGAATTGATCCGTATTCAGTCCTCTTGGCTCTCTGAGGATGATGCGCTGAAGATTGCTCACTCCTTGGAGAACTCCAGTGAGCATCCGCTGGCTAATGCGATCAATAATGCGGCGCAGGAGCGAGGGCTCACCCACATGCCGCTGAAGGACTTTAACTCCATCGCCGGTAAGGGGATACGTGCTGTCATCGACGACAAGAGTTATATCATGGGCAGTGCAAATTGGATGAAAGAGCAAGGTTTTGATCCCGATAGCATAGAGCTCGATGACACTCTTGCCTATGCCGGACGCATCTATCTTGCTGATGAGAATGGCATTATGGCGCTGTTTTATGTAGCTGATACCATCAAGGAAGAGGCGCAAAAGATTGTGCGTGAATTGATTTCTCGTGGGATAAAACCCTATATGCTGAGCGGCGATAATGAAGATACCGCCCGTGCGATTGCGCGTAGCTGTGGCATCGAGGAAGTGATGGCAAACGTTTTGCCTCAGGATAAGGCGGGCAAGATCGCCGAGTTGCAGAGCTCCGGTAAGGTGGTCGCCATGATTGGAGACGGGATCAACGACGCTCCTGCGCTCAAGCAGGCGGATATCGGCATCGCCATGGGGCTCGGCACGGATATCGCCATCGAAGCGGCAGATATCACCATACTGCGCGGCGATCTCAAGCTCATCCCCTTGGCTCAGACGCTCTCGATGGAGACTTTCTCAAAGATCAGGCAAAATCTCTTTTGGGCTTTTGCATATAACTTGATTGCGATTCCGTTGGCGGCTTTCGGGGTGCTCCATCCTGTGATCGCCGAGATGGCAATGGCGCTCAGCTCGGTGACGGTCGTGACGAACGCAAACCTCTTGAAAAAGAAGTTTTAGACCCTCTTAAATACGAAAAAGGGCTGTCCGATGTGGCAGCCCTTTATTATTTACATAAGTTTCGGCTATATGCCCAGCTTCTGACAAGCCATTCTCGCCGCTTCCTGATGTGCGGTTTTCTTGGTGTTTCCCTTGCCGAGGCAGGAGAACTTGTCGCCCACTTCAACCTGCACGGTGAAGATTTTCTGATGCTCCGGGCCTTCTTCATTGATCGTGGTATATTTGGGCAA
Source organism: Cloacimonetes bacterium UBA5456 (assembly GCA_002427325.1). Lineage (GTDB taxonomy): Bacteria > Cloacimonadota > Cloacimonadia > Cloacimonadales > Cloacimonadaceae > UBA5456. Next base: position 9,465 of record DIQS01000008.1, on the reverse strand, counting down.
ATCTTGATTGTTTCCTTGCAGATATTCTTGCAGGATAGACTTATAATTCACGAGTTCATCGCGGTTTACAGTCTCTTCATAGTCGATTAATATCTGGTTTTTGATGAAGCGTGATGCGGCTGCGATTCCGCTGTCGAGATAGATGGCGCAGATCAAGGCTTCGACGCTATCCGAAAGGATGGAGGGTTTTTCAGCACCACCGGAAGCTGCTTCTTCGGGGCTGAGCAAGAGATATTTGCCTAATTCCAGATTCTGTGCTTTGAGCGTGAGATAGGTCTCGGAAACGATCTTTGCTTTGAGCTTGGAGAGCTTGCCTTCCTGCTCTTCGGGATGGCGGGCAAAGAGCTCTTTGGAGATGGTAAAGCCGAGGATGCTGTCACCCAAAAACTCCATCCTTTCAAAGGGCGATGCGGCTTTGTGATCGCTGAAATGACGGCGTAGATAGGATTTGTGGGTAAGAGCAGCCTTGAGCAGAGTGAGGTCTTTGAAGTTATAGTCTATTCTTTTTTGCAAGTTTTGCAGGCTCTTTTCCCATTTGGGATAAGTTTCCGGCACGCGCTTGCTGTGCAAATACTCCATAACTTGGGAGATGATGTCTTTTAGTTTTCTATTCATAGAGTAAAACGGTGCCCACAAATGGGGTTAACCACTTGTGGGACTTTGATATAATCTATGCTACTCTTCGTAGCGGGTGATGATGATTGCGCTGTTGTGTCCTCCAAAACCGAGCGAATTGGAAAGAGCTGCGTTAACTGTGTGTTTCACTGCTTTGTTGGGGGTGTAGTCCAGATCGCACTCAGGATCGGGGTTGACCAGGTTCATCGTAGGGTGGATTATTCCCGTCTCAATGCTTTTGACGCAGGCGATCGCTTCGAGTCCGGCGGCAGCACCTAACATGTGTCCCACCATTGATTTGGTGGAATTGATCTTGATCTTATATGCACGCTCGCCAAACACGGTCTTAATCGACTGGGTTTCGCCTTTGTCATTCAGAGGCGTAGAGGTACCGTGAGCGTTGATATAGTCGATGTCTTCGGGCTTAAGTCCGGCGTCTGCGATTGCCATTTGCATGGCTCGAGAGCTTCCTTCACCGTCTTCTGTGGGAGCGGTGATGTGGAAGGCATCGCCTGTGGCACCATAGCCTTTGAGTTCACCGTATATCCTTGCACCGCGCTTCTTGGCGTGTTCCAGCTCTTCGAGAACGAGGATTGCGGCGCCTTCGCTCATCACAAAGCCATCGCGCTCTTTATCGAAAGGACGGGAGGCGGTTTTGGGATCATCATTACGCGTGGATAGTGCTCTCATGGATGAGAAGCCTCCAACAGCCAAGGGTGTGACGGCAGCTTCAGTTCCACCGCTGAGGATGATATCTGCATCGCCATATTGGATGGCACGCATAGCGGTTCCCAGAGCGTGGTTTGCACTGGCGCATGCGCTCATAACGTTGAAGTTTATCCCTTTGAAGTTATGTTCGATGCTGATATGAGCGGCGGCGATATTGCCTATCATTTTGGGGATGAAAAAGGGGCTGATGCGTCTGGGACCGGCTGTGTGGCATTTGATGCACTCTTCTTCGAAGGTGAGTATTCCGCCAATTCCTGCGCCGGTGATGACTCCAACGCGCTCGGGGACAAAGTTTCCCGTCTCAAGCTTAGCATCTTTTACGGCTTCACGCGCAGCGATCATAGCAAATTGTGTATAGAGGTCGATTCTTCTTGCTTCTTTGTGATCGAAGTGCTTTTCCGGCTCATAGTCTTTGACTTCTGCTGCGATGCGAACAGGCAGTCCTTCAGTATCAAAACGAGTTATCAACCCTGTTCCACATACGCCGTCCACCAAGCTTTGCCAGGTTTCTTGGGCACTGTGTCCAACGGGTGTAATGGCGCCGATTCCGGTTATCACTACTCGTCTTTTCATCATATATTACCTCATTAAAGTATATTAGACGGCTTAATAAAGCAGTCCGGTACTTGATTATGTGCTAAATTGGAATCAATCCTGATACATCATATCAGGATTGATTCCTTGTTTGTTTACAGCTTTTCGATTAGGCGAGAAGTGCCTTAATATAATCGATAGCTTGTCCAACGGTACGGAGTTTGTCCTGATCTTCCTCAGGAATGGTCAGATCAAATTCCTCTTCAAACGCCATGACGAGTTCCACGGTGTCCAAAGAGTCAGCACGAAAGTCGTCGATGAAGTTCGCTTCGGGAACGATTTGAGCTTCGTCAACTCCCAGTTTGTCCATTACGATCTGTTTTACTTTAGCTTCAATATCCATTGTTCCTCCTATGCTATTGAAGAGTCTTTTTTATTTTTGGGCATCAATACATGGTGAGTCCGCCATCGACGGCGATGGTTTGTCCGGTGATATAGCTACTGTTTTCAGAGGCTAAGAACAGACAGACCTGTGCCACTTCGGCGGCGTTTCCCATCTTGCCCAGGGGGATTACTTTGGCATATTCAGCGCGGACATCATCCGGCAGCTCGGCCGTCATCTCAGTTTCGATGAAGCCGGGTGCGATGGCATTAACGCGGATATTACGAGGGGCAAACTCTTTGGCGCAGCTCTTTGTGAAGGCGATGATTCCGCCCTTGGAAGCTGCATAGTTTGCCTGTCCTGCGTTGCCGATGAGTCCGATCACGCTGCTGATGTTGATGATGCTGCCCTTGCGAGCGCGCATCATGTGTTTAAAAGCCTTTTGCGTACAGACAAATGCGCCTTTGAGATTGATATCCATCACGCTTTCCCAGTCTTCTTCTTTCATGCGAAGCAGGAGATTATCTTTGGTTACGCCGGCGTTATTGATCAAGACATCGATCTTGCCGTGATCTTTGATGACGGATGCAAAGACTTCTTCCATTCTGGCAGAGTCGGAGACGCTTGCTTGATAGCCTGCGGCGTCGAAGCCTTGATCTTTGAGCTGTTTAATTGCTGAATCCAGGCTCTCTTGATTTCGTCCGAGGATGATGACCTTGGCTTTTGCCTTGCCAAAGTGTTCGGCAATTGCAAGACCTATGCCGCGGGAACCGCCCGTGACTAAAACCACTGAGTCTGTAAAGTCGTACATCATTTATTCCTTTATTTCAGTTTCCTAATATCTATAAATCAGCTTCTTTGAAGCATACTTTCCAATTCATCAAGATCGCTTATTGTGTCAACAGAATAAATCTGAACATCTTTGTCAATATTCTTTATCATTCCGCTAAGGACTTTTTGGGGACCGAACTCGATGAAACGCTGTACTCCCGCATCTATCATGAAATTCACGCTATCCACCCAGCGCACTGCTGAGATGATCTGTTTGCTGAGCTTATCACGATTGATATTTCCCAGAAGCGAGGGCAGGGCATCGAGATTGGAAACAACGGGGACTTTGCCGTCTTTGAACTCGAATTTGCCCATCTCAGAGCGTAGCCATGCGGCGGCTTTCTCGATGAGCGGAGTATGGAAAGGTCCGCCCACGACGAGAGGCAACACCCTTCTGGCACCGCGCTCTTTGGCGATTTCACCGGCTTTTGCAACCCCTTCTTTGGTTCCCGAAATCACGGTCTGAATGGGAGTATTATAGTTCACGGCTTGCACAAGTCCCACATCGGAGGCTTCCGCACAGATCTCAGTGACGCTATCGGGATCGAGCCCAACAACGGCTGCCATGGCAAAGGGGATTTCACCCACTGCATTGATCATGAATTCGCCGCGTTTATGAACGATGTGCATGGCGACGGGAAGCTCCAAAACGCCGGATGCCACCTGAGCGGAGAACTCGCCTAAGGAGTGTCCAGCCACAAATTCTGGCTTGATATCAAATCTTTGTTGGAACTTTCTCAGCGCACAGATGCTATGAAAAAGGATAGCCGGTTGAGTGAGGCTGGTCTTTTTCAGGAGCTCTTCGGGTCCTTCTTTCATGGCGCTAAAAAGCTGAGTTCCATGATCATCGTCGAATGTTGTTAATATCTTCTTATGCTCGGCATTGGAATTCACATAATCCATTGCCATTCCAACATATTGAGCGCCTTGCCCAGGAAATACAAATGCTGTCTTCAAAAGAATATCCTCCTAATATCTTGCCAAGATGCTGCCCCAAGTTAGCCCCGCCCCAAAGGAGGTGAGCAGCATTATATCGCCACGGCGTATCTTATTTGCTCGAATGGCTTCATCAATCGCCAAAGGGATGGTCGCCGATGAGGTATTGCCATATTTTTGAATATTTATGATCACTTTTTCCATGGGAACTTTCATTCTGCTTGCCAAGGCTTCGATGATCCTGATATTTGCTTGATGCGGGATCACCCAATCGATGTCTAAGCCCGTGAGTTTATTATCTTTCAGCAGCGCATCGGACGAGGCATACATGCTGCGCACAGCGTGTTTAAAGATGCGATTTCCTTCCATATAGATGGTGTGTTGATTGGCATCAATGGTAGCCTGAGAAGCGGGAAGTCTGCTCCCACCGGCGGCTTGCATGAGGTGTTCGCCAAACATTCCATCGGCATCCATGATCGAACCCATGATTTGGGAGATATCCCCAGGCTCGGTTCTGGAGACAATCGCTGCACCCGCTGCATCGCCGAAGAGAACGCAGGTGTTTCTATCCGTCCAATTCACGATGCGGCTGAGTATTTCCACGCCTACGACGAGCGCATGTTTTGCCGCCCCATTTTCGATGTATTGCCTTGCCACATCCACGGCATAGATGAATCCCGTGCATCCGGCAGAGACGTCGAAAGCGGGCATGCCACGGAGTCCCAAGCGTTTTTGGAGTATGCATGCCGTTGAAGGGAAGGCGTGGTCGCCGGAGATGGTGGCGACGATGATGAGATCAATTTCTTTGTACTTTACCGTTGATGCTTCGATGGCGTTTGTGGCGGCATGGAAGGCGAGATCGCTGGCAGCTTCATCATCGGCTGCGATGCGTCTTTCGACCATTCCCGTGCGCGTTCTTATCCACTCATCTGTGGTATCAACGATATTTTCAAGGTCTTGATTGCTAAGGATTTTGGCAGGTGCATAACTGCCAAATGCGGAAAACTTTGCTTTGTAAAGGCTCATTACAACCTCTCAAAATATTCTCTGGTGCTTTGAACAAATCCTGATTCTGCGATACGAGCGGCAAACTTTATGGCATTTTTCATGGCTTTAGCATTGCTGCGACCATGCGCCACAACGGGGATGCCATTGAGTCCAACCAAAAGCGCACCGCCATATTCTGTGTGATCTAATTTCTTTTTGATATAGCTGAAAGCAGGGAAGGCGAGCAGCGCACCCAGCTTTGCAACCCAATCCTTATTCAACTGCTCTTTCAGGATTGCAAATATTGAAAAGCCAACGCCTTCAATAGTTTTGAGCATGACATTGCCTACAAAACCATCACAGACAATAACATCCGTGATGCCATCAAGAATATCTTTCCCTTCGATGTTTCCTACGAAATTGATGTCTTTACTTTCCGAGAGAAGCTGATATGCTTCCTTGGACATTTGATTTCCTTTTGCGCTTTCCTCGCCGATATTCAAGAGACTGATGCGCGGATTTGGCTTCTTAAAGAAATATTCATAATATTTTGAGCCGATGACGGCAAACTGCATAAGATGCTCGGCTGTGCAATCCACATTTGCCCCGATATCGAGGATGATCTCATGCCCGATTTGAGTGGGGAAAACGCCAGCTATCGCGGGGCGATGCACGTTTTTCATGCGTCCCAAGGTCAGCAAAGATGCGCTCATCATTGCGCCGGTATTTCCTGCCGAGACAGCGACATCTGCCTCACCGCTTTTATGCAGTGCAATCGTTTTCACCATCGAGGAGTCTTTTTTCGTTCTCACGGAACGTGCGGCATCATCGCCCATTTCGATGCGATCTGCCGCATGCACGATCCTAATCCTTTCGGTATCATAGAAATACTTCTCTAATTCCGCTTTCAGGATCGCTTCATCTCCGACGAGGATCACTTCCTTGCAGAGCTCTTCTTTGATGGCGAGAACGGCTCCCTCAATCTCAGGGAAAGGAGCTGTGTCGCTACCGAATGCGTCAAGCGCTACGCGCAAAGATTATTCCTTTATATCTTTGATCTGTCGGCTGTTATAGCTACCGCAATTCTCACAAACGTGATGCGGACGGCTGGGCTCACCACATTTTGGGCAAACGCTGGAAGCAGGAAGACTGAGAGCGTCGTGGCTCCTGCGTTTGTCTCTGCGAGCTTTAGAAGTTTTCTTCTTTGGTACTGCCATTGTATTCTCCTTATGTTGAACGTGGTTCAGTGCAGTTTCATAACTGACTAAAAGGCATGTCACGACAACAAAATATTACTTTATATCATTAAGTGAAGCATGAATACATAAAGCGGCTTTTCTGTCAACTAAAAAGGTTATACCTTGTTTTTGAATGGGGGATTTAAGACTCCTAAAATCATGAGAGCTGTGAAGTGAGTTTTTGTCTCTGGCCTATGTCTTTTCCATAGCTTCCCTACTGGGTTCTGGTCATGATATGGTCATGAT
>DIQS01000008.1:0-2810 GCA_002427325.1 Cloacimonetes bacterium UBA5456 | reverse complement strand
GGTTCTGGTCATGATATGGTCATGATATGGTCATCGCCATGAGCACATCATGACCAGAGCATAAGCAGAAAGCTATAAGGAAGAAGGGGTTAGGAGTTTGTGAGTAATTTGCATAAGTGAGATCGTAAAACAAGCTGATATTTGATGACGAAAAAGGGAGTCACAAGCGTGACTCCCTTGTATTTATATGCTGAGCTTTTAGGCTCAAGGTCCGCTTTACTTCATGATGACCATCTTTTTGGTCTCAGACTTTGTGGGGGTGGTGAGTTTGTAGAAATATACTCCGCTACCGCAGCGATTTCCACTCTTGTCTCTACCGTTCCACTCTATTTTGACATTGCCTTCCTTGAGGGACTTCTTATAGACAACTTGTCCGAGCATGTTGTAGATGGTGAAATTGCCTGTTTCACCGCCCTTGATGGCGATATCGACATTTGTCATATCCTTGAAGGGGTTGGGGTAGGCGTTGCTCATTGAGCTGATTTCCGGCAACTGAGGAGCAGAGGGGATATCGACCACGACGCTCTGGTAGCCATAGTATTCGGAGCTGTTATAGCTCAGGGCTTCCAGCCAGTAATAATAAGTTCCATTCTCGATGTCACTATCCAAAAAGCTGTAGTTAGCTCCCGTGGAACTATTGGATGCATCGATGATCGTGCCTGTAATCAAACTCGCGTTTGTCAGCACTTTATCCATGCTGCGATAGATCTGATAGCCCAACATCTGGGTTTCGGATGCGGTCTTCCAATTGAGTTTGACGCTGTTTTCATTTGCAACGAATATGGCATTGAAATAGCTGAGTTCGACGGGCAGGGTGGGATTGCCGCCTCTCCCGAGGGCAAATTCAAATCTTGCATCTTTGGCACCGAGATCGATTTCGATGTTAACGTAGTCGCCGGCGGGGATTTCATGTGCATTCCAGGCGCCGCCAACATAGTAGGCAATCCAGATATCTTCGGTGCTATTGTTCTGGAAAGTGAGTGTGATAGTTCCAGTTCCAATCAACTGCCAGACCTGTTGGTCGATTGCCATGAAAGAAGGGTTTGGAATGTCTGTGAAGTCTTCCGGAAGGGTGGGAACTTCATAAGCTCCGATAAATCCGGCGCCGGTAATAGCCACAGCCGCATCTCCCGGAAGTTCAATGCCTTCATCAGGTTCCACCGCATAATTATAATTGATGCGAATATCATCTAAAGAGAGGTATCCGCTGCCCATATTATGAACAGTGCCGGTGATTCCAATGTAATATAGTCCACCGATATCCGAGCTGAAAACACCGCTGAATCCATGATATCCTGCGGTGGGCACATTCGTTTCCGGGATGATGGTCTCAATCTCGCCGCTCAGGTCATCGGTTCTGGCTAAGACGGCTTTGATTGTTGCATTATTCGGGTCTGGAATGCCTTGTGCGGCATAGAGTTTGAGTTTATAATCCTTATTTGCTTCCAGCACGATGGGGCGGACGAGGGTAGATTGTCCATCTGCATGGATCACTGCTTTCATATCGCCGGTTCTCGGAGGAATCATAGCCATAAAGTTGTCTTCTGCATTCCAAGGGTGGTTGAAATAGTCAGGTCCTGCGAACTGATCCCAGCCTCCTGTCAGGATGAAGCCATTATCATAGTCTTCAAAGCCTTCAAAGAAGGGATATTCGGTGATTCTGGTCTCAAAAGCATAGACGTGTTCATATTTATAATGATCCACAAATTCATTGCCATCGGGGAGTTGCTTAAGCTTATATTTCAGATCGCCATACTGATTGTAGCCATAGAGGGTTTTATCGTTAACGACCCAATCTTCATCGAAATATTGATATTCAATTTCCTCGATTCTTTTACCGTTTGCATAGGCATATTCATATTTCTTTCTGGGTACCCAGACTCCGCCGTTGTTATTGTAATCAATTCTTTCGGCGAATATTCCGGGCATATCGGAACCACCTACCATAAAGCCCAAAGCCCAGTATTTGTTGAAAAAGTCAAGAGCGTCTTGAAGCGTGGTGTTATCTTCGGGATGGTAGCTATATTCAGTCTTTTCAGCCAGTTCCCAATTTTCTTGATCCATAGACATGTGTGTGGTTTCGCTGATTATTCTGCCCTGAGCGTCCAAGCCTATGACAATATTCCCGTAGATGATCATTTCACCCATATACATGGTGAGCATGAGGGAGAAAGAGTCATCATCAATTAAAAAGTCAAAGAGAAAAGACGGAACAAAATCTCCATCGGCATTACGTTGATAGAGATAAGCTGTATCTAAGGTTCCGTTGACGTCATAGCTGATCTCAAAGCGTCTTTCGACGTCTATAACATTGTTTAGAGGCGGCCCTTCGAGAATCTCGATGATTCTCATCTGAGGGTCATAGCTGATCTCAAACATGTTTTGGAGCGCCATTTCCATGATGGAAAAGTCAAAAGAATACTTTTTGATTGTGTCAGCATCAAAGGAAATCTCATCGGCATAGATATGTTTTGTTTTGTTCGAAACACCCCAGCCAAACTCAGGGTTGTTAAAAGATTCGACAATCTCAACAAGCGGGTGAGCTGTATTTCGAGCGATATTATCCTTGTTGCTAAAAACACTAAATCCTACACTTGGTAGATTTGCGAAGACGAGAAACGGCAACATCGCTAAAGCGACTATAATTAAGTTCCTTTTCATTTTTCACCTCATTGTTTTATATTAATTGTGTGAGACCTGTTCATAATCAAGCTCTGAAGTCATTATATATAAGGCAATAAATCGTGTCAAGAAGTAATTGTTTATGCTAAAGAAAATAGTGCGAGGGAGACTGTTCAAATCTTCCATTA
>DIQS01000002.1 GCA_002427325.1 Cloacimonetes bacterium UBA5456 | reverse complement strand
TCGGTTTTTTGTGGGAATGCCTGAATCATTATGGTCATACGAGTTAAAAAGCTTCTCATATTCATCTCTTTCCATCCGGCAGATATTTAATATTTCAAGACTAATCAGGTCAAAGCTTTCTGTCAAGCAAGAAAGATTTATCTTCATGAAGCAAAACATAATTCTGAGTCGAACTTATTGCAGGATATAGGTTTATTAGATTACACAAAGGTAATCGTTAAATAAATCACGATTAAAAGCATAAATTTCTTGACAGTAAATTGCAATTCTAAAACGCTGGACATTCAAAACAAAAACAATGGCATAAGAGGAGAAATTGGATTATGTTGAAAGTATCTATAGCTCCAGATGGCAAGGAATATCCTATTCCAACTGCCGAAGAAAATGAAAAGGAGCGTCAGCTTTTGGTTCAAATTACCGAAGAGCAACGCACAAAGGGTCGTAAAATCGTCGCCGTTCAAGGCTTAGGATTTGTTGGCTGTATTATGGCAACAGTAATTGCAGACGCAACAGATAAAGACGGAAACCCTATTTATTTTGTTCACGGACACCAGCGTGCATCCAAACGCTCATATTGGAAAGTCCCCGTGATCAACAGCGGCATCACCCCGGTGAGCTCTTCAGACCCGGAAGTTCCGGAGATCTTCCATCGCACAGTCGTGGAAAAGCAAAACTTTCGCGCTACCAGTGAGGAAAGCGTTTATTCATTAGCAGATATTGTGGTTGTCGATATTCAATTGGATGCCACAAAACCCGCTTTTGGTGAAGCTGAGAAAGGTTATTGCGACATCACCCATTTCCGTGAAGGAATGCGCATGCTCGGGCAGCATATCCGCCCTGATTGCATGGTTCTCGTGGAGACCACAGTTCCGCCCGGAACCTGTCAGCAAATCGTTAAACCCATTATCGAAGAAGAATTTACCAAGCGTGGTATTGATATTACTGTCAATCCTCCGCTGATCGCACACTCCTATGAAAGAGTGATGCCCGGTGCAAACTACGTTTCATCAATCCGCGATTTCTGGCGTGTCTTCTCCGGTATAAATCAAAAGAGTATAGACCTCTGTCGCGAATTCCTCACCGATGTCTTAAACGTTGAAGAATATCCGCTTACACAGCTCGATAACACCAATGCCAGCGAATTGGCAAAGACCATGGAAAATAGCTATCGTGCAACGAATATCGCCCTCACACTTGAGTGGGCAAAGTTTGCCGAAGATATCGGAGTGGATATCTTCAAGGTGCGTGATGCCATCCGCATGCGTAAAGGAACCCATGACAACCTCTTGCGTCCTTCCTTGGGCGTTGGCGGCTATTGTCTGACCAAAGACCCCGTCTTGGCAAATTGGTCAATGGGTGCGCTCTTTGATCTCGAAGGCTCTCTTTCTGTGGCAATTAATAGCGTCAACATCAACGACACTATGCCTTTGCACACCATCGAAATCATCCAAAAAGATTTCCCCGATCTGAAGAACGTTCGCATTGCTATCCTCGGCGTATCCTATCTGGAAAACGTTGGTGATACGAGACATAGCCCCAGCGAGACTTTGGTGAGATTCCTGCGTAAGGATCAGGCCGTTGTGAAGGCTCACGACCCCTACGTTGAACACTGGGATGAGCTGGAAGATATGCCCGTGGCAAAAGATATCGCCTCAGTTCTCGAAGGAACGCAGGTGGTGATCTTCGCTGTGGGACATAAGCACTATAAAGACTTGGAACCTAAAGACCTCATCGATATGTGTAAGACTCGTCCGCTCATAGTGGACTGCTCGAACTTCCTCGATGATGTTAAGATCAATAAATATAAAGGCTTGGGTTGCAAAGTCCGCGGTCTTGGAAAAGGTCACATCTAATAATTAAACGATAGATAAGCGAAGGGGGTGGAAGAGATTTCGCCTCCTTTCTTATATCCGGTCGAAAGTCACATGGAAAACTTTGATTTTCAAGAAGAGATGAAAGAGCTCTTGCGAGCTTGCATCCGGCGCGACTTTGAGGGTGAGTTCTCGGCGCACGAGTTTGACTCTGTGTTCATCCGCCGCACTCAGCATCCCCTGTCCATGCGCTTTGAAGGTTTTCCGATATATTCCGAGGGTATTCCACAGATCATCAAAAGCTGGGCAAAGCTGGATTTGGAGCTTGAGATAGCCCTTGAAGACATGCTCTTTTTGGATTTGGAAACCAGCGGTTTGGGGCGTAGCGGCACGCTCGCTTTCATGATTGGTTTGGGGTATTATGAAGAGGGACATTTCGTGGTGGAACAGATCTTCTTGCCCGATCCGGATGCAGAGGAGAACAGCTTTGACCGCCTGCGCGAGCTCATCGAAAGCCGTAGTCTTATCTTCAGTTTCAATGGCAAAAGCTTTGATATCCCCGTGCTCGAATCGCGGCTTCTGTATCACCATATCTGGCTTAATCTCAGGGACATTCCTCATCTCGATGTGCTGCATTTGGCGCGGCGTATGTGGAAAAGACGGCTTTCATCCTGTGCGCTGGAAAGCATTGAATATTATATCTTAGACCATCCTCGCTGCCCTGAAACGGACATCCCCGGTGCGCAAGTTCCGCAGGCATATCAGGACTTTCTCTATAGCGGCGAGACTTCGCTGATAAGCCGCATATTTGAGCACAATCACGACGATATTCTCTATTTAGCGATACTCTTTGCGTTGATTGCCGATAATGCGAGCTATCCTCCCAAAGGCGGAAAAGAGCACCGCATCGACTATCACGCCTTGGCTCGGCTCTATGAAAGCGTGGGCGAGATCAAAACGGCGCGGCGCATCATGATTGACCTCATCTCGGAAGGTTTTGTGAATGCCGATATCGCTTATGACTTGGGCATGATCTTGAAAAGGGAAAAGGACTATCCTTCGGCGTTGGAGGCTTTTGAGATGGCGGCTGAGCTCTCGCATGCAGAGGCAATGACGGAAGCGGCAATCATCCTTGAGCGTGATAAATGCTTTGAAGAGGCACTGAAACACAGCCTGAAAGCTCAGGCATTTGAAAAGAGTCGCTATAGACCCAATGAAAATAAGCTCGAAGCGCTCTCAAAGAGAATCAAGCGCTTGGAAGCAAAGCTGAATATCGAGCCCTAAGCTCGGGATTGTTCAAAGAGCTCTTTTGCTGCCTGCCCGGCTTTCTGGGCAAAGTCATCGTCGAGTGAGGCAAAGATGATCCCGCGCGAGCTATTGATCAGGATGCGTGGGTCTTCAGGGCGATGCACGGCGTTATCCAAGACAGCTCTGAGGTCTCCGCCTTGCGCTCCTATTCCCGGGATGAGAAAGAGTCTGCCGGGCATCAGTTCCCGCATGAGTTTGAGGTCTTGAACCTGCGTGGCTCCCACAACGGCACCTATTCTCTCCACCGGATATTGCTGCATCCATCGTGGCACTTCCAGCTTCATCTTGGCATTGTGAAAGAAGTCGTCTGCGCCGGGATTTGAGGTGAGTGCTAAAGCAAAGCCGAAGCTTCCCTCTATCTCTAATAGCGGAGAGACCACATCCTTGCCCATTAGCGGGTTGATCGTGATCGCATCTGCCTTAAGCTCTGTAAAGAAAGCTCTTACATAGCCCTGCATGGTGGAGCCGATATCGCCTACTTTACAGTCCAAGATCACAGGGATATCGTCCGGGATATAGCTAATAGTCTCTGCCAAAGCCTCCAGCCCTCGCATGCCATCGGCAAGATAGAAGGCGAGATTGGGCTTGTATGCGCCGGCATAAAAGTGGGTTGCGTCGATGATTGCGCGGTTAAACTCCAAGATGGGGTTCTGGGAGTTTCTCACCGCTTGCGGCAGCTTATCAAGCTGGGAGTCCAGGCCAATGCAGACCCGGCTTCCCAGCTTAATGTAGCGTTGGTTATACTTTTCCCAAAAGGATTTTGACACTGTCTTCTCCGTCGGTTTCCGAGAGGGATACTTTGATTACTTCATCTTTGGAGGTGGGCACGTTTTTACCCACATAATCCGCTTTGATAGGTAGTTCTCTGTGTCCACGATCGATGAGCACCGAGAGTTGAATCTGGCTGGGACGCCCGAAGTCCATGAGTGCATCGATTGCGGCACGAACAGTCCTGCCGGTATAAAGCACATCATCGATGAGGATTATGATGGCATCGTCTATGGAGAAATCCAGCTCTGATCCCTTGATTACGGGCTGATGTGATATCGTGGAGAGATCATCGCGATAGAGCGTGATGTCCAAGAGTCCCACGGGCACTTCTTGCTTTGAGATCAGTTTCAGATAGTCCGAGAGTCTGTTTGCCAAAGGTACTCCGCGTGAGCGTATGCCCACCAGGCGGATGTTATCCAAGCCACGGTTTTGTTCGATGATTTCATGCGCCATGCGCTGAATGCTGCGCTCGATCTGAGCGCTATCCATAATCTTGCTTTTTACCTGCATCAGAGGATTCTCCTTTAGTCTGCTTTGATGGTGGCGAGAACGTCGCCTTTATTTACGTTTGCGCCCGTGCTGAAGGGGGTGCTCACAACCGTTCCATCCACGGGAGAGGGGATGTTGTTATACATCTTCATCGCTTCGAGAACGAGCACTGTTTCGCCGCGAGCAACCTTGTCTCCCACCTGCTTTTCATATTTGACCAACATGCCGGGCATGGGAGCGGTGACGGATTCACCACCTGCTATTGCGGCTGCGGGAGCGGCAGGAACCGGGGATGCTGCAGGAGCGGGAGAGGCTGCGGCAACCGGTGCAACAGGAGCAACCGGAGCTTTCGGAGCAGCGGGAGCCACAGCTGCAGACGGTGCAGGGCGTGCAGACACTATGCGTGGTGCGCCGCCTTTCTCGGCAACTTCGACCTTGAAATAGCTGCCATCGATGAACACGTCAAACTCTCTGGCATCTTCAGGTTTTGCGGGTGCTTCCGGCTTTTCAACCAGCTTTCCAGCCTTGGCTTTGGCGATGATATCATTCATCTCTTTGATTTCTTCCAAGGTGGTTGCTTTCATCTCTTTCGGCATGGGATCAAGTCCGTGCTTGATGCGCAAGAACTTCTTTCCGGTCACGTTATAGATAGCCACGATGAGCTGTTCATCAATGTCTTTGGCGAGTCCTTCAGTTTCTTTTGCGACCTCAGCCATTGCGGGCGGGATCACGTCTCCGGGGCGCACTGTGATGGGAGTTTCTCCCTTGGGATAGCCCTTGAGCGCTCTCTTTTGGAGTTCTTGATCAATCGGCAGGGTAGTTTTGCCATACAGTCCATAGCAAAGGTCTTTAACCTGCTCGGTGATACGTGAATATTCGCCGTCTTTGGTATCGAAGAGCGCATTATTTACGCTTTGGATGCCAACGATCTGGCTGGTGGGCGTGACGAGCGGGATTTGACCGAGGTCTTTGCGCACTTTCGGAATCTCTGCAAAAACATCTTCCAGTTTGTCGAGCTCATCCATCTGGCGCAATTGATTCACGAGGTTCGAGAGCATTCCGCCCGGGGTCTGGTGGATGATGACGTCTGTATCGATGATGGAATACTTTGTAGTGTCGGCAAACTGCAGATATTTAGGAATATCTTTTTCCATCTCTTTGCCGATCTTATTGAGCAGCTTGATATCCATGCCGGTATCGCGATTGGTTCCCAAGAGAGATATCACGAGAGGCTCCACTCCAGGGTGGGAAGTGCGATAGGCATAGGGCCCCATGCAGGTATCGATGATATCCACTCCGGCTTCGATGGCCTTAAAGAGCGAGAGATCACCCATTCCCGAGGTGAAGTGAGTATGCAAGTGAATCGGTGCTTTGACGTTTGCTTTCAGTGCCTGAATGAGATTGTAGGCATCATAAGGAGCTATCAGTCCAGCCATATCTTTGATGCAAATGCTATCTGCGCCCATATCTTCGAGTTGCTTAGCTTTTTGCACGTAATAGTCGATATTATATACATCTCCGCCCATGCGCTGTTCGGTCAGCGAATAGCAGATTGCGCCCTGAAAGTGTTTCTTGTTCTTTTGAATCACCTTCACAGCCGTGGTGAAATTACGGAAGTCGTTCAGAGCGTCAAAGACTCTGAAGATATCGATGCCGTTATCACAGGCACGCTGGGTGAATGATTCCACCACGTCGTCGGCATAGTTTTGATAGCCCACGAGGTTTTGTCCGCGCAAAAGCATGGAGAAGGGTGTGTTTTTGATATATTTCTTTAGTGTGCGGATGCGATCCCAAGGGTCTTCACCCAAGAAGCGGTGCATCGTATCAAAGGTCGCTCCGCCCCAGACTTCCATTGAATAGTAGCCAACCTGATCCATAGATTCAGCGAGGCGCACGAGGTCTTCGGTTCTGCCACGCGTGGCAAAGAGCGACTGGTGTCCGTCTCTGAAAGAAAGGTCTTGGATTTTGATTGGATTGGCGGCAGCCGGTCGATCCGCTTCATAGCGCATCGTGGTCATTTCGAGGATACCGTGTTTATCCATTGTTTCTCCTTATTTATCTGCTTCTTTTTATTATTCTTCTTTGAGTGATGTCTCTATATTGCATGATCTGACTGCGTGAATATGCAGACCATGGATGAGGATAATTGCCCCGCATCGGCTCGACGTAGGGGACGCAAAGATCCTCTGAGCTGATCAGAGCCATGACCGCTGAGATTGCGGCAAGTTCTTTTTTATCAAGTGTTTTCATTGTTATATTCCTTAGGTCGGGATGTTGCCATGTTTCTTCGGCGGCAAGCTTTCACTCTTTGTGCCGAGGATATCCAGAGCATCGATGAGGCGACGGCGCGTCTCGGAAGGAACGATGATGGCATCGATATATCCACGACTTGCAGCCACATAGGGATTGTTGAAACGCTCTTCATAGTCAGCGATGAGTTCAGCGCGCTTTGCATCCGGGTCTTCAGCAGAGGTAATCTCTTTCCTAAAGATGACGTTTGCAGCGCCCTGTGCGCCCATCACAGCGATCTCAGCACTCGGCCAAGCAAAGACCATGTCTGCTCCCAGATGGCGTGAACTCATGGCGATATAGCTTCCGCCATAATCTTTACGCGTCACCACGGTGAGCTTGGGAACTGTTGCTTCGGAATAACACCAGAGCAGTTTTGCGCCATGGCGAATGATGCCGCTGTGTTCTTGATTGGTTCCGGGAAGATAGCCGGGAACGTCCACGAAGGTGAGCAGCGGGATGTTAAACGCATCACAGAAGCGGATGAATCTCGTAGCCTTATCACTGGCGTCGATATCCAAGCATCCGGCGAGAACCGTAGGCTGATTTGCCACGATGCCCACGCTGCGGCCATTCAGGCGTGCAAAGCCGACGATCATGTTCTGAGCGTAAAAATAGTGCGGCTCAAAGAAATAGCCGTCGTCCACCACGCTTTTAATCACATTTCTCATATCGTAGCTTTCGCGCGGACTATCAGGGATAATGCTATCCAGCTCGGGACACACGCGATAGGGATCATCCTCATTGTCATACACGGGAGCGTCTTCCATGTTGTTGAGCGGCAAGAAAGAGAGCAAGGTTTTGATCTGCTCGATCGCATCGGCATCGCTTTCGCAAGCAAAGTGTGCATTTCCACTCTTAGAGTTATGCGTCATCGCTCCGCCAAGTTCTTCTTGCGTAGTCACTTCACCGGTGACCGCCTTGATCACATCCGGTCCGGTGATAAACATAAAACTGGTGTTTTTCACCATGAAGACAAAGTCATTCATGGCAGGGGAATAAACGGCACCGCCGGCGCAAGGTCCCATGATCGCCGTGATCTGGGGGATAACGCCGCTGGCACGAGAATTGCGGAAGAAGATATCTCCATATCCCTTGAGGGCATCAACGCCTTCTTGGATGCGCGCACCGCCGGAGTCATTGATCCCGATTAGGGGCACTCCGCTTTTCAGAGCCATGTCTTGAACTTTGGTGATCTTAGCCGCATGCATCTCGCCCAAAGAGCCTCCACGGGATGTGAAGTCTTGGGAAAAAGCAAAAGCAGGACGCCCGTTGATGAGCCCATGTCCGGTGATCACACCATCGGAGGGGATTTCAATATCCGGCATGCCAAAATTGTCACAACGATGACTTACAAACATGTCCAATTCTCTGAAGCTGCCTTCATCAAAGAGGAGGTCGAGCCGCTCACGGGCTGTGAGCTTTCCGGATGCTTTCTGACGTTCGATCGCTTTTTCTCCGCCCATCTTCAAGACATCTTGCTCTTTTGCGAGGAGTTTTTTGATATTTTCCTTTGTTGACATCTATACCTCTTATTTATTCTGATATTTCCATAGATAATATAATGCGACACAACCAGAAACCATAGACTAATGTCAACCTATTTGTTTGATTTACTGTTTTTAGCGGGAAATGAGAGGAAATGGACACTTATTTATGCTGATTTTTGGGCAAAAAAAAGCCCGGCTCACGATAAATCGAAGCCGGACTATTCCATTGTGGCTGGGATGGAAGGAGTTGAACCCTCACATACGGAGCCAGAGACCGCTGTCCTACCATTAGACGACATCCCAACATGATAAAGATGGCTGGGCAGGGAGGATTCGAACCCCCGGATGGCGGGACCAAAACCCGCTGCCTTAGCCGCTTGGCGACTGCCCAACTCTATAATGTGGCGGAGAGGGAGGGATTCGAACCCTCGGTAGGGTATAAGCCTACACACGCTTAGCAGGCGTGCACCTTCAGCCGGCTCGGTCACCTCTCCTGGCTGTTATTTTTGTTGGTTTCACTTCTATAAAACTGGCGGAGGATGAGGGATTCGAACCCCCAAGGGCAGAACCCGGCGGTTTTCAAGACCGCTGCCTTACCAGTTAGGACTAATCCTCCACTTGTTCTATCCTTGAAAATCAAAGCCGTTTTTCTGTCAAGATAATTGTTCAAAGTCATTAAACTGCATAAGCCTTAGATATGAAAGACAAAGCTGTGTAATGTTCAAAGCATGGCCGCATCGCATAGGATAATGTTCCAAACTGCAGGACTCTTGACATTCGCAAAATACACGCTATATTAAAGATAAAAGACTAACGAGGTAATTATGCGTAAGATAAAACTAATAAAAGATGCAGTTCCCACCATGGAAGGAGCAGGAGTGAAACTTAATCGAGCTTTCGGGTATTATGACCTCCCCCTTTTCGATCCCTTCTTGCTCTTCGATGACTTTAGAAACGACGATCCCAATGACTTTATCGCCGGCTTCCCCTGGCATCCGCATCGTGGAATTGAGACAATCACCTACATGCTGGAAGGCACTGCTGAACATGGAGATAGCATGGGCAATAAAGGCGTCATCGGCAAGGGTGAAGTACAATGGATGACCGCCGGAAGCGGGATCGTGCACATGGAGATGCCCAAACCCGATTCCAAAGGCAAGATGTATGGCTTCCAGCTCTGGGCAAATCTGCCGGCAACGCACAAGATGAGTCCCCCGCGCTATCGCAATCTCACCCAAGAAATGATGCCCATTGTCGATCTCGATGGCGGCACAAAGGTCAAGCTGATCTGCGGAAGTTTAAACGGCATCAGCGCACCCGTGCAGGACATAGTCATCGATCCTCAATATTGGGACGTGGTCATTCCTGCAAATACCAAGACGAAGCTTCCTGCGCCCAAGGGAAACACCGCATTTCTCTATGCCTATGAGGGCGAGGCTGAGATTGATGGAAAGACCATCAAAAACAGACAGATCGTGCTCTTTGAAGACGGCGATGAGATAGAGATTTCAGCTTCTGACAAGGGCTTTAAGATGCTCTTTATGTGTGCAAAACCATTAGACGAGCCGATTTCATGGCGCGGTCCCATCGTGATGAACACCGATGAAGAGATCAAACAAGCCTTTAGAGACCTGCAAAATGATACCTTTATAAAATAGACACTGCGCTCCATCAAACTGCCTGTCTTAATTGTAAATACGAGTTTGATGGGGCGTTTATTTGCCCATTTTCTTCAATGATATTACTGGCTTATGCCCCCCAAGAATGCCCTCCATGTGCCTTGTTTATATTACCCTCTATAAGTATAGTGTCGAAAACCCGAATTTTGAGAAGACGGAATGGCAACTATTTTCATTTTCTTGAAACTTTTTTATTGGAAACATGAGAGATCAATGGCTTAACTATCATGAATATCAAATTATTAGCATATATTATTGTCTTCCAATTTTTTTCACACTTTTTCAAAAAATTTATTCTTTCCGAAGGTAAATATAGTGTGTAAGCGACAACCGCTCTATGTCTTCCCTATTGGGTTCAGCTTGTCTTCCGCTCATGATCTGCTCATGGTGATGACCATATCATGACCACATCATGACCAGAACCCAGTAAGGAAGGCATAGGAAAACGATGAGATTTGCGCAATTTTCAGTTACTAAACACCTCAAAACGGCTTTAAATATATGTTGCAGGGAGGGGATTTCGGCTCTGTTTTCCAAAGCGGAGAGCAAAACTGTTGACATAAATTGCCCTTGTCTTTTCCTTGCTTCGAAGAAACATAATCTGGGAGTATTAAGAGATGAAAATACCGCAATATAGCTGGACGCCGACTGTGACTTTGGCACAACTTTTTGAAGAGCAAAATCAGTTTTATGATGCACTTGCCACCTATGAGCTCATTGCTCAAAACGATTCTTCGCCTGCCATCAGGGAGAAGATTGAAGCCTTGCATGCACGCATTTTGAACGACTCTTCAAACAATTACGATAGCCGCATAGAAAAGCTTTTTACTCCCGAAGAGCTTGCATATCTCAAGATTCTCAGTCATCAGGGATTCGACAACATGTCCCGCGCGATCGACAGGCTCAATGAGGGCATAGAAGATAGTCAGATAGTCTTTGAAGAAGAAGAGGTTTTGGCGGATGATAAGGAACTGGATACCCTCTTTATGATGCTCAATGAGATCGAAAAACAGACGCAGATGAATCTGCATACAGAGGGCGATGTGATCTCAGATAGAAACGTGCAAGACCTACTCATCAGCGTGCTTAGCCGCTTCGATAAAAATACCCTGCTCAAAGATATCCCGCTCTCGGACTTCCTCGGGATATTTGTGGATATGCAAAATCCGAAAAAACAATAATGCTCAAACCCGAGCCCAAATACAATAAAATCTGCATCAAATGTGAGCGGGATTGCAAACAATTAGAAAGCGTTAAGCTCATTCATTGCCCCCGTTTTATCGCCAAAATCGAGCAATTGGAGATCAAAGTACCCGGTTTTGGCAAGCGCTGGAGCAAGAAATAGATGCGCATTATCGCCGGAAAATATAAGAAAAGAAGGCTGAAAAGCGTGCCTGGATATGGGACGCGCCCCACCTCGGACTACAATCGTGAGATGCTCTTTGCCACCGAGCAGGATGTGAAAGGTAAGAAGATTCTTGATCTCTTTGCGGGAACGGGAAGCTTTGGTTTGGAGGCACTTTCACGGGGCGCGAAGTGGGTGGATTTTGTGGAATTTGCCAATGCGGCAGTGGGCACTATCCTCGATAATATCAATACCTTAGGCTGTGGCAATGACTGCCATCTCTATCGCAAAAAGGTGGAAAGCTACGTCCAAAGCTGTGAAGATAAATATGACATCATTTTCTTAGACCCGCCCTATAACAAAGGCTTGGTCAATCCCGTCTTAAGCATGATCTTAGAAAGAGATATGCTCAGTGACGGCGGGCAGATCATCGTGGAACATGCGAAATATGAGGACATCTCGCCTGAAAACATGAAGTATGTATTTCGGGAAAAGAAGGGGAGAGATACGCGGTTTAGCTGGCTGGATCCCAGTTTGGAGCACTCACCTGATCACGACTGAGAGCTGGCGACGATAGAGCTTTTCCTTGCCTGATTTAGACTCCCAAAGTATAATATAAAGCCCTCTTGAGGCTCTTCTACCATTGCTGTTTTTGCCATCCCAATAGATGACCCCGCGGTTGGGATGTGTTTCGCCGCTTGCTAAGGTGCGGAGTTTGTGCCCTTTGAGGTCAAAGACAGAGCAGGATATCTTGAGATCATCTGCATCATCAAAGGCATAACTGATGCCGATTTGCTCTGCGTCCGATGCCGGCGATCCGATGATTTTAATACGCTCTGCT
Organism: Cloacimonetes bacterium UBA5456; assembly: GCA_002427325.1. Taxonomy (GTDB): domain Bacteria; phylum Cloacimonadota; class Cloacimonadia; order Cloacimonadales; family Cloacimonadaceae; genus UBA5456. The sequence goes on along the minus strand of DIQS01000002.1, from coordinate 10,738 downwards.
TGATCCGGATCGATGTCGGGATATGTAGGAGCTTGATAATTATTAGCTTTTCCGGGGTTTGCAATGCCCTTTTGCCAGATGACTTCATCATCGCTCTCAAAGCGCAAAAGAGCCTTATCTCGCACTATCATATCTCGAGAATACTCCATGAAGTCCAAGAGCTCCGTGCCATCTTCATTATATAGATAAAGCTCGTCTCCATCATCGTTTAAAGAAGGGAAGCGCGAGACTTTGATGACATTGCCGGGCGGGCAAAAGGGATAGTCTTCCAAGAGCATTTCTTTGTCTTTGCAGATCACAAAATATCCCGCAACGGGCGGCAAGGTGAAGCTCACAGAGCTCTGCGAGGCGTCTTTGAGAATATATGTTGATGAGCGATTTCTGCCCGGACGGCTGTAGATTTCCACCCATTCCTGATGGCGCGGCAGAGGCATGGGCATGATTTCATTGATCACCACCCCTCCTCCGGGTGTGCCTTCCGCGCTGAGATAGACCGTGTTATTCTCGGGATTGGAGTCGCCTTCCAGATCAATATTGAGCCACAAAACTTGCCAATCGAGCTCGAGATAATATTCTTTGATGACAAAACCGCGTGCGGGGATGGGCTCGATCTCTTCGATTATCGCCGCCTCATCTTCATGGAAGACCTTCAATAGTGCATTCTGAGAAGGCGAAAGCATGCTGTTATTCGAGATGCGAAAGACCAGTTGCCAGCCTGCGCCTGAGGGGTTCATCTCCGCTTCACTCAAGGAATAATCGGCATAAACATGATTCGGCATCCCTGGTGTGGGTGAGCTTTCTACGATGAAATCCTGAGAGCAAACATTGGTATCATATCCGTCCATGATGCGCGCCAAAGAACAGCCATCCGGCGTATTCTGGGCAAAATTTGTGGCGGGTTGTCCGCTATCATCCATCAATTCATTGATATTTGGAGAGTCATAAACCACTGTATCCGTATAGTTACCGTCTTCCGAGATGAGACGCACCCCATCGGTTGCACCTCCACCATTCTGGAAGCTAAAGTTATGCACGAAATGAGCTTGAGGCACTGAATCACCGCCCACGACCACAAAGCGTCCGGCTCTAAGGACGTAATAGGGAAAAACATAGTCCAAACTATATTGCGAACCGCCGCTAAAGATAAGCCAGTTAGTGATATCGATATCCCTATCCGTGGGATTATAGAGCTCGATCCACTCCTTACCATGGTCTGCCCCCTGAGGATTATAGCAGATCTCGTTGATCTTGACCGAGGCGCCGAGCAAGCTGCAAACAAAAAGAAATAAGAGACTTGCTCGTAGCTTCACGGCTTTAGTCTCCAAATGTGAGCTTCAAAGGCTGGATATCCCATATCTCGCGCGCATATTCGTGTATCGCTCTGTCGCTGGAAAACTTACCTACTCTCGCTACGTTCAAGATTGCTTTGCGCACCCAGTTCGTTTTGTCTTTATAGAGTTCATCGGCATCATCCTGCGCTTTGATAAAAGACTCAAAGTCCGCAAGATGGAGATATGTATCTCCGCCGATGGTGAGCGTATCGTAGATGGGCGCAAAGATGCCAGGCTCGTCCTTACACCAGCTATCGTCTAAGAATGAATCCACCACGCGACGCAACATGGTACTCTGATGATAATATTGCGAGGGGTCATATCCGCTTTGTTTGAGGCGTGCGACCTCATCGGAACGCAAGCCGAAGATAAACATGTTTTCCTCGCCTATCTCCTCTGCCATCTCGACGTTAGCTCCGTCCATGGTGCCGATTGTGAGCGCACCATTAAGCGCAAACTTCATGTTCCCCGTCCCGCTGGCTTCATATCCCGCAGTGGAAATCTGCTTTGAGATGTCTGCTGCAGGGATGATCTTTTCCGCAAGAGAAACACTGTAATTTGGTAAGAAAACGAGCTTTAGTCTATCGCGGACCTCTTCATCGTTATTGATGATATCAGCGAGGTTGTTGATGAGTTTGATGATGCGCTTGGCGAGGAAATATCCCGGCGCCGCCTTGCCTGCAAATATCACTGTGCGCGGGACATAGTCGCCCTCAGGATTGTCTTTGATCCTGAAATATTGTGCGATGACGCCCATCACTGTGAGCAACTGACGCTTGTATTCATGCAGACGCTTGATGTGGATATCAAAGATGCTTTCAGGGGAGATGTTGATGCCTAATTCCTTATAGACATAGCGACTTAGACTCTCTTTATTCATCTGTTTGATCTCGGCAAAACTCTCGCAAAACTCAGGGTCATCAAGATGCTTTTCCAGCTCTCTTAATTCATTCAGATCACGCGTCCAGCCATCGCCGATGTGTTCGCTCACGAGGCTGGCAAGCAGGGGATTGCAGGTCAGCAGCCAGAGCCGCGGAGTGATGCCATTGGTTTTGTTCTGAATCTTGCCAGGCTGCATCTCTTCGATATCGGCAAAGACGCGGCTTCTCAGGATATCCGTATGCAGGCGCGCCACTCCGTTCACGGCATGCGAACCATGCAAACAGAGCTGAGCCATGCGCAGACTTTTCTCAGCGCCTTCTTCGATGATGGAGAGGTTGCGCATCATGCGGATATCACCCGGATAGCGCGCACTTATCTCTTTCATGATGAGATCGTTAATACGGAAGATGATGTCGAGATGTCGCGGCAAAAACTCTTCAAATAGCTTGAGACTCCAGCGCTCTAAAGCCTCCGGCAGAACGGTGTGATTGGTATAGGAAAAGACCTTTTTGGTGATCTCCCAGGCCGGCATAAACTCCATCTTTTCTTCATCGATCAGGATGCGCATCATCTCGGGAATGGCGAGCGCAGGATGGGTGTCGTTGAGTTGGATGGCTATCTTATCCGGCATGGTGTCAAAGCCCTCGTGATCTTGCTTCCAGCTATAGAAGATGTCCTGCAAAGTGGCGCAAACAAAGAAGTATTCCTGCTTGAGGCGTAGCACTTTACCGAGGTGGAAGTTGTCGTTGGGATAGAGCACTTTACTGATGTTTTCGCTACTATTCTTTTGCTCCACCGCTTTGACATAGTCACCGCTATTGAAATAGTTGAAGTCAAATTCATCCGTAGCGGTGGCTTCCCAGAGACGCAAGTTGTTCACATTACCTACCTTATAGCCGGGAACGGGGACGTCCCACGCAACCGCCATAACGTCGTGAGTATCCGTCCAAATCTTGCGAGGCTTGCCGTCCTCATCCTTGGAGTTGATGAGTTTGCCGCCGAAGCGCACTCTATAGCTGATCTCAGGACGTTTGATCTCCCAAGGACAGCCGTTTTTACGCCAGAGGTCAGGCACTTCCGTCTGATATCCATCTTCTATTTCTTGCTTGAATATGCCGAATTCATAGCGTATGCCATAGCCATAGCCGGGATATGCAGAGGTTGCCAAAGAGTCCATAAAACAGGCTGCGAGCCGTCCTAAACCACCATTGCCCAAGCCCATATCCGGCTCGAGTTCAGAGATTTCCTCCAGCGAATAACCCAGCTCTTTGAGCAGGGCATAGCTTTCGTTATAGAGGTCTAAATTGATCAAGGTGCTTCCCAAAAGCCGTCCGATCAGATACTCCATCGAGAGGTAATAGACCTTCTTTACATCGCGTTTGCGATATTCATATTGAGTTCTCAGCCAGCGCCCGATCAGTCTATCCCTGAGAGACAGTCCCAACGCATAATATATGTCCCAAGCTTCCACGGTGCTGCTATCTTTGATCAGCGAATATTCAAGATGATTCAGAACCTGATCTTTGATGTCGTTGTCTTCTGTTTTCACTTCATCGCGAAAGAAGACGGGGTCTTGTTTGTGTTTTGGATTTATTACTTTATTCATTGATTAACCTCATGTTGTTGAGCATGATACGCTTCATTTTTCTTATCCTTTTTAAGGCGATTTCTGTCAAGCTTTTAGTGCGAAAGGGGAAAAATAGCGGCTCTTATACGCCTGAATATATAAGAGCCGGCTTCGCATAATGACTGCATAGAAATCAGCCTCCACCATGAAAAGCATTGAACATCAGCATGAGGAGTGGATACAGCTTCGCCCCGTGGCTTCTGCACTAAGTTTTGCCTTACAATTTCACTAATTTTCACAACTATACACTTATAAAAGAACTATAGGTTTTCAATCCTGAGATCAAATTCCTTCACTGAACATAGGGTGACAAAATCGAAAAACGGTGACAAAACGAGCAACTAAATTTTCGTTCAGTCTCGTAAGTGCCTGATAAATAAAGCCCGAAATAATTTGAAAATAGATATTAAGCATAACCATGTTATGTAAACCTGCATAGTTTTTAGTTACTTAGGCCTTGCTTGATTAGTTATTTGCTTGTGGGATAGGGAGTTTTAAACGCAATCCTAAGACTTAGCCATAGATAGGCAATAAACACCCATAATTCAGACCCCAACCGACAAAAAAAGCCTCTCCGCCAAGCAGAAAGGCTATAAATGACTAAAACAATCTTTTTATGGCTGTAGTCTCACCTTAAATTGATATGCCATCTGTTGTTTAACATTAAATTTCCAGCTTTTACAAACCGCGATCACATCATTGAGAAATTCCTTTTTGACCCTGCCGACAGGAGTGATGAGAACCTCTTCCACCTCGCCATTTTCGGTAATGTGAATCGTGATAGTTAGCTGCGTTTGTGCATTAAGTTTAGCTTTTCTATAGACATCCTTGATGTCGGTAATTCTCTCTTTTACTTCAGCGGAAAGCTTCTTATAGTCTTCCATGCTCGGCTGAGCGGGTTTTTCGACCTCGGTCTTAGCTGTTTCTTTACTTTGCGCGTGGATATTTGCCGCAACAAACGAAAAAGCGAGCACGAGTAATATCGTGATTAAGAGGTGTTTTTTCATATAAAACTCCTTGATAGTTCCATGTTTCTAAGGATATGACAATACGAGCTTTTGTCAAGCTTTATATCAAGAAATATATTCAGAGCACAAAATAAAGCGAATTAGCAATAGCCAGTAACACGACGGATCAAGCGCATTTGCAATAAGATATAATAAGCGCAGATGCAGTGCTATTTCCACAGAAGACGCCAAGCATAACTTGACAAAGTATCCGCTGCTGAGAGTCTTGACCTCATAAGAATATTAAGCACATAAAAAGGAATAAACATGTTTTATCTACCCACCAGGATCATCTTTGGCGAGAATGCACTCAAAGACGCCGCACCACACTTAGCATTAGGCAAAAGAGCTTTGATCGTCTCCGGACGCAGCTCTGCCGTGAAAAGCGGAGTAATGAGCGAGCTCATCCCTCTCTTAAATGAACTCAATATCGAGCACAAAATCTTTGCTCAGATAGTCGAAAACCCGCTTACCTCACAGGTCATCATCGGCAAGGAAGTCTTTCTTGAAGCTGGCTGCGATTTCATCATCGCAATTGGCGGAGGCAGCCCCTTAGACGCCGCAAAAGCCATCGCCATCGCCGCCGCAAACGACCTATCCGAGGACGAACTCTACCAACTTGATCTCCATGAAAAGAGCTTCCCCATCGTGGCTATCCCGACCACGCATGGTACCGGCTCCGAAGTGACGCAATACAGCGTTCTCACGCACTCCAAAACAAAGAAAAAGGCAGGATTCGGTAGCGATCTGAATTTTCCCCAACTGGCGATCATCGACCCCCGCTATATGACGAGTCTCAGCCCGAAAGTGAGCCTACACACGGCTTTGGACGCTCTCTCTCACCTCTTGGAAGGGCTCTATAGCCTCTCTCGGAACGAGCATCTCTATCCCATGATCTACCGCGGGATACGCCTGATAGTGGACAACCTATCTCTTTGTTTAAGAGAGCCTAAGCACCTCCCCGCCCGCCAAGCTCTCGCGCTGGCATCACTGTATGGCGGAATCACCATCGCCCACACCGGCACCACTCTCCAACATGCCATCGGCTATCCTTTCACCAGTGCTTTCGACATCCCTCATGGACTCGCTAACGCCATGTTTATGAATGTGATGATGGAGTTTAATCAGCCCAACATAGAAGGTATCATCAATCAGCTTTTTGAAGCGATAAAGATGAGCAAAGAAGAGTTTTACCACTGGCTGGAGAGTTTCCCGATTCAGATCAAAGTAGAGATTTCCGATGATGAAGAAGAGCGCTGGATAGACGAGATCTTGGGTGCCAGAAACATCGCCGCCAGCCCTCGCGTTCCCACTTATGAAGAGCTAAGGACGCTGATTCACAGCGTAAAAAAAGGAGTATGAAATGAAGCCAAAAGATTTTAAAGAGATGCGCAAGAAGCTCACTGAGCTAACTTTAGAGCGTTCAAATCTGAACATCAAACGCTTTTTTGCCCTCGATCACTCGGCTTATGAAGAAGGTGCTTTGGACGCCAAGACCAAAGAGCTTTTAGGGCTGGTTGCCTCCATGGTACTGCGTTGTGATGATTGCATTTACTACCATTTAGAACAGTGTTTCAATGCCAAGATCAACACTGAAGAATTGATGGAAGCGCTGAATATTGCCCTCGTCGTAGGCGGCTCCATCGTGATCCCTCATCTCAGGCGCGCCATAAAATATTGGGAAGATTTGAGTTACGACTCCAGCCAGGTTTGAACCGCCTCGCTAAAACCATCATCTTTACAAGAGGAGACCTCGGTAAAGCGTTCTTTTAAATCGTCGGGAGAATTTGCGACCACATAAGAATTCGGACAGACTTCCAACATATCTAAGTCGTTATAATCATTGCCGATAACCATGCAGTCATCAACCCCATGACCCAAGCTTTCTGCAAGATGGATAATGGCGTGCCCCTTGCTCACCTTCGGCGCAAATATCTCTATCCAAAAAGACTTAAAGTCCAAAGGCGAGGTAGTTCGAATCGTCTTAAGCGGCAACAAACGCTGTTTCAAACCCTCAAACAGCAGCTCGTGATTTTCCGGCTCCACGATGGCGAGATATTGCGTAGCAAACTCAATATTTTGCACGAGTTTAGGATCAAATTCACAAGCATAACGCTGATATAATTCCACCCTATCCCAAAAGTCTTTCACGCCGACTTTTGCGCGATAGTGCATGAGATGAGTATCCGGCACAGAATTGTGGAGCATATAGTCTATCTCATGCTCTTCAAGTATCTTATGCGCCTCGAGAATCTGTTTATTATCCAGATTTTGGCTATGGATAAGCTCCTGATTTTGCCAATTTAGGATGCCCGCCCCCGTGGAAAAGATCACATAATCAAAGGGCGCATCTTCATCCAAGGCTTGTCTGAGACTATATAGCGACCTCCCCGTTGCCAGAACGCGCAAGATGCCCTTTTCTTTGAGTTCGCCTAAAGTATTTATCGTTTTATCACTGAGTTTTCCCCGATTTGGAAGCAGAGTTCCATCCAAATCGGCAACACATATTTTCTTGTTTTTATACATTAAATTTCCGAATAAAATCTTGCAGGATCACGCCGCTTCTGCCATCGCGTCCTTTTTCGTTTGAATATTTAATCGCTTCAAAGATGAAGTCTGCTGCTTTTTTTATCCCTTCGATGCGTGGCACATTATTCATTGCATAGATGAGAGTTAGCGTGCTGAACATATCTCCGGTTCCCGTAAAGAATGTCGGCAAATGAGGGTTTGGAATCAAGACGGGATCGCTACCCTTTTTCTCTGAATAGATGATGAGATTATCATCATTTTTACGCGGCGCACTGGTGACAATCACCTCTTTGGCGCCCAAAGTGTGCAAAATATCGCAGAGGTCTCTCGCAAAGCTTGCATCCACATCGTCAAGCACGGGCAAATCTGCAAGGAAACAAGCCTCGGTGAAGTTTGGCGTGATAATATCTGCAATCGAGACCAATCTTCGCATTGCGAGCACCATGCTAACGTCATAGCAAGAATAGAGCTTACCCTCGTCCGCCATCACGGGATCGACGAGGATGATCCCATCTTCAGCCAGAAAGTTTTTCCCTGCATGAAGCAGCGTGGAAACCTGTTCAGGTCCGCCCAAAAACCCGCTATAGATCGCCTGAAAAGTGAGCCTGAGCTCTTTATAATGCTCAAGGCACTGTTTCATAAAGTTTCCCGTATCCAAGAGCCTAAAATCATTGTAGCATGTATTTGAAGAGAGCAGCGATGAAGGCAGGACGCAGAGATTCAAGCCGTGCGCATAGACCAGCGGGATCACCGCCATCAGCGAGGTGTGTCCAAATCCCGAAAGGTCGTGTATCGCCAGGATCTGAGGTTGATTGATAGTATTTTTCATTGATAATTTCCCTTTATTTACGGTTCACTGTGGGATAAAATGGCGTCCGAACTGTCTGCACGGACATATCAGAAACAGGTTTTATTCAGAGGCTATCGTAAGTTTTCAGAAATTCCTGCAAGTCTTCCCAAGCGGGACGCTTCCAATTTGGATTTCTAATCAGAGCGGCAGGATGGTAGGTGACAAAAGTGGGAATACCCATGAGATTGGGGCGTTTTTCTCTGAACCAGCCCAAGTTCTCATCTTTGGCGAAAAGTGTTTGCGCTGCAACCAATCCCATGATGAGAAAAACCTTAGGTCGGATTATCTTGATTTGTTCGAGAAGTATGGGCAGGCAGGCAATTTTTTCCTCAGGGGCAGGATTCCGATTTCCCGGAGGCCTACATTTCACGATATTGGCGATATATATCTCATCACGACTTAAGTTTATCGCTGCCAACATCTTATCCAAAAGCTGTCCGGCTGCACCAACGAAAGGCAAGCCGGTCTTATTCTCATTATCACCGGGAGCTTCCCCGATCAACATCGCCTTGGCATCCGGATTTCCGGAACCAAAGACGAGCTCGATTCTTCCCTCGGCGAGAGGGCATTTTGTGCAATTTAGGTTCTCTTCCCTGAGTGCTGCGAGCTGTTTTATCTTTTCAGCGCTTGAGACGGGTGCAGGCGTGAAAACCTGATCTATCCCGCTTTCTTGGATGAGCTCTAAATATTGCAAAAGTGCCCGTTTAGACATTATTCGTCATCGTCGTCGTCAAAGTCATCGACGTCGTCAAAATCCTCTTCGTCATCTTCGATATTGCCAAAGGGGTCACGTTCTGTGTTGTCTTCAAAGGGATTCGGAATTTCGATATCTTCTTCAAAGCCTTGAGTATAGTGCTCAGAATCGTCGTAAGTCTCTTGGGTGAATTGGATTCCATCGTCATCATCTTCGGCTTCAGCAAGCTTTGCAGCCAGGATTCTTTCAGCTTCGGCGAGCTCTTCCAGATAGTCCGGAACGTCGTTTGAAGCCACGTGTTCCATGGCGATGACCCCGAGTTTCTTCGAGAAAGTCTGTTTGACCGTGGCAGGGAAATTACTGATGCGTTGACCTTCCAATTTGGAAAGCAAGCAAAACAGATAGTTCATATTCGATTTTTCGAGAAAGGCATCAATTTTATCGTCTTTCATAAATGCTCCTTATTGCAGGAATTCCTGCTTTGGTTGTTGGTATCCAGAAACCTTGAGTTCTTCGGCGCGGATGATGGCGAGAACGTCCGCGACGGCTTGTTCAAGGTCATCATTTATCACCAAATAATCATATTCCGGGATTCGATCAAGTTCTTTTCTTGCAGTTGCCAGCCTGCTTGCGATGTCTTCCTCGCTATCCGTTCCCCTGTGGATGAGCCGCTTTTTGAGCTCCTCCATATTTGGCGGAAGAATGAAGATACGAACGCAGGGAACTTTTCCCGTGGCAGCGATCTGTGCCGCACCTTGAACGTCTATATCCATGATCACATGGCGAGACTTCTCAAGCCGCGAGCGGGTGTAACTCAAAGAGGTGCCATACCAATATTTATCAAAAACCTTGGCATGCTCCAAAAAGTCTTGAGCTTCCAATTTGGCGAGAAAAGCAACTTCGTCAACGAAGTGATAATGCACGCCATTTTGTTCGGCACCCCGGGGAGCACGGGTGGTGTAGCTGATGGAATAATCGATGTTATCTCTCAGCTTTAGCACCTCGTTGAGGATGGTGCTCTTGCCGCCTCCCGAGGGCGCCGACAATATGATTAAGAAGTTATTGTTTTGATTTATCAAGTTAGAATTAGTCTTATTCGGAGATCATTCTCTTATAATCGGCTGCGCTCATCAGGTTCTCGAGCTCATCCATGTCTGAAATTTCGACTTTCATGATCCAGCCATCTTCATAGGCAGATTTGTTGATGAGGTCGGGACTGTCTTCCAATTCGCCGTTATATTCAACAATCTTGCCGGAAACGGGAGAGATGAGGTCTTCAACAGCTTTGACAGCTTCGATGGAACCGCAAGGCTCACCAGCGTTTACGCGCATTCCGATTTCGGGGAGTTCAACAAAAACGATGTCGCCAAGCTCGCTCTGAGCAAAATCTGTGATACCGATGGTGGCAACATTGTCTTCCACTCTGATCCACTCGTGGCTTTCGTTATACATTAGTTCATCAAGGATAATCATTATAGTTCTCCATTTTTTATATTTTTGTTTAAGTCAAGAGTTCATATCCGCTCTTTGTGTCAAGTTTAATTTTGATCTTACTCATTCATATAGAAATAGCGCCTAAAATATTGTGAATTAAATATGAAATTCACTTGAGTTTATTTGCCCAAATCTCCCGCCTCCCCCGACAGCTTTTCCACATCTTTCTTGCAGGGTTCTGGTCATGATGTGGTCATGATATGGTCATCACCATGACCACATCATCACGGAATACTAAGCTGATATCAGTAGGTAAGCAAGCAATAATCAGTAAAATACGCTTATTTGCTTGACAGTCTATGTGTTATGTCTCAAAGGTTGGTG
>DIQS01000049.1:8136-12452 GCA_002427325.1 Cloacimonetes bacterium UBA5456 | reverse complement strand
GCGCGTGATTCTAAAAGATGCCTCGCTTTGGGCATAATATTCCTGATTTGCGGGAGTGTCGCCAAATGCGGGAACGATTGCAAGCGCAAATTCATTCTTGAAGCTTGCTCTGTCTTCCGGCCAGTCGCCAAGCATCTTGATCGAGCCGATGCCGACGGGAGTGCGCCAGTGGCTGTCCATAGAGCGAATATCCAGCCCGAAATGCACTTTGCTGCCCAATATATCTTGTCTCGAATTCATGAGCAGCAAAGCTTGATTGTGGATGTTTCCGCCGATCTCAAGAGAATATGATGCCTTGTTGTGTTGATAGGCGAGTCCAAGCCCGTTCATGCGCATTTCTTGGAAATTGAACTTCTTAAAGCCATGTTTGAGCGTGGGATAGCTATCCATCAGGAAGTTTGAGCCATAGCCCTGTCGCCGCGTTCCGGCAAAAATCCTGAAATCATCTTTGAGATAGCTGATATCCAGCTCGTCCAAGCGTATTATATTAGAGTCAAAGAATTGCTCGGTTTGGAGTTTGAGGCTGGAGCTGAGCTCTTTATATTGGAGATTTTGATAGCCAAATTCTGCGCGATATTTCTCATCCCAGCTCAGTTCTTTTCCACTCTGCTCATGGTCATAATAGAGCCGGTTTGCACTCTGCCAGCGCACATAGAATGGATTTAACTCTGAAGCAAAAAGCGGGCAGAAAAAGAGAAGCAGTGAGCTTAAGAGAATGAGTTTAGTCTTTTTTGAGCGTTCCATAGCGGATGATATCGCGGATGCTGTCAGCCATTTGGGACATGTCCAGACTTTGGGAGGTGGTGAGCCACTGAGCCATAGCCAGGTCCATCACGCCTACTATCATATAGGCAAAAGTTTTAGTATCCAAAGGGCGAATTCTTCCGTCTTTGATGGCGTCGTTTGCTAATTCTTCAACGTAGTCCAAATAGCGTTTTAGAGGGTTAAAATTTGGCCATTGACTATAAAAATTCTCGTTTTGACGGTTTTCCATGGTTAGAAGCCTCGCAATAAAGGGCTTGCTCTCCACGAGATTGATGTGCTCGTTGAAGAATTCAAAAAGCCTTTCCATGGTGTCTTCAATGTCTTTGGTGCGGGCGATGATCTCTTCGATCTCGGGCCCGATTATCTCTTGCATGCATTCATTAAGCAGGTCTTCTTTGCTCTCAAAATATACATAAACTGTACCTTGGGCGATTCCTGCGGCCTTGGCAATATCAGCAATCGTGCTGCCTTGAGACCCGTTTTTGGCAAAGACTTCCATTGCTTTTTCGAGAATCATCTCACGCCTGTTTCTTCTATTTGCGGCTCTTTTTGTTTTCAAGTCTCCTCCTAATCTTGTCAATTTATCCAGCTTATATTTGTTATAATATTGTCAAATACTTTCTTTACGAGCAATTGCAATGAGTCCGTTGCCGCTCTTGTTGTGATGTTTGAGTTCATATTGCATCATGATCTCGGCGATTGGATAGGCGATGAGATAGTGAAAGGGAAGAAGCAGGGCAAAGAGTTTGTGCTTTTTGAGCATGAGCAAAGGGTGTTTGATGAGCATTTGCCAGCTTAGCGCACCGAATTTGCCATAACTGTAATATATGTCAATCACCTCAAAGCCGGCTTCATTGAGCTTTTCTTGCAGTTCATTCTTGTCATAGCCGGGGCGGACATGCTCGGCGGTGAAGCGTGCAGCCTCATCGAGATCGCTGGGACTGGAGATGATCAAGATGCCATTTGCTGCAAGAGCTTCGTGGATATTTTCGAGTGCCGCGCGGTCGTCGATGATATGTTCAAGAATATCAATTGCAATCGCCATATTATATTTCTTTTGGGGGATAAATTCTTGCAAATCTGCATGCTGAAAATAGAATCTGTCGTCGGCACTATGGGAATATTTACGCAGATAATCGTCTTTGAGGTCCACGGCAAAAACCTTAGTTTTGGGATAGTTATTCAGAACAAAATCGCTGTATTGACAAAATCCCGCACCGGCATCATAAAAGAGATCACCATCGGAGATATATTTCCTAATCTCTCTTTTGACATACCTTTGCCTGAGAATAAAGAGGTCTAAACCGGCATAGAAAAGCTTGCGAAAAGGCGGGAAAAAGCCTATCGCTTTGTTGAAGATATCTTTTATCGGATCATATTGCATTGTCGTCTCCAAAAAATTCTGTTGACTATTAAGACGGATGCCACATTTTAGTCAATAGAGAAAAATAATAAATAGTGAGAGAAGGAAAATCAGGAAAATTAAATTGATAAATATGCACTTGCATACCAAAGCTTCTGATGGAATATTGAGTCCTGAAAAGCTGGTAAAAAACTGCATGAGCTTGGGCTTGGATCTGATCTCAATCACGGATCACGACACCTTTGAAGCTTATAAGTCAATCCCCGAAAGCACTATCCCGCTGAGGATAATGCCGGGCATAGAAATCAGTTCTTTCTATAAGAATGATGACGTGCACGTTTTGGGTTATGGCTGTGACATTCATGACAAAGAGCTCGTGCGTTTGGCAAGTATGTATCTCGAAAATCGGAGAGATCGTGCCTTGAAGATGATTGAACTTCTAAGGGAATACGATATTGAAATCACCTGGGATGATGTTGCAAAACATGCCGGGGATGAGAATCTCATCGCGCGCCCGCATGTAGCTCATGCTATGGTAGAGAAAGGATATGTGCCATTTAAAGCAATGGCATTTGATCTTTATATTGGAAATAATGGCCCCGCTTATGTGGCCAAAGAAGAGGTGCCAACTCAAGATGTGATCCGCATGATCCAAGATGCCGGCGGCTTTGCAGTCGTTGCGCACCCGGGCAAACTCAGAAATCAGGATTATGTGTACGATTTTATTAAGATGGGCTTGGACGGCATCGAGGTCTGGCATCCTGATCATAGCTTTTTGGAGATTGAAAAGTTTAAGGATATCGCGCGTAAGAACGGACTCTATATGACTGGTGGAACGGACTTTCATGGCGATCTCGAAGGAAAGATCAAGCTCAGCAACGCCAATGTTGGGCAGGAAGTGTTGCAAAGCGTTTTGGAAATGTATGAGGAATATAAATGTCGAAACAAGTAAAAATTGAATTGATCGCCGATAAGCTGCCCGTGAAATATCGCTATCGTCAGTTTGTGCGCTTGTCAACCCTGTTTTTGTCTTTGTTGATAGTTGCGTATTGTCTCTATTTTATGAGCTATTTCTTTTTGCCGGATACTCCCACGCTGGCAAAGCTTATGACTATTGCTGTGTTATTTGTTGCCATTCAAGGCATTGTCAACAAACTTATGGATGTCAATTCCCTCACTTTCGAGGAAGCGGGGCTGGAGATTGGCTATATCGGAAGGATGAGTAAGTCTGTGGATTATAAGCATATCACGGAGATACGCCTCGATGGAACTCGGAGCTTTAGCATAGTTGTTCATTATCTGAATCATAAGGGAAATAATAAAAGTTTCACGCTAAAACAGAGCTTTCCACATAAGCCGGAAATACTCTTGAACATAGTTGAATTGTCACCTAACGCAAAGACGTCTGAACAAATCAAAAAGGTTGTTGAAGTATTAAAACAAGGAGCTTTACAGAGTGTTCAATAAAGTAATATCGAGAAAAAATAGTGGATGCTTTAAGCATGATGGTTTGAAGACTGTCTATGGACGTGACGACATAGTGCCGCTCTGGGTAGCGGACATGGATTTTGCCGTTGCGCCCGTGATCACCGATGCGATTGCGCGCAGGATGCAGCATCCTATCTATGGCTATAATTTAATCCAAGATGAATTCTATCAAGCGGCAATCTCATGGCAAAAGAATAGGCACGATTTTGATATCGCAAAGGGGCATATTATCGCGGTTCCGAGCTTGATGACAGCGCTTGCCATCGTTGTGCTCACTCAGACTACTGAGGAAGATCATATCCTTATCCAAACGCCGGTATATCCGCCTTTCTTTAGCTCTGTGACGGGGCATAATCGAAAGCTTTTGACCAATGAATTGAAGCGTAAGGACGGATATTATGAGATTGATTGGGAGGATTTTGAGGCTAAGGCAAAGTTTGCTAAGATGTTCATTCTATGCAATCCGCATAATCCTGTGGGACGGGTGTTTACGGTTGATGAGCTAAGCCGTATGAACGAAATCTGTGCCAAATATAATGTCATCATCTTTAGCGATGAAATCCACGCGGATATCGTCTATGCTCCCAGCCAGCATTTTCCCATTGGCAAGCTGGGATATCAGCGCGTGATCACCGGTATCTCGCCGGCAAAAAGCTTCAATCTTGCCGGCATGGCGACGGCGATTATGCACACTCTTGAT
>DIQS01000049.1:0-7887 GCA_002427325.1 Cloacimonetes bacterium UBA5456 | reverse complement strand
TTCACTGCTGCATTTGCTGAGGGTGGAGAGTGGTTGGATCAATTGACTGCATATCTGAAGGGAAATCGTGACTATCTTGGGGAGTTTATGGCTTCTGAACTTCCTCAAATCAAGGTCAGAGACTGTGAAGGGACTTATCTGGCGTGGCTGGATTGCTCGGCGCTGGAGATGACTGATGAAGAGATGAGCAAGTTTTTTATTGATAAGGCGCGAGTTGCTCTCAATCCCGGAACGAGCTTTGGTAAAGAAGGTAGCGGCTTTATGCGGCTTAATTTTGCCACTCCGAGAGTTGTCCTGGAAGAGGGATTAAGTAGGATTAAAAATAGCATAAGAGAGATATTGTGATGGAACTTAAAGATAGAATTATTCAGCTTTATCAGAATCCTAAAAAGAGCTATGATGTCGCTGATTTCTCGCTTTTTGAAAGCTTTGTTGATGCCTTGAATTCTGGCGTGGTCAGGGCTTGCGAAAAAGAGGGCGAGATTTGGAAGGTGAATCAGTGGGTGAAAATGGGGATACTCATCGGCTTTCGAATTGGTGAGCTTTCTGCAATGCCTGCTTGGGGTGAGAATTGCTTTTTTGAGAAGCATACCATGCCGCAGAAAGGCTTTGGGATCGAAGATCAAGTGCGTATCGTGCCGGGTGGAAGCTCTGTCAGGACTGGCGCATACATCGCTGCCGGTGTCACGATCATGCCGCCTTCTTATATCAATATCGGTGCTTGGGTGGATAGTGGGACAATGGTGGATTCGCATGCCTTAGTAGGCTCTTGTGCTCAGATTGGCAGAAGGGTGCATCTCTCTGCCGGTGCGATGATTGGTGGTGTTTTGGAGCCTATCGGGACAAGGCCTGTTGTGATTGAAGACGATGCTTTCATCGGTGGTAATACCGGCATATATGAAGGAATTTTGATCCGAGAAAAGGCTGTTATCGCCGCCGGGACAATACTTACGAAAGCTACAAGTGTATATGATAGCGTGAATAAGACCTATCTTCCCAGAGATGAAGATGGGGTCTATATCATACCTGCAGGGGCGGTGGTGGTGCCCGGATCACGCGCACTCAAAGGCGATCTTTCGCATCAGGTTTATTGTCCAATCATCATCAAATATCGTGATGAAAAGACGGATGCTTCGCTCAGTTTGGAAGATGAATTGCGCATATTTGGCGATTGATTGTATTTTGTGAATCTCTTATAGAAATGCTTCTTGTTTGCTGAGATAAAATGGATTAAGAAGGAATGACTAATCTATTGTTATGAATGCTGATATGCAGCGCTTAGGAAATGAGAATGGACACGATTTTATATAATGCAAAAGTATTTGGGAATCCCTCTGCGGATGCGCTTTTGTTGCGAGATGGAATCATATTCCACGTCGGCAGTTTTGATGATTGCAAGCACTATGCAAACCCCGGTGCCTTGTTTATCAATATAGATGGCAAGAACTTACTTCCTTCTTTCACAGATGCTCACACTCACTTCGTGGAATATGCCAAGCAGGGGCTATATCCTTTATTATCAGAGTGTTCATCTGTTGAGGAAATTGTCAATTCACTAAAAGATTATCGAGAAAATATGCCTAAGGGGCTGAGTTGGATTCTTGGGGGATTGTGGGATCAAAACAAGTTAAATGATGCTTCAGTACTGAACAAAAAGCTGTTGGATGCAATCTTTCCCGATATTCCCGTTGCGTTGTGGAGCAAAGATTATCACATGAAGCTCTGCAATTCGCTTGCGCTTAAGATAGCGGGGTTTTCTAAGGATAGTAAAGATCCTGCGGGCGGCAGATTTGGGAGGTTTTCCGATCAAGAGCTCAGTGGTTTGCTTATTGAAAAGGCAACCGAGCTAATTGATCCCTATGTTGTGCAAGCTGATGATGAAGCTTTGATCAAAGCAATAGAAGAATCTGTGCAACAAGCATATAGATATGGCATCACCAGTATTCATTCGATGGAATATTTACAGAGTATCAATCTATTAAGAGCTGCCTTCGAGAAAGGATCACGTTTAAGACTTTGTTGGCATTTTATGCTTCAAGATTATGACGCGGCTTTGGGTCTCGGGCTCAAAAGCTATGAAGGTGACGAATGGTTCAAACTCGGTGGCTTAAAGCTTTTTGCTGATGGCACCTTGGGTTCAAAGACTGCCGCCATCTTTGAAAGCTATCCGGGCGAGCCTTATAATCATGGTATCTTGCGTTATCAGGAAGATGAACTCATTGATATCATTGGGAGAGCTTCCAGGGATGGCTTCTATCTCACGATACACGCAATAGGGGATAGGGCTGTGGCGCAATCTATTAAGTGCCTTGAAGCCTATCGTTCATCGCAAAGCCCTACGTTGCATAGGATTGAGCATGTTCAAACCATCAGAATGCAAGACATCGCAATGCTTAAAGAGCTTGGTATATCTCTAAGTATGCAACCGGTGCATTTGATGGCGGATATTCCACAGATAAGATCAAACTGGCCTCATTTCAGCGAAAGAGTTTATCAGATTAAGAGTATTATAGAAGCTGGTGTGCCCTGCGGTTTTGGCTCGGATACTCCCATCGAGACTATAAATCCTTTCTTGGGAATTTTTGCAGCACTTGAACGCAAGGACTATGCTGATTTGAGTGGTGCTGCACTTTCTAAGAATGAAGCAATTACTTTAGAACAGGCAATAAATGGCTATACCAGCGGTGCTGCATGTCTTTCCAGATCAGAGCATCTTAGAGGCAGATTGCAAAGAGGCCTTCTCGCCGATATCTTTGTCTTGGATGAGTTTGACCCGCGTGATAGTAGCTTTTGGCTTGGTGCAAAAAGTCGGCTTACCATGCTCGAAGGTGAGATCTTGTTCCGTGATTTGTGATCCCAATAGCTGCTTTTTCATTATTTCTATAGATTTTCAAAAATATTTCCAGCTTTGTTTTTCAATTACTTAGGAGTTTGCCCAAAAAATAGTTGCTCATTTTGTCACCTTTTTCCAATTTTGTCACCCTTATAATAGTAGAGAATCTTAATTCTGGGAATCGAATATTAAAACTGTGATTTTCATTTTGGGATGCTCTAATATTAAAATGTATCATAAAGGAGATGATATGCTGATATTTATCGTGTTTATACTTGCTCTTTCGATTGCCATGAAGGGCTTTTGTATGAGCTTGGGTAGAGATATTTCAACATTATGGAGGCAAACAATGTCTGAAAGTGAGATTATTATTGACACAGATATTGATTTTAAAACCATTGAATATTCTAAGACAAATAGGAGAATCCGATGCGAAAGAGAGTAATACTCTTGTTCTTGGCCTTACCGATCTTGTGCTTTGCCAACGATATAGATGATAAGTTGCGCGAGCTTCATCAGATCAATACGCAAGTGGAAAAGACCGAGCAAGAGTTAAAAGCGACAGCCGAAAAGAAAAAGAAAGCCGAAAGAGAACTTAGTCGAACTTCATCTTTGAAAAAAGAGACCGACAAAAAGTTGCAAGGTTTTCGCGTGATGGAACGTGCTGTTAAAGATTCTCTTGATCAAGTGGGGGCGAAGCTTAACGAGACCAATGAGAAGCTTGGATATCTGAATCAGGCTCAGTCAAGAGAGTTGGAACTATTGCTCAAAATTGATAGAAATTTCAAGGTGAGCGATGTTAAACACAAGTCCCACCGCTATCTTTGTAAGGTGTTGCAAGAAGATTACAATGTGCAAATGTCCACAATGAACTATCGTCAAAACTTGGAGAATAGCCAGGAAATGCATAGTCGGAAAGCAAGTGCCATCTCTCGCAATGTTCAAACTGAAGACAGAAAGAGTAGAAAATATCAAAGTGATATCCGCAATTATAACACTCAGACTGCAAAGCTTTCCAAAGAAGAACAAGCTTTGCAACAAAAGGTAAATAAACTCAAACAGGATGCTGCCGGCTTGCAAGACCTTATAAACAGGCTAATGGCACAAGAAGGTAAGACCATACCCTCCTATGAATTTACTGAGATTAAGATACTTTGGCCATTAAAAGGAAGGATAATTCGCAGCTTTGGGCAAGAAACCAGGGCTTATAACACCAGCGTGGTTAGCAACGGTGTTGATATCGCCGTAAAAGAAGGTACAAATGTTGTAGCTGTTGATGATGGAGAGGTCGTCTTTTCTGATCGTTATGGCGGACAGGGCAAACTCATTATCATCGATCATAAGAATGGGTATTTCAGTCTTTATGCATATAATAAAGACCTAAAAGTAGCGCGAGGCGCGAATGTGCGGCGTGGACAAGTCATCGCCCAAAGTGGCATGACGGGCTCCGCAAGTGAACCTTCACTGCATTTTGAATTGAGGAAAGATGGGCGTGCGGTGAATCCGCTGCCTTATTTTGAGTAACAATCATGAAAAGGATCACGCTAAATAATCCAAGCCTCAAGAAGCTCAGCAAAGCTGCCGCCAAGCTGAGAAATCAAGAGAGCAAGATATTGCATTTTACGGGCAATATGTGGGGTATAGGGGCGAGACTTTCGGACAAGAACTCGATAGAAGAGATCATCCGGCTCAAGCATAGAATCAAAAACGGGATGGTGGCTTTGATCCCAGATATATCGTGGTTTGAGGAAAACGATATGAATGTTCCTCCCAGGCTTTATCGACTTATGCAGCAATATTATCCCGGCAATGTCAGCTTTACTTTTCAGACAGATCAAGATAGGTTTGAACATATCTCTGTGGATGGCAAGACAGCGTTTCGGGTTCCGAGTGATCCACTACTCCGACAATTCATCCAAGCGTTAGGCGAGCCAATTGTATCCACGAGCATCAATTATAGTGGACTCCCAGCAGAAGAAGATATAGACCGCATCGAGTGCAACTATTCTTCGTGGTTTGACTTTGCTTTGTATCCCGATAAAAATAGCATAAACAGGGAGCCATCGGCATCCACTCTCATAGAATATATTATTAATGAAATAGATAAAGAGGAAACATTGAATTGCATTAGAGAAGGCTCCGTGCCCTTTCATGAAATCAAAAAGTCATTTGCCATGCCTATGGTGATGTTTGTGTGCACGGCGAATATTTGTCGTAGTCCTATTGCAGAAAAGCTCTTTCGCCAGAAAGTGGTTGAGGAGCAACTTGCTATCGATACAGACAGTAGTGGCTTGATGCAGGGCGGACACTTGATCTCGCTGTCATCCATGCAGCTCTTGATGGAGCGCGGGATATTGGAGGCTCAAGAGCATGTGTCAAAACAGATTACGCCTGAGATGGTGGATAGCTCGTGGTTAGTTCTGACCATGGAAGTTCGCCAAAGAGACATCCTCAGAGAATCATATCCCCAGCATAGAAGAAAGATTCTCACTCTCAACGAGATAACCGGCTATGATGGCGATGTCGAAGACCCCTATGGCTCTGATAAACCTCGCTATCAGGAAACCTTTGAAATCATTGAAGATAGACTTAATATATTGATCGATATGATCAAAAATGAAGAGATTTTAATATAAAAAGGATATAAAATGGATAAGATTACCGATCAAATCATTGAAGAACACGGCTTAACACAGGAAGAATACCAGTATATTTTACAGATTTTAGGGCGCGAGCCAAACATCGTCGAACTCGGCATTTTCAGCGTTATGTGGAGCGAACATGCCAGCTATAAAAACTCTATTTTACAGCTTAAGAAATTACCGAATACCGGAGATATGATGCTCACGCTCGCTGGCGAAGAGAATGCCGGCGTGGTAGATATCGGCGAGAATTTGGCGATCAGTTTTAAGATCGAGAGTCACAACCACCCCTCTGCTCTGGAGCCCTATCATGGTGCTGCAACCGGTGTGGGCGGCATTCTTAGAGATATCTTTACCATGGGCGCACGTCCGATTGCTGCTCTTAATTCTCTTAGATTTGGCAATCCTGAGCTGCCGCATGTTAAAGCTCTCTTGAAAGGTGCTGTGAACGGTATTGCTGACTATGGCAATTGTTTTGGCGTTCCCACTGTGGGCGGAGAGATATACTTTGACGACTGCTATGAGGGCAATCCCTTGGTGAATGCCATGGCAATCGGTGTGTTGGAGCATCATCAGCTCGCTAAATCAGCCGCCGAAGGTGTCGGGAAAGCTGTGATCATCGCAGGCGCAAAGACTGGACGTGATGGCATACACGGCACGACTTTTGCCTCAGTGGAGCTCACTGAAGAATCCGAAGAGAAGAGAACTGCCGTGCAGGTTGGCGATCCTTTCTATGAAAAGCTGCTCTTGGAAGCTACTCTTGAAGTGATTCACAAGGGGCTGGTTATCGGCATTCAAGACATGGGTGCAGCGGGAATTACTTGCTCTACCAGTGAGATGTCTGCCAAGGGTGAAGTGGGCATTGAGATCGATGTCAGCATGGTTCCCCAAAGAGAAAAAGGCATGACCACCTATGAAATTATGCTCTCTGAATCTCAAGAAAGAATGCTAATTATCGTTGAGCCGGAGAACATTCAGAACGTGATAGATATTTTTGCAAAGTGGGATCTCGATGCGGTTCAGATCGGCGTGACTACCGATGATCAGATTCTCAGAATCAAATATGGTGAGAGGATAGAGGCTGAAATTCCCTCTGATTACCTCGTTTTGGGCGGGAAAGCTCCCGTTTATAAGAGGGAGACATTGCGCCCTGGACATCTGGACGAACTGCAAAACTTCGACTTCAGCGGCATGAAACATCCTGAGGATATGAACGAGATTCTGCACAGATTGATGAGTACTCCGAATATTGCTTCCAAGAGAAACATCTTTAGGCAATATGACCATATGGTGGGCATTGGAACAGTGGTTGAACCCGGCAGTGATGCTGCGGTGGTCAAGCTTCGTAATAGCAATATCGCAATCGCAACGGCAACTGACTGTAACAGTCGCTATTGCTATCTTAACCCCTTTGAAGGTACCAAGGCAGCCGTCGCCGAAAGTGCCAGGAATGTGGCTTGCAGCGGAGCAAAACCTTTGGCTGTCACTAATTGCCTGAACTTCGGGAATCCTTATAAGCCTGAAGTTTATTATATGTTTGAACAATGTATTGACGGCATGAGTGAAGCCTGTATCGCGCTGAATACTCCCGTCACCGGCGGGAATGTGAGTTTCTATAACGAGAGCCCCGGGGGTGCGATTTATCCCACTCCCGTGATCGGCATGCTCGGCAAGCTGGATCACTATGGCAAAGCACTTACTCAATCATTCAAAAAAGCCGGCGATAAGGTCTATCTCATAGGCAAGCCAAAGCCCGTCTTTGGTGGGAGCGAATATCTTAAGGTGTGCCATGATCTCGTTGCAGGAATGCCGCCCATGATCGATCTGGATGCAGAAAAGAACACGATTGCATGCTTGCTTGAACTCAATGAACATTCGCTTTTAAACAGCGCGCATGACTTAAGTGAGGGTGGACTCGCCGTTGCTCTGGCAGAATGCTGTTTTGCAAAGAACGAAATCCTTGGTTTTGAAGGAAGCTTTGAGCTCGGTGAGGACAAAGTTTTGGCTTATTTTGGGGAAACCGGCGCCTCTGTCGTGGTCTCTATAGATGAAGCCAATGAAAAGCGCTTCAAAAAGATAGTGGTTAAACACAACATCGATTGTAGCTTACTGGGCGAGGTCGCAAAACCGCCCTACATCAAGATTAACGATGATATCAACCTAAATGCCGAAGCATTGCGCGAGGCATACGAAAACGTACTAAGTCTCTGATTAAAATGGAGGAGGAGATGAAAATGAACTTCTTTTTTGGTTACCCGTTTTGGGGACTATTACTCATCCTTTGGGGTGTGTCCCTCGTCTTAAAATCCTTTGGTTATCACATCCCATTAGGAAGAGTGTTTCTGGGGATAGTTATCATTGCCTTCGGGATACAGATATTGGTGACAAGCGGCAAAGTAAGTGTCAGAAGTA
>DIQS01000018.1:549-18024 GCA_002427325.1 Cloacimonetes bacterium UBA5456 | reverse complement strand
AAGCGCGGGTCTTCAAAAGCGGCGGCGAGAGCCATGTCGTGAATGCTGTCTAAGATGTTCTTATATGGGCGGATATAGCCGATACAGCCGCGGAGATTCCCTCTCTTTTGTAGGGTGACGAAGATCCCTCTATGTTCAGAAAAGGCCTCGTCCTCCGGCGTGAGATAGCTCTCACCGGTGAGTTTCTTTCGGATCACATTGCGCGCATAGCTGAGGAGTTCCCGTTTTTGCTTATCGTTAAACATGATTTTCTCCTTCAGTTCAGATCAAGATTCTTGCCGAAACATAGCCGACAACTTGCTCTTTCATGCCGCTGGTCTCTCCGGAATTGGTATAGCAAATCAGCTCGCTTATTGCTGTGTTATAATGCTTTGCGAGCTCGATCAGTGCCATGATACAGCCAATCCCGCAGGCTTCCAGTTTGCCTTTTTTCATCTCGCTCCACATCCCTTCGGCGTCAAGTTTGAGGATATAATCGATGAGATGAGCGTCCAAATCCCGCGCGGTTTGCATGTCGTAATAGTGCGAGAGGTCTGTGGAAATCATCACCAAAATCTTGCGTGCGGACTTGTAAACGGCCTCATATAACGCTCCCGCAAGCCTTTGTGAGACGGCGGGGCTTTGCCTTCCCATCATCACGGGGCAGATTTGTGCATTGGGGAAAAAGTAGCGGATGAGCGGGAGTTGCACTTCAAGGGAATGCTCCAAGGCGTGGTAATCGAGCTCAATGTTCTGATCTGCGTAAGGCAGAAGGTTTTGAAAGGTCTTTTCGTCTCGCATGATATTGCCTAACGGAGTCTCATATTCATCAAAAGGGGAGAGGCTAAAATCGAAGTGATTGCCTTGGTGGGAGGGGTGGACGACGATGATTCCATCCCAGTTTTCGTGGCGGACGGATGCCATACCGAGTGCGGCACACTTGCCGGAATAGACGTATCCGGCATGAGGCACGATGAGCCCTAAGTTCCTTCCTTTTTCGGGTATTCTGTCGCCTTCTGCCAGCCAGGACGTGACTTGCTCGGTGATTTGTTGCGCAAATCTGGGGTAGAAAGTTCCGGCGTGAGCCATCTTGCGAATCATCTTTGTCCTCCTAAATCTTTTCTGTTTACCATGATGAAGTGGCTTCCTTGGTTTTCGTCTAAATGTGAGCTCAAATCTGTATCATCATCGTCGATGAGGATGGTGGTGATTACGGCGATCTTTAGCTCGGGAAAGTGGCTTTTTAGCGCGGTGACGGTGCCGAGATAGCCGCGCGAGTGGAAGTCGCCATTATAGTGCACAATAAGGCTTTCGGGGCTCTCTTTATGCGCGTCTGCGATGCTTTCTGCCATGGTTGCGTCTTTGATAACCTGCGCTTGGAAAAATCTCTTTAGCATGTCGCTATCGGGCGAAAATCCCTTGCCCATGTCCATCACCTCAGCGAAGAGCGTTTCATAGGCTTCATCCTCAAAATATGGCGTTTCGGCGATTAATTTGCGCTGTTCGGGCTCTAAATCGTCCACAAAGCTGAGACCTTCGCGCACGGTTTGAGCGGCAAAGAACCTCGGCACATTGGCGGCGACGACCTTTAAGCCCTTTTCTTTGGCGAAGTTAAGCATGGGGAGATAGTCGTCGTAATTGTCCCACACGCGGTCTTGATTGAGGAGCTCATCCAAGCTGATTATGTCTTTTAGATAGGCGTCGAGCTTGTCTTGATGGTCTCTTTCCCACATTTCGAAGGAGAGAATCAGGGAATTGTCTGTCTCCCAAAGCCCGGGCAGGATGGCATGCTCTAAAGCGTGAACGGGTTTCGTGCCGTGCATCTCTCCAAAGAAGATCACGTCATAAGCGCTGAGCTGATTTACAAAGCTATCTAAATCAAGCTCTTCCTTGCTCTCGCTGTTGAAGATTTTCACCCGAGCGATCAGTGAAGTCGCAAGAAATATGAGCAAAATTAAGATGATCATCTGTTTCATAAATTATGTCTCCATATAGTAGTTAAGTCGGTTTTGAGCTTGGAAGGAGTCTAAGATTTCCTCAAGCTCCTCGCGGCTGGAATCCGGAGCTATGAGCCTGAGCAAGACGCGCTCGGAATACTCTGCCTCAGCTTCTTTGATATTCAGGCTTTGCAGTCTGTGGCGCAGGCTTTCAAGCAGCGGATATTCGGTTTCGACCATATATGTGAAAAGTTCTTGATATTCGCAGAGTTTTGCCTTTTCGAGGGTTTCGGCGGTGCTTTGGGTGTAGGCATCGATCAGCCCCTTAACGCCTAATTTGATGCCGCCATAATAGCGCGTGACGATTGCTAAGACTCCGGATAATTCATTGCGCAAGAGGATGTTGAGGATGGGTTTGCCTGCCGTTCCCGAGGGTTCGCCGGCGTCGGAATAATAGCTGGTCTCGCCTTTGTAGCCCAGGATGTAGGCATAGCAATTGTGCGTGGCGTCGGCATAAGTTTGCTGATGTTCTTTTAATATTTCTTGCACTTCCTCCATGCTTTGCACGGGGAAGAGGAAACCGATGAATTCGCTGCGCTGAATCTTGATTTTGTGCTCGGTTTGGGCGGCGATGGTGTGTTTCATCTATTTCACCTTGGGGAGGTCTTTCCAGTTTGTGGTGTAGCGCGGGCTGAGCAACTCTCGTTTCATCTCCCAATCGCGCTTGATCCCGCTGCCGGCATAGCGCACGGTGTCTCGTCCCATGCTTTTATTTAGCTTATCGATGGCTCTCATCAAGTCGCTGCGTTCATCGTCTAAATAGCTGCTTTCCAAGAAGCTGAGCGGGGCGTCTTCTTCGGCTGTGATCCCGGCGAGCATGACTCCGGCTTTCTTATATTCAAAGCCGGGGAGCCAGATTTCGCGCAAAAGTTCCAAAGATTGGCTGATGATCTGTGGGGTGTATGCCGTTGGTGGGAAAAGCGTTGCGGTTAGTGAATTGTTGTATTGCGGGCCTTGTCGGAAGCGATTTGTTCCCAAAAATACCATCAGTGAGCTTGCCAGGCTATGTTGTTCGCGCAGTTTTTCCGTGCAGCGCGTGGCATATTCGCAGACGGCTTCTTCCAACTGGCTGAGGTCTGTGACGAGGCGGCCAAAGGATTTTGAGGTGACGATGCTCTTTTTGGGCGGGGGGAGTTCTTCGAGATCGATCACGGAAAATCCTCTGAGTTCGAGCACGGTCTTTTCGCCCATAATCGTCATATATTTGCGGATAAAGCTGAGCTCGGCGCGGCTGAATTCGAGGGCGTTTTCTATGCCATATTGCTTGAGGAACTTCTCGTATTGGCGGCCGATGCCCCAGATATCGGCAACTTTGACACGTTTTAGTGCTTCTTCGCGGCGGGCTTCATCGAGCAGGGCTAAAACGCCACCGAAACCGGCGTGGCGTTTGGAATGGTGATTGGCGATTTTTGCCAAAGTTTTGCTTTGGGAGATGCCGACGGAGACGGGGATGCCTGTCCAGCGTAAGACCTTTTTTCTTATGTCCTTAGCCCATGATTCCCAATCGCGAACCTGCATGCCGGTGAGTCGCATAAAAGCCTCGTCTATGGAATATTGTTCAAATTCAGGGCTGAATTCTTGCAAAACTTCCATCACTCGCGCGCTCATATCGCCGTAGAGGGAATAATTTGAGGAAAGTAGCACTCCGCCCGCTTTGCGAATCATGGCTTCATATTTGAATCCGGGTGCGCCCATGGGGATGCCGAGTGCCTTGATCTCATTGCTGCGTGAGACGATGCAGCCATCGTTGTTGGAAAGAATAGCTACGGGCTTATTTTGCAGACGGGGATTGAACACGCGCTCACATGAGGCGTAGAAATTGTTGCAATCCACGAGTGCGATGATTTCATTGTCCAAGTAGCAGGTTTTTTCCATCTTTTCTCCCTTGCGCCATCTATATCAGGGTGGGAGCTTTTGTCAAGTAAACAGCTACGATGGGCTCATTATTATTTCTTGTGCGCGCTTGTGAAAACATTTTTATATTGACAAAAAAACGGCTTTATGGCTTTTGGTTATTTCACGATAGTAAGGGCGGGAATAGCTCAGTGGTAGAGCGCCACCTTGCCAAGGTAGATGTCGCGGGTTCGACCCCCGTTTCCCGCTCCATTTTTTTATGAATATAGATACGATAATATTTGACCTCGATGGTACTTTGATAGATTCTATGGGGCTGTGGCGGCAGGTGGATCAAGATTTCCTCAGCTCCCGCGGAATCGAAGTGCCGGAAGACCTCTTTGATCATATCCCCGGTGGAAATAGCTTTATCCAAACTGCACAGTATTTCAAAAAACGCTTTTCCCTAAGAGAAAATGTCTATCAAATCATGCAGGAATGGACTGACCTCGTGGGCTTTCACTACCGGAATACGATTGGCTTGAAAGACGATGCCGAGCCCCTGCTCAAGGCTATCAAAGGCTCGTCACACAAACTCGGGCTGGCGACCAGCAATTCTTATGAGCTTGCAGAAAGCGTCTTGAAAAGAAACGGGGTCTGGGAGCTTTTTGACTTTGCTTCCACGGGCTGTAAGATCACAAAGGGTAAACCCTATCCGGATATATATTTATATTGTTTGGAAGGGCTAAAATCTGATGCCGCGCGCACCATCGCAATCGAGGATACTCTCAGCGGGGTAATGGCTGCAAAAGCTGCGGGGATATATACCTATGGCATCTGGGATGGCGATAGCGTCCGCGATGAGGAAAAGATCAGAGAACTTGCCGATGACTATTGTTTGGACTATATTTGTTTATATGAACAGATGAAAAAGAGAGTTAAATTATGAATGAATTATATATAATCATCGGTGCCTATGGCAGCGGTAAAAGCGAATATAGCATCAGCCTTGCGCGCTCCCTCAAAGAGGAAGGCAGGGTGGTGTCTTTGGCGGATTTAGACGTCGTAAATCCATATTTCCGCTCACGAGATGTGCGCGACGATTTTGAAAAAGAAGGCATTGAACTCATCGCTCCGGAAGGGCAGTTCTCACATGCAGATTTGCCCATGATCTCGCCACGTATTCAAGGCGCTATCCAAAATGAAGGTAAGACCGTGATTCTCGACGTCGGGGGAGATCCTGCCGGCTGTCGCACCTTGGGTAGATTTGTGGATAGCATTAATGCGCGCGGATATACGATGCGCTTGGTGGTGAACACTTCGCGTCCTTTTACCACTAATAAGGATGAGATTATCGCGATGATAGATATGCTGCAAAGTGCGTCAAAACTGAAGATTAGCGAGCTGGTTTGCAATACAAATCTCATGGAATATACTGATCGGGAATTAGTTGAAAATGGGATCAAGGTCTGTGAAGAAGTGGCTTCCGAACTGGGTTTGGCCTTTGAAACCTATACGGTTTTGGATGCTTATGAGGATAGAGTGCCGGATGGACTCTTGGGCAAGAAACGCCTTGTTATGGGCTATACCTTGCGCAAGCCTTGGGAAGCTCTGGTGATGAAGGGGATATAAAGGCTATCCGGTTATACGATTAAACTAATTGGGCGGCAGCATCTTGTTGCCGCTCCTTTATTTTGGTGTTGGTTTTGGCGGGGGAAGGTGCTTATTTATTCGCTTCCGATTTTGCTGTATCAGCAAATTATTTCAGGCTTCAGTTTTCAATCACTTACGCAATCGTGAGAAAAATAGTTGTGCATTTTGGGCTTTTTTTCGCAGTTTGTCCCCCTTATAAGAGTAGAAGGATATATGTGTGAAGCAAGGGAGCAAAGCTGTGATTTTTGCTGTATCCGTTTTGGTGTCGAGGAACTTATTTTGCTCCATAAACCGATCTTGCTTGACAAAAAGTAGCCTTCTGCATGACTTGTGTAAAGCAAAATATTGGAGTTTTAATGGACATAATGTTAGCATCATTGCAGGCGATTAAGCTAGAGAACGTGATCATGCTCTTAATCGGGATGATCTTGATCTGGCTCGCCATACGCAAAAAATATGAGCCTGCCTTGCTCCTGCCTATGGGTTTTGGGACGATTTTGGCAAATATCCCGAAATCTGCAGCGATTGGAGAGCATGGCCCGCTAACCATACTCTTTGATGCGGGGATAAGAACGGAGCTTTTTCCGCTCTTGATCTTCATCGCCATCGGTGCGATGATCGACTTCACGCCACTCTTAAAGAGTCCTTTCATGTTGCTTTTTGGGGCTGCTGCTCAATTTGGCATCTTTGTGACCATCCTGCTGGCGGCTGCTTGGGGATTTGACATCAAGGAAGCGGCGTCTATCGGCATTATCGGTGCAGCGGATGGACCTACCTCCATCTATGTGGCAAATCGCTTTGCTCCCAATCTTTTGGGACCCATCTCCGTGGCGGCGTATTCATATATGGCGCTGGTGCCCATCATCCAACCGCCGGTGATTAAGTTGCTTACGACAAAGAAAGAGCGGCTGATCCGCATGGACTATGAAGATGGCGAGGTTTCACGCACGGTGAAGATCATCTTTCCCATCGCGATCACTGTCATAGCCGGGCTTTTTGTGCCTGAGTCTTTGCCTTTGATCGGCTTCCTGATGTTTGGGAACTTGCTTCGCGAATGCAAGGTTTTGGATAGTCTCTCAAAGTCTGCGCAAAATGAACTGGGCAATATTATCACTATCCTGCTGGGGATCACGATTGCCAGCACCATGCAGGGCACGCAATTCCTGCGCAAAGAGACCCTTTTCATCATGCTTTTAGGGCTGATTGCTTTCGTCTTTGATACGGCGGGGGGAGTGCTTTTTGCCAAGCTTATCAACCTCTTTAGGAAAGAAAAGGTCAATCCCATGATCGGTGCTTGTGGCATCTCGGCTTTTCCCATGAGTGCGCGAGTTATTCATCAGATGGGTCAAAAAGAAGACCCCTTCAACTTCCTCTTGATGCCGGCTGTGAGCGTGAATGTGGGCGGGCAGATTGCCTCCGTCATTGCAGGCGGGATATTGCTCTCGCTCTTGGCTTAAGAGGTGGATTTGCTTTTTATGGAAAAGGATATGCAGTTTCTTCTTGATGAAGCAAAAGACGCGGCTCAAAGGGCTTATGCGCCATATTCCGGCTATAAGGTGGGCAGTGCGCTGAGGCTCTCTGATGGGCGAATAATCAGCGGATGTAACGTGGAAAACGCCAGTTATTCGCTGAGTATCTGCGCTGAACGCAATGCTATCTTCAAGGCGATCAGCGAAGGCAGGAAGGATATCGTTGCGCTCGCCATTTGGGTGGATAGCGACAAGATATTCCCTCCCTGTGGGGCTTGCAGGCAGGTCATCCATGAGTTTGCGCCGGAAATTCCTATCTGGTATGCCAATCATAACAAGACGGTGAAAACGACAATTCGGGAGCTTTTGCCCGGAGCTTTTACGCTCTGAGGCTGTGAAATAAGAATGAAAAAGATTAGAAATATAATGCTTATCATGCTGATGATCCTTGCGGTCACGGCGGCTTTTGGACTCAATATTCAAATCAAAGGGCAGACGGGGAGAAAAACCGTTGTTGAAAAGAAGATTGATGGCATAGATTATCTTGCTATTGATGATCTTACGCCCATCTTTAAATGTATCAGTAAGCAAGAGAAAGCTGATCAGAGGCTATATTTTCATCTCTATGGCGAGACCTTTATCTTCCTCGATTCAGCTTCATATTATACCTTCAAGAATCAATCTTATAATGCACATTTCCCGCTGCTTAGCGAAAGCGGGAAGTATTATATCCCGCTGAATTTCTTTACGGAGCTTTTACCACAACACTTCCCTCAGAAGGTGAGTTTTGCCTCGGGTATGCTTCGCATCGAAGACCCGCAAGACTATGGCGTGCATGTCATTGTCCTCGATCCGGGGCATGGAGGAAAAGACCCGGGAGCAGTGGGCAAAAAGCTCAAAGCTCAGGAAAAGGATATCAATCTCGGAGTTGCGCTCAAGCTCAAGGTGCTACTCGAAAAGGAACTGGGCTTGCAGGTACTCATGACGAGGAATGACGATAGATTTGTCTCGCTTGGCGATAGGACGAAGTTTGCCAACGATAACAGGGCAAATCTCTTTGTCAGCATCCATACAAATGCTTCTAAAAGCACAAGTTCCAAGGGTGCTGAGACCTATTATCTCTCGACGGCGGTAACCTCGGACGCTCGTGCAGTGGAAGCTCTGGAAAACCAGGTTGTCGATCTCTATGAAGGTGGGGTGGAAGCGCGTAGTAAGTATGACGGACTGGACTTCATCCTCAGCGATCTGAGCCAGACAGAGCATCTGGAAAGCAGCAATGAGCTCGCCGGTAATATACAGCAAAACATCGTTGCCGGAACAAAATCTTATGATAGAGGCGTGAAGCAGGCAAACTTCTACGTCCTGCGTGGGGCATTTATGCCGGCTGTGCTCGTGGAACTCGGCTTCATCTCCAATCCCGATGAGGAGAGATTACTCGTCGATAGCGACTATCAACAAAGGCTGGCGAGAACCATCTTTGAGGGGATTAAACGCTTTAAATATCGCTATGATAGGATACGCAACACGTGATGGGTGAGGGATGCAAGAGAAAGGGAGCAACTCTCGACGCTTTCATGCTCATTATCCTGACCGAAATCTAACAAAGACATGGCTCTTAAGATACTATATTTAGACGATCTTGGGCAGGCTTATGAAGCCGGCTTGAGAGAGGGCGATGTCATCCTGAGCATCAACGGCTTTGAGATAGAAGACATCCTGCAACTGCAAAGATATAGCTCTGAATATGAACTCAATATTGACTATTTGGACGGTGATGGGGAAGAGCAAAGCCTCCTCATTCACCGAGAATGGGGGCGTTCTTTGGGAATCGATAAGGTGGACTATCGCCCGCGGATGTGCTCAAATCATTGTATCTTTTGTTTTATCGACCAAATGCCGCCCAATCTGAGGCGCAGTCTCTATGTTAAAGACGATGACTATCTGCTCTCGCAAACATATGGGAATTATATCACTTTGACCAATCTCAAAGAGGAGGATTTGGATCGTATCTGTGAAGATGATATCAATCCGCTCTTTGTTTCTCTGCACACCACAGACCGCGTTTTGCGGCAGACTATGATGCGCTCGGTGAATCCTATTGATCCGCTGGAGGTCATGCAGGATTTGGCGGAATGCGGGGTGAGTTTTCACGTTCAATTCGTTGTCGTGCCGGGATATAACGACGGTGAAAAGCTATGGGAGTCGCTCTGTGAGTTACAGAATCATGAGCAGGAGCTGGATATTCTCTCCATCGGGATCGTGCCTGTGGGGCTGAGTAAATATCGTGAAAGGCTCTGTGAGTTGCGCGGCTTTGATGAAGCTTCTGCGCGCGAGCTACTCAATATGGTCTCGGATTTCAGGAAGCAATATGGCTGTGATATCGTCTATCCCGCCGATGAATTCTATGTTTTGGCAGGATATGATGTGCCGGAATATGACTTCTATCAGGACTTTCCTCAGCTTGAAAACGGCATAGGCATGTTGCGTTTGGGATATCAAAACTTCACGGAAAACAAGTATGCGCTGGCTGATGAACTAAAGGAAAGCGGCAAGGATCACCTCATACTATGCTCCCAAAGTGCAGAGAGGCATATCAGCGGCATCGTGGATGAACTCAACGCGCTCTTAGGCGAAAAGAAGCTGAGGCATCAGGCGATCAGGAACGACTTTTTGGGCGAGACTATCACGGTTGCCGGGCTTCTTTGTGCAAAGGATATCATCGCGCAGGCAGGGGCACAAGCTGATGAAGTGATCGTCCTCCCCCAAAGCATATTCAACTTTGAGGGACTCACATTAGATGATATGAATCTCGATGCGATGCAGGGGGAACTCAAGCGGGAAATACTCGTATTTGACCCGCTTTGGCAGGATTGGGAGAGGCATGCTTTCTCGCATTGAGCAGTCTCTTTTTCGTCGGATAATCAGCACCATTTACCACCCATATTACTATTCTTATCCCAAAATCAAAGATTTTACTTGAACGTTTTTCCCACTTGTATATCTTGACATCTATGAAAAAACGCTATTTTAAGGAGCTATAGATGAGAGTTATTCAAGGAAGTTTGGTCTCCAAAGGCTATCGTTTCAGCATCGTGGTGAGTCGTTTTAACGAGCTCATCAGCGGAAAGCTGTTGGAGGGTGCTTTGGACTGCCTATATCGCAGTGAAGTAAGGGACGAAGATATCACAGTTATCTGGGTTCCCGGTGCATTCGAGATTCCACTCGTGGCGCAACAGGTTGCAAGTGATCCCAACACCGACGCCGTGATCTGTCTCGGAGCTGTGATCCGCGGCTCTACTCCCCATTTTGAATATGTTTCCGCAGAGGTCAGCAAAGGTGTTGCCCAAGCCGCTTTGGCATCAAGAAAGCCAGTTATCTTCGGCGTGCTTACCACCGACAGCGTGGATCAAGCATTTGAAAGAGCCGGCACCAAGGCAGGGAACAAAGGCTTCAGCGCAGCAAGCAGTGCCGTGGAAATGGTGAACCTCATGCGGGAGATGGAAGATGAGTCAAAGGCGTAAAGCAAGAGAGATCGCCGTTCAGAGCATGTATGTTCTGGACTTCGCCGATGTCACCGAGGAGTATCGCGAATACAATCTGCTCAACGCCTATCCTGAGATTTTGAGTCAGATCAGCGCGGCAGACAACATCAAAAGCGATTCGTCGGTCTATGCCTTTGCCGACGAACTGATCAAAAACACTATTATAAACATCGAAGACATCGAGGCAGAGATCGATAAACACACCGACCACTGGTCTTTGGACACCATTGCCCATCTGGATAAAAGCTTGATGCTCATCGCGGTATATGAGCTTATGTTTACCGACACCCCTTCTGCCGTGATCATCAACGAGGCAATAGAAATTGCCAAGAAGTTTTGCAGCGAGCATACCGGAAGCTTTGTCAACGGTATCTTGGATGCTATCAACAAAGGCATCCCGCACAGCATGCCGGGAAGAAAGAGGCCCACATAATCATGACTATTCAAGCCAGCATAGGAATCTTTGCCCACAACGAAGAAGCAAACATCCTGCATCTGCTCAAAGCCATCATGGCTCAAAAGCTTAAGCAGGTTGAGATTGCCGAAGTTATCGTCGTCTCCAGCGCCAGCACAGATAAAACAGATGAATTAGTTTTAGAGTTTGCCGAGGATAATCCAGAAGTTCGGCTCTACATACAGGCAAAAAGAGAGGGCAAGTCCAGTGCTATCAATCTCTTCATCAAAGAAGCGATGTCCGAGGTCTTGGTGGTTATCTCCGGTGATGTCATCCCCGAGGAAAACACCATTGAGCTCCTCGTTTCCGCCTTTAGTGACAAGAACATTGGCGCAACTGGCGGACGTCCCGTTCCCGTGAATCCTGACAACACCTTCATCGGCTATGCCGTGAATCTCCTTTGGCGCATGCACCACAGGATGGCGCTGATCTCGCCCAAGCTGGGTGAAATGATCGCTTTCCGCAAGGTCATGGACGAGATTCCCAAAGAGAGCGCGGTGGATGAAGCCAGCATCGAAGCCATCATTCGCAGCGAAGGTTTGCAGCTCAAATACATCCCCAATGCCAAGATCATCAACAAAGGACCGGAGAACGTGCGCGACTTCATCAAACAGCGTCGCCGCATCCAAAACGGACATCTCTGGCTCAAAAAGGTGCAAGAATATGAAGTCGTGTCCCAAGACGGCGGACTTCTCTTTAAGATATTCTGGCAAGAACTTATAGACAGACCCGGCGATATCTTCCGCATGGCAGGCGTGATCTTGCTTGAGATATATTGCCGAGCATTAGGCAGTTGGGACTATTATGTCCGCAGGAAAAACCCCTTTGCCTGGGAGATTTCCAAAAGCACAAAGAAAGTAAAGAGTTAGATATAATATGTTTTCAGTAGCCTATCGCATCGTGCTCTATTGGATGGCAAAATATCTTGGTTTCCCCAGAATTCTGCCGATGAATTACACAGTAAGCCTGCTTTATTCCTGCAATTCACGCTGCAACACCTGCCGCGTATGGAAAAAGAAGGCAAGAAACCTCAGCGTTGATGAATATGCCAAGATCTTCAAGAGCGTTGGGAGATCGCCATATTGGATCACCTTCAGCGGCGGCGAACCCTTCCTCAGACGCGATATCACCGAGGTGATCAGCACCATCTACAAGATTTCCCGCCCGCGCATCATCAACATCCCCACCAACGGTATCTTGGTGAATACCATCGTCGAAGAGACCAAAAAGATCTCTAAAAACTGTCCTAAAGCGCAGATCATCATCAATATCTCCATCGACGGGATCGAACAGCAGCACGACGACATCCGCAACGTGCCCGGCAACTATAAGAAAGCAGTTGCTACCTTCAATAAACTCAAAGCTTTGAAGCTGCCCAATGTCAATGTGGGCATACACACCGTGATCTCTCGCTATAATGTGGATAGCTTCTTCTCCGTTGCCAACGAACTTATGCGTTTGCAGCCGGATAGCTACATCACCGAGATTGCTGAAGAGCGCGTGGAACTGGATACCGTCGGTTTGGACATCGTCCCCGGCATGGTGGCTTATAAATCTGCCATAGACTATCTCATCCACCGCATCAAAAATGAGCAATACACAGGCATGGCAAAGATCACAATGGCTTTTAGAATAGAATATTACAACTATGTGAAAAAGATCATGCGCGACGAGAAGCAGGTCATCCCTTGTTATTCCGGCTTGGCCTCTTGCCAGATCTCGCCGGATGGAGACGTCTGGACATGTTGCGTGAAAGCCAAGCCCTTGGGCAATCTGCGCGATAGCAACTATAAATTCAAGAAAGTCTGGTATTCGAGGTTAGCCAAGAAAGAACGCAAAAGCATACACCGCAAGGAATGCTGGTGCCCCCTGGCAAACGCCGCCTACACCAATATGCTCATGCACATCCCCACCCTTTTCCGCGTGAGCTATAGATCATTCATCAAGTGGTGGAGCTGATGTTAGCACTTGAATATAGCAAACCCATCCCGCCTTACAGCCTCGTCGAAAGCAGACTTAGCCAAGACGGACGTTTCGGCTGGATCATGGCGATTCGTCATCCTGAAAAGGACAAGGTTTTAGAAGAAATAGTCGCAGAAATCATCCTTACTTTGCGCTCTGTAAAAGCTCACGAGATCAACCGTATGGAAGCCGAGAAATGGCTCAAAGAGTTCTTTGCCGATCTTCATTGGAAGCTACACGCCTCGCTGCGGAAGAGTGATCTCGCCGAGAAGGGACTTTCCCTGTTTTTTGCACTCATCTATGAGCAAGAGATCTTCTACGTGCAATTCGGCAGGATTTTTTGCGGCATTGCTGACGGCAAAAAGCTGAGCATCTCCGGCGCCGCCCACAAAGAATATCGCATGCAAACCTTTGAAAAACTTAATCTTTTAGGCTTTGCATCCCAAGACATCCGCTTTAAGATTCACCGAGAACTGATCAAAGAAGAGCAGCGCTTTATCGCCCTCACCGGCAATCTTGCCCCAAAGATATTCGATGCCTACGAAAGCCTCGATAGCATGCAGTTTTTCTTAGACTCAAACAAAAGCGGCGAAGACAGCCTCTGGCTCATGCTCACGGGAAAACCGGAATTGGCAAAACCTCAGCGCCGGCGACTTTCCCGCCTGCAATTTAGCACGATTATAATCCTCTTTCTCATGCTGATTGCAACGCTTTATATGATCTTTGGCAACAGAGTGATAGAACAATTCTTTCACAAAACGAGGTTAGACGTTCAACACACAAAAAGCTTGAGATTGGAACAGATCCCCAATACTTTGGTAGCAGACACACAACACCTACTCAAATATATAAATCGCATCGTGAACCTCCCTGCCCGCGAGATCGAACTCGGAGTGACGTGGAGCGCAACCTTGCCCTACACCGTGACCAGCACTCCTGTTTTCAGCCTTGACCATATCTATCTCTCGGCAGGCGATAACCTCCTAGCTTTCGACAAAAAGAGCCGCGAAATGAAGTGGAAGAAGTCCTTCGAAAGCCATATCAACGGCATTTCCTTCAGCGATGCCATGCTCATCGTCTATCTTGAAAAAGACCGTGCATTCGGCATCCGCGACGACGGCAACGTGATCTGGGAACAAGATCTACCCAGTCCTCAAGAAGACCTCGGCAGGCTCAAACCCAGTCGCATAAGCCCCGAAGATGATCCCAGACTGTCGCGCCCCATCAACGTCGTGCCCTCGCTCAGTCACGTCACTATCCTCGACCCCACAAGCGGCGAAAGCCTTTCTTCCATCAGTTTTACGGATGAAATCAAAAGCCTCTCCGCCTATGATAATTATGCCTATTGCTTCTATGCAGTGGTCGATGACGGCATACTTTGCATCAATCTCAAGATTGATAACTAAAGGGGTTTGCCTTCATTACGCATAAACATTTTTCCCTCTTGATTGCCCTTTCAATGCTTGTTATGGCGCTTTTTGCCTCGCCGATCTACACCGGTTTTGCGCGCTTGCATTATGATGGGGGAGGGGATTGGTATAACGATCCCGAAGTTTTGCCCAATCTCGCCAAGTTTATCAACGGTGAGACCGGCTCGGATATCCCTATAGATCAAAGCGTTGTGCGCGCCGGTGAATCCCGCCTGTTTGAATATCCCTTTGTGTATATGACGGGACACGGCAACATCCGCTTCACCGAAGCAGAGCTGGTCAACCTGCGCAAATGGATGCTCCGAGGCGGATTCCTCTATGCCGACGACGATTATGGTATGGACGAGAGCTTCCGCCGCGAGATCAGGCGCATCTTTCCCGAGCGTGAACTTATCGAGATCGACAGTAGCCATCCGCTTTTCACTTCATACTTTGACTACAGCGAAGGCTTGCCCAAGATTCATGAGCACGACAACCAGCCACCTCAGGCTTTTGCGATGTTCGACGACAACGGCCGCATGATGATGCTCTATACCTATGAGACCAATATCAGCGATGGCTGGGCGGATCCCGACACCCATGGCAATCCCCCCGAACTCAGAGAAACAGCCCTACGCTTCGGGCTCAACATCGTCTATTATGTGATGCAAAAGTAGGCAAATCATGCGTATCTGTATCATCTCCGATATCCACTTTAAATACAGGCGAAACAGCCCTGAAGACAAGGAAAACGAAGCCATTGTCCTCAGATTTTTGGAAGAGGCAATCGGCAAATATGACCTGATGATTCTCGCCGGCGATATCTTTGATCTCTGGTTCGACTGGCATTATACCATTGTGAAGCAATATTTTCCCTTGCTTGTGCGCCTCGACGAAATCACCCGCGCCGGTTGCAAGATCGTTCATATCAGCGGCAATCACGACTTTTGGTTCAACGACTTTTTCCCCGACTATCTCGGCATCGAACTCTATGATCATTCTTTCACCATCGATGCCGATGGCAAGACCATCCACGTTTGTCACGGCGATGAACACACAGTCAACGACCGCAGATACCAGATCTATCGCTATTTCATCCGTCTTCCTTTTATGAGACGCTTATTTTCTTTATTGCACCCCGATCTTGCGTTGAGCCTTGGCAGCCTGCTTTCTCGCTCCAGCCGCGGCAGAAAGGAAGAGCAGAACCTCAAAAGAGAGAAACAAGAAGGACTCATCAAACACGCTCAATCCCTGATCAAACGCGGCAAGGCAGACTATGTGGTCATGGGGCACAGCCATCACCCGATGCTGAAAGAGCTTGACGGCGGAGTCTATGCAAATTGCGGTGATTGGATTAGTCACCACAGTTTTATTGAAGTTATTTGCGGAAAGATTAGTATAAACTATTATATAGACAAAGGAGTTATATAATGAGGATTCGAAAGAACTATTTAGCACTTGTCCTGATCCCGACCATATTGATCTTGGGACTGACCATGCTATATACCCAAAATAGGAAAAAAACTGACTTACCTAAGGAGATACCATTGGAACTACAAACTGATGAAATGGCAACAGTTAAGGTGGAGCTAAACACCACTCAAGGTGTTATTCGCCTCGAACTCTGGCCTGATATTGCCCCCAAAACCGTAGCAAACTTTATCAAGCTCGCTCAAGAGGATTATTACAACGGCACCTATTTTCATAGGGTCATTCCAGATTTCATGATCCAAGGCGGCTGTCCAAATACCAAGGACAAAGATAGATCGAACGACGGAACCGGCGGCCCCGGCTACACATTTGAAGATGAATGCTATGCAGATGGTGAATTGCTCACCGGCAAAGTTGAAACCGACAGCAGAGCAGAAGCTGTGTGGACAAACATCATCGTGCCGCATATGCAACAAAATAGAACCCCGAACGAAGAGATCGCCACTGTGGTTAAAGAATGCCAAGCAGCACAAGGCTTTGCGCCGATCAAAGAAAAGACGGTTGAACACTTCATGGCTCTTGCCAATATCACCGAACCCATCTATACCCAAGTGCTTAGAGCATCGGTTCTCTATGGCAATATCGCCATGGCAAACAGCGGTCCCAACACAAACGGCAGCCAGTTTTTCATCGTCACCAAGAAAGATGGAACACCTTGGCTCAATGGTAAACATACGGTATTTGGGAAAGTCATTGCCGGTATGGACATCGTTCATGAGATCGAAAACCTCCCCCGCGATGCACGTGATAACCCCAAAGCTGAAAACCAATCATTCATCAACAGCATTTCATTCCCAAAATAAAGGATAATATTAATGGCTCGCCCCAAAGAATCAGCTTTGCAGCAAGAGATCTTGACCTGGATTAGACAAAATCAATATGTCTATCTCGCAACTTGTGATGGCAAACAGCCTCGCGTGCGCCCGGTCGTGCTCTTCCTTCACGAAGGGAAATATTTCTTTGCTACCTTCAGCAATGATTCTAAGGTTGCGCAGATCAAAAATAACAGACTCGTTGAAATCAATGTCCCGCTCTCTGAAGACGGCCACACCGGCTACATCAGGCTCAGCGGGAGTGTAAAGATTGTAAATAATGCAGTGCTCAAGGCAGACGCTTCTGAGCACTGCTTCTTTTTCGATCAATATTTCCACGGCTACGACGATCCGGATTATACTCTCATCGAGTTTGAACCGGAATTCGCCGAATATCTGCGCCCCGGAGAATCTTATAGACAGAGCTGTAACCTGAGAAACTGATCTTAAAGCTTAAGATCAATCAGCTAAAAATGGTGAGAAAAACCGCGTGCAACATGAAGCGCGGCTTCTTCACTCAACGGGCATACCCACGTCCAAATTCATAGCAAAAGGATCAAATAATGAAGACAATCTTTGAATATTCAGACGAAGACCTCGGCAAAAGTTATATCGTTGTGGATCATATCCGCGAGATATCCAAGACCTTGGGCGACATCGTGATAACCTTCACAAACGGCGATAGAAAAGTGCTCAACGTGCTTGATGCCAATGCAATTTTAGAACAGCTCTTGGAGGAGATTCGCAACAGTTGATTTGATGCAAAGAGCTGAAATCAACGCTTTTTTTATACAAAAAAGACATAGAAGAGCGAGAAACACCCTTAAGCCCTTGCTTCCCTATTGATTACTGCTTAGCGTGCGCTCATGATATG
>DIQS01000018.1:0-350 GCA_002427325.1 Cloacimonetes bacterium UBA5456 | reverse complement strand
ATCATGACCAGAACCCAGTAAGAAAGGCTCGGGAATCTTGCCTCTGGCAGATGAAAAAATCTGCAGTTTTCGCCTTAATCTTCAAAAAATACTGATGTCACTTTAAAATGATAGAAAAACGTTTGAAGTGCTGTTTTTTCAGAACAGATAATCCGTA
This sequence comes from Cloacimonetes bacterium UBA5456, assembly GCA_002427325.1. Lineage (GTDB taxonomy): Bacteria > Cloacimonadota > Cloacimonadia > Cloacimonadales > Cloacimonadaceae > UBA5456. The sequence goes on along the minus strand of DIQS01000018.1, from coordinate 193 downwards.
TAATCTCCTAAATCCAAAAGTTCAATCTGCAATACTGCCCGTGCTTTAACTTGACAAGTCAAGCGAACACATTATCCTGTCGTCAGAAAGTCTAAGGAGTATCCTCATGAAAAAAGCATTTCTTATTATCTTTATCTCATTATTTGCAACTGTCGTGTTCGCATTCCCTGCCGGCAGCTTCAATCTCGGCGGT
>DIQS01000010.1:18833-18969 GCA_002427325.1 Cloacimonetes bacterium UBA5456 | reverse complement strand
AGCGCATGCGGCAACGAGGACGTTACCGCACCGAGAGAGGAAAGGCGTTAGATGAACGAGCGAAGCGAGATAGTGCTTTCTGGGTTCGCTAACACTCACGTTTGGTTGGATGTGCTGCGCACGAATTTTTTACGGG
>DIQS01000010.1:8916-18643 GCA_002427325.1 Cloacimonetes bacterium UBA5456 | reverse complement strand
TTTTACGGGATCATGGGCAACGGGAGCGTTGACAGACCGGAAAAATGGATGCGCAGGAGCGCATGCGGCAACGAGGACGTTCCCGCACCGAGAGAGGAAGGCAATGCCAGCTTTTGTTGAGCGAAACAAAACACTCGGCGTCAGCCGACATTCTCGTAGCTCGTAACTTGTAGCTCGTAGCTAACACAAAGCTTCTCGTAACTCGTAGCTCGTAGCTCCCCAAAAAATCCGTGTAAATCCGTTTCATCCGTTCAACCCGTGTTCTATTTCGTTAAATCGTTAAATCGTTAAATCGGCAAACGCAGTGAGCTTCACATTTTGCTTGACTATTATTTGGCAATTATTATGATGCCTTTTAATGAATAGGATACATGGAGACGATATGAAAAAGTTTTTCTGGATATTTATGGTGTTGGTTCTTCTTTTTACCCTGAGTGCTTGTGAGAAGAAGCCGGCTAAGGTTGCAAGAGGATTTTTGGAAGCCATGCACAATCATGATTATGAGACGGCAAAAGAGCTTACCGTGGAATCCGGTCACGAGATTTTGGACATGCTCGCATCTTTCTCAGAAGGCATAAACGAAGAGGATCGTCGCGATTCGGATACAGATTTCAGGATCATCAAGACAGTGGTGAAGGGCGATTCTGCCTTTGTGACCTATGAAACATGGTCAAAATCCGAGCCGGATAGCGTCAGCACGGTTGAAATGCCATTGGTCAAAGAAAATGGCGATTGGAAGGTAGATTTTTCCAAGGATGACCTCGACAAATAAAATCCAATCCCTTATTATAAAGAGCGCAGCACTTCTATTATTAATGATATCAATGTGTTGCGCTTTTTCTTGCTCAAAGGCAAGTGAGAGCTCGGAAAAGATAAGGATACCAGCGGAGCTCAGGGAAGGTGATCTGATTCTGCGGCGCGGCAAGAGCCTGTTTTCAATGCTTATTACGCAATATTTCCCCGAGGCAAGAGAAATGTCCCACGTGGGGATTGTGATCAAGGAAGAAGGCGTTTGGCGCGTGGTTCACAGCATTTCCGGCAGGCTGGACAGCGTGGATGGAATTCGCATTGAAGACCTGGAAAAGTTTTGTGGGGATGCTCATGAAGGTGACTATCATTTTGTGAGCGCAGATTTTGAGATAGACCGGGTGCATGCGGCATCTCGGGCGCGATATTATTTGGAAAAAGAGACGCCTTTTGATCATAGCTTTGATTTGGATGACGACGAGGCGATGTATTGCAGCGAATTGATCCGGACGATATATCTTCAAAGCGGTGCGGAGGACATTTTCAGCTATGCAGAACTCTCGGGAATACGTCTTTTGGACTTAGCTTCTTTTTTTGACCCAAGATATTGGCATCTATTGGATTAAGTGAGCTTTATAGCCGGATAAAATATGCAGATAGCAAAACTGTCACGCTTTTATGAAATATTTTCATTGACTTATGCAGCATGAATTCTAAGATGTATTATGCCTTGATGAGTGCGCAATATCGTTGTGATATTTGCGCATAAATACAAGAGATCGAGGCGGGGTTTTGGATGAAATACAGAGTATTATTTTGTGACATTAGCGCAGAAGAAGGCCAGACATTGCCCTCTCGCTATTCGCTGTGGCATGATCCATTTTTCATGCGCACCGTGGCTGATATGCACGGCATTTCGCCATATCAGATACAGGTCTATAAGAGCGAAGAATTGGTGGGGATCATGCCTGTCTATGAGCGGCGTCGCATGGGTGTTAAGGCATTAGTTGCGCCCGTGGGCACATATTATCAGGGCTTGAGCACCTTCTTTTTGCCGCAAACCTCTTCCCCGCGCGTTCTTTTGGATACGATCACGATCTGCGAGCGCATCGCCGGATTTCTCACGGACAATTATAGGAGGGTGAATATCCGTTTGAATCCGGGCAATACAGATGTGCGCGGTTTCACCTGGAACGGGCTGAAGGCACGCCCTTTATACACTTTTTCCCAATATCGTGATGAAGAGCCCTTCGTTTTGCCGGAGGAGCGGCGCTATCTGCGCAAGGCGGAAAGTGCAGGCTTGATCTTGAAAGAAGGCTATGATTTGGATAGTTTTTTGAGGCTGCAAGAGGATTTGGACAAAAGGAAGGGTCACAATCTGGGGATTGGCTATGACACTTTGGGAAGATATATCGATGCACTTCATGGCAAGGGTATGATCAAGCAATTTAATGTATATCATGAAGATAGAATCATCCTTGCGGCGATCTTGCTTTGGGGCGGCAACGAGATCATCTACACGCTCTATATAGCCGGCGATGAGGCGTCTTTGCCCTTGGGCGCATCCGCTTTGCAAAATAGGATGACGCTATCGCTTTTGCCGGAGGAGATCACCATTTCGGACTTTTGCGGGGCAAATATTCGTGATGTGGCGCGCTTTAAAGGCGCAATGGGACTTAGTCTTTCAGCATTTTATCAGTTGAGTATATAAAAAATGAAAAAGATCGTAATTCTAATGGGCGGGATTTCGAACGAACGCGAGATTTCGCTGATTTCCGGAGCAGCGGTTGAGGCGGCGTTAAAGGCTTCCGGCTATGAGGTTTTTGTGCTCGATCCCAAGGACTTTCCTTCGCTTGCCGAGTTGCTCATGAAGATCAAGGAGCTTGGTGCAGACTTGGTTTTCAATGCACTACATGGTGGCGCCGGCGAGGACGGCAGGATACAAGCAGCGTTGGAATTGGAAGATATCCCCTATACGGGGTCAGATTCCAAGGCATCTGCTTTGGCGATGGACAAATATGTCTCGAAGCTGATTGCGCTCGCCGAAGGCATCCCTTGCGCAAAACACATTCTTTTTAGGGGTAATCTGATAGAGGATTACAAAGATACACAGGATTTTGCGGAGTTTTCGCAAAAGCTGGGCATGCCCATCATCGTTAAACCAAATGTAAGCGGCTCCAGCGTGGGAATCAGCATTGTTCACGATCTGAGCGAACTTGGCTCTGCAGTTGAGCTTGCGCTGGCTCATTGCCCTGAGATTCTTTTGGAAGAATATATTGCAGGGAGCGAAATTACGGTTAGTATATTAGGTGGAAAATCATTGCCGGTTGTGGAGATTCGTCCCAAATCCGGATGGTATGATTATCTGAATAAATACAGCTCGGGAAACACGGAATATTTAGCGCCCGCACCCTTGGAAGAGAGTGTGAGTAAGATGGCTCAGGTCTATGCCGAGCGCATCTTTAGGGCACTGGGATGTTCCGTTTATGCTCGAGTGGATTTTCGAGTTAGAGATGGCAAGTGCTACTTCTTGGAAGTAAATACCTTGCCGGGAATGACCAAGCTCAGCCTCACTCCGATGGCGGCGGCTGCAGCGGGGATGTCCTTCCCTGAATTGTTAAAAACCATTATAAACATATCGATAGAAGATTCCCTTAAGGAGGAATTATGAAACGGATTTCTACCCTGATCTTTCTTATCTGCATTGCTGTGGTTGGGCTAAATGCCAAGATCGACCTCAGCTTCAGTCCCTCGCAGATAAGGGTAAACGAACTCAAGACCTTGAGTTTTGACCCTATAAAGCCGCAAACGCAACCCCTTTTGACCACGCTGACAATGACCAATAAGGGTGTTGCCGACAAGGTTCAGCTCGAGATCATGCTGAGTTGGAACGGCGAATATATCCTAAACGAAGGCGAAGCGAGATTCATCAGCAAAGAGCCGCTGGCAAAAGGCGCAAGCTTCGTGCTCACCAATCGCGACCTCATCTCGCAAGAAGGGAACCCGAGTTTTGATAAGGATGGCGATTTTAATCTTGACATCATTGAGATTCTCTCGAACCTCAGCAATCTCAAAGACGCCGTCTTGGCAGGGAGCTTCCCGGATGGGGTTCTCGTGATGGAAGTGAAAGCCAAGCCTGAACTTGGCTCTGAAAAAGAATGGCAGAGAAAAAGCTTTAGCATCACGGTGAGAAACCTGAATTCGATCACGCTGCTCAGCCCGGGCAAGCCGATCGGACAGCCTGCAAGCAAGATCAGCGATCTGCCCGCAACCTTCTTCTGGCAGGTTCAAAAAACCGATTTCAACAAAAAAGAATATCTGGTGCTCTATGAGCTGCCGGCAAATCGTACGCCTAATTCCACGAATATCACGACGGTGGGGCGTAAGGTTTTTGAAGGAGAGGCGGAGAGCGGATTCAATCAGTTCTTGCCTTTTAATGATGGTTACATCTACGCTTGGCAAGTATATATCCCGCTTTATGACATCTATAATCCGGATGCCGATTATAAGCGGAATAATGATCAAAACATCCTTCGCAGTAATTGGTTTATCTTCCAATATGATGCAAATAGAGAAAATGCTGAGGCAATAGATGAATTTCAAGCTGCGCTGAACTTGCTGAATAACAAGGTTATCGAAGGTGCACGCAACTTGGGATACTCTCCCTTGGGCGAGGTGATCCTCAACGGGAGAACCTTTAGAGGCACTGAAGCCATCGACATTATCATGGAATTGCTCGAAATAGAATTCGATGCCTTAATGATGAATTGATAGGAGGAAGAAGAGATGAAAAAGCATATATTAATCATTGTCGCAATACTTTTCTTGAGCGCATTGCTCTGTGCAGACACCGTTGCCGTCCTTTCTTCCACCAAAGGTAAAGTAAGCCTGCAACGCAAAGATAAAAACATGAAGTTCAAAAATGGTGAACTCTTGAAAAATGAAGACGTTATACGCACGGGAGCAGAAAGCTTTGCCGCATATAAATATGTGGATGCATCGTCCCAAGTAAAACTCTTTGCAAATTCCCTGGTGACCATCAGCGCAAACAAAAGCGGGGATAAGCTCGCCAAAAAAGTGAAAGTTGATAAAGGAAACGTATATTCACAGATTAAAAGCGGCACGGGGCCCTTCGTTGTGCAAACCCCGACCACCGTGGCGTCGGTGAAAGGAACCGAGTTTTTGACCCGTGTGGGCGAAAACGGCGAAAGTGAATTCGTCGTGATCGAAGGTGAAGTGGAATTGGAAGACATCGAGACCGGCCAAACAGGAACGGTTGGAGCCGGACAAACGGGCTCCTTCTCCGGCGGACAATTCAACGTCGGCGACACTCCTGACGACGGCTTCAGTGATGAAGAACTTGGTGGAATGGATAGCACGGACGGCAACACCCTCATTATCCCCTATCAGGATAAGAATGGTGAAAGCAAATATATCAGAATCACTTACTAAGCTTTAAGATGAGGATGATATGAAAAAGCTACTTTTGACACCGGCCTTTTTCTTAGCTGTTTTTATGCTCTTTGGTGCCACTGCATTGCACGTGGTGCCAAAGGATATCGTTCCGGGCAAAGATGCCGAGTTACTCTTGGAGATCACGTCCGGAGAAGCCGATATCAGCGCAATAAATATAGTTTATAACGTGATAGAAAGCAGCATCAGTGAAAAAGAGCCCATGCGCCCCGAAAGCGAGGACAAGGTCTATTGGCGCGGAATAATTCCCAAAAAGGTGATGATGGCGTCTGCGATTGAATATCGCTTTGAGATGACGCTGAAAAATGGACAGAGCGTGATGTATCCCGAAGAAAGCGGGATGACAGAGCCATTTGTCCTCCGTCCCATGGCACCCAGCGGGAAATTGAGTCGCGACTTCGTGCTCATATCGGATGAGGAAATAGTATCCGCAGATGAAGGCTATGTGCTTGCGGTGAGCTTTTTTGCGATTGCAGATGTCATCGATAGCACGAGCATCAAAATCTATGTGGATAACAGCGATGTCACCTCAAAGGCGACCATCGAAGGAAGCATCTTGCTCTATCGCGAAACAAGACCGAGAGTGGGCTTGCGCTCGGCAATCGTCACCGCAAAGATCAAAGGCGAAAATGTCTATTCAGAAACTTGGACAACGCAGGTGACGCCGGGGAAACTGAGTTCCTATATCCCCTTTGACTATCGTGGAACGATCAATTTTGCGGCGAATATCTATGACGTGAAAAAAGATGATCTGGTTCTGGATAGCAGCCTATTCGGCGATAATCAGCAGGACTATAGCACTTGGGCAGATTTGTATGCCTCCTACGGTCCTGTGGATGTGGAGACTCATCTGCTTTTCTCCAGCTTGGAAAACAAGAATGAACAGCCCGTAAATCGCATGATGCTCGGCGTGATGTTGCCATTCATAAACGCATATTGGGGAGACTATTCACCAAATCTCTCAGATTTTACGCTCCGTGGCAAAAACGTGCGCGGTATTTATGTCGATCTCTTTGCGCAATATATGAAGCTCATCGTCAGCCATGGCGAGGCTGTGCGCAAAACTATCGATGAAGATAGCATGACGGGAACCTTCAAACAAGAGTCATTTGGTTCGAGATTGCAATTCGGCAGTGATAACGGGCTCAGATTTGCCTTCAATATCAGCCGCCATCGCGATATAATCAATTCCTTGGATGAGGCATATTATCTGCGTATGAATGCCGTCGGTGATACCACCTATGCGGTCACCGCCAAAGATAATGCCGTGGCGAGCTTTGATATTCGGCTGAACGTTCCGGATCAAAACGTTATGTTTGGTGCGGAAGTGGCGGGGAGCCTGCTGAATACAAACACCATTCCCGGAATCTTGACCGATGATGAGATGGAAGAATATTTGGGCATAGAGCTTCCCATCACCTTGGAGAATCTGACAGACCTCTTTGTGATCAACAAAAATATGGAGCCTTTCATACCCAGTAAATCAAACGTGGCACTAAACGCCTATGCGAGGATGTATATCTGGAATAACTTGATCAATGTCCAATATAGCTCCGTGGGTTCTGCCTTCAATTCCTACGGCTCTTTTTTCCAAGCGAACGACACCAAGACCCTATCGGTGTCTGATCAGTTGACCATAGGCAGATTTTTGATGCTCTATGGCGGCTTTAGCAAGACAGAGGACAACATCAGTAAGTTCAACACCGAGACCAATATCTATGAAAACATCTTTGCCCAGATGGTCTTGCGCATCCCGAATTTGCCTTATCTGAAAGCCTCATATTTTGATAATGTGGGCGAAAATAGTCCCATGGATGAGGATGATCCCATGACGGCGGCAATGTTTATGCCAAACCATCAAAAGTCGCGCAATATGAGCTTTGGCTTGGGATATAATTTCACGATGATCCCCTACGTTCCCTCTCAGCTTGACCTCAGCTATCGCTTGGGCAATAGCAGCAACGAAAGAGCAGCAAGCTTGGACGACGATCTGGAGCTCATCAGCGATAATAAGACGAATGGAATCAGTGTCACCATGCTCAATAGATTTAGCATCCTGCCGCTGAAAACCCATTTCTCTTATTCAAATTATAAGACGGAAAATATCTTGAGCGATAAAACGCAAACGAATAATAGCTTCTATGCCAAGGCGGACTATTCCCTTTGGGAAGACCGCATCATTCCTTTTGTGTCCTATCGCAATAATTCACTGTCCGGCTCTACTCAAAAGCTGGCTTATAACTATTTTAATGCGGGGATCGATTGCTTCCCCATCAAAGACCTTAGCATTGGCTTGGACGTGGGTAGCAAGAGCTTTACAAACGCTAATGATAGCGACCAAAATTATTCCTCTACTACCTTGAAGTTCTTGGTGACGCAAAGGTTTTAATTAGAACACATTAATATCCCCTAAATAAAAAAGTGCCGGCTGTTTTTAGTCGGCACTTTGAAAGGGATTATGCAAAAAATTCACGGAGAGATCATGTCCCGCATAAAACACTTATTGATTCCGCTGGTTTTGCTCGTCGTCGTTAAAATCATCTTTATCTTCCCTGCAATTAATTCACTGGAAAACAAGGCGCAAGATACGCTTTTCAGGGTGCGCGGTACGATTAATCACGGTGATGAAGTCGTTATTGTCGCCATTGACAACGATAGTTTTAGTGCCATGGATAGACCTTGGCCTTTTCCCAGAGAATATCATGCAAAACTCATCCAAAATCTCAATATTGCCGGGGCAAAACTGATTATTTTCGACGTGGAATTCACCGAAACGGCAAATCCTGAGGTGGATGAAATGTTGGCGGCGATTGCAGAATATTATGGAAATGTGGTCTTTGCGGGAAAGGCGATCCTGAGCAAGAAAGCGGGAGACCCCTCACAACTGGTGACGCCGATTGCGCCTATCGTGAATAAAGGGCTGAGCTGGGGAATCGTGAATATGAGCTCGGATTGGGATAACGTGATCCGGCGCTATCCGCTCTTTGAATTGCATGACGATCAGCCATATTATACCATCGGCGTGCAGGGCTTGATGAATAGGGACCTGGATGTCGCGGGTGAAAGCTATCAGCCTGAAAATAAATCCGGAAATTTAGAGATCGGCGGGCTGGAAATCCCAATGGTGCATAACCGCGCTTTGATCAATTATTATGGTCCCTCAGAAAGCTTTTTGCACGTCTCCTATGCGGATGTGATCGACGATGAACACGAGGATATGCCGGGCTATCAGGGCATTGAGCTGGATTCTTTTTATGATCTCTTGGAAGAGGGGATTTTTGAGGATAAGATCGTGCTCATCGGAGCGACGGCAGAAGAATTGCATGATAATTTTCCCACGCCTTTCGGAGGAGATTGGACGGCGGGAGTGGAGATTCATGCAAATTTCCTCATGAATGCGCTGAGTGCTAATCATCTGAAAAATGCGAATATGTGGCTTTATTTTCTCATCGAGATCATCCTCGTGCTGCTGCTCTGGGAACTCTGTTGCAAAACGAAACCGCAATATTCGGCGATGATCATCTTTGGGCTGGTTATCACTCAAATATTTGTGGTTTTCATCCTCTTTAAATATGTTAATATCTTGGCACCGATCGTGCAAACTGCCTTGTTGCTTATTGCGCTGTATGTGGTGAGCTTGATTTCGCACTATCTGGAAACGATGAAAGAGAAACGCTTTATCCGCGGGGCTTTCCAGCAATATATGGCGCCGGCATTGGTGGACGAACTGCTCAAAAATCCCAAAAATATCAGCTATGGCGGAACACTGCAAGAGGTGAGCGTGCTGTTTTCGGATGTGCGCGGATTTACTACCTACACCGAGACTCATGCGCCGGAAGAAACGGTTTTCATCCTCAAAGAATATCTCACCGAAATGGTGAATACCATCATCGATAATCGGGGTATTTTAGACAAATTTATCGGGGATGCTGTGATGGCGCTTTTCGGTACCCCGATCAAGCTGCCAAATCATGCCTATACAGCGTGTAGAACCGCGCTCGACATGAGGAAACGACTCGCTGTTTTGCAGGATAAATGGCGCGCAGAAGGTCGCGAAATCTTTGAGATCGGCATCGGAATTAATACGGGAAATGCCGTTATCGGAAACCTCGGAAGCGAACAAATCTTTGACTATACCGCAATCGGTGATACCATCAACCTCGGCGCACGCTTGGAAAGTATTACCAAAGAATATAACACGCAAAAGGGAATCATCATCAGTGAATTTACCCTGGAACATATCAAAGACCTGGCGGAGGTGAGATATCTCGATGAGGTGAAGGTGAAAGGGAAGAATCAGGCGGTGAAGATATATGAGCTGGTTAGTTTGAGGGAGCTGGATTAGCTTTTTTAGCGATTTAGCGATTTGACGATTTAACGATCTGACGAGAGCTGTGTTAGCTGCGAGCTACGAGTTACGAGAATGTCGGCTGACGCCGATTGTTTTGCTTCGCTCAACAAAAGCTGGCATTGCCTTCCCCTTTCGGGGCGGGAACGTCCTCGTTGC
>DIQS01000010.1:0-8752 GCA_002427325.1 Cloacimonetes bacterium UBA5456 | reverse complement strand
GCGGGAACGTCCTCGTTGCCGCATGCGCCACCGGCGCATTCCTCCCTTGGTAGGTTAACGCCCTCGTGAGAAAGCTCCGCTCTCGTAGCTCGTAGCTAACTTAGTGTTCTATCTAAAGCCAATTCGTGTTAATTTGCGGACAAGAAAAGAAGTAGAAAGCTGACGCTTTCTGCGGCAACGAGGACGTTCCCGCCCCGAAATAGAAATGCTATCGTAAAATTCTCAATTTTCAATTCTCAATTTGGACGCCCCGCGTCCCCTCAGGTTTACATAACATGGTTATGCTTAATATTTTTTTGAAGATTTTTTCAGGCTTCATATTTCAATCACTTACGCGACTGACCGAAAAATTAGTTGTCCATTTTGTCACCGTTTTTCGATTTTGTCACCCTATAGAGGGTAGAGGCAGTTTTCAAGGAATGGAAAATGACCCGCTGGGCTCCAGATTGCAACGAGCCACAGTCCGACAACGCATAGTCGTAAACTCGAAAAGTCGTAGAATCGGTGAGCTCGGCCGGCATCTTCCATTCTGAACTGCCCAATCAGAAAGACTTTGTTTGCAAAAGTTTTTTCCGAACCTGCACTTCCAACCTCGTCGCTGATAGTAAGGGGCTCCTAAACCCTGAAAGCGACGAATCAGTCCAGGCCCGGTGGAAAATGTCTCGCTGCGCTTCAGATTACAACGAAGCAAGGTATCTTTTGTCGTGAGAGTCAGTAAGCACAGCGAGCATTATCCACAAAACAAGAGGAGAGAAGCCGTCCTTTCTCGGTCGGGTAGGAAATTGTGAAAAGGAAGCTACGAGCTACGAGCTACGAGCTACGAGCTACGAGAGCTTCGCCTCGCAAACCCCATCCGTGCAAATCCATTTGATCTGTGTTCGATAATGTGAGTAGTTCTGCCGCTTGTCGCAACGATGACGTTCCGACACCAACCACGACGGTAAAACAAGGCAGATTAGGAGCAGCGGAGCCTCGCTAAATCGCTAAATCGTTAAATCGTTAAATCGGCTCGCCCTGCGAGCACAAAAAACATTGACATAAACAGCGCAATAATAAACATTGCAAAAAAATATCATTATGACTATAGTCAAAGGAGTGAAAATGCCCTATATCCCTAATACTGATAGAGATAGGCAAGCGATGTTTGCAAAGATCGGCGTTAAAGATTTTTGCGAACTCATCGCCGCTATCCCGGAAAAGTTTCGCCTCAAAGACGAATTGAAATTAGATAAACCCATGACGGAATTGGAGATTACAAACAAGATCCAAAGCCAAACCTGCCGCAATACTTGCACGCAGACCGCAAATTCTTTCCTCGGCGCCGGTGTTTATGATCATTTTATTCCCGCCGCAGTGGATGCAATCATATCTCGTCCTGAATTTCTCACCGCATATACGCCCTATCAGGCAGAGGTTAGCCAAGGCACCTTGCAATTTATCTATGAATATCAGACCATGATTTGTGAGCTCACGGGAATGGAAATCGCCAATGCTTCCATGTATGATGGAGCCAGTGCAGTGGCAGAAGCCGTGCTCATGGCGGTGCGTAAGAATAAGAAAAACAAAGCATTATTACCCGGCACTTTGAACCCCACTTTTGTGGATATCATCCGTTCTTACACCGAAGGAATCGGAGTGGAACTGGTGACTATCCCCATGAAAGACGGCGTGACCGATCTTGATGCACTCAAAGAGCTTATGAATGAAGATGTGGGCTCGGTGGTGGTGCAAAATCCGAACTATTTCGGCAATCTCGAAGACGTGGATGCCATCAGCGAAATTACACACAGTCAAAAGGGTGCGCTCTTGATCGCCTGCGTGAATCCCATCTCGCTTGCCATCCTCAAAACCCCCGGCGATTATAATGCAGACATCGTTGTGGGCGAAGGACAGGCTTTGGGCAATGGACAGAGTTTCGGCGGGCCGCTCTTCGGCTTTTTTGCCACCAAACTCGATATGGCAAGACAGATGCCGGGACGCATAGTCGGCGGAACCTTGGATGCAGAGGGCAAACGCGCTTATGCGCTTACTTTGCAGGCTCGCGAACAGCATATTCGTCGCGCTAAGGCAACCTCAAACATATGTTCAAATCAATCGCTTTGCACCCTTGCCGCAACGGTGTATCTGAGCCTCATGGGCAGAGAAGGGCTTAAAGAAGCCGCCATCCAAAGTGCTCAGAAAGCTCACTATCTGGCAAGTGAATTCGTCAAGATCGACGGCATCTCGATGAGATATCCAAGTGCAAAGTTCTATAACGAATTTGTGATTCAGACTGCTTGCGATGCACAGACGCTCGTTGATAAGCTCGCTCCTTATGGCATCTATGCCGGTGTGGTTTTGGGCAAAAATGAGCTCATGCTCGCCGTGACGGAAAAGAAGAGTAAAGCCGCAATCGATGACTTTGTAAATAGAGTGAAGGAGGCCTGTCATGCCTAAGACGATATTTGAATATTCATCCGAAGGACGCCACGGAGTGAACCTGCCGGAGCGTGAGATAGACATCCCGCTTGGCGAAATGTTTGATAGCAAACAGCTTAGAGAGAAAGATGCGCGCCTGCCACAGGTGAGCAAATTGGAAGTAATGCGCCACTATGTCGGGCTTTCCAGCCTCAATCACTTCATCGAAAAAGGCATGTATCCGCTGGGAAGCTGCACGATGAAATATAATCCCAAGATTCATGATCTCATTGCAAAACATACTTGCTTTGCAAACCTGCATCCGCTGCAGCCGGAAAGCACTATTCAAGGTGCGTTGGAGCTCATGTATGAATTGCAAAACGATTTGGCAGAGATCTCCGGAATGGCAAACGTCACGCTGCAACCCTCGGCGGGTGCGCAAGGCGAATATACCGGAATCAAGATCATCGCCCAATATCACAAGGCAAAAGGGAATACGCATAAGACCAAAATCATCATCCCCGATAGCGCACATGGCACAAATCCTGCCACTTGCAGACTCGTGGGATATGACGTGGTCGAGCTCAAGTCCGACGAAAACGGGCGTTGCGACATCAATCAATTGCGCGAGCTCGTGGACGAAAACACAGCCGGATTCATGCTCACCAATCCCAGCACCTTGGGTCTTTTTGAAACTCAGATCGAAGAAATCGCCGAGATTCTCCACAGCGTGGATGCCCTGATCTATATGGATGGTGCGAACCTCAACGCACTGCTTGGCATCTGTCAGCCCGGAAAGAACGGCTTTGATATCATACACTTTAACCTGCATAAGACCTTCTCAACGCCGCATGGCGGAGGCGGGCCCGGTGCAGGTCCCGTCGGAGTAGTTGAAAAGCTTCTCCCCTATTTGCCCGTTCCCATGGTTGCCAAAAACGATGAAGGCTATTTCTTGGATTATTCTCATCAGGAGAGTTCCATCGGCAAGATTCACAGCTTCTATGGAAACTTTGGCGTGCTTGTCCGCGCTTATGTATATATCAAGATGTTGGGCGGGAAAGGCTTGCGCAGAGCCAGTGAAAACGCCATCATCAATGCGAATTATATCATGGCGCATCTGAAGAATTATTACCATATTCAGCATCCTGAGCACTGTATGCACGAATTTGTTGCAGATAGTAGCTGGCAGAAGAGTAAATATGGTGTGAATACGCTGGATATTGCAAAAAGACTTTTGGATAAGGGCTTTCACGCGCCCACAGTCTATTTCCCGCTGATCATCCCGGAAGCGATGATGATCGAACCGACGGAGACCGAAAGTCTTGAGACCTTGGATATGTTCATCCAAGCAATGATTGAAATCGCAAAAGAGGCAGAGGAAAATCCTGCCCTCTTGCATGAAGCGCCGATTTCCACTCCCGTTAGAAGAGTGGACGACGTTCGCGCAGTCAAAGAGCTGGACCCCATCTTCAAGATTGAGGGGTAGCCGGCGTCAAGGAGATATTTATATCATGAAAAAACTAAGTGTAATTCTTGCAATAATGTTGGCATTCAGTGGACTGATTGCCCAAGCCACGAAGCTCGGATATGTGAATACCGATAGAATCCTCTTCGATAGTAACGAGATGGCAGAGATCACCCGCCTCTTCCAATTGGATAGACAAAAATGGACGGGACAGATCCAAACCCTCGATAACGAGATTCAGCAAATGGAGCGCGATTTCGACGTGCGAAAGCTCACCCTCAGTGAGAGTAGCAAGCGCGAACTCCAAGAGCAAATCACCAGCAAAAAAGAAGAGGCAGGACGCTTGCTCCAACAGTATTTTGGAGATAATGGCTTGGCGGAACAGCGCTATCGTGAACTCGTGGATCCGCTCTCGCAAAAGATTCATGAGATCATCACGGGCATCGCCGAAGATGAGAAATATACCATGATCCTGGATGTGAGCATGGGCGTCGTTCTCTATGCCGTGCCCTCTATCGATATCACCGAACAGGTTCTGCAAGAGCTGAATAAAGATACGATTAGACCTTCGGACTTTGACCATGATTTCGGATTCCCGGAAACGAAAGACCCCTTTGAGAAAGACCCTTTCGGGGATGACTTCAAATCTGATATGGACTTTAAATTCTAATCATGAAAAGATTTGAAACGAGTCTTTCAACAGAAATGATCGCAGCTATTGGCGGCGGGAAATGGCATGGCAATAAAGAGCTGAGGCTCAATAATGTCTGTGAAATCCATGAGGCAAATGCTGAGTCCATCATCTTTTGCGAACAGGAAAAACTCATAGAAAATGCTGCCAAATCCCCTGCCGGGCTGATCATCACCACGCCGGAGTTTGTGCAAAACTTCCCCGAACGTAGCGTTTTGATCAGCGAAAAGCCATATCTCAGCCTGATGAGGATTATCACATTTTGGCTTAAACAAGATGCAGGTAAAGGCTTCACCGGGATTGACCCCAGTGCTGTCATTCACGAAAGCGCAGAGATCGCTGAGGATGTGTCCATCGGGGCATATTCCGTAATCGGCGCAAAGGTGAAGCTCGCAAAAGGAGTGAGAATCGGCGTCGGTTGCACGATTGATAAAGATTGTGTGATCGGGGAAAATAGCCTGCTCTATGACAATATCAGCCTCTATGAAAACACTCAGGTGGGTGCAAATTGCGTCATCCATAGCGGAGTGGTGCTCGGTGCGGATGGCTTTGGCTTTGCGCTCTTAGAAGGGGCTCAGCAAAAGATTCCGCAGGTGGGCAATGTGATCATCCACGATGAGGTCGAGATCGGCGCAAATAGCTGCATTGATAGAGCCACGCTGGGCTCAACCATCATCGGCGAAGGAACAAAGATCGATAACCTCGTGCAGATCGGGCATAATTGCATCGTTGGCAAGCAAAGCATCGTCTGTGCGCAGGTGGGACTCGCCGGCAGCACCGTTGTGGGAGATTATGTATATCTCGCCGGACAGGTGGGCGCTGCGGGGCATATCACCATCGGCTCAAAGGCAATGGTGGGTGCGCAGAGCGGCATCTTTTCCAGCGTTCCGGAAGGAGCTCGCTATTTCGGCACGCCCGCGATGGATGCTAATCTCAGCAAGCGCATCGCAGTTGCTCAAAAATATCTCCCCGAGATGTTGAAAGCATATCGTAAAGAATTGAAAGGAAAAAGTGATGACTGAATATAAGAATACAATAGGCTCGGAGATTTCCTACACGGGTATCGGGCTGCATAGCGGTGAAATATCCACGATCCGCTTCAAACCTGCGGGTCCTGAGGAAGGGATCGTCTTCATCCGTGTTGACCTGCCAAATCGTCCTGAAATCCCGGCGGATATCGACCACGTCGTGGATATCTCACGCGGGACAACGATCGGGATCAATGGTGCAACGGTTGGCACGATTGAGCACGTTCTCTCCGCCATCAAAGGGCATAATATCGATAATATCAGAATTGAGATCGATGGACCCGAAGCGCCCGTTGCAGATGGCTCGCCGCTCGTGTTTTTCAACCTGCTCAAGCAAGCCGGGACTGTTCAGCAAGATAGTGAACGCATCTATTTCGAGATAGAAAATCCCATCAGCTTTTCTGCGCCGGAGGATAATGTCGATATCGTGATCGTACCCTCAAACGAGCTTAAGATCACCTTCATGATCGATTATAAACACCCCTATCTCGGCACGCAATATACTTGGTTTCCCAATTTTGAGGTCTATGAAAAGGAATTTGCCGGAGCCAGAACATTCTGCTTTATCAATGAGATTCTCAAGCTCAAAGAGATCGGACTCATCAAAGGCGGCTCTTTGGAGAATGCACTCGTCATCGCCGAGCCGGGAATTAGTGAAGCCGAACTCAAGCATTTGCAAGATGTTTTTGGCTATCACAAGGAAGTGACGGTCTCTGAAGAGGGCATCCTAAATAGCCACCCGCTACGCTATTACAACGAGTTTGTGCGCCATAAAGTATGTGACCTCTTGGGAGATATCGCACTTCTGGGCATGCCGATCAAAGGGCATATCCTTGCGGCTCGCAGCGGGCACAAGACAAACGTGGAGCTCGTGAAAAAGCTTCGCCAGATGCGCAAGAAACAAGAACTGCAGATGATCTATCAAAAAGGTAGAAGCAAGGATGTGGTCTTTGACATTCATGCCATCATGCGCATCATGCCTCATCGCTATCCTTTCTTGCTCGTGGATAAGATATTGGAATTTGTCCCCGGCGAGAAGATCGTGGGCATGAAAAATGTCACCATCAATGAACAATTTTTCCAGGGGCACTTTCCCGGGCATCCCATCATGCCGGGCGTGCTCATCATAGAAGGAATGGCGCAAGCCGGCGGCATAATGCTGCTTAACCAGTTAGAAAATCCCGAGGAGTATGTGGCATATTTTGCATCTATCGACAATGTGAAATTCCGCAAACCCGTGATGCCCGGAGATACCCTGCGCTATGAGCTGACCGTGATCTCGCTCAAACGCTCTCTGGCAAAGATGCACGGCGAAACCTTTGTGGATGGCGAACTCGTCGCTGAAGGAGATTTTCTGGCAATGATCAATGAGAGGAACCTATGAGTATTATCCACCCCACTGCAATCATCAAAGAAGGTGCTATCCTCGGTAAAAACTGTGAGATAGGCGCAAATTGCTATGTCGGCGAGCACGTGGTCATGGGCGCAAATAACATCATGTATAGCGGTGCTATCGTAGATGGCTATACCACGCTCGGCGATGGGAATAAGATATTCTCCTATGCCGTGGTGGGAACTGATCCCCAAGACCTCAAATATAACGGTGAACCCACGCGTCTGCGCATCGGCAACAACAATTCTATCCGCGAATTTGCCACCATCAACCGCAGTAACGGCATGGAAGAAGACACCGTGGTGGGCAATAACAACCTCATCATGGAATATGTCCACATCGCGCACAACTGCCAGATCGGCTCGCATTGCGTTATCGCAAATGTCGTGCAATTAGCCGGACACGTGCACGTTCACGACTATGTCACCATCGGCGGAGTCACCGCCGTTCATCAGTTCGTGAAGATCGGAACCCAAGCATTCTTAGGCGGCGCATCCGCTGTCAAAAAGGACATAGTTCCCTTTTCTCGCGGAGAGGGCAACCCCTATAGAACGGTCGGACTCAACAGCGTTGGACTCATGCGCAAAGGCTTCAGCAAGGAAGAGATCGCCGCCATCAAAGAGATATATAACCTCTTTTATCGCAGCAAGCTTAATGTCTCCCAAGCCTTGGAAGCAGCCGCAGAGATGAAACTCACCGAATTGCAACGCGTATTTGTGAACTTCGTCAAAGAATCCGATCGCGGAATCTCAAAATAGGAGCATGATAACACTGCCAAATGCTCACAAATCATTGGAGTAAAGATAAAAAATGAATATAAAGATTAAAGATTTCATCAGCTTCTTGGATGCATCAAACTCGCGCTTCCAAGCCGGTGCCGAAGTGATTCGGAAGCTCGAAAAGGCTGGATTCTCTCGCCTTAACGAGACAGATACCTTTGCGCTGAAAGCCGGCGGAAAGTATTATATACACAGACACGACACCGCTGTCATCGCCTTCGTAAAAGGCCGTAAACCCCTCGCAGAAAGCGGCTTCCTCATGGCATCCAGCCACATCGATAGCCCCGCTCTCAAGCTCAAACCCCAAAGCATCAAGACCGATAGAGGCATCACCCGCATCGGAGTCGAGGTCTATGGCGGTCCCATCGTCCACACTTGGCTCGATCGAGAGCTCGGCATCAGCGGACAGGTTTTATATAGAAGCAAAGACGGCACTCAGGCAAGTCTCCTGGATTTCCAGCGTCCCGTCGCCATCATCCCCAATGCCGCGATTCACATGAATCGTGAGATCAATAAAGGCTTTCAATATAACCCGCAGACGCATCTGCAAGCCATACTCAGTGCAGCACCGCAAGACTCTGATGACCCGCTTAAGACAATGGTCGCCAAAGAGTTGAGCATCAAAGAAGAAAACATCCTCGAGATGGACTTATATCTCTATGACCTCGCCGGAGCCACGCTCGTGGGTGATGACCAGAGCATGCTCACCAGCGGCAGACTGGATAATCTCGCCATGACTCACGCCATCTTATCGGCGATCATGGAGACCAAGAAGCCAGAGAGTACCGCACTCGCCGCATTCTTCGATCACGAAGAGATAGGCAGCAGCAGTCCGCAGGGGGCGTCTTCATCCTTCTTGGGCGAGATCCTTGAACGCATCAGCCTCGCAGAAAGCACCCAGCGGGAAGACTATCTCCGCGCCTTGCGCAATAGCTTCATGATCTCCGCAGACATGGCGCATGCCCTGCATCCCAGCTATCCCGAGAAATATGACCCGGA
>DIQS01000070.1:96979-97180 GCA_002427325.1 Cloacimonetes bacterium UBA5456 | reverse complement strand
GAGCCAAGGAAATAATTTGCCAAAATATGTCAAGATAATTTTTTTAATATTCGGCAAATCATGCTCCGGAAAGCTCGAATACACTTTATTTCTTTTACTATATCTCAAAAACTAAACCGCTTATAATTCTCATGATTTCCTCCCCTCTTTATCCCCAATTTTCCAGCTCGCTTCCCGCCTCTTCCTTACTGGGTTCTGGTC
>DIQS01000070.1:86093-96782 GCA_002427325.1 Cloacimonetes bacterium UBA5456 | reverse complement strand
GGTCATGATGTGGTCATCACCATGAGCATATCATGAGCGCAAGCTAAGCAGAACCATATAGGGAAGCAATGGTTTAGCCTGCATCTCGAAGCAGATCATGCCTTTTTAGCAAGAAAAACCCCCGCCTCAATGAGACGGGGGATGGTTTTATCGTTTAGATTCTTGCTTTATTTGGAAAGCAGGATCTTGCGTTGTACTGATTTGCCGCCGTTTTCAACCTTGAGGAAATAAATTCCGCTGGAAACAGCTTTGCCGGAATGGTCTAAACCGTTCCAATTAATGCTATGATTGCCTTTTTCCATGTCCTTGTTAACCAAGGTGGTTACGATCTGTCCTTTGAGGTTGTAGATCTTCACTGAAGTCATTCCGTTTTCGGGAATGCTGAAGGCAATTGTAGTATTGGGGTTGAAGGGGTTAGGATAGTTTTTAGCATCCAGAACGATCACGGGTGCTACTTCATCTTCGTTGTCCACGCCGAGTTCGACGATTGCACGAATCATGATTTCACCGTTGCTATAAGGAGCCCATCCGCTGCCGGGTTGTGTGTAGGAATGGCCGCTATTATCGGTATCAAGTCCGATGAGAGAAG
Organism: Cloacimonetes bacterium UBA5456; assembly: GCA_002427325.1. Lineage (GTDB taxonomy): Bacteria > Cloacimonadota > Cloacimonadia > Cloacimonadales > Cloacimonadaceae > UBA5456. The sequence continues at coordinate 96,193 of DIQS01000070.1, read as the reverse complement.
CGCCTGGGGTCTCCAAGATTCCGAGGAAGAACTCCCCATTTTCGATGGTCAATTCTTGGGTGAAGGGGATGTAGTTCCAGCCGGGAGCCACGTTTACGGCAGGGTATTGGATCTGAGTGATCTGTCCGCCGGGCAGACCTTCGGGACCAACTTCAAACACGCGAAGCATGATTGCTGAAGGGTTATGGGTGTGGACATACACTGCAGCATATTTAAGGGTTGCAGGGCGAGCGTCCGGTGTTTCGAATTTAACTGCTAACTGGCGGTTTGATCCAACGGATAATCCTTGTTCAGAAGTACCGTCATCATAAGCCAAAACGGTTGAGTTTGGATCTACGATGAAGGCGTATGCGCTATTTGAAGGCTCAGATTCATAGGGTCCGAACATAGCGGTGACGTGATATTTGTGCAATCCGGGCTCGACATTTGCATCGACGAAGCTGGTTTGAGATCCGGGTACTTCATTGATCATGAAGCCATCACGATAAACCAAATAGAAATCGGGAGTGCTGCGCTCGACAGTTCTTGTTTGAACTTTCTCAAAGGGAGCGCTGGCATAGGATTCATTCTCTACGGGGAGGTTGCCGATCACGTATTCGCGGCCGTTAGCATCTTCCACATAGATTCTGATGTTCCAGTTTCCATCGATGTCAGCAAGGCTCAAGAGTGAGCTCCAGCCACCGAGCTTGATCATGTTTCCAAAGCCGTCAACAGCGGCAGTGTCATCAATACCTGCAGGGTGTCCGGTTTGGGCGTTGCAACGATATCCTGCTGCAAACGAAGTTCCGCTGGGGATGGTGTAAGGCGTGTTGAGCACGATTTCGTTCCACTGGTTGATTGTAACGTTGGGGACTAATTGATCATAGACCACCTGGTTAGCTCCACCGGTATAGAGACGGATTGAATATTCGCATTGCGTTTCGCAGGGGAAGAATTTCATCTTGGTGACATTCATGCCAACGTAGGGGTTGATGCTGTTTTCTTCGCCATAGGCATCCCATCTGATCGCAACGTCGAAGTCAGATTCGCTGTTGGTTCCGATGGAGTTTCCGCCATTTTCACTGTCATAGTGGAGCCAGCCTTCTTCGCCGCCACCACCGCCACCACCGGCAGCTGTCCAGGTAAGTTCAACGTTTGTGCCGTCAACAAAAGCTTCCAAATCGTCGGGATTGGCGATATATATCTCGTTGTAGATACGGAAGTTGTCGATCATGATTCCCGTTCCCTGCACGGGCAGGTTGGGGCTCTGGAAATACCAGCGGAATCTCACATCTTGACCGGCATATTCGGTGATGTATCCATCCAAGGAATAGCTCTCGGTCATGGAAGCCCAGACGCTTGGAGCATCGGAATAGACGTAGTTGCTGGCATCTGGATCGCCATAAGGATTGCTCATATACATCCAAGAATATCCGGCATCGGGAGAGATTTCCCAACCAAAATATGCGGTGTCCGGGAAAGTTCCGGAGTCGCTGAAGTCGCCCATGATCATGAAGTCAGCTCTGATCTCTCCGCTTGAGGGCAGAGTGATGACGGGGCTGACGAGATAGTTCAACATGTTTTGGTTGTAAGTGCCTTGAGCGTTTTGGTTTTTCATCACATAAGGTGCTGAAGGAGCGGCAGGATCGGTGGCAATGTGCCAAATGTCTCCACCGAGGGGAACCATGCTGCTGGCAACCATCAGACCATCGTCAACGCCATTGTTTGCGTATGAACCTAAAGCAATGTCGTCCACCATAAATCCAAAGAGTGTGGGGTCGTCAGTAGTGTTGTAGGCGGGGTCAGAACCGAAGGCAAAGCGAATCATTACGCTCTGACCAACGTATGCACTCAGATCAAAGCTTGCATTGATCCAGTTTGTATGTTGTCCGCCCCAGCCGGGAACGCCAACGCCTTCACCATGGATGTTACCAAAGGCATAAGAGCTTGCGAAGTGATATGCAGGAGAACCGGTTATCACCTGCCAAGTTGTTCCGCCATTTGTAGAAATACGAACGTTTGCTGAATCCCAGCCGTCATAGTCGCCGGTTCCACCGACAGTTTCGAGGCCGAGTCTCATTTTGAAAGTAAGCGTGGCATTAGCAGCCGTGAGGGTTTGCGCAGGGGTGTCCAAGACGAGATATTGACGGTTGTAATATCCGCCGGGGTTTCCACCTGATGCAAGATCGGGGTCTCCCATCCACCAGACGTCGCCTTGGGCTCCGCCAAATTCGTGGATGTGCCAGTTGTTCGGGCTTTCGGCGCCGTCGTAGTGATGCCATTCTGAAACATCGCCATCGAAGGTTTCTTCGTAGGCAACCAATTCAACCCGGTTAGCACCGAGTGTGGCCATGAAAACGACAGCCAAAATAACTAACCAATATTTTCTCATTGATCCTCCTATAGATCACATTGTAGTCTTTTTACATAGTAAATTAAGGTTAAACTTTTTGTCAATCATAATTTTGATTGTAGCCATTATTTTATGTGTATTGCAGACGATAAAGGTCGTAATATAAGCCTTTTCTGTCCAATAAATCAAAGTGTGAGCCTATCTCAACAATCTTGCCCTTGTGGAGCACAATGATGCGATCGGCGTGCTGAATCGTGGAGAGTCTGTGCGCGATGATAATCGAAGTCCGCTCTTGAATCAGCTTCTCCAAAGCGTCTTGGATGAGAATCTCCGTCTCAGTGTCGATATTGCTGGTGGCTTCGTCGAGAATGAAGATGGAGGGGTCATAAGCTAATACGCGGGCGAAGGCGATGAGCTGCCTCTGTCCTGTGGAAAGCGTGGCGCCGCGCTCCATCACCGGCTCGTGATATTGCTGAGGCAATTGACGGATGAACTTGTCTGCATTCACATACTTCGCCATCTGGGTAATCTCTTCGAGACTAAGGTCTTGATTGTTCAAAGCGATGTTCTCGGCGATGTCTCCGCTGAAGATAAATACATCCTGTTGCACGATGCCGACGTTTGAGCGAATGTCTTGCAAGGCATATTTGTCTAACTCTTTACCATCGATGAGTATGCGCCCTTTTTGATAGGGATACATTCCCAGTATCAGATTGACGATTGAGGTCTTGCCGCTGCCGGTGTGTCCCACGAGGGCTATCTTCTCGCCGGGCTTGATCTTGAAGCTGATGTCTTTCAGCACCCATTCACCGGGATTATATGCCATCCAGACGTTCTCAAACTCTATCTCACCGACCAACTTGAGCTCGCTGTGCATGTCGTCTCGATAGTCCTCAGGCTCCAAATCCATGAGGTCAAAGATGCGTTCTGCACCGGCGAGTGCACCTTGCAAGACGTTGATCTTTTCGCTGAAGTCGTTGATGGGCTCAAAAAGCCTGCGAATATATTGCGTGAATGCCATGAGCAAGCCGATGGTAATCATGTTTTGCAAGATCTGACCGCCGCCATACCAGATGATGACAGCAGTTGCAATCTGTGAAGATACGTTGATGATGGGGCGGAAAAAGGCGAAGAGCTTGAGCTGTTTCATCGAGGTCACAAAATAGGTCTGATTGATCTCGGCAAACTCATCACGCTTGTGACTATATTGGTTGAAAAGCTGGATGATCTTCTGCCCTGCAATGTGTTCGGCAAGAGTGGCGTTCAGCTGGGCAAGATATTTGCGCACTTCACGATAGATGATCCTCGTGCGCTTGCGGAAATAGGCAATCAGCCACACAACTAAGGGGAGAATCGCCATGCTCACGAGCGCAAGCTTATAGTCCAAAACCATCATCAAAGTGACGATTGCAATGATGAGAATAACGTCTTGGATGATGGTGATCACGCCGCTGGCAAGCATTTCGTCAATGGCACGAATGTCGTTTGTCACACGTGTCACCAGCCTGCCCACGGGGTTTTTGTCAAAGTATTGGGTGGGCATGCGTTGGAGATGGGCAAACACGTCGTGCCTGAGGTCGTTCATCGCCCTCTGCGAAAAGACTGTTGTAATCACCGTTTGGAAGTATCCCGAGATAAAACGTATCGTGATAATCAAGAGAAAGAGCATAGCCAAGATGAGCAAAGACCTTGATGAATCGCTGCGCACAGCAAGCTTTTCTTTGTTTCCCAGCTCGTCGAGCTTGTCGAGCCTGATGGCGATCTTATCACCGCCTATCAGGAAATAGCCGTCTAATGTATCGATCTCGTCTTCGGGGCTTTCAATCAGCCTAAATCTCTCGGTGAATAACTCACGATTGTAGGCATTATCCGGCACGAGCTGAACCGGCACTTTGCTGAGAATACCGCGCTCTTCAAGATCAACCAAGATGGGCTGATCTATCTTGTTGCGCTCTTTTGGGGCAAAGACCACAAAGAAAGTGCCATCATGTGAATAGTCCTGATATTTTAGCACCTTGTGGCGGCTTACAAAGTCGTCATGCTCCGCCTGACTGGTGAATATCGCCACTGTCTTGTCCGATACAATATGCTCGTCTATCGCTGTTTGTTGAATAAGCGGAGTCACCAGTTCGGCACCGGTGACCAACATCAAAACCAAGAAGGAGATGATTACCCATTTGAGATATGGCTTGAGATAGTGGGCAAGCTTGCCATACAATCTACGGTCATAGATTCTTCCTTTGAGGTCGTCATCAACGAAGCCTCTTCCGTGTCCACCGCCGCCTCCACCGCGCATCATGATTGCACCTCCTCTTCATCTTCAAGGCGTGCTCTAATGCGCTGTTTCTCATGCAGATCAGCATAGACGCCGCCGCCACGGATCAAGGAGTCATGCGTACCATATTCCTTGATGTGCATATCCATGAGAACGACGATCTTATCCGCATGCTGAATAGAGGATATACGGTGGGCAATGATGATCGTAGTCTTGCCCTGACGAGTGTCGATGAGGCGTTTGAGGATGTGGCGTTCTGTCTTAGTATCCACAGCCGAGAGAGCGTCGTCCAAGATGAGAATCTGTGGATCGGTGAGCAGTGCCCGCGCAATGGCAACACGCTGTTTTTGACCGCCGGAAAGGGTGAGTCCACGCTCTCCCACGACGGTCTCGAACTGATCGTCAAACTCCATGATATCTTCATAGACGTTGGCGATCCTTGCCGCTTCGTGCACATCTTCCATGGTGGCGTCGGGATTACCCAGACGGATGTTATTTGCAATGGTATCACTAAAGAGGAAGATATCCTGCGGAACGAGAACCATGTCGCGTCTGAGCACCTTCAGCGGGATGCGATAGAGCTCATAATCATCGATGAAGATAGTGTTTTTGGGCGGATTGTAGATGCGCACCATGAGCTCGATCAAGGAAGTCTTGCCGCAGCCCGTGGGTCCCACGATCGCAAGGGTCTTGCCGCTATCTATACAAACGCTGATATCCTTGAATATAAGAGGCAAGTCATCGCCATAGCGGAAGCTTAGGTCCTTGATATCAATCTTACCCTCAAGCTTTGTGATGTTGTGATTTGCCTGACTGTCATCGATCTCGGGGATCTCATCAAAGATGTGATTCAGACGTTTGAGTGAAGCGGTTCCACGCTGATACATATCAACTATCCAACCGATGGCGATCATAGGCCAGACCAGCATTCCAAGGTATTGGAAGAAGGCGATGAAACCACCGATGGTGATGTCTCCGCGAATCGTTGCACGTCCGCCAAAATACAGGGTGATGATCATCGAACAAGAGATCACAAAACCTTGGAAAGGATGGAAGAAACCGGCAATCTTCGCCATGGAGATATTCTGATTTACATACTCCATAGAGACTTCGTCCACCTTCTCCAATTCACTCTCTTCCTGAGAAAAAGCCTTGATGATCCGGATACCGGAGATGCTCTCTTGGATGCGCCCACTCATGGAAGCAAAAGCCGCCTGCACCTTGGCAAAACGCTTGTGCATCTTCTTTCCGAAATAGCTAATAGTCAAGGTAAGAAAGGGCATAGGGATGATTGCTAAGAGCGTGAGTCTAAAGTCGATAGAGACCATGAAGGAGAAGCTTGCAATAGTCATGAGCACGATATCCATAGCCGCGATGAGCCCCATCCCGAAAAGCATGCGAACCGAGTGTAAGTCGTTAGTCGCATACGCCATTAGGTCGCCGATCTTGCTCTTATTAAAATAGTTTTGCGAGAGACTGAGCAGGTGGTCATAGAAGTCCTGCCGCATATATTTTTCTATCCTGTGCGAATTACCGATGATCAACATTCGCCAGAAATAGCGCAACACCATGACTGCAAGAGCCAGAGCAGTGATGACCAAAGCAATCTTGACCAAACCGAAGTTATCGATTGATCTTTGCTGGATATTATCGATTGCATACTGCATGATCTTGGGCGTGATAAGCTGAACAACGTCCACCAAGATCAGGACAATAATGCCTCCGAGAATGTGTCCATAACTCTTTTTGAGATATGGCATAACAGTTTTGAATGTGTCGTTCATTAAAATATATCCTTAATGATTATAAATACTTCGTTTATAGCTATACAAAGTCTCTCGTCTCAAACGAGAAATACTCCGTTAGACCAAGATGCTTTCTTTGCAAAATCTGTCAATTCATTTAATTTAAACGAAGACATCAAGGATAAAACTGCCACGATCAATGAGGCGCAAAGCTCATTACCACTCCCTTTTAAGATTCATATTAAAGAGATAGTTTCTCCCCGGCCTGGGAACATGGGCATAGCTTTCATAGCTCTGATTGAGGATGTTTGAGAGCTTGAAATCAAGCCGCAGGTCAACAAACTTGAACTTAAATACTTTGTAGAGACTACAGTCCAAGAGCCCCGTCGCCGGCAGAGTGCCGATGAGGTTATCCGCCGTAGTAAATTGCTTACCATTATGCTTATAGAGCAGATAGATGCCATGCTTTTCCACGGAATATCTCAAGGTGACATTTGCACTATATTCAGGGGTGTAAGGCAGGGTTTTTCCATATACCGCCGAAGGTTCGCCATACTTATTTAACGAAATATCCACAGCTTGACTAAAGCTTATGCCCACCTCTGCGCCATAAGCCCTTTCCGGCAAGATACTAAGATTAAGCTGCTGATTGTCAATCTTCACTTTACCCACATTAAAAGGCTTCCAGACCGGGCCAAAGAAATAGGTTTGTCGCCATTGGATGAGGTCTTTTATCTCATTATGATGCACGCTCCCTTCAACGCTAAAGTATGGACGATTTAGCTTGAGCGAGAGCTTATAACCAAAGGCAGACTCGCTCTTTAGGTCGATATTTCCTTGGGCAAAACTATCCCCGATCCAATATCTATCATAAATCGAAGGGACAGAGAAAGCGGTGCCGAGACTGCCCTCAAACTCGATTTCCACGGGATACCACAGCTTTGTGCGATGCTCAACCCTCCAACTATTAAAGCTTTCCCCTTTCGTGACATCATGCCTGAGTGCCAGCCGGTTTGCCCCCTGCCAGCTTTCGCCCCCAAAATCATGCCCCAAACGCGCAAAGAAGGCGGAACTTCTCAGGTCAGCACTACTTTCCGCATTGTTAAGAAGGTTTTTCATCCTATAGCCCAAGCTCTTGATCTCAGTGCCAAACTCATATTGAAAGTCATTTATGCTGAAGCTAACCATCTCAGAGACGCCACTTTCGCTCTGGCTTTGATCGTTATAAGAGCGTGCCACAGAGTTTGTTGACTCACGATTGTCATATACGCTATTTGCCCGATTATACCAGATGCGCAGGTCATTTTCGATGTTTTTGCCCAGATAACTATGCGTGACATAGCCTTGCGTGGAGTTTGACACCTGCCGCGCATGATCGTAAAGTGCCGGGAAATTCACCGGTCCCGGCAATTGCCTGAGATCAATAGTGTGGTTCAGATATGCCTGTATCTCCTGATTTTCCAAGCTATACACAGCTTTGACGAGATAGGCATCCTGCACTTTGCGGTTATTTGTTCTCACCATAATCTCATCAGGCGCCCAAGTGGGATAATATTTGAAGTTATTATCCGTATCAAAGTGAGAATATTCAATCTCTAACTGCAAGCCCCTGAAATGATTACCCACATGATAACGCCTGCTGTGCAATCCATAAGAGCCGATGCCCTCTTCCAGCTCTGCAAAGCTCTGATATTGCGGCTTTCTGGTGATGATATTAATGATGCCGCCAATCGCCGAAGAGCCGCCCAATGCCGAGGACGAGCCTTCAATGATTTCGATGCGACTTATCTGCGAAGCGGGTATCTTGCTAAAGTCAAATGCCTCGCCCGCATTGCTTTGCGCCACTCCATCTATCATCACGAGAGTATGCCGCGCCAGATTACCCAAAAGCGAGAGATTTTGATATTCGCCTTTCAGGGGCAGACTTTGAGTGGAGACAGACGCTTGTGTGAGAAGCAATTCCGAGCCATCTCGCAGGCTTTGACTTTCCTGCTTTTCAATCTGACGGAATTGGTGCATGCGCGAGACCGAGCCTATGTGTTCCCCTTGAACCCTGATAGTGGGAAGGGTGAGCAGGTTCTCTTGCATCGTGATTTTTGCAGGTAAAGCACGTGTTGATAATGTGATAGACACATAGCCAAGCCGGCTTAAATAGAGAGAATCCACCGCACTGATGATAGTAAAACGCCCCAGTTCATCGCTGAAAACTGCTTTTTTCCCGTCATAAATACTAACCTTTTCGATCCCGACGCCCGCCTCATCCACGATAGTCGCAGACACAGCACGCTCAGCACTTTTTTGGGCAAAAAGCGTAAGGCTCATAAAGAGCAGAATAATCAGCAGATACACGCCTTTGTAATGTTTCATTTGGTTCACCTCATTTCTGATATGTGACTTGAGATGAACTTGCATTTTGAGGTCAACTCATCACTCCGGAGTTTTCCCAAAAACACTTGCTGGCAGGTTTCCCGGCTCACAGCGGGTGGCGTTTTGCCTTGGAAGAGTCCTTCCCATCTCGCTCTAAGACAGTGGACACTTCCCCCGGATGCTGCATACGGTGGCGGAGGCCGCTTCGGTTTTGAATTCCCTATTATCTTGACAGCACCATCAAGTCACTTTGCGATTCAAGATATTGTCTGCCCTGCTCTTGTCAAGCTGATTCTTTTCGCGCGCATAAAAAAGCGTCCCATGGGAATCACAGGACGCTAAATCAGATTACTGATATGTCTTATCAGACGATTTTGCCGCTCATCACGTCAGCTTCGTTGCATTTGCAAACTTTGGTGAAGTGGATAGCAGGACGCCAGGTTCCGTCAGTTTTACGGTTTTGGACGATCTTTACGCGTCTGATTTCTGTGTTACAGGTGGGGCAAATCATTTTGCCTTCGCTGGACAATTCGTGCGCAACCTTTGCGCTGAAGCTTTTAACTCTTCCCATGTCTATATCCTCTTTGTTATGCTCGTTCTATATACACGCGTGTGCGCGTATCGATTTTGATCTTATCGCCCTCTTCAACGAAAAAGGGCACCATTATACGTAAGCCGCTCTCGGTAAAGGCAACTTTGCTGCCGCCCGAAGCGGTGTTTCCTTTGACATTTGGCTCACAATCGGCAATGCTCATCACGACCGTGGTAGGCAATTCCACATCCAAGATTTCCCCATCGGGGGTCATCGCAAGGGTCACTTCCATATTTTCACGCATGAGCAATTCTTTATCGCCGATGGTGGCAGATTCAACATTCATCTGCTCATAGTTTTCTAAGTCCATCAAAACGAAGAAATCTCCGTCGCGATAGAGATACTCTTTCTTTGTGCGTTCTACGCGGACTTCATCGAAGTTGTCGCTATCACGAAAAGTGTAGTCAACGACTTTGCCGCTGCGCAGGTTTTTGAGTTTTGAACGCATGAAAGCCGGACCTTTACCGGGTTTCACGTGCAAGAATTCGATCACTTCCCAAAGTTCGTCTTTGAGGTTGATCACCATTCCGTTGCGTATGTCAGCCATTGTTGCCATATTCATTTATCCTTAAACTTAGTCTAAGAAGTCAAAATATTAAAGTGCGGTATTTTGGCAAGATATTTTTATTCGGCGATAAGTCCAATTGCCTTGTTTGCAGCTAATATCACGTTTTATTTTCTTTTTCCCATCAAGCTTAATTGCAAGATTTTCCGCTTCTTCCCTATATGCTTCAGCTCAGTCTCCGCCTATGATGTGGTCATGCCCATGACCATATCATGACCACATCA
>DIQS01000070.1:80416-85910 GCA_002427325.1 Cloacimonetes bacterium UBA5456 | reverse complement strand
ATCATGACCAGAACCCAGTAAGGAAGAGGGCAGAAACTTGCGAAAATTGAGCGAAAATAAGACGGCGTAAACGCATTACTTGCTTGACAATCTTTGCGCTTATTATTGCATTGGTTTCACAGTAAAAATCATAAAGGGAGACAAGATGAGAAAATTTCCCAAACACAGCGCATACAGGCGTGGACTTCCGCCCATCGTGATCTTGCTCATAGTCTTGATACTTCTATTGGTGATCTGGCTTTTGTGGTCTAAATTCATGCCCAAAAAAGGGATAAAAACAATTGAAACGGAAATGCAAATTGCAGATGATAGCACCGTTGAAAAAGCTGAGGATAAGACGGAAATCGACCTAATAAACGGGGTTGATGAGCAAAAAACTCCCGAAAAAGCCATGCAAACGAAACAATATCCCGCAGATCCTGACATCGCTTCGAGAAAGCCGAGAATGCTGAAAGACGGTTTATATATATTGATTGTCAAAAACCAACATAAATTACATCTCTATAATGATGGTAAACGTATAAAAAACTATAATGTTGCCTTGGGAAAGAATCCCGAAGACAAGCAGGCCGTGGGAGACAACAGAACCCCTGAAGGGCACTTTTACATCAATTTTATTCGTGATTCCAAAGCTTGGACTCATGACTTTGGCGATGGTTTGGGAGAGGTGCCCGATGCTTATGGTCCCTGGTTTATGGCACTTTTCACCGGTAAGGCGAACACCTTTTCCCAAAAAACTTGGACGGGGATCGGCATTCATGGCACGCACAAGCCGGAATCGATTGGCACCAACGAAACCGAAGGCTGCATCAGGATGTATAACAATGAATTGGAAGAGCTTAAAAGGATTATTGGGAATAATCAATATGTGGCAGTGGATATAGTTGCAACGCTTTGAACGGTGCTATTTTAGGATCAAATATTGAGCCCGAGCTAATCGGGCTTTTTTTCTTTGATGAAATTACTGTGATGTTCGCACGCAAGGTAAAAAAGTTTTTCAGATATTTACCGATTTATCTTGACATTTTTTGGGCGAGTTAATAATTGCAACAATGAAATTATCAAGCTTTTTAAACTCTTGCAGTAAACTCTGCAGAACATTGTTAATCCTTAGCGTACCGCTATTTAGCATGCTTTCTTGCACGCCGCGGGAAGCCGTGACTAAAGCTTCCTATGTGGTACTTTCGCCTGAAGTTGCTGAAATTTTAGCGGCTTTAGGGGCTTCTGATGAGATCTCCGGAGTCACCGTGGAATGTGACTATCCTCCACAACTCGGCGAGAGGGTCATCGTGGGCAATTTTGGAGCTATTGACAAAGAAAAGGTCTTGGCCCTTGAACCAAAAATCGTGTTTACTTCAGCTCTTGAACAAGAGGCTATCGCAACGGACTTACGAAAGTTAGGCATTGAAGTGGTGTCGAGCTATCCTAAAAATCTCGACGAGATGCTCAGCGAAATCTTTCGTTTAGGTGAGATCGTCGGCAGGCAGAGCGAAGCAAAAAAATTGGTGGAATCGCTACAGACTGAGATTGGCGATATCGGCAAAGCTGCAGAAAATAGCGGCAAGAAGCCCAAAGTATATCTGGAAATCTATCGTGAACCCCTGATGAGCGTCTCGGATGAATCCTTGGTGGGCGAGCTCATCAATCACTCCGGCGGGGAGAATATTTTTAGAGTCTTAGAACGCGACTATTCGCGCATCAATCCCGAGGAAGTGATCAAAGCAATGCCGGATATCATGATCTGCTATTCGCGCGATAGTTTGGAAAACATTGTCGCTCGCAAGGGTTGGCACGTGATCCCCGCAATCAAAAATCAACAGATATATTTTGAAGAAGATATTTCGCCGGATATTTTACAGCGTGCGAGCCCGCGAAGTATCCAAGGCATGAAGGAGCTTGCCAAGATCTATCAAAAATGGTGCGAGGCTGGTTTGTGAAAAAGTTCTTGATCTATCTGGCTATCTCGCTGGCATTTGTGGGCATGATTGTGCTCTATCTCTTTAGCGGCAATCCAGGGCAAAATATCATTCTAAACGTTCGTCTGCCGAGGCTGGTTCTCACCATCGTCACCGGCATGAGTCTCGCCGCTGTGGGTAGCGTCTATCAACTGATGTTAGGCAATCCATTGGCGGATCCTTACATACTCGGAGTCTCGTCGGGCTCGGCTTTGGGCAGCATCATCTTTGCAAGTTTGGGGCTGATCATTCTCATGCCCTTAGGCGGATTTATCGGAGCGCTGCTCACTATGGTCTTAGTCTGGCGTTTGGCGCTGAAAGACGGGGTTTTTGACAAAGGTCGGCTCATCATCGCGGGAGTGGTCGCAGGCTTGTTTTTCTCCAGCGGAATTTCTTTGCTCATGTATCTGGGTAGAGAGGATACCGTGCTTATTCTCAGCACTTTAATGGGCAATCTGGGGCGGATTTTCAGCCATTTAGAATATCGCGTGTTCCTCGGGCTCAGCCCGCTTGTGGGCATACTCATCATTTGGTTATATTTGCAAAGTCGTGCGCTGGACATCATGAGCACTTCCGACAACTATGCTCAGAGCGTTGGAATTGGGGTGCAAACGCTGCGAAAAAAGATATTTTGGATCAGCTCGCTGATCATTGGAATCGTTGTCTCCTTTGCCGGCATCATCGGCTTTGTGGGACTCATAACTCCACATATTATGCGCATGTTGGGGTTCAATAAACAAAGTGAAATCTTTCCCGGGAGCATGCTTTTCGGGGCAGGATTTCTCCTCATGTCAGATTTTTTGGCAAAAAACATAGGCGTGATAGAACTGCCGGTGGGAGTGATCACCGCTGCGGTGGGATGTCCCTTCTTCGCCTATTTGCTCGTAAGGAAATAAGGATTTGAAAAGATGGAGACCACAGCAATGCAAGATGTTAATGCAAAACTCAATCAGATTTTCCACCAATATATGTTGATGCTTCGAGACCCCTTGATCTATCTGGCGATAAATGAAGAAACGGGCGGATTCTCCAAAGCGGAAATGCTGGGAATCAAGCTGGCAAAACAACGTGGAATGATCAACGCAGTCAAGCCTGAGAATTTAATGAAGATCACCAAAGAATTAGAAAGCATGATTAACCCCGCTGAAGATCCCGAAATCTCGATTTTGCTAAAGCTAAACACCTGCGGCGTTTATATGCTCTTGGGAGACATGCAGGCTGTCAGATCCACGATCCAAGAAGCTACTTTCTTTGTACAACGAAACCGTGTTCCATATTTAGAACTCGGCATAGAAGCCATCAAACTGCTTCTCAGCCATAGAGAATCGAAGAATATCGACATTCAACTTGAGGCACTTTCAAATCGCATTGACGAAGCAGAGCATCCTTATTTTCGCTGCAGCCTCATCACTTGGGTGGGACTCATCTACATGCGTAACCATTGCTTTGAGATAGCATTGGCTTATTATACTATGGCTTATGAGATAGCCGAAAACAATCAAATGACTACGCTATCTTTGGAACTGGCCTTGTGGATTCTGCAGTGTGCTGCGGAGCTGGGGAAGATTGAATTGGGAGAACAATTTAATATCATCGGCGAGGAACTGATTTCACGTCTGAGGCTTCCACAATACAACTTCAAGCAGGAATATCACTATGGCAAGCTCAAAATGGCTCAAGAGGACTATCCCGCGGCTGTGCTATTCCTCCAAAAAAGCATTGCTTCCTTTAAAAAGGGCGATATTCCAGTGTTGAGCTTATACATTTCCAGCCTCAGAACAATTGCAGAAGCATTAAATCATCTCAAAGAACCCAGCAGAGCTCTGTCCTATCTGATTCAAGCAGAAGAAGCTGTTAAACAACAGAATGTGCTCGGAAAAGAGATGGACCTGAATTTGGACATTGCTACTACAATGGTGGAATTAGACCGTTGGGACGAAGCAATCCCGAGGCTCATCACCGTTGCAGACTTCTATCGTAAACATCAGAAAAATAATAAACTACTCGTCACTGCAAGATTGATCGCGCAATATCACGCCATGAATAATAACTTTGAAGATGCCTATAAGCTGTTGCTCGAAATAGATAAGATCAATACTCATACCATCTTAGAAGTCAAACTGGCGCATAGTCAGCATAGTGCAGACAAGCTCAGGCTCATCACGCATGAATCACACGAAGTCCAAGCTAAATATAACAATTTGCTCAGAGAAATGTCGCGCAGAACCTATGAACGTTTTTCTGGCATAAGTGAAGCTGCGAGAAGAGTCGTGGATGCCGCAACCTTAGCCGCCATGCAAAAAGATTCCAACGTGTTCCTCTCCGGCGAAAATGGGGCGGGCAAAAAGATTGTCGCACAGATGATTCACTATGGTTCGGAAGAAAGCAAGGGGGAATTCTATAACATGAATTGCTCAGCACTGCCTGAGAAAGAATTGGAGTCAAAATTCTTTGGTGAACCCAGTAGCCAAGTTGGTGATAATCTGGATAAATGCGGATATTTTGCCCTTGCAGCCGGTGGGACATTGTATATTGACGAAGTGACGGCATTGCCAATGGACTTCCAGATGAGGCTGGCGGATGTTATCGAAAGCGGACATTATCTGAATAGAAATAGCGGAAAAGCAGAAAAGATCACCTGTCGCATCATCTCTTCTTCCAGCAAAAACATGCTCCGTCTCGTGCGAGAGGGGAGCTTTAACCTGAATCTGCTCAATAAGTTAAGCACCTTAGAAATATCTGTGCCGCCACTGAGGGAAAGAAAGGAAGACCTCCCGCAATTGGTGGAAAACTTTGTGCGAAACATCTCTTGGGAAAGCAGTAAGAGCATGCCAAAGATCGAGCGTTCCTTCTATACGCGGCTGAGTAGCTATGAATTCCCCGGTAATATCAGTGAACTAAAAAACATCATTGAACAGCTCTTTATCCTCTATTATAAGCCGGTGTGGGATGCTGAGATATTGGAAAACATCACCGCGTTTAGGGAGACTAACGTCAAGCTGAACAGCCTGTTGGAAAGCGATATTCAAGAAATAGATAAA
Source organism: Cloacimonetes bacterium UBA5456 (assembly GCA_002427325.1). Lineage (GTDB taxonomy): Bacteria > Cloacimonadota > Cloacimonadia > Cloacimonadales > Cloacimonadaceae > UBA5456. The sequence continues at coordinate 80,914 of DIQS01000070.1, read as the reverse complement.
GAAAGGATCAAGCAGGCTTTGCGCAAAACTGGGGGAAAGCAAAAATATGCGGCTAAGCTGCTGAATATGTCTGAATCTACCTTGTGTCGTAGGATACAGAAATATGGGATCAAACGCTGATCGTATCTGAATCGGCGTTATCTGTTTCTGATGAATGCAGCTCTTATGTGGCTCTTGTATAGCTCGTAGCTCCAAGCACTAAATATCCCCTATCGCCAGAAAGGAGCGTAGCTTTCTCGTCACTGATTGCTCTAAGCTCGGCTATAATAAAGTCATCCCATTCAAGCAATTAACAAGCAACTAAGTGCTAAGTAACTCAAAACACGACAGGTTTACATAACATGGTTATGCTTAATATCTTTTTCAAAATTATTTCAGGATTCATTTATCAGTCACTTATGAGAGTGAGCAAAAAAATAGTTGTCCATTTTGTCGCCGTTTTTCGATTTTGTCTCCCTATAGATAGTAGGAGGTTTTGATCTCAGGATTGAAAACCTA
>DIQS01000070.1:72171-80242 GCA_002427325.1 Cloacimonetes bacterium UBA5456 | reverse complement strand
TCTTTTATAAGTGTATAGTTGTGTTAAAAAAGTGAAAAATTAAGGCTCAATGTGAATGAAGAAGCCACGGGGCGAAGCTGTATCTGCTCCTCTCCCCGTAGCTAAAAGTCTCGTAGCTTCTTCGTGGCTAAATCAGCCACCTATCCCCCGAAAGGAGCGTAGCCCTCTCGTCACTCTTAGCTCGTAGCTAAATCCTCTTCATGATAGAGATATATTCCTGCTCAAAAGTGTATCCTTGAAGCGTGGGCATGGCCTTGAGGACTTCGATATATTCACTTAGCTGCTCGTTTTCTTCATCGATGGCACCCGTCTTGAAGTCTATCACGATCACCCTCTTTTGCTTGCTGTCCACCATTATCCGGTCAATGCGAAAGTCAGCAATCGAGTATTCGGTGAGCACCATGTCATTGTCTTTTGAGAAGATAGCGGGCATGCTTTTTATCTCATCGGTGATGGCGGCAAAGAGTTCGTTTAGTTCGTTTATGGGCAAGATCGAGCCATAGCGACGCAAGGTAAAGCTTCGCGCCTCGCGGTGTTCTTCTTCGAGGTCATACTTAATGAAACTGAGATAGTCGTGGATGATGGTGCCGCGCAGAGAGCTCTTTCTTTCTACATATAACTCACGATGGGAAGCTATCTTGGGCTTGGGCACGTCTTCAATCTCGTCCCAGTCGATCGCATGGGGGCTGGCTGTGATGAGTGTTCTTGTCGGCATGCTTTCTGAGCTCTTTTCTTCTGCGGACGGGGCTGTCTTCTCTTTTGCTTTCTTGTCTTTCGTGTGGCTTGTGATATGGCTTTTAACGAAGCAAGCGCCGAGATCGCCATCTTCTAAGAGAGCAGTCGCCTCGCTGTCTATTGAAGTTAAGCAAGCCTCCACCATGTTCAAGGAGAGACTGATATTGTCTTTCTTTCGTCTATCTTCCAAATACTCGTCAAAAGCCTTGGTGCTGGGATAGCCAAAGAAGATGTGCAATCCGGTCTTGGCGCGAGTGAAAGCCACGTAGAGATTGTTCAGCTCTTCCAAGAGGGCGAGGTTTTCCTTGCGCTCCCAGATCTCGCTCTTGGGACAGTGAGAGAGTATGCTATCATAGTGGTAGGTAAGAACATAGTCTTTGATATCATTAAAACTGTCGTCTTCATATTCGATAGCCCAAGAGAGGTCTTTTTGATGCGAGCCGCTGGTGTCAAGATCATAGTAGAAGAAGACTTTATCAAACTGCAAGCCTTTGGACTTGTGTATCGTGAGAAGCTGAATCTGAGTGCCGCCCTCTACGCTCACCTGTTTGAAGGTCTCGTCCTTGATGTTTTTGGAGAGATAGTCGAGGAACTCAGCCGTTTTGAGGCTCTGCTCAGGCTGCTGTGTCTCCCAGCTCTTGACAATCTTTTGGAATTGGTGTAGGTTCAAGAGGTCGCGCTCTGCCACTCTATCTATGTCGCGCAGGCAAAGCTGAGATATCTCGCGGATGATGTTATAAGGGCTCATCTCTTTGTGTTTGGCGGCAAGCTCGAGGAAGAAGCTCAGCTCTTCAGGGAGTTCCGTGGCTGATTGAGGCTTGGTTTCAAGGCTGTAGATCGCATCTATAAGCTCCTTGAGCACGCTGGAGGAAAGGAGCAGATAGTCGCTGCGCAAGAAGCTGAGAAGGTCTATCCAATCCCGGAACGCCACGAAGCGAAGCCATGAATATAGGGGACTTACCAGCCTATGTTCGGTGATGCGCGCAGAAGGCTGGAACACTCCTGCTATTCCCTTTTCTTGCAAGAGTTGCTGGATAGTGGCGAGTTGCGCACCTTTACGGCAGATGATGGCACAGCTCTGGTCTTCGCCGTGATCCTCTATGTGTTTAAGCACGACGTCTTCCACAAAGTGTTTATAGCTAAGATACTTCTCTCCTCTATATCGATCATAGGCAAACACTGTGGTAGAGATGTTTGTTGAAGAGTCATCAAGGGCAGAAAAGACGGGGTCATATTGCCAGCTCAAATCTTTTGACTGCAGATAGCTATGCAAGATGTCCGACGTGAATATCCTATTGATAAAGTCCATCATATCGGGAGAAGAGCGATAGCTTAATTTGAGACTATCCGGTTCTACGTTTCTCAGCGGTGGAACGATGTCTCTGAGCTTGATGAGCAGCTCTCGCTCGCCGCCTCTCCAGCCGTAGATGGATTGTTTTTGATCGCCCACGATGATGACACCGCCGAACTCTTTGCTGCCTATACCGGCGCAAACTTCTTCCATGATAGGCTTTAGAATCTTGAATTGCAAGAGCGAAGTATCCTGAAACTCATCGATGAGCATGAAGCGCGTCCTGTGGGTCAGGAACTCATAGAACTCGTTGTCCGGCATCAATTCACCGCGTTTAAGCTCGGATTCCGCCATGTGAAGAGTCTCGAAAGTGAGCCATGTGATATCCGAATAAGTCAGGTCTTTATAGCGATAGATCAGCAAGTCATATTCTTTGAGGATGATCTCCCAGACGGCGATAATCTCTTCTTGCTCGGGGATGAGAAAGTCGTTATAGATCAGCGTTGCGAGTGCCGAGGCGAGCTCTTCATGAAGCTGTAACGCCTCTTCTTTAGAGTCTTTGGCGATAGAGCGAGAGTCATAGAAAGCACCACTTTTCATCACGCCGAAGAGCTTGAGTGCACGATAGGAATCCTTGCTGAAAGCCACAAGTGCATCCACAAAGGCATCCTTGCTTTCAGGCAGTTCCACGAAGAAGTTCCTGATGGCGACCTTGAGTATGTCTTTCCAGCCCTTGCCCTTCGCTTCCCTTGCGGCTTCAAGGAGGACAAAGAGCGCATCGCAGCTATCTCTAAAACCCTGCGACACATCCTGTCTCTCGGGCTTTTGTCCCACATAGCATTCTTTGATGAGGAAATAGAGCCAGCGGTTTTCGATGAGCATGCTGAACATATCTTCATAGCTATCGAGATTGCGTTTGACCCGCCGCGAGAGCAGGGAGTCTATACGCTCACGAAACTCCGGCCTCATCAGATGATCCAAGAGGAAAGGCATGCGTTTATTGACCGCATTCTCGTCTAAATCATAGTCATCTATGCTGCGTTGCGGTCTCACGATATTGCGAAAGATATTGCCCGTATAGCTATCAATAGTCATGATTTGCAGGTTTCTCTGATCGGTGAGAATCTGCAACTTGGCAAGGGATAGTATGCTCCTTTGCTGGTCGGTGAGTCCGTCCTCGCTCAGAGGAAAGATATCTGTCAAAGCTTTGATGAGAGCGGGATTATCTCCTGCGATGAGGCCATCGAGATGTTTGATGATCTCTTGCCTGATCTCGGCGGTTGCTTTGCGCGTGAAAGTGATGGCGAGTATGCTATCAAGGCTAAAATCAGGATGTTCAAAATACTTGAGAATGATGGCAATATACTCCAAGGAAAGTCTGTATGTCTTTCCCGTTCCTGCGCTTGCAGTGATTATTCTATTTTCAAATCTCTTATTCATTTTTGTGCCCCCTGCACGATGAGATCGCCGCGTGTGATCGTTTGGAGCATATCGCGTCCGGCGCCCCTCTCGGGAACCTCATAACCATATTGGATACAACGCGTTAAGCCCTCAAATATGTCCTCTTTAAACTTAGCCTTTTTCTTATCATTTATGTTTTGTTCTGCGTCTATGCTCATGTCGAGAATCCTCCAAAAGACAGACAGCACCTCCTTTCCGGCGAAAAAGTCTTCATAGAGCCATTCATAGAAAGCAAGCTGGCGATAGTCTGCCCCGCCCGTCTTGAAGTCTATGATGAAATAGTCACTCTGTGCATTGATGCGAAGATCCGCTCTACCATTGAGTTTCGGGAGATATTCTTCCTGATAATCATCCGGCGGAGACAGGGCTTTAAGCAGGTTTTTCTCGCCCGGAATGTCAGAGTTTTCCGGCATCATCGAGAAGCTTTGACTTCTAAGAGACACCCTCATGAATTCATGATAGAACTCTTGCAGGGACAAGACCAGCCTATCGCTGATGATATCTCGGAGGAAGTCGCTGTTATAGTTCTTGGGAATCTTATATCTAAACTCCGGCGAATCAATCAGTTCAATCAGTTTATCTTTGAGAAATGTCTTGTCTGTAAACAGGCTTTCCAACTGCTCTATGCGGTCAATTTTCCGTGTTTTCAGCCCTAAAACTTCTTCGAAATACTTGTGCATGAGACTACCGAAAAGCAAGGGCTGTATCGTCTCTTTGAGCTCTGTCTCCAGCGCCCTGATACGGCGATTGTTATGGATATACCAAACAAAGGGATTCACACAGAGTCGGATGAGAGAATCGCTGCCAAACTCTATGGTTTTGTTCCCATTGAAGTCGGTTTGCGGGCTTGCGGCAAGATAGTAGAAGTGCTCATCCGGCTCTTTGAGGAAGGCGGGGTTTTGGCTAATGAAATCCATGCTTTCAGCCGGGCAAATCTGCGGACGCGAGTCAAAAAGCTCCCGAACGTCAAGTTTATTGAGCGCATGATCTCCCCTTTGCATCTCAAGGCCGTCCACAAAGCTGCAGAGTTCTTCCACAAAACTGCTGGGATGAACGTTCTCCTCAACATTGCTATATGTATATATATCAACCTCTTTGGCGAGGAAGACCAGCCTCATGAAGTAATAGCGTTCCCAAGCGCGAATAGTGTCATAAGCCAGAAATCCCAGCCTATGCTTTTGCGCTTCGTTGAGCAGCCAAGTCGGCGCCGGATTTTGAGGCATGGTCCCTTCCACACACTGCAGGAATGCGACATTGGGATAGATGCGATTGCGACTATCAAAGAGGTTTGAGACGCCCCAACTTTTCGTGTGAGTTTTGGGGATGAATTTCAGGCGTTGAGACTTCACAAAATCTACCCACAGCGCAAAGATTCCTGCGCCGGGATTGTCGAAGATATCGTGCCAATCACTGACTATACCCAGCTTCTCGGCGGTAGCGAAGTTTGCCAAAGCCTTCCAGATTTCTTCCAGGATATGGCTTTTTTCTATCTCCACCACGCCACAAAAGTCCTGTGGATTGAGTTCATTATCAATCAGACCGATGAGCTGATCCACATTGGTCTGCGCCAAGACTTTTTTCAGGATATCAAAAAGCTTTTCCAAGAGTTCATACAGCACCAATTCGGTGCTTTTTTTGTGCCCATCAACCAGTTTCAAGCCGAAGTTCCGCTCTTTTTCGATGTCAAAATAGAGCACTTGATTGTCACTGAGTTTGAAGATTGCCTTCCTCAATTCTTCTTGTTTAATTTCATCCCAACCCTCAACGAGGCTTTGATTTAGCCTGATATCAAAACAATAGCGCATGATGATGGCAAGCGGCACAAAACCCTTATTTGTGGAAGTATCCAAGGCGAGCTCGCGCATGAAAGAGAGCATGCGAAACCAATTGCTATGCACGATGGGAAAGACATTCAGCGGGCTCACGAGTTCCCGCGGGAAATATGCGGAATATGAGCTATTTAAAAACTGGTTGTCGATGATGACAGCGGCATCTTTGGGGCTCTGCCGGCGGATGAATTCCAGTGCCGCAGCGTCCTCATTGGCACAATGCATCAAGCGGATATTCGGCTTTTCTGTAAGACTTTCCCAAGCTTTTCGCGCATCAAATGCCTCGACATTGAGCTTGCCCTCTTTAGGCTTAATCCCATGATAGAAAAGGATTAGCTCATTGCCACCATCTTTGCAACGCCGGAGCAATTCTTCCTCGCGCGGGCTGTAATAATATTGATTTATGACCATGATCCGCTTGCCCGTGAAGGGGATTTCCGTGCTTTCGGGCAGAGAAACGAAGACCTTATCGGTGAAGCCTCTTTCGCCAATGAACTCCTTATAGCGCAATACTATCTGTGCAAGCCTAATGATGTGATCTTCCTGCCACTCTCGCATGCGCAGCTCCAATTCTATGAGCTTTTCCAGCGCCAGCGCATCATAGCCCGCCTCCTGATTTTCATCCAAGAACTTAAAGAAATTGATCCCCCAGCTCACCAAATCATCGTAGTCCGAGATGTGGAAATATGCCTTATCTTCTTCAGTGAGAACCTGATAGAGTGCCAGAAGTCTCTTGTCGTCGGCAACCAGCGGCTGCTCTGGAAAACACAGACTATCCTTGAATTCTTCCATCGCAAGCCACTGAATATCCAAGAGTTGCCAATTCTTTTCATATTCTTTGCGAGCAAGTTCCGCCGCCACGCGGGTTGGGAAGATCAAGATCGTCTTATTTCTGATGAGGGTAAAAGCCTCGCGAATCAGGTCATCTCTGAAATCAACAGCGATAATTTTCATAGAATACTCCTTTATAAAAGAGGTGATAAGAGGCGGCAAATCGACTCTTTGCTGCGCTCAATGATGTTGCGGCGCGAGAATTCCTCGAGGTCAATACGCCGGCTAAATGTGAGGTCTTCGCTGAAAGCATCGCTGGCTTTGTCGATCAGCGAATCCTCGTAGATAAGCGAAGTTAGCTCAAAATTGTGGTTAAAACTACGCAAGTCCATATTTGCCGTGCCCAGCCCCAAGACCTCGTCGTCCACGATGAGAATCTTGGCGTGCATAAATCCGCGCGTATATTCAAAGATTTCCACCCCGACCTCCAAAAGCTCCTGAAAATAGGAGCGCGAGCCCCAAAAGACCACGAAGTGATCCGCATTGTGCGGAACGATGATCTGCACCTTAACGCCGCTGATAGCCGCAGTTTTGAGCGCCATGAGCAGGGCTTCATTGAGGATGAGATAGGGAGTATTGATGCGGATGGAATATTTTGCGCTGGCGATTGCCGAAAAGTATAATTGCAAGATATTTGCATGATTTGTATCCGGCCCGCTGGCTATCATCTGCACAGGCGAGATGTTGGAAACTTTGTGATTTAGAACGGGTGCTAAGTATTTATCCATGTGCTCTTTGGTGAGCAGATTTTCTTTGCTGACGAAATACCAGTCTTCCAAAAATATCGCCTGTAAACTGAAGATATTTTCCCCGCGAAAGACGGCGAGCGAATCGCGCCAATAGCCAAAATAGGGGTCTTTCCCCAGATATTTGTCGCCGATATTGAGTCCGCCGAGAAATGCCACCTTGCTATCCACAATCACGAGTTTGCGATGGTTACGATAGTTCATCCGGCTGTTGAGAAAAGGAATCCACACAGGCATGAAGGGCACAAATGCCACTCCGGCATCTTTGAGCTCTTTCTTGAAAGAACGCGGCAAGTTCCAACACGCCACATCGTCATAAATGAAACGCACTTCCACTCCCGCTTTCGCCTTTTCGATGAGGAGGTCTTTGAGGATGTCCCCAGTGCTGTCTGCGGCAACGGAAAAGAACACGAGATGTATGTGTTTTCGGGCAGAACGGATGCCGTTGAGGATGGCATTAAAGGCCATATTTGTATCGCTGATGATCTCTATATCATTGTGAATAGAGAGGATGGCTTTGCTGTTTCTTTTTAAGAGGCGATACAGCTTTCGCTCAAAACCGCTCTCCAAAAGTGCTTCCGAGGCCTCCGGAAAATGTTGGTAGATATTGTCCAAAGCCTCGTTATCAAACATCTCTTTCTGGCTGAAAAGCTTGATCTGACGCCAATTTCGCCCAAAGAAAAGATATAGAATAAAGCCTATTACGGGCAGGAAAAGCAGCACCATGATCCACGCTAAAGTATGCACCGGCGAGGAGTTCTCAAAGACGAGAATAATGATGATCAGCAAGATCGTGATACCATGAATGGCAGAGATAATCTTGATCGTAAAGCCGGTGAAAGTGCCCCAAATATCGCCGCCGAAGACGAGTTGCGAAGCAGAAGCTACGAGCAGCATGATCATGGCAAACGCCAAAAACATCAAAACGGTGTCCAAACTCTTGTGTGAAAGCACTATCACCTCCTTTTTACGCATCATTATTCGTAAGCAAGACTTTTTGCAAGCATGTAAAATTGTATTTTGCTGTCAAGCAAAGAATGAACTTAGTATAAAGATTTCGGAGAAAAAGCAGTGTTTTTTTATGTAGATTATGCCAAATTGATGGCATTTTTTTGCGAGAATCCCCTGTGATTTCTTGCCCTTTTTCCACAGCTTCCTTACTGGGTTCTGGTCATGAT
>DIQS01000070.1:51880-71983 GCA_002427325.1 Cloacimonetes bacterium UBA5456 | reverse complement strand
GCATGAGCATATCATGAGCGCACGGTGAGCTGTAATATATAGGGAAGAAGGGAGATAACCACCCACCTCTTAGACAATCAAAAGAACTTGCGGAAGATTGCATCTAATATGCAAATTGTTCTTGACCATATATTTAAAGAATAATAGCTTGCTCCCATCTGTAAAACAGATTATGAAAACAAAAATGAGCTATAGCCAGTCAACCTGAATCACGAGGCAAAAATGAAAAAAAGTAACTTAATGTTAACACTTAAGAGCGTGAAATACCTACTTGTATTCTTTGTCATATTTTCATTTATACAAGCGATAATTGTGTCCATAAACCCTTTACTAATGCGTTATTTGGTTGATACCGCCTTGCCCGGTATGGGCATTAGCTTAGTAATAAAAGCATTCATTCTTATCCTCATATTGATAGCCTGCCAAACTGTGGTCTATTATATAAATCAGATACTTAGCGCAAAGATCGTGAAGCGCATGGACATCGACATAAAGAATCGCTTAGTCCAAAATGTGCTTGAGCAGGAACATCGGTTTTTCTTGCAAAACAAACAGAGCACATTGCAAAATATCATTCAAAAAGACACCTATGTTATCGCCTCGTTTCTAAATCGGAAAATCATACCCATCATCTCGCAAGTGACTGTTTTCATCATCGTCTTAGTCGTCATGCTGAACCTTAACGTCAGGCTTGCCCTGATTGCGCTGTTTCTCATTATCCCATACTTCTTTATTTACACTCTGGCCGGCAAAAAACTGGAAGCCTTAGTGCCTGATTATTACAAGTTTTACGACAGAATGACTTCAGCCATGCAGAGGATTCTCAAGAGCTTTGAGGTGATCAAATCTTTTAATAAGGAGAAATATGAGGCTGAGAGATATCGCGATATTTCTTCTTCATATTACGAAAACGACATGAAAATGACTGACATAGAGGTCAAAGCCGAGTCTGTTGCTTATCTTTTTGGTCATGCGATGTCTTTGGGGCTATTTGGATATGCAATCTTGATGGTGGCGAAAGGACAAACGACCTTGGGAACAGCAATTGCCTTTTATTCTTTTATGGGCAGGTTCTTAGACCCCGTGCAAACCATCTCGGGCATCGCTGCAGAGAGCAAAAGATTTAAGAAATCCTTGGAACGAGTGGATAGTGTATTAAAAACAGAGGCCGTCTCCGATACGAGAGCACAACATAAAGTATCTGAGTTTCAAGACATAGAGTTCAAAGAAGTGTTCTTTAAATATGATGAGGCCGCGGAAAGAAACATCTTGAACAATGTGTCCATGAAGCTGGAAAGTGATAAAATATATGCAGTTGTGGGAGACTCTGGATCAGGGAAATCTACGCTTGCAAAATTGATCATGAGCTTCTTTGATGTGGGTTCAGGAGATATATTGATCAACAAGCACTCAATTAAAGACATTTGCCATAGTTCACTGAGGCGGTTATTTGGCTATATTCCGCAAGACAGCTATCTCTTGCCGGGCTCGCTGCGAGAAAACTTGACTTATGGTGCGCCTTCCATTTCAGAACAAGATATTCAGGACACGCTTAAAGCATTGAAACTGGACGTGTTCGTAGATTCACTCTCCGAAGGCTTGGATACTTCCATCAATGAATTGGGCACCAATCTCTCCGGAGGCGAAAAACAGAGGTTAGCAATCGGTAGAGCTATCTTAAGCAATGCCAAGTTTATAATAGCCGATGAAATATCCGGCAATCTCGATGTTCAAACCGAGATTTCGGTGATGGACACCGTCTTTTCTGCGGTCAAAGGCAAGACAGCTTTGATAATTGCACATAGGTTGGCAACAATCGTAAGGGCAGACACGATTTTTGTGATGAAAAATGGGGCGATAATAGAATCCGGGACACATGAAGAATTGCTTAGTCTTGATGGGGTCTATGCTTCGCTATGGAATAGACAATTTAGTGAAACATGATTTGCACTGATCTTGCTGAGAAGGGATGTCACGTCTTTATGTCGTATATTTTCGCGCTGATAAGACGAGGCCTATTTGACATACCGTGAATTATGTTACCAGACAAACACATATCCCTGCAATTCCCCAAATTCAAGATAAATAACGATTTTTATTGACTAAATACCGCACTAAATAAAAGCTGTTATTCTTAGAAATAAAGTAATTGGAAGTAAGATGCTTAGAGCCAAAATATTTGTGCAACTCAAGGCGGGCGTATTGGACCCGCAAGGCAAAGCCGTGATGAATTCATTGATCACGATGGGTTATAAGGACGTGGTTCAGACCACTATCAGCAAATACATCCAAGTGGATTTTGACAATTCGGATGTGGAAGAAGTAAAGAAGATGACAAAAGAAATGTGTGACAATCTTCTTGCCAATCCAAACACCGAAAGTTATAGATTTGAGATTGAGGAGATCTGATCTTGCGAGTTAGCGTAATCACTTTTCCCGGTTCAAATTGCGACTATGATGCACGTGATGCTTTTGCCGAGCGCGGACACGATGCCCGATTGATTTGGCACAAAGACCGCGATCTCGAAAATCCCGACTTGGTGATCATTCCCGGTGGATTTTCCTATGGAGACTATCTCCGTTGCGGTGCATTGGCACGCTTTTCGCCCATTGTTTCCGAGGTCTTAGCTTATGCTCAAAAAGGCGGCTTGGTCTTGGGTATCTGCAATGGTTTTCAGATCTTGACCGAAGCCGGGCTTTTGCCGGGTGCTTTGCTCATCAACAAAAATCTGAATTTTATCTGCCAACATCAATATCTCAAGGTGGAAACCAGCGACAGCCCCTTTACTAAGGGTCTCATCCCCGGCACCATCTTAGATATCCCCATCGCCCACAAAGAAGGCAATTTCTACGTCGATCCCGACGGACTGAAGAGATTGCAAGATGAAGACAGAATTCTCTTCCGCTATTGTGATGAAACAGGACGCGGCGGAGCTGAGACAAATCCCAATGGTGCTGTGGATAACATCGCCGGGATCATCAACGCCGGACGCAATGTTTTGGGCATGATGCCCCACCCTGAGCGTGCAGCCAGCGACAGCGTATGTAGCCAAGATGGCAAACACATTTTTAGCGCAATCGAAAGATTTTTTAACAGCAGCCGTTGAGCTCGTCTTTCCGGCGGTTTGCCATAGTTGTGGCACGAGGCTGAACTATCCTGAAAAACAGGTGTGCATGGGTTGCGAAGCAGAACTATTGCCTCCTTCCGAGGATAGCTTTGGGAAAAGTTTAGTCCATCAAGGGGACAACAGTCTTCCCTATCAAGAAGAGGATTTCAGCTTTAGTTTTGCCCGAGCTGCAGTCGCTTATGATCAGGTGGCAAAGACTTTGGTTCATCGTCTAAAATATGACGCCTATCAGGCACTTGCAGACTATTTTGCTTTGAAAATGGCAGAAGCTTTGGAAAATTATCCAGAGTTTGAAGATTATGAGCTCGTTACAGCCGTGCCGCTGCACAGGGTTCGCAAGCGCGAGCGAGGCTTCAATCAGAGTGAACTCATCGCCCGCAGTTTTGCCAAATATAGCGGAAAGAGTTATGCGGAATTGATTAGTCGCAAGCGATATACGCGCAGTCAGACAGAGCTGGATTTTCATCAGCGACGGAAGAACGTATCCGGTGCTTTTTCTGCCAAGAGTGCAGCGCAAGGCAGAAATATCATCGTTATCGACGACGTTTTCACCACTGGACACACGATCAATGAGAGCACTTTAGCACTGCTTGAAGCTGGTGCAAAGTCCGTTGCGGCCTACACCTTTAGCCGCGCCATAGGTTAGACAAAATGAACTACGAACATAAAGAATATTTAAACGAGATTAACGACGAAGAAGCACACGACATGATTGAAAAGATGGCACGCTTTATCGCGAGCCGCAATCTGGCACCTGCGGGGATACTTTTGATTGAATCTCTGCATCCCTTGCACAGCATAGGCAGCCAGGCACTCTATTTCATCATGCCTTTTGCCGAAATCATCTTCGACAGCCACAAATATCAGCGTTTTGCCCTGATGATCAAAGAAGAGAAATATATCAAGGCATTGGTAAGGCGCATTGACGAGCTGGATGAAGAGCTGAACGACGAACGCCGAAAAGAGGCAAAACTCAAGCGCAGACGCCGTCGCAATCAATTCAAAGAAAATTTCAAGAATATCTTTAAGAAAAATAAAAGCTGATTAAGCGGAGGATATATGCAATACGATGAAAAACGCCTCACACGGATCGTGGCAACCGACTGCGGTAGCACCACAACCAAGGCGATCTTAATCGAATTTGTCGATGGTGAATATCGCCAAACTATCCGTGGTGAAGCACCAACAACAGTGGAAGCCCCTCTGAACGACGTTACAAAAGGCGTGATCAACGCCACTCAAGAACTCGAAGAGCTGGCTCGTTTGAAATATAATAACCCCAATATTAAGTTCATGGAAGATGGAAAGTTTATCATCCCGCGTGATGGTGATACTGGGGTAGATGCCTATGTCTCAACCTCTTCTGCCGGCGGTGGCTTGCAGATGATGGTGACGGGAGTGGTGGCATCGATGACCGGTGAGAGCGCAGAACGCGCAGCACTCGGTGCCGGAGCAATCGTGATGGACTTGATTTCCAGCAACGATAAACGGCTCAACCACGAAAAGATCGAGCGTATTCGCCACTTGCGTCCGGATATGATCCTGATGGCAGGCGGTGAAGACGGCGGCACGGTGAAACACGTTGTGGAAATGGCAGAGCTCGTTTCCGGTGCAGACCCCAAACCTCGTCTCGGAGCGGAATATAAGCTCCCCGTGATCTTTGCCGGCAACAAAGAGGCTGTGGGTGCAATTAATGAAACCTTGTCTGAAAAAGTCAATCTCATCGTCACCGATAACATTCGTCCCAAACTCGAGATGGAAAACCTCGGCCCTGCCCGCGATAAGATCCATGACATCTTCATGGAACACGTGATGCAACAGGCGCCAGGCTATGACAAACTCATGGTTTGGACGCAGGGACCCGATCACAAAGCGGTTCCCATCATGCCCACTCCTGCAGCGGTTGGAAACATCATGCAAACCATTGCCAAAGATGAGAAGATCGAAGTTCTCGGAGTGGATATCGGCGGAGCAACGACAGACGTATTTAGCGTGTTTACCGAAGATTATATCTTCAACCGCACAGTTAGCGCAAACCTCGGAATGAGCTATAGCATCTCAAACGTCTTGGCATCCAGCGGCTTGGAAAACATCATGCGTTGGGTTCCCTTTGACATCAACGAAAACGAACTGCGTAATATGATTAAAAACAAGATGATCCGCCCCACGACCATCCCTTCACTCTTGGAAGAATTGGTCTTGGAACAAGCGATTGCAAAAGAAGCACTTCGTTTGGCATTTGAACAGCATAAAGAATTTGCCAGCGGACTGAAAGGAATGCAACGCCAGCGCGACATCTCTGAGGCATTTAGCCAATCTACTTCAGGAGACACCATCGTCAATCTCAAGACCTTGGACCTCTTGGTTGGAAGCGGCGGAGTGCTCTCTCACGCACCGCGCAGAAATCAGACAATGATGATGCTCATCGATGCATTCTTGCCGGAAGGAATCACACGTCTGGCCGTGGATAGTATCTTCATGATGCCCCATCTCGGCGTTCTTTCTGAGATCAGCACAAAAGCAGCAACCGAAGTCTTCCGTAAAGACTGTATGCTCTATTTAGGCAGTTGCGTTGCACCCATCGGCAGAGGTAAATATGGCAAGCCCGCACTTAGTGCCAAGCTCGAACTTCCCGATGGCAGCGTTTTTGAAGAGGATATCCCCTTTGGCGAAATCCGCCTAATCCCCTGCGGTGTTGGCGAAGTTGCAAAAGCTACCCTTAAAACATCAGGCGGCTTGATCTTGGACGAAAATAAAGCCAAAGAATTGACGGTTGACCTGCATGGTGGCATGGTCGGAATCGCCTTGGATACTCGTGGTCGTCAGCCATTTGCTCTGCCGACTGAAAAAGAGATGCGCATCAAATATCTCAAAAAATGGATGCGTGAACTTAAAGCATACCCCGAAGAAATTTTGGTGTAGGAGGAAAGAATGGGACAAGCTTATTCTGCCGGTTTAACCGTCACTGATAACATCATCTTACGTAAAGAACGTATCTTGCCCCTGAAAGGAACAGTTTTGGTGGAAAAAGGTCAGAAGGTTGCAGCCGATGACGTGGTCGCCGAAACCCTCCTGCCGGGTAAGGTCGTGCCTTTTAACCTCGCAAACAAGCTCGGCGTCACCCCCGCTCAGCTTGAAAAATTCATACAAATCAAAGCCGGTGATCAGATCACGAAACAAACCGTGCTCGCAGAAAGCGCCGGACTCTTTGGCACCGGACTTTTTAAGACTGTGGTGCACTCTCCCGTGGATGGAGAGGTGGAAAGCGTCTCCGCTGTGACGGGACAGGTCTTGCTTCGCGAGCCTCGCGTTCCGATCCAAGTGAAAGCCTTCGTGGATGGAATCATCACAGACATCATTCCCGAAGAAGGCGTGGTCATTGAAAATAAAAGTGCCTATATCCAAGGCATCTTTGGCATTGGAGACGAAACTACGGGCGAAATCATGATGTTGGCAAGCACTCCGGGTGATGAGATCGATGCAGGTAAGATCAATGAAAGCTGCAGAGGAAAGATCATCGTCGCCGGAAGCTTCGTGCCCTTCCACGTCATTGAAATTGCCAAAAATCATGGCGTTGCAGCCATCATCACCGGCGGTATCGACGACCAAGATATCAAGAAACTCTTGGGTTATGATATCGGAGTCGCCATCACCGGTCATGAAGAAGTGGGACTCACCATCGTCTGCACCGAAGGATTTGGCAAGATCGATATGGCGAGAAAAACCTTTGAGCTCTTGAAACGTTTCAATGGCAAAAAGGCGTCAATTCATGGACATACCCAGATCCGCGCCGGAGTGATCCGCCCGGAAATCATCATCCCGCTCGAATTCCAGGAAGATGAACTGGGCGCCGCAAAAGCAGGACTCTCCTATCTGAGAATTGGAACCAGCGTGCGTGTCATCCGTCAGCCCCATTTTGGCAGCATTCTCAAAGTGACTGCCCTGCCGGAAGAGCTCACAAAGGTGGAATCCGAGACCTTGGTGCGCACCCTCGAAGCTGAATTTGAGGATGGAACGCGCGTCATCTTGCCGCGTGCAAACGTTGAAGTAATCGAATCTTGACCGATTTGATGGATTAATACAAATCATGGCCGCTCTGAAAATAACAGGGCGGCTATTTTTTGTGTTTGTATGAGCTTGAACCTACTTTTTGGGATTACCTTTACGAGGGCTGTGCACAATCCGGAATCTGTAGATTAAAGTGAAGTAAAATCCCTTGAGGTTTACATAACATTTTGGATTCTTTGATTTTTCAGAATTATTTCAGGCTTCATTTTTGAATGACTTACAAGATCGATGAAAAAATAGTTGCTCATTTTGGGCTTTTTTTTCGATTTTGTCACCCTATAGAATAGTAGAGGCTCTTATTTCTGCTTGACGTGAACTTGTTGCTAAAATAGGATGCACTTTGAGCATGAAAAAATGTTCTTAAAAAATAAGTAATGAAATGGGGAGATAGAAATCCATGCCTAAATGGCTGAAATACCTCAAGTTCGTCCTACTTTGGATGACGTGGCTAAACCTGACAGCGATGGTGGTTCCCGTTCCGGGACACAAAGCCATCCCGCAGGATTGGTCTGTCTCAAATCCGGAGCTACCAAAATCTGCCGAAATAGAGCTTGGTCTGAAAAACAGGACGGTTGACGAGCTGCCGACGCATATCTTGGCGCTGATGGTGGAATTTGACGATGTCCATTTTAAGATGGAGGCGCAATATCCAGACTTCTTGGCGCACGATTTGGCTTATTTTGAGCGTTGGATGCTGCACCTGCACGACTTCTTTTACGATGCCTCGCATGGCGACTATCAGATGAGCTATGAAGTTTATCCCCAAAGACTTAGACTCCCTAATACACTGG
This sequence comes from Cloacimonetes bacterium UBA5456, assembly GCA_002427325.1. Lineage (GTDB taxonomy): Bacteria > Cloacimonadota > Cloacimonadia > Cloacimonadales > Cloacimonadaceae > UBA5456. The sequence goes on along the minus strand of DIQS01000070.1, from coordinate 63,996 downwards.
CACATTATGGTGCTGATATCGGCGGTAAGACGGATAAAAACCTCGGAGATATCATGCCTGATCTCATGCAGCTTTGTGGTGATCTAAACTTCTCTGCCTACGATGGAATGATCATCTTTCACGCCGGCCAAGGGCAAGAAACCGATGTCGAGGGCAAGCGTAAAGAGAGCATCTGGAGCACCTTTCTCTCCAGAAAATATCTGCAAAACTATTTTGACCCGGAGAATGACGACTATCCCGGTTTTGCCACACCGGACGGCACAATTCTCACCAATATCGCCATCATCTGCGAAGACCAATATCATGACTATTTCCCAGCTCAGGGTGAGGAGGATGCGGAGCTCTATCTCTTTAGCATCTTTGGAGTTTTGGCTCATCAATTTGGACATATCTTGGGGCTGCCCACCCTCTTTGACAATGTGAGCAGCAACGGCATCTCGCAAGGGATTGGTAACTGGGGGCTGATGGGAACAGGCGTCTGGAATGCCAGCGGATATGTTCCTGCGCAGCTCTCGGCTTGGTCTCGCTATTACTTGGGCTGGGAGGAGGCGATCACCGTCTATCACGATAGTGAAGTGCTGTCCATAGACCACTTCCTCGATCACGATGAGAATGCGGTCAGGCTCTATAAAGTGCCGATCTCGGAGCAAGAATACTTTTTGATCGAAAATAGACAGCAAAACCCTGATGGAAGCCTGGACCCATATACAAATCTGCCCAGTTATAGCTTCAAACTCTTGCCCGAAGAACAGGATTATTATGAAGATTTGCCGCTGATGCCTTTCTTTAATTTTATGAAAAATCGATATGCAGGCTGTGAGTGGGACTTTTTCCTGCCGGGATTTGGATATTCGCCGCTCACGGATGGTAGCGGAATCCTGATCTGGCACATCGATGAGAACGTCATCGCCGAAAACTTCCGTCCCAATTTCGATATCAATCGCATCAATGGCGATGCTAATCACAAGGGCGTGGATTTGGAAGAAGCGGATGGGGTGCAAGACCTTGATACGGGTGCATATAGTCCCTATAAACACGGCGGTCCCGACGATAGCTATCGCGCCGGTAATAACGACTATTTTGGGCATGAATATCATGAAGGATTGCTCTGGTTGCCCACTGCACAGAGCTATTATGGCGGCATCCCGCTGGAGATCTATGACATCAGCGAAAGCGCAAATCAGATGACTTTCAGCGTTCGCTTTGCTTGGCGATTGCAATTGGATTATGTGGGAGATAGCAAGTATCCGGCTGCGGCAGTGGACTTTTTCCAAGATGGTAGCGAGTGCATCTTCTATCCCATGGGAAGTGGCTTGATTGCGCTGTTTCAAGATGATGAGATGGTGGATCTCTATCCGCAGCAACTCCCTGAGATTACACAGCTTTACACTTGGGACGGCGAGGCGTTTTATATTCCCACTCAGATGGGACACGTTGCAAGACTCGCACGCAAAGATAAAGATGGTACGCGCTATGTAAATATCTCTAATCGCAAGTTCCTCAGCCATCCTGTGGACATGGACGACAGGCTGGCGCTGCTCATGGAAAACACCCTCACCGATGAGTCTATGGTCAGTTTTTATGACAAAGAACAAAGACGCATAATTGAGACGAACTTTGTGTGGGCAGATAAGGCGGCTTCCAATTTGAGCTGGGACGAAAAGAAGCTCCATCTGCTGAGTTTGCCGAAGGATGCAGAGCACTATCGTTTGCTGAGTTTGGAGCTGGAATATCAGAACTATTATGGTTTTGAGACCACGGTTCCATCCGATTCCACGGTTGTCGGCATCTTCACGGCGAAATTAGGACAGAACGATGCGCTGATCGTGCAATGCCTTTCCAGCATCTATGTCTATGATAAAAGCGATTATAGCTTGAGTCTCAGAGATGGATTCCCATTTGTCTTCGATGGCAAGGCTTCGGCGCCGCTTTCACTGCAAGATATCGATGGGAACGGCACTTTGGACATGATCTTTGCCACTTCAAATCGAGTCTATGCTGTGGATCACTATGCAAATCTCATCTCGCCTAAGACACTCGATATGGGGCTGGCAGATGATGGTATCAGTGCCGGCGCAATCGCACTGGATTTAGATTCAGACGGTTCACTCAAGCTCTGCGCTGCGCTGAATATGAATCGCCTCTTTGTTTGGGAAGAAAACTATCGCCTCAAGCGTGGCTATCCCACTTCTTTTGCGACGCGAGGACGACATCTGCCCTTCGTTGCTCACGGTGTGGATGGTGAGCCCTATCTCTGGATGGCTGCCGATAATGGCTCGCTCTTTCGCAGTCATCTCCCGAACTATGATGTGCGCAAGGCCGATGATGGCTGGAAGGCGGAATATGGCGATCTGAAAAGGCGTGCATCCCGCATGTCGGTCGATCTGCCTAACCAATATCTAAGCGATAAAGTCTTTGTCAAAGACGAACTATATTTCTTTCCCAATCCGCTCAAAACATTTTATAATCAAGAGATAAAGCTCTCTATCATGCCCACAAAAGACCTGCGCGTGAGCCTTAAGATCTTTGACATCAGCGGCAAACTCGTGTTCCAAGAATCAGGTCTGGCGCGTGAATATCTGCGCAATCAAGACCTCTTCCACATCCCGGTGGATAAGCTCGCGCCGGGAATCTATATGGCAATTATTAAGGGCGGCGGCGAAACTCATAAGCTCCGCTTTGGCATAGAAAAGTAATTTTGGGAGAAACCCTATGAAACGATATATAATCCTAATCACATTAACGCTGCTCTGTTTGCAGATCACGGCGGGAATCCATCCTTCTTCGGGAGAATATGGCTTCAAGTTCCTCAATATTCCCACCTCGCCTGTGAGCACCGCTCTGGCATCTCGTGGAGTGCACAGCGATCATAATAGCCTCGGCTGGCTCTTGCAACCTGCCGCCATCGGCAATAGTTCCAGAGTCAAAAACTTCAATTTCACACAGCAGTTTTGGCTGGGAGAAAGCTCTTATAATAGCTTCGCTTATGTGAGCGCAAATCGTAAGGCACACACCGCTTTGGCTGTGCGTAACCTCAATTATGGCAAGATCGAAGCCCGCGATGAGTCCGGACAATTCATCGGCTATTATGAACCGGTGGATATGGCGGTGACGGCAAATCATTCGCGTAGATTGGGCACGGGATTGTATCTTGGCGCAAACCTCTCTGTGGCTTATGAAAAGCTGGATACCGCTTCGGCTCTGGCGCTTTCTTCAGACCTCGGAATCAGCTATCTTCCGGCAATCAAAGATAGCAAGCTCTCCTTTGCCGTGCGCAATCTCGGTTTCAGCGGCAAGATGGAAAATGAAAGAATATCTATGCCTCTCAGCTTTGAGCTTGATTTCAGCAAGGGCCTCGAGATCAAGGATCAATATCTCAATCTTGAAGCCGCATTGGTCAAGCCTATGGACGACTATATACTCTATAGTCTCGGGGCAGAATTGGAACTCATCGATATGTTTGTCCTGCGCAGCGGATATAGATTAAATGGCGATTGGCAAGGCATCACAGCCGGCCTCGGACTCAATATCTCAAACTTTGAAATAGATTATGGCTTTGCTCGCAATGGCAAAGGCGCAGGCGATGTCCACAACATTGGCATCGGCTATCACTTCTAATTTATTTGGAGCAGCTCGGAAATGAAGCGTCACGGTCTCAGGTATTTACCCCTTCTTTTGGCACTGTTTTTATTAACTTTCTTGGCACCCCTCTCGGCTATGCCTAAATATGTTCCCGGACAGATAATCATCAAGACTTCAGCACCGATTGCGGTCAAAGGAAACAAGACGGGACTCTCCCAGTTCGATACCTTCCTCAGCGCAAAAGGCGTCAAAAATATCACCTCGATGAAACACATGCCCGGCGGACGCTATTATCGCATCAATCTCAGCACCATGCCGGATGAGAAGGACTTCGGAAACTTGCGCTTCGATGGGATTGAATATCTGCAGCCAAACTATTTAAGACAGATGCACGTCTTGCCCAATGAGAGCGGAAAAGTGACGCCAAATGACCCTTATTTTCCCCGCCAACAGCTCGATCTCATCGGTGCTCCGCAAGCATGGAACTATTCAACCGGCTCTTCAGAGGTCATCGTCGGCATCGTGGATAGCGGTATGCTCGTCAATCACCCCGATCTCAAAGACAACGTCTATCGCAACCTCAGCGAGATCCCCGATGACGGGATTGATAACGAAAACAACGGTTATATCGATGATCATACCGGCTGGGACTTTGTGCACGCTCCGGAATTGGAAGGCTATGCACTCGGCGACTATCTCGATGAAGACAACGATGTGAACGATGAAAGCTTTCATGGAACCCATGTCGCTGGCATCATCGGCGCAAAGGGGAACAATTCTCTCGGCGTCAGCGGTGTCTGCTGGAATGTGCGTCTCATGCCCCTCAGGGCGGGATTCAGAACCATGGATGCCGGATATTTGCAAGACGACGACGCCGCCGCTGCCATCATCTATGCCGCCGATAACGGTTGCAAAGTCATCAATATGAGCTGGGGAGATACCAGCTATTCACCCATCATTGCCGATGCTTGCGACTATGCCTATGCAAAGGGCGTGGTCTTGGTCGCATCTGCAGGGAACGACGGCACAAGTGAGCTTCACTATCCGGCAAGACTGGCAAACGTGATCGCCGTGGGAAGTGCCAGCCGCGCCAAACTGCTCTCAAGCTTTTCCAGCCACGGCCAAGGACTCGATCTGCTCGCACCGGGTGAACTCATCCTCTCCACCTATAAAGATGAAGGCGAAAGTCTCTACTATGAACAAAGCGGCACCTCTATGAGCGCACCCTTTGTCACCGGAGCAATCGCTCTCATGCTCTCAATTCAGCCGGAACTCACTCCTGACGAGATCAGAGCGCGCCTGCTCAGTTCCACAGATGATATCTATAGCCCCGGCTACGATTATCTCAGCGGACACGGCTTTCTCAATGTGGAAAAGTTCATCCGCAACAGCAATCCGCCTTTTGCAAAGATAGATTATCCCGCCGATCATAGCGGAATCAGCACAACGACAAATCTCATCGGCAGCGTGTATGACGACGATTTTATCCGCTATACTCTGATGTATAAGAACATGGCTAATCCCGATCTGCCTTGGTTGGACATCACCGAGCACAGCCAGACTCCCACCTATCACCTGAACCCTGTTCACAACGACATCTTGGGCGAATTTAGGGTTCCCTCAAACTTCCCCGAGGGAGACTATTTAGTGCGTCTGCAAACCGAGAAACGCCTCGACGCTACTCGTAAATATAACTATTTCACCACCATCAGAGTGCAGCGCAATGCACCCGAGATTCGCACCGGCTCGCTGCAACATTTCACCCGTTATGATGATGAAAACCTCCGCCACTATATCGCCGCTACGTTCAACGACAAGGTAAACGCAAACCTGACCTTGAGCTTAGAAGATGGCTCTTTGCGCTATGCTTATGGCACGAAGCTGGACTCTGTGCATGTTTGGACACTGCCGCGAGACATCCCCGAAGGCAAGATTTCCCTCAGAGTGGTGGCAGAAAACCTCTCCGGTATCAGCTCAGAAAGCCCTTGGTATCCAGACTTTTGTGAGATAAGTCACCATAGTATCCCTCGCTCGGGTTACATTGCAGAAGAAATCGGTGATGCGAGAGTTCCCTTAAACAAGTGGTATGACTTCAATCACAACGGCTATGACGAATATATCGCCATGGACATCCCCGAGTCAGGCTATGGCGAGCTTTATGCCTATGAACCGCGCGGCAGCAGCCATCCCAAGACCCACATCTTCCGTGAGAACGTCTATCCCCTCGATATCGGCGCAACCACTGCCGGAGGCATGGATCTCCTCGTTCTACAGGGTGAAAAAGCCATGCTTTGGAGCAAAAGCACCGGTTTCACCTATCCACGCCCAGAAGACCAGATATTCTCGGATACGGGCATCTTAGGCGGTGCCATTGCTGATTATAACAGTGACGGAAGTCAAGATATCATCTTGGTCAAAAACCTCCCCCAAGCGCGTGTCTTGCAACTATATGGCCGCACCTCGGAAGGCATATTCTCACCGAGAAACACCATCTATAACGACACTGCGACTAACCTGAGAAACAACTTCGTCCCCACCGTAATCGTGGATAGATTCAAGAGCGGCACACGCCCCCAGATTCTCACTGCGGATACAGATGGCGACATCATGATCTTTGAAGTGCAGGACAACGCAAACTACACTAAGATTTGGGATCATCGCCTGCCGGTTGGAAACGCCTATCATCTTGCCTCAGGAGACTTTGACGGCGATGGTAAGCGCGATTTCGTGGTGGCTGGATACAATAGCGATCCTCTGATTCCCGACCTCAATTTCTGGCATGTGGAAGCCTTTACTTACGAGAATAACGACTTCGCGAGCATGGGCAGCCTCATGTTTGAAAAGGTGGAATCCCAGAGCGCCATCACTGTTGTCGATATGGACAACGATGGTAAGGACGAAATCGTCTTAGCAATCGCTCCGAATCTTTATATCCTCAAATATGAAGCGGGCAAGCTAAATCCCATATTCATCGGAGATAGCAGCCTCAACTACCGCGCTGCATCTTATATTGATGCAGACGGTTTCGGCAGAGTGATCGCAAACCGCGAAGTGGAGGCAGATTCCCTTGTCTGTGCTGTTTGGATGAAAGATGGCGGCAGCGACTTCATCCTTGCTCCAAACAACGTCTTTGCCCAAGCTTTAGGCCCTGATTCTGCCAAGATAAGCTGGACAAAAAGCGATGCCGATTCATACAGGCTCTATCGTCGTGATGAAGACGGCAATATCCTCACTTTTGACGTGGGAGATATCAATCAATATATCGACCTTGCACCGCTTCCTTTGATGAGCTATTCCTATGCTATTCAAGGTCTTTATGACGACAACGATCAACCTGAGAGCGTCCTCTCTTCGTGGCAGGATGTCACCCTCACCGAGGTAGCAGAGGTCACCGAAATCGTGATGAACGGCCCCAAAGACATCCGCATTCTTTTCAATATGCTGATGCCCGTTTCGGTTATAAATCCTGCACTCTACAGCCTTTCTCACGGCATGGGACACCCTCTTTCAGTGAATAAAATCAATAGCGGACACGGCGTTCAACTCAGGTTCCGCGAGGCTTTGCCTCAGACCGACGAGCTTTTTAGCATCGATCTGCAAGGAATCCGCGGCCCCGGCAACATCCCGCTTCAAAATAGTGAGCTCAATTTTGCCTATGCCCTGGACATGGAAGCTCCGCAAATCATTGGAGTGCGCGTCCTTGGCAAAAGCGACAAGCTTGAGATTAGCTTCTCGGAAGAAATTGAACCAATCAGCGCACAACACTTGCCCAATTATAGACTCAGCGCTCCTGAAAACGATGCTGACAACGAGATAATCGCCGTTCAGGTCTTTGAAACCCATGTCGTCATCAGCTTTAAACACAAGATAAAACATAGCAAACAGGGATATTACATCGAGATTCTCAATGTTTGTGACACCGCAGGAAACCCCATTTCTCCTGCGCACAATCTCGCTCGCTTTGCCCTCAGCGATATCGGTAACCTCGACGAGATCGTCGTTTTTCCAAACCCGCTGAAGAAGACCGAGCAAGACGCTCTTGTTTTCATGAACTTCCCCGCCGGACAAAAAGGCAAAATCGCAATCTATAACAGCAATGGAAGTCTCATATACAAGAGTGAGATAGGCCCCTTCAATCCCGATATAAACGACATTAGCTGGCGCTGGAATGCCCGCAATCAAAAGGGCGAAAAGATCTCCAGCGGCATATATTTTTATGTCATAGAAATGAATAAAAAGACTGCGCGAGGGAAATTTGCCGTGATCAACTAAGCTCTCCGATCGCTTCCCAATCGTTTCAAACTCATTGATATGCAAGATATTATGGAGGGCTAACACACCTGTTTTTTATACATATAGGAGTATATTTATGTCGCAAGACAATATTTTTGAAGACCACGACGAAATAATAAACGAAGAATGGCAAGACCTGGAAGCGGGTGAAACGACGGCTTTCATCGGGATGGTGATCCGTCCCACCCACGATCCTCAGGAGGCGCGCGCCTCGCTCGAAGAGATGCAACGCCTTGCTGATACAGCAGATATCAAGGTCTTGGACATCCTCAGCCAGAATAGAAAACACCCCGATAACAGCCTTTATTTTGGTAAGGGCTTCCTCGAAGAACTCGTGCAAAACATGAAAGAAGCAGGCTGTGAACTGCTGATCATAAACGACGAGCTTTCCCCTTCCCAAGCACGCAATATCGAGAAAGAGCATGATATAGAAGTCATTGACAGAACAGAGGTTATCCTCACGATATTCCATCGACATGCCAAGACAAAAGAAGCCAAATTGCAAGTCAAACTCGCTGAACTCAAATATCAGCTTCCCCGCCTCAAACGGCTCTGGACTCACCTCGATCAAGAGCGTGGCACCGCAAGAGCAATGGGCGGTGCTGCCTCACGCGGAATGGGCGAAAAGCAGCTTGAGATAGATAAGAGACTGATTCGCGAGCAGATACGCAAGATAGACAAGGCGATAGACCGCATCTCGGCGATCAAAGAAACCCAAAGAAAATCACGCGATAAGACCAAAACAATCTGCATCGTCGGCTATACAAACGCCGGCAAATCAACGCTGTTCAACAGGCTCACGGATGCCGGAGTCTTGGTGCAAGACCAACTTTTTGCAACGCTTGATTCCACCAGCCGCCAGCTCAAACTCTCCGCCGGCGAACCAGTGATCCTCTCCGACACCGTGGGCTTCATCGCCGACCTCCCCCACCATCTTGTAGCCTCGTTCCGCGCCACATTGATGGAGGCTGTGGACGCCGATCTGCTCATCCATCTCGTGGACATCTCAGACGATCGCCATGAGTTCTATATTGAGCAGGTAAACATGGTTCTCCAGTCCATCGGAGCAGGCGAAATCCCTCAGCTTTTGGTCTTGAACAAGGCAGACCTCTTGGACGCAGTGCACCTCAAGCTCGTCAATAAATATTACAAGGGCTCTGTCGCCATCAGCGCCATCACGGGTGAAAACATCGACGAGCTTCTCGTCATGATGGAGGAAAAGCTTTATTCCAACATGGTTTACAAGCTCAAGCTTCCCTATGAACAGACCTCGATGGTTTCGCGTATGCACGATCTCGGCAAGATCACCCAAGAGGACTATCTCGAAGACGGAATATACCTGGAAGTGACGCTCCCTCAGATGTATAGCCATCTCATCAAAGACTTCATCAAAGAAGATTGACTATCCTCTATAAAAGGAAAAGTATTGACATAAATCCCGCTTTTTGAATCAGTAGTATCCAATTGAAAAATAATAAATAAATTAGGAGTGAACATGGTAAAAGTGATAAGTGCTGCTGAAGCTGCAGCAATGATCAAGCCTGGAAGCAGGCTGGCTATCGGCGGATTTCTCGCCGTTGGCGCACCGGAAGACATCCTCGATGCAATCGTAGAGCAAGGCACAAACGATCTCCACATGATCGTTATCGCCTCCGACTGGGAAAACAGAGGCGTGGGTAAACTCATCCAAAACCGCCTCGTTAAAAGTGCTCAAGTCTCGCATTTGGGAACAAATCGCACCATCCAAGCGCAGATGAATGCGGGCGAGATGGATATTGAACTCGTGCCCCAAGGAACCCTCATGGAAAGAGTGCGTGCTTTTGGCGCAGGACTCGGCGGAATCCTCACCCCCACAGGGATTGGAACCATCGTCGAAGAAGGCAAACAGATCATTAATCATGGCGGAGTGGACTACATCCTCGAACCCGCCATCCCCAGTGATTTCGCGCTCGTAAAAGCTTATAAGGCAGACAAAAGCGGAAACCTAACCTTCCGCAAAACAGCCCGCAATAGCAACCCCATCATGGCGATGGCCGGCAAGATCACCATCGTGGAAGCCGAACACATCGTTGAAATCGGCGAACTTGATCCCGAAGAAGTGATCACCCCCGGAGTTTTCGTGGACTATCTCGTTCAAAGCAAGGAGGTTACAAATGGATAAGAGACAAATGATTGGAAAGAGAATCGCCCAAGAATTCAAAGATGGCGACTATGTGAATCTCGGAATCGGACTCCCCACCCTTGCCGTGAACTATATCCCTGAAAACGTGCACGTTACCTTCCAAAGCGAGAATGGCATCTTGGGAACAGGGCCCAGCCCCGCTGAAGGCGCGGAAGACAAAGATATGATCAATGCCGGCGGCGGATTTATCACCGCTTTGCCTCATGCCTCGTTCTTTGATAGTGCGCTCAGTTTTGCCATCATCCGCGGCGGACACGTTGACGCAACCGTGCTCGGCGCATTGCAAGTGGACGGCAAAGGCAACCTTGCAAACTGGATGATTCCTGGAAAGATGGTGCCCGGCATGGGCGGTGCAATGGACCTCGTCACGGGCGCACGCAGCGTTATCGTAGCGATGGAACATGTTGATAAATATGGCAATTCCAAGATTCTCAAAGAGTGCACCCTGCCGCTTACTGCAAAAGGGAAAGTGACTCTGATTATCACCGATATGGCTGTTCTCAAGGTGACCGCTCAAGGTCTTGTCCTTCAAGAGCTTGCCGTCGGAACAACAGTCGAAGACGTGGTGAAAGCCACCGAAGCTGAGCTCATCATCCCTGACGTGATTGGCACTTTCGGCGACTAAAGAATATCTTATTAATAAAGAGAAAAGCCGGAGCTGATATAGTTCCGGCTTTTTCGTGTTTCTTACTTGCTTTTCTTAAAATGGTTCGAACTTATTAATGTCCCAATAATATCTTTCCGCCTCTTTTTGCACATCTCCAAGGTCGTCATAATGCCTTTTTTCCCACTCTTCCATGAAGGCAAAAAACTTGCCTAAGGTATCAGATTTTGTCCTGTTTGCGCTCTCGCGATAGTGGTCGATTGCGTTTTTCTCCAAAAGCAAGGCAGTGGAGATGGCGGAAAAGAGATATTGATCCTCACCAACGCGCCTTACAAACTCTTTGGAGATAATGGGATGGCGTTCGCCCAAGGCATCGAAATCTGCCTTGAAGTCCACCAATTCTTCGCCCTCGCTGAGCTGTTGATAATATTTCAAAAGGTAATTATAATGCTTTTTTTCTTCGTCTCTACGCTCGTTGAAAAAGCTCTTAACCTCTTCATCCGTAGAGTGATCCGCAGCATCTTGATAGAGCGTGATGCTGTCCATCTCGCCCTGCATGGCTTTTTTGAGCAATGCTAAAAGTTCGTCTTTGTTTTTCATAATATCCTCATATTTATCTGTTTGTTCGATAGTATAAAGCTTTTTTGCAGAAAGGCGAATAATGTGAGACATAAGCGCCATTTCCAATCTGTAATGTCCTATGTGTCATCATGTTACGAGTTCATGATCCATCATATCGGCAAGAGCAAGCTGGCATGATTATTCGCTACTTTATTCACCTCGCGACTCACCTCATGCATGCTTAGCAGCCCACCTTTGGCAGGTTTCAAAAGCGGCAAAATCAGCTGCGGATCCTCATTTTTTTCATCTAACCACAGCCCAAAATCCTCTGGCATAAGCAGTGCCGGCATGCGGTGATGAATCTCCTTCATCTGTGAATTTGCCTCGGTCGTGATGAGCCCTAAAGAAGGCAAATAGCTCCCCTGATCGTCCTCCCAAACATCATATATCACAGCGACATAGAGCAGTTCCCCTTCCGCGGGATGGATATAGAAAGGAGTCTTTTCGGGCGCGCGCCATTCAAAGAATCCATTAATGGGCAAAATCCCTCGCCGCCGCCTGAAAGACGCTTTGAAACTGGGCTTTTCGGCTATGGTTTCCGCACGAACATTGATCATCGGGCTTTTGGGAATTTCCTTCATCCACGAAGGCACGAGTCCCCAGCGAAAATAGCCGTCATAACGCCTGCCTTTTTGGCTCACGATCGCCATAACTGTGTTCGTGGGCGCAACATTGAAGGAAATCTCCGTCTGGATATTTCCGATCTCGGCATCCAGTTCACGTTTTAATGCTCTTATCTCTTTGTCTTCAATAACTTGGGCAAATCTTCCGCACATCTTCTCTCCTCTGCTTTTGCTTGTTTTTCCACTGCTTCCTTACTGGCTTCTGGTCATG
>DIQS01000070.1:51251-51618 GCA_002427325.1 Cloacimonetes bacterium UBA5456 | reverse complement strand
GACTGATAATGCCATATCAAACATGAAAATAAAGGGTCTTTTACCGTCATCCGATAAGATTAGGTTTGACACAAATCTGCCCTTCAAATAGTTTTGTCGGATAGAGAAAAGACGAAAAATAGGAACTCTAAAGGATAAACAAATGACAAATAAAGATATCGATCAAGTGATGGAGCTTTTGGGACAGCATTTCAATCGCGTGCAGACGCCGGTTGTAGATCTGATACAGGTTCAAGGTGGTTCGCCGTTCAAGATTTTGGTGGCGACAATTCTCAGTGCGCGCACCAAAGACGAGACCACTTCCCGCGTGGTTGCCGAGCTTTTTGAGCGCATTTCCGTGCCGGATGATCTGGATAAAATCAGCGCT
>DIQS01000070.1:39947-51074 GCA_002427325.1 Cloacimonetes bacterium UBA5456 | reverse complement strand
TGGATAAAATCAGCGCTGAAGAGCTGGATAGAATCATCTTTCAAGTTGGTTTTCATAATACTAAGACCAAGCATCTCAAGGAATTGCCTAAGGTCTTACGCGAGAAATTTGGCGGCGAGATTCCCTCGGAAATCGATGATCTGATTCAATTGCCGGGGGTGGGGCGCAAGACCGCAAATCTCGTGCGTGCGGTTGCCTTTTCCCTGCCTGCCATCTGCGTTGACGTCCATGTTCATCGCATCTGCAATCGTTGGGGATATATCAAGACCAAAAACCCGCTTGAGACCGAGATGGCGTTGCGCAAAAAGCTGCCCGCTAAGCATTGGCTGGATATCAATTCCTATGTCGTAGCCTTTGGGCAAAGCCTTTGCAAACCGCGTAAACCGGACTGTGATATCTGCCCTATCTTTCAATATTGCAAAAGGATAGGCGTATCTTAAAACGACTTTATTACTGGATTTTGAGGAGGATAAATATGAATTGCATATTTTGCGGCATAAAGCCCGAAAACTACATCTTGGAAAATGAACATTTTTATGTGATCCCGGACAAATTCCCTGTCGGAAAAGGGCATAGTCTCGTGATTTCCAAGCGCCATTTTAAGGACTATTTTGAGATCAGCGACGAGGAATCCATCAGTCTGGCAAAGATCACGAAAGAGATGAAGGCGCTCTTGGATGAAAAGCACAGCCCCAGCGGATATAGGCTGCAAATGCACTGCGGCGAGAGTGCGGGACAGACGATATTTCACTTCCATCTGCACATTATTCCAAAATATTGAATGCTATCCGCTTTTGGGTTGCGCTGTTTTGAAGCGGATTGACTCATCGAATGCCACGTTTTTTTAAATCAAAACCTTGACAAAAACGTTATCCGATAATCTCTTGAACAAATATCAAGGATATGATTTTATCATTGTAATTTATTAAATAAAACATAGTTAGAGGAACCATGCAAAAGATTATTATCGACGGCGCAACCCTTACTCCGGAAGCGGTTTGGGAAATTGCTGTAAATAACGCAGAGATTGAGCTTTCAGCAGAAAGCATAAAAAAGGTTAAAAAATGCCGCGATTATGTGGAAAAAGTGATAGAAAACGGCGATATCGTCTATGGATTGACTACCGGATTCGGTAAGTTTAGCACCGTGAACATCGCTCGCGAAAACATCGCGGAATTGCAGTTGAACCTGATTCGTAGCCACGCTGTGAGCGTTGGGGATGCATATAGTGAAGAGATCACACGCGCCATCATGCTCCTGCGCATCGCGGTCTTGGCAAAAGGCCATTCCGGCATCCGTCTGCTCACGCTTGAAACGCTCATCGAAATGCTCAATAAAGGCGTTCATCCGCTGATTCCAAAGCGTGGATCAGTGGGCGCAAGCGGTGACCTCTCCCCGCTCTCACACCTCGCTTTGGTGCTCTTAGGCGAAGGCGAAGCCATCTACAAAGGCGAGAAAATGGACGGTAAAATTGCCATGCAAAAGGCTGGGATCACACCGGTGGTTCTCGAGGCAAAAGAAGGGCTGGCGCTGAACAACGGAACTCAGGTCATGGCTGCCATCGGAGCCCTTAGCTTGATCAAGGCGGAAAAGCTTGCCAAACAGGCAGATATCATCGGTGCAATGTCCATTGACGGACTCTTGGGCACCACCAATGCCTTCGATCCGCTGGTGCATAAACTGCGCCCTCATGCCGGGCAAAAAGACTCTGCCGCAAACCTTTACTACCTCTTGGAGAGCAGTCCTTTAAGACAATCTCACATCAATTGCGTGAACGTTCAGGACGCATATTCGCTGAGATGCACCCCGCAAGTTCATGGTGCAGTGCGAGATGCCATCGCCTATGCACGCAGCGTGATCGAAATTGAGATCAATAGCGCCACAGATAATCCGCTGATCTTCCCTGATGAAGATAAAGTCATATCCGGCGGGAACTTCCACGGCGAGCCCATGGCAATTGCTCTGGATACTTTGGCGATTGCAATCAGCGAGCTGGCAAACATCAGCGAACGTAGGATTGAGCAGATGTTGAACCCCGCTCTTTCACGTGGTTTGAACGCATTTTTGGCACATCGCCCGGGCTTGGATTCCGGCTTTATGATAGCTCAGCTCACCTCCGCCGCATTGGTCTCGGAAAACAAGGTCTTAGCCCATCCCGCAGCGGTGGATAGCATCCCTACTTCGGCAAATCAGGAAGACCATGTCTCCATGGGCTCTGTCTCGGCGATCAAGCTCTTGCAAGTTGTTGAAAACGTAGAGAATGCGCTTGGTATCGAGCTGATCATCGCCGCAATGGCAACCGATCTTCGAGAAATCTCTTCCTCAAAGCCTTTGGAAGCCGCTAAAGCACGGCTACGCAAGGAAGTGGCACCTCTCAAAGAAGACCGTGTGATGTATAAAGATATCGAAAATGCCGCAAGAATGGTAGCCGATGGCGAGATTCTGGTTGCGGTCTTAGATTCGAAAGCGGAGATTGTCTGAGGCTAAAAAGCCTTTTGGGATTCATGTCATGAAACGCATCGCCCGCCTCTGTCTCATTGCGCTGCTTGCACTTAGCCTGTTCTCTTGTGGGCTGAACAACACTATGTATAATGCTCGCAAATATTTCAAAACGGCACAGGCAAGAGGCGTGAATGCGCAAGGAAAACCCTCGGCGCAGGCGGTGAATGAATACACCAAAACCATTCAAAAATGTGGGATTATCCTCACTGAAGACAGCAAGGGACCCAAGGCAGACGAGGCCGTCTATCTCATGGCACGCGCGCTTTATTATAAAAAGAACGCCGCTTTCCAGGCAAAAGACGCCTTCGAGAGCCTCATAAAAGGATATCCCGATAGCAAATACATCCCTGATACGCATCTCTATTTGGCGCGGGTGCTCAGAGAAGTCAACCAGATCGAAGCTTCAGAGAATGTCTTGGAGCAATTCGTTCGAGACAACACCTTTCGCAAACATCACGCCAAAGCACTGCTTTTGCTCACAGAATTTGAGATCGCAGACAAGGATTATGATCGTGCTCAATATTGGCTAAAGCGCATCATTACAGACTATAAGGACAGTAAAGAATATAAGGAAGCCAGCTTCCTCTATGGGAAAAACTATGCCGATCAGGGCGAATATGAGCTCTCTTTGCAGGAGTTCAATAAGTTCAGCAAAAGTCGCGGCATCACCAAAGAGAAAAAGCTTGAAGCACAATACTATATCGCTCTCAATCGCCACATGTTAGGCGATAGTGAATATGCTCTGAAGGCAACGAAGTCCCTGCTGCGCAATGAGTGGCGGGCAGAGATGCTTTCCAAGGCGAAATTGCTCAATTCACAAGCACTTATAGCGACGGGAAAGATCGATGCCGGGCTCAAGGGCTATGAGGAAACAACCAAGAGCTATGCCCGCACAGAGCCATCCGCTCAGGCTTATTACGATTGGGCGAACTATCTCTATTATGAACAAGGAAATAGGGATAGTGCAATCCAATATTTTAACCGAGTGAGAGTGGAAGCGCCGACCCTTGAAATTGCGACTATTGGGCAGAGAAAGGCTACCGCAATCGGGCACACAAAGATCAGTGCTAATATCGATCCAAACAAGAACTTGCAAGAATATCTCAATGCTCATTATCAGCGGGCGGAGAGCTTCTTTAGTCCGCTTGAATTGCCGGATTCTTCTTTGGCCGTCTATTGGGGCATCATCGCTCAAAAGGATAGCTTCGCGTTGCAATTGGACACGTTGTCAGTGTATGTGCTCGCTATGCAAGCTGATATCGATAGCATCAGCGTCATCGCGGCTGATCTCGATAGTCTTCTTATGGCTGTCGCTGAAGAGGAAAACGAGGATGATATTGAGCTTAGTGAGACGGAAGATATTGATCTTGAACCTCTTGCAGAAGGTATGCCGCCTGAAGATATCGCCGCTCTTGAAGTGCCGGATGAGCCCTCAGAAGAAGACGCAATCAAAGAGCCTGAAATATCTGATACAGAAAGACTTTCACAGCTAAATACACGGCTTACGCAGTTGCGAGATGAGCGTGATCTGACCGCTATCAAGATCCAGAATATCGAGACCGCACTCGAGCGGTTTGACAATGATATCTTGCCCTTCTGCTATTATTCCATCTTCCACCTCTTTTATCAAGATGAGAGCAAAACCGCTGAGGCTGAGGAAGTTTTTCAGCACATGCAAGAGCATTATCCGCGTAATCTCTATTTTGCAGCAGCAGAGGCAATTAAGGCAGGCAAAACGCCTTCCTTGGTGGATCCCGATTATGAGGATGCACGCCTTCTCTTTGACCTCGCCTTGGACTATTATCCCGATCAGCCGGATTCCCTAATAGCTGTCATGCAAGACTTTACCCAAAGCACTTATCAAGACCTCAGAGACAACGCTTACTATCGCTTGGGCTGGCATTACACCTTCGACGATCCCGATACCACGCAGGCGTTTTTCCACCTAAACTTCATCCTCGAAGAGGCGGATAATCCGACGCTTGCCACCGAAGTAAGGAAGTTCTATAATGGCAAGAAGTTCCTCTATCGTGATGAAGAAACGATAGATACTTTATATCACTTTGAGCCTCTGCCCATCATCCCTGCGGGAACGGAAGTGCCCGGCAGAAAGCCTGTTGAAGATGAAGAAGATGCAGGAGAAACAGCTTCGGAAGAGGAGAGTGGCGCGCCGCCGTCTGATGACCTGGATGAGCCCGATCAGGAGCAAAAAGGAGATACAGCCGAAGCCCAGACTTCTGAGCGTGATACCGCAGAGTCAGAACCTGAGGACACTGCCCCAGAGTCGAATGAGCCTGCTCCCAATGATGTTCCCACAGCCGAGATTGAACATGATAACTCCGATCATATAGAAGATGCACCGGCTGACTTTGAAGACTCCTCAGACGAGATAAAGCCGTGAAACGAGGGCTGATCCGCGAACAACACCTCTATCTCAAGCTCGCCACTTTCCTTTTTGGGATCGCCGGCACACTTGAAGTTAGCCTGCGTCAGCTCGCCCTGCAAAGCCTATTGTTCATCCTATATCTCGCAATAGAGCCAAAGCTTTATGGCATCATGCTTTTCGCCTTTCGCAAACTTCTGCCCTTCTTCGCCGCATACTGGCTTTTAGCTACCCTTTTCAAGATAGAATTCATGGTGTCCCTGCTCTTTTCGGGCAAGATTCTGCACCTCGTTCTCATCACTGTCGCTGCTTGGGGAGTGATTAACAAAAATGCTCTCCTCGAGCAAAGCAAGTTCCTCCGCAAGAGCAAGATGGGCAACAAAGTGTTCTCCTTCATTCTTGCCACATATCTCTTTCTGCAAGAATATATCAAGACATATAAAGAGCTCTCAAAAAGCGAGAAGCTGGGACAAATCGTTGATAAAGCCATCCTTGCCGGAAAAAGCGTGCACGATATGAGCTCGGCAATCGACACAAAAGTGCAAGAGCTTATGTTGCAAGAAGCTCCCGCGCGCACTCACCACACTTATGCAAACCTGACAGGACTGTTTTTCCTCTGTCTCTTAGGGCTGGTTCACAGTTACTAAAGGCTGGACTAATCATGCGCTATCTCATTAGAATGGAATATGATGGCAGTTGCTTCATCGGCTGGCAAAAGCAGAAGCGAGGTCGCAGCATTCAGAGCGTCGTAGAAAGTGCCTTGGCGGCATTTACACGCTGCTATCAACCTGTTGTGGCAGCAGGCAGGACGGATGCTAAGGTGCACGCACTCTCGCAATATGCCCACTTCGACTATGAAGGAAAGATGGGCATGCCTCAGATATTGCTTGCTTTCAGACTCTGGCTGCCGGATGACATTAAGATTCTGCAAATATGGGAAATAGACGAACAATTCTCAGCGCGTTACCAGGCTTATGAACGCAGCTATAGATATATCATGAGCAAGGACATAACCCCGTTCAATCGCAACTATAGCGGCTACATCCCCTATCTCAAGCTGAGATCAGAGCCCATGCGAGAGGCTGCGGTGTTTCTCTTGGGGCACCACGACTTTTCCAGCTATGGCAGGGCAAATCCTGAAGTACCGAATCACTTTTGCGAAATAAAAGAGATTAGTATTACCGAAACTGATGACTCCTATATCTTTGATGTAAGAGCGGATAGATTCTTGCACAACATGGTGCGCCGCATCGTTGGAACGCTGTGCAATATATCCCATTTTGAGCTGCCTGCGAATACTACTGCCGAGGTTTTGGCTGATAGATGCCCGCGGCAAAATATCGTCACGACTGCACCTGCGGAAGGACTCTATCTCGTTGATGTTAAATATCCTGCCGAACTTATATACGGCAGAGAAACCTATAAATATGAAGAGCTTTTAAAGAGGAAGCCATGAACTACAAAATCCCGCGAGGAACCTTTGATATCATCCCCCCACAGAGCGCAAAGTGGAATTACGTGAAAGACGTATTTCGCCGCGTTGCAAGCAGTTTTGGATATGAAGAAATCACCACACCCATTTTTGAGATGGCAGAGCTTTTTGAACGAAGCTCCGGCGAGAGTTCCGACGTTGTCCAAAAGGAAATGTACCGTTTTACAGACCAAAAGGGGCGCACTTTTGCGCTCAGACCAGAAGGAACCGCCCCCGTGGTGCGCGCTTTTGTGGAGAATCACTTAGACAAAACAGCGGCGCACAGCAAGTTTTATTATATGGGCCCCATGTTCCGTTATGACCGACCCCAAGCAGGGCGCTATCGTCAATTCTATCAATACGGTATAGAGTTTATCGGCAGCAATAATCCATATTATGATGCTGAGGTCATCGCGCTTGAGCAGATGTTCCTCAAAGAGCTGGGATTAAAGGACTTCCGCCTTGAGATCAATAGTGTCGGTTGCGGGAATTGTTCCAAAGAATATGAGAAGGCACTCAGGGAGTTTTTCCAGCCCGTTTTTGACAAACTTTGCGAGGATTGTCAGAACCGATATGAGAACAACCCGCGGCGCATCTTAGACTGCAAGGTTCCCTCTTGCAAAGAGTTGCGTCATGGTGCACCCTCCCAATTGGACTATCTCGATGACGACTGTCAGGATCACTTTGAAAAGGCTCGCCTCTACCTCGAACAGATGGATGTGGATTATGTGGTAAACCCCTCTATCGTGCGTGGCTTAGACTATTATACAAACACCGCATTTGAGTTCATTGTGGACTCTTTGGGCGCACAAAACACCATCGCCGGCGGCGGCAGATATAACGGACTCATCGAGCAGATTGGCGGCAGAGCGACCCCCGCTGTGGGCTTTGCCGGCGGCTTTGAACGTTTGATCTTAGCACTTGAAAGCCAAGGGATTAGCTTCCCTGAGGAACTTGCTCCGGATGTCTATGTGATCGCAATGGGCGAAAGTGCCGAAAGCTATGCGATGAGACCCATGCAAGCCATTCGCAAAGCCGGTATCTATGCGGAATACAACCCCGATAAGAGCTCGTTTAAGTCACAAATGAAAGCTGCCGATCAGAGCAAAGCCCGCTATGCCATGATCATCGGCGAAGAAGAGGTAACGCTCGATAAACCAATGCTTAAGAACCTCAGCGATGGAACACAGGAGAACCTTAGTCTAAATCAAATCATAGATAGGATTAAAGATAATTAATGCTACTTGAGCAAGTTGCTCCGCTCTTAGATAAGTCGCCGTTTTTCCGAGGATTAAACAGCCTTGAAGCTGGCACGCAGATACACAATCTGAACCAAAGTGCGCGTGCGCTTTTAGCGGCTTACTATTGGCAAAAGAGCAAGAAAAGCGTGATCCTTGTCTCTCAGGACGACATCATCGCAGAAGAACTTTGGGAAGATCTCAGCACCTTAGTAGGGCGTGATAATGCCTTCTATCTGCCTGATTATGAGACACTTCCCTATGAGGAACGTTCGCCGCACTACTCAATCCGCGCAACAAGGCTAAACACGCTGATCAAGAGCCTTGAGCAAAAGCCGGCGATCTATAGCCTCTCCATCCGCTCATTCATGAGACTCATGCCTTCCAAAGCACTACTTTCCAAGAATGTCTTCACTCTCAAAAAGGGCGATAGCTTCGAGCCGGACAAACTGATCACCAAGCTTTTCAATATGGGTTATGATGTTCAATATCAAGTATCTACTGTCTATCAATGCGCCAAGCGTGGAGGCATCATTGATCTATTTAGCCCCGCCAATGAAGACCCCGTCCGGCTGGAGTTTTGGGGCGACGAAATCAGCAGTATTCGCGCATTCTCTGCGGCAACACAACGCTCTATCTCCGGCGAGATCAATGAGATACTCGTTGTTCCTGCCCGCGAGATTGCCCTTGACGACATAGATTCCGGCTCGGTCATCATCGCAAAGGTACGAGATCACGGCTTTTTCGAGGGGATCGAGAACTATTTTAGCCTGCTCACAAACCAATTATGCAGCTTTGCCGACTACTTTCCCGCCTCCGAGCGCATCCTACTTTTCAGCAACTATAACTACATTAAAGAAGAGATAGTTAACGTATTTGAACAGACAGAAATCCAGTATCATAAAGAGCTGAAATCTCAGATAAAAGGCAAGATCCCGAAGCCGAACAAGATTGTCCTGGATGAAGCAGCATTCAGCAAAATCAGACGCCAAAGCAGAAGCTATTTCCTTTCACAAGGTGAGTTTATCTTCCCCGAACGCAAGGACTCCCTACGTGCCCCATTTGCCCCACAACCTCCTTTTGAAGGCGATATTCCACTGCTCTCAGAGAGCATCAAGAGTTCAGACAACGCTCATATCCTGCTTTTTGACAACAATTCACAAGCCAAGAGAATGCGCGAGATCATCGACCAAGCGGCAGACTACAGCTCTCATATCGGCGTATTAAATCAAGGCTTTACGATCACGGATATCGGTCTTTCGATCTGGACGGATCACGAGATATTCAATCGTTATAAACGCCGGAAATACACCTCGCGCTTTGCTCCGGGCGAGACTATTATCAGTTATGACGACCTCAAACCGGGCGATTATGTGGTGCATGTGGATCACGGCGTCGGCGTCTTTGAGGGGCTCAAAATCATCAAATTGGACGGGCAAGATGTGGAGTGCCTCATCCTGCGCTATGCCAATGAAGACCGCGTTTATGTTCCCACTTTCCAGCTCTCTCTGGTCACTAAATATGTTGCAGAAGAAGGAGTTGCGCCAACGCTGAATAAGATCGGCAGCGTGAAATGGCAGAATACAAAGAAGAGGGTCGCTCAACAGATCGAGCTAATTGCCGCTGATTTGGTGCGCCTCTATGCCGAGCGCAGCGCAAGGCCCGGCATCCCTCACAAGCCCGATACAGAGTGGCAAAAGGAATTGGAAGAGTCTTTCATCTATGACGATACGCCGGATCAAGCTCGCGCTTCCGCCGAGATCAAGGAAAACATGGAAAGACCCTCGCCGATGGAGAGACTGCTTTGTGGAGACGTAGGCTTCGGCAAGACGGAAGTCGCTATTCGCGCAGCATTTAAGGCTATAAATAGCGGCTATCAAGCAGCGATCTTAGCGCCGACCACCCTACTCGCTGAACAACACTTTCGCGTTTTCAAAGAAAGATTAGCGCAATATCCCGTGCATATCGCCTTGCTCAGCAGATTCCGCACTAAAGAGATGCTAAACAAAGACATAGAGGACATCAAAAGCGGCAAAGTAGATATCGCCATTGGCACCCATAGATTGCTCTCGAAAGACGTCAGTTTCCCGCGCTTGGGACTCCTGGTCGTGGACGAAGAACACCGCTTTGGCGTGCGCCATAAAGACCGCCTCCGCAAACTGCAAAGCAATGTGGATACGTTATATATGAGTGCAACGCCCATCCCGCGAACCTTGAATATGGCGCTCACAAAACTCAAAGAAATCTCCCTGATGCAGACCTCGCCAAAAGAGCGACTTCCCATCCGCACCATCATCACTCCGCGAGATATGCAGGTCATCAAGGACGCTATCCAACGCGAAATCGACCGCGGCGGACAGGTATTTTTCGTGCATAATCGCGTGCAAACCATTGACACCATTGCCACTGAGCTCATGCGTGAAATGCCGGATGTGAGCTTTGCAGTGGGACATGCGCAGATGCCCGAAAAGGCTTTAGAGACCGTGATGAAAGCCTTTGTAAATAAAGAGTTCCAGGTTCTTATCTCCACCACCATCATCGAAAACGGCATAGACATCCCAAATGCAAACACAATCCTCATCGACAGAGCGGACAATTTCGGACTCGCCCAGCTCTATCAGATGCGCGGAAGGGTGGGCAGAAGCAACCGCCGCGCCTATGCCTATCTGCTTATTCCAAAAGGGACTACATCTATTGCCCGGAAAAGGCTGGAGGCTCTCACGCAATATGACTATCTCGGCGCCGGTTTTCAAGTTGCGCTACGAGATTTGGAGCTTCGCGGAGCGGGAACAGTGCTGGGAACAAAGCAAAGCGGCATCATCCAAGCCATTGGTTTTAACTATTATAACCGTATGTTAAAGCGTGCGATAGAGGCAGCCGAGAGCGGAGAAGCCTTCAACATTGAGGTGGAGGAGGATCCCGCTATGCGTCGCAATATCCGCAGTGAGATAGACCTCTATTTTCCAGATGGTTACATCGATGATGATGAAGAGAGATTGCGCAGTTATCGCAGGCTGGCTGAGCTGGGCGATCTTAATGAAATCGCCGATTTTGAGATGGAATTGGAAGACCGCTTCGGCGCGTTGCCGGAGAATGCTCGATGGTTGATGATGTATTTCAAGATCGATATCCTCGCCAAACAGCACGAGCTAAAGACTTGCACAGTTAAGAATAACAACCTCATCTTAGAATACTTTCCGAATAAGATGCCGCCCAAAGAAAAGATACTCAAACTCAGTTCCAAGATTAGCGAACCGCTTAGTTTCGATGCATCAAAGGGATTGAGAGTCATCATTCAATTAGACAAGGACTTAGAGCCGATTTATCAATTCGAACGCAGCATTGAAATTCTCAACACGATTTGAGTAAATCTAAAGAACATTCCCGCATTCTCAACAATTTTAAGAATATCCCCAGAGCAATGCAAGCTAACTTACTATATCCCTATGCCTTCCTTACTGATATCAGCTTATCATCCGCTTATGATATGCTCATGCCCATGACCACATCATGACCATATCATGACCAGAACC
>DIQS01000070.1:29967-39792 GCA_002427325.1 Cloacimonetes bacterium UBA5456 | reverse complement strand
ATATCATGACCAGAACCCTCTAAGAAAGGCATAAGAAAGCTACTCAAAAAAGGGCGAAAAAAGCCAAAAAACTGTCTAAAAACTTCCGCAAAGCAAAATAAGTCTTGCCAGTAAAGCCCATACTAATATCTTGTATTTTAGATAAATATTGGAGGAAAGATGAAAGGAATCAAACGCTTTGGGTTCTATTTGATGTTGAACCTACTTGTGACGGCGATGATTTCCGCCGTTTTAGCGCTCTTTCAGATACCGCTTGAGAGCGTATCAGGACTATTGTTGATGTGCCTAATCTTCGGTTTTGCAGGCTCTTTGATCTCGCTTGCACTCAGCAAAACCATCGCAAAAAGCTCATATAAAATACAGTTAATAAACTCCGAAAGCCCTGATCCGCGCTTGAGAAATCTCTATGAATCGATCGGAAAAATGGCTGATTTGCGCCGCGTTCCCATGCCGGAAGTGGGAGTCTATCCCTCCAAAGATGTGAACGCTTTTGCCACCGGACCATCCGTTAGAAACTCGCTGATCGCCTTTTCGAGCGAGATGTTTAACCACTTGAGCGACGATGAGATAGCCGCTGTTGCAGCGCATGAACTCACCCACATCACAGAGGGAGATATGGTGTCCATGACTCTCGTGATGGGGCTGATAAACACCTTCGTGATGTTTGCCGCACGCATCATCGCCGCTGTCTTGGATGGTGCAATGCGAGACAACAAGGGTCGCGGCGGACTCGGATACTTCGGTTATTACATAGTTATCAACATCTTACAAAATGTTTTGATGTTGCTTGCCATGATCCCCGCATCGGCATATTCACGTCACCGAGAATATCGTGCGGATCGTGGAGCTGCCGAACTGACCGGTCCCAAAGATATGATTGCGGCTCTAAGTGCAATCGAAGAACACTATTTCCCTTCAGACAAACAAGATAGCTTTGCCTTGGCTAAGATAAACAACAAGAAAAAGATGTCGCTTTTTGCAACTCATCCACCAATGGCTGATAGGATTGACAGACTTAGTCGCATGTGATGACAATAGAAGAACTTAGGATAGAAAAGATCGCAATGGGCGGGAAGGGAATAGCTTTCCACGGTGGCAGAGCTATATTCATCCCGCAATGCCTTGTGGGAGACGTGGTTAGAGCAGAAATTACGCACATGAAGAAAGACCACGCCTTTGCACGTGCGCTACACTATCATTCGCGTGGTGAGGGGCACGTTTCTGTGCTCTGCGATGCCTTTGACAAAAATCCCGCTTGCGGAGGCTGTGATTGGCTAATGGCAAGCTATCCTAAGCAATTGGAATATAAAGATATGCTCACTTGTGAACTCTTTCATGAGCATCAAGATAAGATATTGGAATTCGAGGCATCTCCATCTCAAACAGGATATAGAAACAAGGTCTTTATGCCTTATGGCAGAGAGGGTTATGGCATATTTGCGCCTTATTCACACGAGATCGTCACACACGAGACATGTCTCAATCAGCCCGAGCTTTTTGACCTCATTCTCAAAGAGTTGGAAAAGCTTCTAAATAAAGCGGGCGTCGAGAGTTATGACGAGCTCTCGCACAAGGGAAACCTGCGCCACATCGGGCTTAGAGCAAATCATGAACTTAGCGAAATCCTCTTAATTCTTGTCACGAAGTCTGCCAAACTACCCTTTTCAAAAACCATTGCTGAAGGCATCACAAAGAGCTTTCCCCAGATTGTTGGGGTGGTGCAAAACATCAATCGTGAGCGAAGCAATGTCATTCTCGGGCAAGAAGATAAGCTCCTCTTTGGACGTGACTATCTGCAAGATGAATTGCAAGGCTTGCGCGTTCGCCTGAATTATCAGAGTTTCTGGCAGATCAATGGCGGAACAATGCGTAAGATCCTGAATTTCATGGCGCAAGAGATCGAACAAAACGATAGAGTATTAGACGCATTTTGTGGCATCGGTGCGATCGGGCTGAGTCTTGCCGCCAGAGCTCATTCTGTTTTTGGAATAGAGGAACTCCCTGCGGCAATTGAAGATGCGCGTATCACTGCAAGAGAGAATGGCATCACAAATGCCAGATTTGAGGCGGGTCTCTTTGAGACACTCTTTGAAAAGGTCAATAGTGAGTTTATGCCAAACACACTTATCCTCGATCCTCCCCGAGGCGGAGTGAAAAAAGAGGTGCTAAACGCTATATGCGAGAGCAAGATAGAGAAGATACTGTACCTAAGTTGCTCACTGCCGAATCTCAAGCGAGATATGGATATATTACTTAAAAACGGGAACTATCAATTGACCAAGATCAAAGGCTTCGATATGTTCCCAAACACTTGGCACACAGAGACTTTAGCAATCTTTGAGAAGAGACAATGAACAGGCTTTTGATCATCATCCTCATCGCTGTAATGCTGTTTATTTCCGGCTGCGATTTTGACGATGCAGACACGCTCTATCGCAAGGAAATCCGCAATTTTATGTATGAAATCGCGCTGGATTTCAGTCTTGGAAACACCGTCGGAATCATGGATAAAGTGCATTGGAACTATCTTCATAACGGCGATATTTCCTATCACTTCAATCAAGAATTGATCAATAGAATGGGGCGATTTTCCCTTTTGGATATCGACGTCATCTACATCGAATTGAATGGTGATTATGCCCTCGTTCACACCATCGACCGCTATTCCTCATCTATCGAAAATGCAAGCTATAACGAGCCTGAAACTAAGGGCTGGATGAGCTATTTGAAGTATGAAAGAGATGGATGGATGATCTATGGAAATCAACAGTGGATAAGCTTCAGAACTCAGTCGGAATCAGAGTGAATTTCTTTTTAATTGACATTTTGTGGCACTATAAATGACTTGCATGTATAGCAAATGAGTTCAAAAGGAACAGGTAATATGCGTAAAAAATGGCTCATAATCCTCGGCATCGTCGTCTTGATCTTGATCTTTGTGATCATAGGACGCTGCAGCAATAAGAAGATTAGTGTAAACCCTCTCGCTGAAGCGGGTTCTGACGATTATTATGAAGTTAAATATGGCGATATCGACGCCAAAATTGACATCACCGGTGAGGTTCAGCCGGAAAGTGTGGTTGCCCAAAAATCCCGTGTGTCCGGCAAAGTCGTGAAGCTCTATGTGGATGAAAACGATGTAGTTAAGATAGGTGACATCCTCGCTGATATCGAACCGGATTACAATCAGGCAAACACGCTATTCAACACCAAAGCCAGCCTCGAACGCGCCGCTCTCGCCCTGGATCGTGCGCAGAAAAATATCGAAGATAAAGCCGAGCTTCTGGCCAAAGAATACATCTCGCAAGATGATTATGACAAGGCTGAAGAGCAGCTTTTTGAGGCGCAAATCCAGCACGCACAAGCCGAAAGACAATATGAAATGATCAGCGATTTGGACGTTCCGGGGAAGGTTGTGCATATGTATGCCACCGCCACGGGAACGGTGATCAAACGCAACGTAAACGAAGGCGAAATGGTTACTTCCAGTATCAATACCTATGGCGAAGGAACCGTTCTCATGGAGATTGCCGATCTCTCAAAAATGATGGTGAAATCCAATATCAACGAGGTGGATATCTCCAAATTTAGACTTGGGCAATTCGCTGAAATTAAGCTGGACGCCTATC
Organism: Cloacimonetes bacterium UBA5456; assembly: GCA_002427325.1. Taxonomy (GTDB): domain Bacteria; phylum Cloacimonadota; class Cloacimonadia; order Cloacimonadales; family Cloacimonadaceae; genus UBA5456. The sequence goes on along the minus strand of DIQS01000070.1, from coordinate 36,163 downwards.
CTTATGAGAACTTCAGCGGCAAGATCACAAAGATCGCACCTAAGGCAACCACTATCAGCAATGCCAAGGTTTTCCCGGTTCAAATCAGCATCAACGCTGAAGGTCAGAAGGCAAAGCCCGGCATGACCGCTGCTCTGAGCATCCAAGGTGAGAGCCGCGAAAACGTGATTATTATCCCGATTGGAGCGGTTTTTGCAGATGATTTTAACCAAGACATTGTCTATCTCATGCCAAAAAACGAAGAAGGGAAGACAGATGCTGAGCCCATTCCCACGCCCATCCGCTTGGGAGCAAACGACTTTCAGATGGTGGAAGTCATCTCTGGACTCGCCGAAGGAGACAAGATCATGCTCTCTGAACCCGGCAAGCAGAAAACAATGCAGTTTATGATGTAATCAGCCCGGAGCTTTTATTAGATTATGATAGAAATACGAAATTTAAGCAGGTCTTTTGGGGATCTGCGCGCCGTTGACGACATCAGTTTGGATATCTATAGCGGCAAGATCACCGGCTTTCTGGGACCAAATGGCGCAGGGAAGACCACAACCATGAAGATGATGGTCGGCTATCTGCAACCCAATACCGGCAGTATCTTTATCGACGGGAAAGACGTCTTTGCCGACCCCATCGCCAATGCGCGCAAGATAGGCTATCTCCCTGAACACAATGCGCTTTACGATGATATGTATGTCTTCGAAGCCCTGCGTTATTATGCAGATCTTAGGAAGATGAAAGCCGAAGAATATGCTGCCAGAAAGGACTTCGTAGTCAGCAGTTGTGGCTTGGAAGATGTTATCACGCAAAAGATTGGCACGCTCTCGAAGGGCTATCGTCAGAGAGTGGGCATCGCTCAAGCCATCCTGCATGACCCCGAAATCCTGATCTTAGACGAGCCTACCAGCGGCTTAGACCCAAATCAAATCATTGAAATACGTGAGCTTATTAAAGAGCTCGGCAAAGAAAAGACCGTCATACTCTCCTCTCACATCATGCAGGAAGTGCAAGCCGTTTGCGATAGAGTGGTGATCATAAACAAGGGCAAGATCGCCGCAGACGACGACATTGAAAACCTCGGCAAACATCTCAGCGACAAAGAGATGCTCGTGCTCGAGATCGAAGGAGATGACATAGACCTCACGGACTTTTATGCCGCCAATCCCTCTGCAGTATTGGTCTCAGAAGAGAAGACAGCCGATGGCATGATGTTCAAGATAGAGCAATCCCCGGAAGAGAACCTTCGCCGAGAACTTGCCCGTTTCATCGCCATTAGAGGCTGGATATTGACCTCGCTATTCGTCCAAAAGGTGAGCCTTGAAGAGATTTTCCACGACCTCACCAAGAAGGAGACAGGTTCTCTCTTTGATGAAGATGGCGCATTGGAAGATGAATATGCAGGCTCGGATATGATTGAAGAAGAAGACTATGAGCCCGTCGAGCCTGAGGAAATAGAAGAGGCTGAATTGCACATTGAGTCCGACGATATTGACGATGCTGAAACACCCAGCGAAGGAGAGGAATTATGAGAACGATTTTCACCATTGCCTTCAAAGAATACCAGCTTGCAATGCGCTCGATCTCGTCCTACATAGTCTATATCCTCTTCCTAATCATCGGCGGCGCAGCATATTCCACCATTGTCTTCAAGATAGGCGACGCTGGGCTAAGAAGCTATTACGAGATAATCCACGCTCTTTTTGTGTTGTTTATCCCAGCCCTCACGATGGGCAGCATCGCCCGTGAGCAACACAGCGGCACCATGGAGATACTATTTACCATGCCCATCCGGCTCATACACATCGTTTGGGGCAAGATATTGGCGGCCTTCTTCCAACTGCTCACCCTGCTTTCTTTTACTGCTATATTCTATATTGTTGTCGCCACGATGGGAATGAACTTTGACCATGGTGCAAACCTCCTCGGCTTTGCCGGCATGATGCTCGCCGGGCTCTGTTATATCAGCATCGGCATATTTGCCAGCAGTTTGCATGAGAATCAGATACAGGCATTTGTGATTGCATTAGTGATTTCCGGCTTTTTCTATGCCATAAAATTCGTGATTATGCTCATGCCTCTTTCCATGGTCCGCTACTTGCAATTCTTCAGCTTTGACCACCATCTAGCGAGCTTTTTGCGTGGAGTTTTAGACCTGCGTGATCTGCTCTTTTTCCTTGCTTGCAGCCTGATCTTCTCATTCTTGGCAGAGTTTAAGTTACAAGCCCAAAACCTCTTGCAGGAGCGATAGAAGATGACAAAGAAGCTTGGAAACATCAGCAGTTTGGGCCTAAAGATCGGGATAGCGCTGCTCATCTTGCTCATCAGCACCTTGGTGACTTTGCGTTGGGATATCTCGAAAGACAAAGCATATAGCCTCAGCAAGAGTAGCAAAGAACTCATGCGTTCCCTGGACGACGTGATGTTAGTCAGGATTGTCAGCTCCAAGGATTTACCGGCAGAGCTCAACAATCTCAATCGCTACGCCGCCGACCTCTTGCGAGAATATCAACTCTCAAGCCGCGGAAAACTACGCTTCGAATACGTGAAACCGCCCACCCAAGACGAACTTTATAGTATCGCAATGAGCAGCGGTCTTCGCAGGGCTCGCTTCCCCGTCTATGAGGGCGATCAGATTATCCCCAAAGAAGTTATCTTCGGCGTTGTCTTTGAATATCAAGGACGCATAGAGAGTTTTGACCTCATGCCGTCAATCGAGCCGCGCCTCGAATATGAGATGACTTTGCGCATGCAATCTCTGATCCAAAAGGATATGCCTCGTGTTATCGCTTATGCCGATTCGGTCTATTATTATCAGAATAAGGACGTGTTCGCTCGCCTGCTGAAAATGAACTACATCGTGGACATGATTGACTTGCAAGAGCCTCTTCCCAAAGCAGATGCATTGCTCTTCAATGGGACAATTTTCGATCTTGAAATAGAACAACTTTACAGACTCGATCAATTCCTCATGCGCGGCGGAAAGCTCGTCTTTTTGCAAGACAAAGTGCATACAGACGGATACCAGCTAAACATCATAAACAGCAACATCTTCGATCTCTTGGAACATTATGGTTTCAAGATCAGTGACGACATCGCCATGGACATTAATTGCGACCAACAGTCTGTCGGAGTAGGGACTTACCTACATTATCCCATGTATCCCATTCTCAATGGCAGCACACACCCAGTCAGCCGAGGCCTGCACAACATCATCTTCTATCTGGCAAATGGGATTAGCTTTAGCCGCCCAGACATCCTTGAATTTCAACCAATTTTGACCACGAGTAATTACTCGGAAGTCATGCCCGCACCGAACTTTCAGATAAGCCAAGAAATGTTCACCAATGCAGACCCCATGGACTATACCTTAGGGCCCATCATCCTCGCCGCCGAGACAAAAGGCGAATTTGAGAGCTATTTTGCCAATAACGACACTTTTTCCACACGTCCGAGCTTCATCGCCAAATCACCCAAGACCAGCGTCATCCTCTTTGGTGATAAGGAATTGGTGATGGACACAGACAAGAGAGAATTCGCAGAGCGCGGGAACGTCGTCCTGAACGCGATTGACTATAGCATCGGCAGAGATTCGATGATGAAGATTCGCAATCGTCACCTCTCCACGCCTTTGCTCAGCGTCAGATATTATGTTCAAAAAACTTTCTCTGAATGGCGCAGCACGGTCAAGACAGAACAGGCCGTAAAGACCGTCATGAAAGTGATTTTCATCCTTTTACCCTCCATCATTCTCGTCTTGATTGCGCTTTTTGCAGCATTCAAGCGAAAGATTAAGCTCAGGATCATGGCAGATGAAAAAGAATAGACTTATTTTGCTTGTCATCCTCTTGATACTCATGGGGATATACGTTTTTCTCACCCTCAAAAAGCCGCAAGAGAAAGACGCTGATTTGATTAAGCTGAATCCCGATCGCATTGATATGATCGAGATTTGGGATGAATATGACACGGTGAAACTTGTCAAATCGGACAAAGGCTGGGAGGTTCACGGTGTCTTGGTTTGGGACGCAGATAGTCTCATCGTGAACAGCTTTTTTGCCGATGTGGTAGCCGCCAAATATCCGATCAGCCCCGTCAGCAACACTCCGGAAGGACTGAAACGCTACTCTTTGGAAGATCACGAAGCCCTGCACATCCGCATCTCTGCAGGCAAACAAAGCACACACCTGCTCTTCAGCAACCTGGGCAAGGCTTGGGACTACTTCCGCTTTGCCGATCAAACCGAGATATATCAGGTCAAAAGCAAGGTGTTCTCGATGTATTTCCCCGAAATGTCGCGCTGGCGAAATCCGCTGATCCTGCGCATCATGGAAGAGGAGCTGGAGAGCATTGAAGTCAAGCATCTTCTTAATAGTTATGTTCTTACGCAAGACTCATCGGGCTGGAAATTTAAGGATTCCAGACAGGAATTCGATGTATTATTCAATAACTATGCCCTGACCAAGATCATCAGCATCCTGCAACACTTCAGTAGCTATATCCTTGATACAGACCAAAATGAGGACATGATCAGAAAATTTGACGAGCCTATCGCAACGGTGTGGATCAAGACGACGGATAAAAAGACCACCAAGATCAGTTTTGCCCGCTTTGATGAGAATACGAGCATGATGGTTAAAGATGACGATTTCAGCATCATACACCACGTTTCGCACGACACGATAAACCGTTTTACGCGAGCTCCGCAAGCATTTCAGGAAGCCCCGTTCTTCTAAAACAAATGAACAAACACGTGCACGTCATTGGCGGCGGACTTTCCGGTTGTGAGGCCGCTTTACAGCTCTCAGAAATGGGCTGGAAAGTGAGCCTTTATGAGATGAGACCAATCGTGCAAACTCCTGCACATCAAAGTGATAGCTTAGCTGAACTCGTTTGCAGCAATAGCCTCAAATCTTTCCGACACGACACCGGCGCTGGTCTTCTTAAAGCCGAGCTCGAACTACTCGGATGCCGACTCTTAGAGATTGCCAAAGAGCATAGCGTGCCCGCCGGACAAGCCCTCGCCGTTGATCGCGAACTCTTTGCAAACGCTGTCCAAGAGCGCATTTTGAAGGATGATAACATCCGCCTCATCCGCGAGGAAATCACAGAAATCCCGGACGGCACGTGCATCGTTGCCAGCGGCCCGCTCACCTCCGATAGATTGATGGCAAATCTCGCACAGCTTTTAGGCGAAAATCAGCTCTTTTTCTTTGATGCCATCGCCCCCATCATCGATGCCGATTCTATTGATTTTACAAAGGTTTATGCCAAAACGCGCTATGACAAAGGTGAGGCAGACTATCTGAATTGTGCATTCTCGAAGGATGAATACTTAGACTTTGTGCAAGCACTTTTAGAAGGCGAAAAACATGAAGCCCGCGAGTTTGAGAATGAATTCTTTAAAGAGCTAAACTTCTCATTTTATGAGAATTGCATCCCCATCGAAGAGCTCGCAAAGCGCGGCATAGACACCCTACGCCATGGCGTGATGCGACCCATGGGACTCGAAGCACCCGGTAGCGATGATAAACCCTTTGCCGTGATTCAATTACGCGCCGAAAATAAGGACAAAACCGCCTATAACCTCGTGGGCTGTCAGACCATGCTCCGCTATCCCGAACAGAGGCGCATATTCCGACTCATTCCCGGCCTGGAAAACGCTGACTTCCTGCGCTTTGGCTCCATCCATCGAAACAGCTATCTCAATGCGCCAACGATCTTTAACCCCGATCTCTCGCTGAAAGCAAATCACGAGGTCTTCATCGCCGGTCAGCTTGCCGGAGTGGAAGGTTATATGGAAAGCATCGCCACGGGTTTGCTCGTTGCGCAGATCATCAGCGGCAAACTCAAAGAACTGCCAAAGGAGACAATCTTAGGGCAGGTCTGGCGCAGACTCACGGAGACACCGCAAAAAGGACGCTTTTCCCCCGTCAATGCAAACTTTGGCATACTCCCCGCCGGCGACACAAGAATGCGCGATAAGAAGCAAAAACGCTTGCTTTTAGCAGAGCGTTCGCTGGATTGTCTGAGGGCTCAATTAGGGCAAATTACCTGAGTCATTTTTCCCTTTTTTAAGAGAAAATATCAGCACACAGTCATTTCCAAATCAAATAAGCCCATAAGTCCTTGCTTCCCTATTGGATACAGCTCAAGCTCCGCTCATGATGCGCTCATGGTGATGACCATATCATGACCACATCAT
>DIQS01000070.1:25212-29782 GCA_002427325.1 Cloacimonetes bacterium UBA5456 | reverse complement strand
ACCAGAACCCTCTAAGGAAGCCATAGAAAAAGCTCGTAAAACAGGGGAGATTAATCCAAATATTTGCCCAAAATCTTGCGATAACCTTCACGCAATTTTTCCATAAATCCGGGTTCTTCATGGTCTCTGAGAGCTTCCTGCGCCTTTATTTCGCCCCAATGGCAAAACTCTTTCGCCTTTTTAAGATCGGTGAAACCAAGCTCCGGATGGTGGGCATCAATCACGATATCAGGTTCATATTGCAGAATCGAATGCAGCGCCATACTGCCTTGATTTTGCATCAGAGACTCGAGGAAAATGGTGATTCTATCATGTTTGTGCTTTGTTTTTATTTCTTTTTCTCGGTAATATTCCACCTCATCGGCAACGGGTGGGAGCACATTCACAGCGATGGTGATTTCCCCTTTCTGACTTTCGGCAAAAGCTATGGGCAAGGGGTGTGAAACGCCGCCATCGACAAGGAAATAGCCCCCCAATTCATGAGGCGCAAAGATGAGCGGAAGCGAGCTTGATGCACGCATGGCATCTGCAAATAAACCGCTATTAAAGAGCACTGAATTCCTGAGATTTAGATCATAGGCAACTGCCGTAAAAGGGATTACGCCGTTCTCAATTCGCTTGCTATTTGTCCATTCCTCAAAAAGCCGAACCAAAACTTTGCCGTCGAAAATCCCGCTTCCACGCCAGTCTAAATTGCGCGGTTTGAAAAGTTCGTAGATGCTCACATCCTCCGCCAGAGCCTGAAGATCTTCAGTAGATACGCCCGAAGCGTATGCGCCACCGACAATTGCGCCCATGGACGTTCCGATGATTGAGCTGATCTTATAGTGTTTTTCCAGTTCGCGGATCACGCCGATATGCGCCAATCCATAGGCCGAACCTCCGCCGAGAACCAATCTTGCCTGCTTCATCTAACTCTCCTCTTTTTCACGTGTTTATGGTATATACGATAGTTGTTTATGACCACGAGGGCAAAGACTAAATTTGCCGCTGAGAGGACGATATTGATGGTATAAAGATCGTGTTTTGCATAGTAAAGCATCGCCGGAATGAGAATTCCGAGCAAGACAGTTTTGAAGATCACCACGCCTTGAAGGCAACCTAATTTCTTGAAAACCATGCGAGCGATGGGATTCTTTTCGCGGTAGTAGTGATTTGGATACATCACGATATAGGTGGAATGTGCGTCCATGATATTCAGCAAGATAAACAGTGCTAAATAGCTCCAAAATAGGGCACTTGAATGAAGTATAGTCTGTAATAATATCATAGTTTAATTCTTTTATCTTTATTTTTAACCATGCTAAAATGAGTCAAAAAGATGGCAAGCACTATTTCTTATGCGGGAAAAGTCCAAATATTACTTTACAAGATTTGGCAACTTCAATAAAGTGGGAAATAGGGGAATTGTTGCTTCGAAGAACAATCCTGAATGCGGGCAATTTCCCCTTATAAAGTAATAATAAATAAATAGAATAAAGGACAAAACATGGACAAGAAGTGGATTTCACCACCCATTCTTGATGTGGAGGAAAAAGAGGCGATAACACTTTTGAGTGAAGAGCTGAAAGTCAGCGAGCTGATCGCTGAACTGCTCTATCGGCGTGATCTTAAGACGGTCGAAGAAGTGGAAAAGTTTTTCAATCCCGACCTAAAAGACCTGCTCGATCCCTTCCTTTTCAAGGAAATGCGCACCGCAGTTGAGCGGATTTTGCGCGCGATTGATGATAAGGAACTCATTACAATATATGGCGATTATGATGTGGACGGCACGACTGCTACTGCGCTTTTGTATCTCGGACTCAAGCGCATCGGTGCTCACATCGACTATTATATCCCGCACAGGATGATCGACGGATATGGGCTTTCCGCGAGCTGTTTGCAACAAATCAAAGAAAAAGGCTGCAAACTCATTGTGAGCGTGGATTGTGGCGTGAATGCGCTGGAGGAGATTGAGGCTGTGCGTGAAGCCGGCATGGAGATCATCATCACAGACCACCATAATCCCAAGGATGAATTGCCGCCGGCGCTGGCGACGATCAACCCCAAGATTCCCGATTGCGGCTATCCTTTCCATCATCTCGCCGGAGTGGGCGTTGCTTACAAGCTGCTCATGGCGATATATCAAACTCTCGGCATAGATAGCACGGAAAACACCTTGAAATATATGGACCTCGTTGCGGTTGGAACAATTGCGGACATCGTTCCCTTGGTGGGCGAAAACCGCGTCTTTGCCTCCATCGGGCTTCAACATCTCATCGAAAAGAAGAATCTCGGGCTGAACGCTCTCATTCAGCTATGTGGTATGGATCAGAAGACTTTAAATACGACTGACATAGTCTTTGGCATCGCTCCGAGAATCAACGCTGCGGGCAGGATGGGCAGCGCTGAAGTGGCGGTGGATTTGCTCATCTCTACCAATGAAGAAAAGAGCCATGAATATGCCGAAAAGATTGAACACGATAACTCTCTGCGCCAAATGGAGGATCAAAAAACCCTGCATGAGGCCTGTGAAATCATTGAAAAGAAGTATAAAAACATCGCCCAAACCCCTTGCATGATAGTCTCTTCCGACGATTGGCATCAGGGCGTGATCGGGATCGTGGCGTCCAAACTCGTGGAAAAATATTATCGTCCAGTGATCATGATCTCTTTCAAAGATGGCTTTGGCAGCGGATCGGGACGCTCGGTCGCAGACTTCGATCTCTTTGCTGCGCTGCAACATATCGAGCACAATTTGCATAGTTTCGGCGGTCATAAATATGCCGTCGGACTCACCATTTATGAAGAATATTTGGATAGATTTGAGAACGAACTCTCGCGCTATGTAGCTGACAACTTGCAGCTTGGACAGATTCACCCGCCTTTGGACTTGGATCATGAGGTCGAGCTATATGACATCAATGAATTCCTGCTCGATGGGATTGAGCGATTTGCACCCTTTGGCCCGGGAAACTCCCGTCCGACCTTCTTCACGCGGGAAGTGACCGTGGCAAATTATCCCTATAACGTGGGGCGTAACCATCTCAAACTAAAGGTTCTAAAGGATGGTATCACGCTGGATATGATTGGCTATAATCTCGGTGAATATGTGAATATTCTCAAGAAAAATAGCGTCATAGACATCGCTTACACCTTGGAATATAATCATTTTGGCAACAAACCCAGCATTCAGGGAAAACTCAAAGACCTGAAAATATCAGGAGCTCAGCAATGAAGAAAAGACTAATAATCCCCCTGTTATTGATCGGCATAATGCTTTGTGGCTTCGGATGTTCCGCATCCAAAAAGTCTCCGCCTTTGGATATCGAAGCTTTCACGCTTTTTGATACCATAACTTTTGAAGAACCCGTGCTCAAAGCCCATTATCACGGCGCTACGAAGAACATCTTTGCCCACGAAGTGAAGACACACCGCATCCTTATCTTCAAAGATGGCAAACAGATAAATGCTATCGGCGGTTTGGGTTCTCAGAGCTCGAACTTCCTGAGACTGGAAGATATCACCATGGGGCGCGATGGCAGCATCTATGCCCTCGACGGTGGTGCACGCGAGGTAAAACGCTTTAATCCCGATGGTAAATATATGGGCACAATGAAGTTGGAATATGTTCAACAACCCAAAAAGATTGCCTTGGGCAGAGAGGATAACCTCTTCATCTATGACGGTGCTGCTTCCGAGATCGTGGTTTTTGACCTCTTGGACGGAAGCGAACTCTATCGCTTTGGCAAGTTTCAACTTCAAAATGTGGATAAGCTCTATGCGGGGCGTGACTTCCTCATCGCTTATGACAAAGAGCGCGACACGAGTGCCATGTTCTCTATCTTGGGACAATTTATCTCTGAGGATAACGGACAGATCATCTTTGATGAGTATAACAACGCAATTAGCCTCTCTAATGATGCATTGATCAGTAAGATGAGCGCTGCTTGGCTGCCCATGGGAGGCAAGCCGGGATTTGTGACTATTAACAACAACATCCTGGCAATCGTTGTCGATAATCAAGTGAGACTGCTTAAGATAGACTATGCTCAAGTTTTGTAAGAACTACTACTTAGTCTTTCTTTCGGCGCTGATCCTCAGCCTTTCTCGCCTGCCGCTATATCTCGGCTGGGCAGTGCTTTCGGCGTTTTTCCCGCTTTTGTTGTGGATAAACAAGAGGAAGCGCAAGGCGGGCGAGCTGATCGTCGCTGCACTGATCTTTTGCTTAGTGCAGATTGTCCTCGTTTTCTATTGGATAGGTTCTGTGACTTGGCCGGGCTTGGTCGGGATTTGGCTACTTTTCACCCTGTATTATTGGGTGGTGTTCCTCGGCTTGAATCGCATCTGGCATCATGCACCAAAGCTACGCTACATCGGCTTTGTCAGTCTTTTCATCAGCTTTGAATTCTTGCAAAACTTTGGTGAAATGCGCTTCCCGTGGTGGAACATCGGCTATTCTTTGGCGGATTTTGAGTTGCTCTTGCAAGCTCTTGATATAGGCGGGCTCAGCTTTTTGGCTCTCTTGATCCTGAGTTTTAACTATCTTTTCTGGATGATATCGCAGGCTCGTTCGCGCAAGGCAAGGATT
>DIQS01000070.1:21278-25078 GCA_002427325.1 Cloacimonetes bacterium UBA5456 | reverse complement strand
CTGGATGATATCGCAGAATCCTTCGCGAAAAGCAAGAGTTTCTCTGATTGGCGTAATCGCTGTCTTACTCCTTATCTGGCAAGGATATGGCGCACATCGTTTGATTAAGCTGCCTATGATTCAGAAAGCGGATAAGATCGCCGTGATGCAGCCCTCCATCCCTCAGGTGGAAAAATGGGATGAAGAACAATATCGCAATATAATCGCCGTCTATGATTCGCTGAGCGCAGAGGCGGTTAAACAGGGGGCAGACCTGCTCATCTATCCCGAAGCGTCGATTCCCGATTATATCATGCTCAATCCGTCGTCGATGGCGGATGTGCAGAAAATTTGCCAAAAACACGATCTCAATATCTTTTGCGGTTTTCCTCATGCCGAAAGAGCGCCGGAAAGCCACCCCGAGCCCTATTACTATTACAACGCTGCATCGCTGATCGATAGTGGTGGAGAGGTTGCGCCTCTGTATTTCAAAAACATCCTCGTTCCTGTGGGCGAGAGAATGCTTTGGCTGGATTATTTCCCCTTTTTGTGGAAGCTTCAATTTGGGCAGGCGAATTGGGAGTTTGGCAAGACCATCCCGCGCTATTCTCTTAATGGCAATAGCTTTGCGCCCTCTATCTGCTATGAACTGGCTTTCCCTAATTTCATGATGAAATCGAACTTAAAAAGTGAGGACGACAGCTTTGTGAAGGCCGATTATCACGTCAATCTCACCAATGATGCATGGTTTGGGACTTCCTATGGTCCTTGGTTACATGGAGTTATGACAAAGTATCGCGCCATCGAATCCCGTGTGCAGACCTATCGCAGTGCAAATACGGGCATCTCGATGATCGTTGATCCCGGCGGCAGGGTGCTGAGCAAAAGTCCGCTTTTCGCGATTGAAAACATCAGCGCACCACTATATGTATGCCCGATTATTCCGCTCTATGCGCGCATCCCTAACTATCCGTTTATCTTCGTTTTAATCTCTATTATATGCATAATAATCAGCCTCACCCGTCGGGAGAAGAGCCATGAGTAAACATTATTACACCATCGGAGAAGTGAGCAATCTTTTGGATGTAAAGCCTCACATTCTTAGATATTGGGAGAGAGAGATTCCAGCGATTCGTCCCAAAAGAGTCGGCAGGAATAGACGCTACACTTTGGAGCAGATAGAGACGCTAAAGATCATTAAGGATTTGCTTTACAACCAGCGTTATACTGTCGATGGTGCAAAGCAAAAGCTGAAAAGCGATCCCGCAATCATCGAAGAAGCTCGGCAAGAAGCAGTGGCAAAACAGAAGCTGAAAGTCAATGCTGCGATGCCGGCTATCGCCAAGGAAATCAACGACATAAGAGAGAGTTTGCTCAAGATCAAACGTGAATGTAAAAAACTATCAGGGAATAAATAATGAACTTTCAAGACATCATACTCAGCTTACAAAACTATTGGGGGAAAGAGGGTTGCGACCTTATTCAGCCCTATGACATGGAGATGGGAGCGGGAACCTTTCACCCCGCGACATTCTTTGGCGCATTAGGCGAAAAGCCTACCCGCGTGGCATATCCGCAACCTTCTCGCCGCCCAAAAGACGGACGCTATGGCGAAAACCCGAACCGCTTGGGGCATTATTACCAATTTCAGGTGATTCTAAAGCCTTGTCCAGATGACATCCAAAGCCTTTATCTGAAAAGTCTTGAGGCCATCGGCATCGAAATAGAGAAGCATGACATTCGCTTCGTTGAAGACGATTGGGAAAGTCCTACGCTTGGTGCTTGGGGACTGGGTTGGGAAGTCTGGTTAGACGGCATGGAAATCTCGCAATTTACCTATTTCCAGCAGGTTGGCAGCGTTGAAACCTTCCCTGTTTCCGTGGAGCTCACCTATGGACTCGAACGCCTTGCCATGTATATCCAAGATGTGGAAGACTATCGCCAGCTAAGATATAGTCCCAATAGCAGTTATGAGGATCACTTCTATGAAAAGGAAGTACAATATTCCAAATATAGCTTCGAATATGCCGACACTGCCCTGCTTTTTGAGCTCTTTGCGCGTTATGAAGCAGAGTGCATTCGCCTCGTGGAAAAGGGCTTGGTCTATCCCGCTTATGACATGCTGCTCAAGAGCTCGCACAGCTTCAATCTCTTGGATGCGCGCGGCGTGATCAGTGTCACCGAACGTGCCGCCTACATAGGCAAGATCCGCAATCTCGCCAAGCTTTGCGCCCTTCAATACATGCAAAATCAACAAGGAGAAAAAGATGAAAAATAGCTATAAATGGCTGATTTCCTACTTGGAGCCTGTCGGAGAGAGCATCTTGCAGATATTCTCCTACCAGGATATCTTCGGAAACGCAAAAGCTATCGTTATCTTGGAGAACAATGCACAGGATAAACTCTTGGAACTCAGCTCGTTGGGGAAATATACGCGCAATAAAGACATCGCCATTCCTCTTATTGTCACCCGTAATTTTGTGACCCAATCTCTGGATTCCTACCCCCTCGAATTCATTGATATCACCAGCTCCGTGGGTGATAATATCGTGCTAAATGAGGACTTGCTCGCCACCTTGAGCTTCGATAGAAATGACGTCAGATTGCAGATGGAGCGCGAGTTTAAGAGCAAGTGGCTACACACACAGCAGCTATTTTTTGAAGGCAAACAGAAGCCGAAAGAACTCAGCCGACTCCTCAGATTCTCGATTTCTTCGCTCGTACCCGCACTCAAAGGCTTTTTCTTCCTCAGCTCTCAGCCCTATCCGCAGGATATAAACAGCTTTTTTGAACACGCCGCACTGATCTCAAATGCCGATCTCGGAGTGTTTTCGAGCTGGCAAAACAATAAGGAAGCAGAACTTGCAGACATCACACGATATCTCAGAATCCTGCAAAAACTCAGTGACATCATGGAAGACTATCCCATCTAAAAAGGAAATATCATGATCCAAAGCGTTTTCAATTTTGCAAATCAACAGAGTCCAATTCTTGCCACCGCCATCCATAACGGACACCTAATGCCCTCCAGTCTAATGAAATACACCGAATTAGGAGAAGAGGATCGCTTTCGCGAAGAAGACCCTTTCACCGGCAATATCGCGCAAATGTTTGAAAATCACATCATTCTCGAAACAAGTCGCTTTGCCATCGACATCAACCGCACAAGGGAAAAATCAGTTTATCTCAAACCCGAAGACGCGTGGGGCTTTGAGGTGCGCAATTCAGAGCTACCACAAAACTTGCTGCTTGCGCTCTATCATGCTTATGACTCTTGGTATAAGACCTTAAATTCACAGATAAATCACCTCTTGAAGACCCATCCTTTTCTCGTTGTTTTTGACCTGCACAGCTATAATCATCGCCGAGGAGGACCAGATGCGACGCCGGATAGCCAGATAAACAACCCCGATATCATCTTAGGACGCAGTAATATGCCCTTTGAATATCATGCAATCGTGCAAAAGCTTGCCGACTCTCTGAACGGTAAGATGGTGCAAGATCGGTGCTTAGATGTGCGCTGTGATGTGAAGTTTCCAGGCGGGAACTTTCCCAGACATCTTCATCGCAATTTCAATGGTCGCCTGATCGCCATCGCCGTGGAATTTAAGAAAATCTTCATGGACGAGCATTCTCACGAGCTTTATCCTGCCTTTTTCAAGGAACTTAGAGAAGTTTTCTATGCACAAGCAATGCCTTGGGCAGAAGCTGCACTCAAGCAAATACTGCTGCAATCATAGCTTTTATCTGTGGAATTATTTCGACCTATTTTCGCTCATTTTAGAATCGTTCGCCCTGCTTCCTTACTGGGTTCTGGTCAT
>DIQS01000070.1:7312-21123 GCA_002427325.1 Cloacimonetes bacterium UBA5456 | reverse complement strand
GGTTCTGGTCATGATATGGTCATGATGTGGTCATCAGCATGACCATATCATAAGCGGAAACTAAGCTGAACCCTATAAGGAAGGATAGGAAACTCATTGACAAAATCTGTCTGAACGCACGAATGTCGCGTATGGATTTGATGTAGTCTATATAATTTTTGAAACCGAAACAAAGCATTGTCGCAGGACAGCAATTAAGCACATTTATAATTAGTTATGAGGACGGAACATGAACAGTCACAAGACCTTAGCCTTTATCGTAGCACTCTGTGTTTTATTCATATCGACGGGATTATTATATTCAAAGATGATCAATCCCCCAAAAATTGTCGATGACACTATCTTAATATCTATCAATGAAGTAATGGCATCAAACAGCTCAGCAGTTGCCGATGAAGACGGGGAATATTCGGACTGGGTGGAAATTTATAATTATGGCGATGACACCGTTGACCTGGCGGGATATGGTCTTTCGGACAAGGAGAGCAATCCTTTTAAGTGGGTCTTCCCCGCTGTCAGCATAGCGCCCGGCGAATATATGCTCATCTGGGCATCCGGCAAGGATAAACTCGATCCAGAGGCGCCGCTGCATACGAATTTCAGCATCAAAGCTGAAGGTGAAGAGGTCTTGCTCACGCATCATTCTGGGCTGCAAATCGACCTTATGGAGCCCGTTCCCATGGCTTCGGACATCTCCTACGGCAGATATCCCAATGGCACGGGAGCATGGTTTTTCTATGACGACTTTACGCCTGGTGCGCCAAATCCAGAGCCCGTCTTGTCCGAGGAGCTCAGCCCGCCCTTATTTTCACATGACGGCGGCTTTTATGGCGAGAGCTTTGAGCTCGTGCTCAGCCATCCCAATCCTGAGGTGAGCATCATCTACACCCTAGACGGTTCTGAGCCGGATATCATGAATCTCGAAGGTACGAGCTATCAATATAAAAATTCTTACCCTTATCATGTTGGCGACCCTTTTGGTGAGTTTTTGACCGCCTCTTTCACATCTCTGGCACTTGAAGAGGATGGCATCATCGAAATCCTCGATCGGAGCGGAGACGAGAACTATCTCAGCATGTTTTCCTCAGTGGTTGCCTTGGAACCGAACTATATGCCGACCACGCTTATCAAGAAGGCAACTCTCGTGAGGGCAAAGGCTTATGCACCAGATGGGAGCATGAGCAGTTCGGTGAGTCACAGCTATTTTCTCTTCCCTGAAGGACGTCAACACTATGCTCTGCCGGTCATTAGCGTCGGTATCAGCGAGAATCACCTCTTTGATTACTATGATGGAATCTACACTGCCGGAGTGGATTACGACGAATACAGGCAATCCCATCCATTCATGAACTACAACCAATTTGATCCTTCAAACTGGCACAGAAGAGGCTCAGAATGGGAGTTCCCGGGCTCTTTTGAGTTCTTTGATTTTGACCAATCTCTGGCAAAACTCAGGCAAAATGTTGGGATCAGGCTCAATGGCGGAGCAACACGCTCGCTATCTGGGAAAACCTTGAGACTCTATGCAAAAAACGACCCGGAAAAGTTTTCATTCGATCATAAGTTCTTCCCCGATAGGGATTTTGATAGCTTCAAAAGATTGCTCATAAGAAACGGAGGACAAAATTGGAACAAGTCGCTCATGCACGACGGAGCGGTTCAGGCAATCTGCTCTGGACTCAGCTTTCACACTCAAGCATATCAGCCGGCTGTATTATATATGAATTCAGAGTTCTGGGGCATCTTCAATATCCGTGAGAGATTTGATAAATATCTCATAGCGCGGAACTTCGGGGCTGATCCAGATAACATAGATTTCCTTGAAGATGAGGGAGTTGTCGAAGAAGGCAACGACGAGCATTTCCTTGCCCTAATTGAGTATGCACTTTCTCATGACATGAGCGATCCTGATAATTATCAGCATCTTAACACTCTGATAGATGTGGAAAACTTCATCGATTATGCTGTCGCGCAGGTTTTTACTTCAAACTATGATTGGCCGTTTAAAAACATCAGATTTTTTAGGAACAAAACCGATGCCTATGAGCCCGATGCACCCTATGGTTTAGATGGGCGCTGGCGTTGGATGATGCACGATATGGACATCTCTTTCTCAAATATGGCACTCGTCGAAAGAAACAGTCTGCAAGAGCTTTATAACTCTAACACCTATTTCGGGGTCTTGTTTAGGGCACTCTTGGCAGCACCGGAATTTGAAGAACAGTTCTACAGTCGCTTTTTGGATCTCATGGTGCTTCATTTTTCCCAACCACGCATGCTTGGAATCATCAATGAGAAGGCGGATGAAATTCAAAGCATCGTGCTCGAACACTCCAGAAGATGGAGACTTCCCACCTCTTTAAATGATTGGAATTCATATATTAATGGCATGCGAGACTTCGCCGAAAATAGAGGAGTTTCTGCACGTTCGCAGTTGAAAGAGTTTTTTGAGCTCGGCGATGAATTTGTGCTCACGCTGGATACGAATCATGCAAAGTCTGCAAAGATCGGGCTCAATAGCATCACTTTAGACGGTTTAAACGATGCCTATGCCAGCTTCCCTCTCTCAGCTAAATATCATGTTGGCATGCCTATAGAGCTCGTTGCAGAGGCAAATGAAGGCTATGTGTTCAGCCATTGGGAAGGTGATGTCAGGAGCGCAAATCCCAAGATCACGATCTATCCGCAGGGAGATATTCAGCTCAAAGCAGTGTATATCATCGATCCGCAAACACATATGGATATTGTTCACTATTGGCATTTTAACGATCTCCCCAGCGGGGAATTTACAGAAGTTCCCAGCGACTTTTCCATCGGCGAACAAGGGATGATCACCTATCCCGGCACAGGCGATGGATATATGGACAAAAGAACGCATCGGGCGCAAGACCCCGTTTCAAACCTCAATCTACAAATGGGGGTTTTGCCGGATCAAGGGGCTGTGTTGAGAGTGCGCAATCCTTCCGATACGCGAGAGCTTTTGATTCAGATTCCAAGTGCTGGATTTGAGAATATCAGCGTCGCTTTTGCCTCGGCAAGAACGAGTAACGGCGCGGAGACGCAAGAGCTCTATTACTCTGTGGATGGAGGAGATAACTGGGTTTTTGTGCGCGATTATAGCATCATCGAAATCCCTGAGTGGGAGCTGTATCGCTTTGACCTCGGCTCGGATAGCGCAACGAATAACAATCCTGATCTCGTGCTCAAAATACTCTTTACCGGCGACTCGGCATCCAACGATTCGGGCAACGATCGCTTTGATAATTTCAGCGTGTTTGCCATGGCAAAAGCCCCTCAAATGACGCTTCTTGAGGATCATTTGGACTTCGGGAATTGCTCCATCGGTGCAAATATGAAGAAGAGCTTCTCTGTGATAAACGAGTCTGACTTTGACGTGAAAACCATCATCACTATCCCGGAAGGCTTCTTGCTCGCCTGTCCCGATAGCGAGATGCAATCAGCCGTCACCAGCATTGAATATAGCTTTGCCGCTTTTTCAACCACATCTTTTGATCTATATTTCATTCCCGAAAAAGAAGGCAACTATGATTCAGAGCTCAAAATCGTTCACCACGTTTTGGGAGAAGAGCTCATTCTTGCACTCAGCGCAATGGGTTCATTTCCTGAACAAAATAAGCTCCTTGGCGCTTTCCCCAATCCCTTTGCTGAAAACACGAATATCACCTATGAGATTAATGACGGTGGGAAGGTGGAATTCCGCATATATAACATTAAAGGTCAAATGGTTAGAATGCATAGCATCAACCACGATATAAAGGGACACTATCGCTGGAGATTTGATGCTCGCGACAAAAACTCGCGCAAACTCAGTAGCGGCGTTTATCTCATCAAAATGAGCTTTGGCAAATATGTTGCCACAAAGAAAATAATTATCGTAAAATGAGCATATAAAGCATTTTCTCTCGCCAAAATTTGAGGTAATCTTCACTTTTTTGACGGGAGAGTGCTTTTTTTGTTGACAGAACAACCTATAAGTAGCATCTTCGCACTCATGACCTAAAGTTATGGAGGTAAAGATGATAACAATACGTCAGATATGGCACTGCTCAATTTGTGGCAATACAGTCGAAGCAGTGTTTGGCGGTAAAGGTGAATTGGTTTGCTGCAACCAGCCTATGAAGCTGTTGGCAGAAAACACCGAAGAAGCCGCCTATGAAAAGCATATCCCCGTCGTCCACGATATGGGCGATCACATTAAAGTCGAAGTTGGTTCTGTGCATCATCCTATGGAAGAAAAGCACTATATCGCCTTCGTTGAAGTATTAACTAAAGACAAAGTATGTCGTCATGAATTCAAGCCCGGAGATGCTCCCGTATGTGAGTTCCCCGCAAAGATGGCAGATGTGATCAGCGTCCGCGAATACTGCAATCTCCACGGATTGTGGAAAGCTTAAATATCTTTGTATAAAGGAGGTAAAACAATGTCTTTTAAAGATACAAAAACTGCTGAAAACCTCATGAAGTCCTTCGCTGGCGAGAGTCAGGCCAGAATGCGCTATGAATATGCCGCAAAGACTGCCAAAAAAGAAGGCTATGAGCAAATCTCAAACATATTTATGGAAACTGCGTTAAACGAAAAGGAACACGCGAAAGTCTTTTTCCGCCACATGCTGAAAAACGGGATTGAATCTGAAGCAATCATGATCAATGCCGGCTATCCTGTTGGCTGGGCTGAAGGCGAAAATGCCACCCTTAAAAACTTGCAATATGCAGCAGAAGGCGAAAACGAGGAATGGACAGACCTCTATCCCACCTTTGCCGAGATCGCTGAAAAGGAAGGTTTTAAGGAGATTGCTGCTTCCTTCAAAATCATCGCTAAAGTAGAAAAATCGCATGAGATGCGCTTCCGAAAGTTATATGATAATGTCAAAAACATGGCCGTCTTCAAGAAAGAAGGTAAGGTATTTTGGAAATGTCTGAATTGCGGATATATCCATGAAGGTGAAACAGCTCCGAAAGTCTGCCCCGCGTGCGACCATCCTCAGAGCTATTTTGAAGTTCACATAGAAACATATTAATAAAATTAAAAAGGAGCTATCATGCAGAAATTTGTATGCATCGCCTGTGGCTGGGTCTATGATCCGGCTGAAAATGATAACGTTCCCTTCGAAAAGCTTCCGGAAGACTTTGTTTGCCCGGAATGCGGCGTTGGGAAAGACATGTTTGAACCCGTAGAATAACAACCTGTATTGCACCGGGGAGACAAGCTTCTCCCCGGTATTTTTTCCAAAACAATGATTGATAAAGAGGGATTATGACCACTGCCGAATTCAATGAAATCTTAGATTTTGCCGTAGCCCGCGAAGAAGAAGCAGTAGCTTTCTATCGCGATTTGCAAAGTCAAGCCAAGTTTGCCTCGCAGAAAGAAATGCTCAAAGAACTGGAACTCATGGAGATGAGCCACATCGTCACCATAGAAGGAATACGCAAGAAAGGTGCTCAGCTAAACGAGGTCAGAGAGATTCAAAACCTCAAAATCGCTGACTATATGGTGCACGAACCCAGCGATGAAGAGCTTACCTATCAGAATATCCTCATCCGTGCAATGAAGCGCGAAGAGCAATCTTTCAAACTATATAGTGAGATGGGCCAACGCTTTAGCGACCCCGAGATATCCAAGCTATTCAAGAGATTGGCACAGGACGAGGCAAAACACAAAAACCACTTTGAAAAACTTTACGACGACTTTTTGAGCGGCGGCAATTGATTCTCGCGCTTGACACTTCCCAAAGCTTTGGTTCCATCGCTTTGAAAGAAGAGCAGAGCCTCGTTTACAGCGCATATTTTGATATACGCATCACTCACAGCGAGACGCTCATGCCGGCAATCGACGAGGCTTTCAAGCTTTGCGGATACCAGCCCAAAGACCTCAGCGCAATCGTGCTCAGCATTGGCCCCGGCTCGTTCACGGGACTGCGCATCGGGCTCGCCACAGCCAAAGGTATGGCTTTTGCGCTAAATATCCCCGTATTCACTTTTGACTCGCTCATCCTCGGCGCAAGCCCGCTCATCGGCTTTGATAAAGAGATATTCGTAGCGCTCGATGCTCGCATGAAGGAGCTTTATATCGCCAGATATTCGCCGAGTCTAACAGAGCTTATGCCGCCTAAAGCCGTGATCCCACAGGATTTGCTCGATTATGATCTCAAGGATTGCATCATCACCGGAAGCGGCGTGCAACACATCAAGCCCATCATGGATGAAGCCGGAATCGCGCTAAACTATGCCGACGAAACCATGTTTTTCCCAAAAGCAGAACATCTCCTCTGGCTCCTTGAAAACAAAGCAACAAAAGAGCATAGAGGCGAGGAACTCATGGACTTAGCTCCGCTCTACATCCGGGAAAGCACGGCTCAGATCAAAGCACGCAATAAGAAATAACAGCTTTTTAAACATAATAAAAAGACCTCCGCAGAGTGCGATGGAGCAAACCAGTGGAGGTCTTTATTTTTGATTTCAACTAAATAGGTATATCAATATCGGCAAAGAAAACAGCGCAATTATCATCGAAATACTGACCATGGTTGCCGCAAACTCTCTGTCGAGGTCCTCCAAATCGGAAAAGATGAGCGTATTAAACCCTATCGGCAAGGATGCTCCGACCGTCACAACCGTCGCCGTAAGCCCTTCAAGACCAAAGAGAAGCGATATCCCCCAGCCCGCAAAGAGTCCCAAAACCATGCGGATGAAGATAGCCGCGAAAGCCTTGCCCAGATTCTGAAGCTTAGGCTCGAAATATAGCCCCAAAGCCACCATCACCAATGGAACGGTAGGCGAGCCCGTGAGCGTGAGAAAATCCTCCACCACCGGCGGGAGAACATAGCCGCTAAACTTCACGATGAAAGCAATTGCCATGGCATAGAGCGGCGGCAACCTGAGAAACTTCTTCCACTCGATTTTTCCTTTTTCCTCTTTCCCGCCATATTTGATGGCATTATAATAGCTGAAAGTGAAGATCATGAATGAATTACCAAAGTCAAACAGTGATGCCCGCGCAAGGCCTTCATCTCCAAAAAGAGCATGAAAGAACGGCAGCGCATAAGCCGTATTCATGATCATCACCCCGATGAGAAAGCTCCCAAAGGTACGTTTTGGCATCTTGAAAAACACATTTGCCAGATGTCCTAAACCATACATTACCATAACGACTAACATCGCCAGCAGCGGGATGAGAAGCATATTTAAATGTATATCTACATTATAGATAGCCTGAATTGCCAATGCCGGCAAACTCACGCTGAGAACAAATTTGAGCAATACTGGCGCATCTTCTTTACTGAGAAACTTCACTTTCTTCATGAATATGCCCAAAAAGAATGCCGCAATAAGTGGTATCGTCTTTTCAATAAAAGGGTTCATTCTCGCTATTTCTTGCCCGTCCCAGGCCTAAAACTATGATATAGCAGGCTAAACAGGTTGTCTAACTCCTTGTTATGATTCTTTTGCAGACCGGTTTTGGGCTCCTTCACACTCTCAAAAACGGAGTGTTTTTCCAAGGCATCCCGAAGCTCCCATTTATGTCGATAGCTCCGTCCTTCCAAGGTCTTAATGATTTCCAATTGCTCCTCGTTAAAGCTATGAATATAGCCACTTTGCGCAAGCTTTTCCAACGAGACTTCCATTGGGAAAACCTCGGAGACGGCAATGACCTTCACGATGTCATCACGACTGAGTTCTTCCTGAGTTTTGAGCTCACCATAGATCTCTCTTTCCGAGGTGAAAGAGCGCCCGTTCACCGGCGAGAGCAAGGCAATATCGCAGATATCATCCGCAATACGCGTAACCGTCACCCTATCAAAGATATAGTGCGTCTCTTCCTGCACCTTTTGTTCAAAGACATTTTGCATCACAAAAAGCATGACGAAACTCATCAGAGCCGCCAAAATCGGTGCAATAATCCACGTGAGTGCCATCTTGCCGAGGATATCATAGCGGATGTTTTTCCCGCCCTTGGCAAGCCCTATGCCCACGATCGCCCCAACGATCACGTGAGTAGATGAAACCGACACAAGTGGAAAGGTGGGCAAACCATGGCGCAAGAGGAAGTTATATAGCCCGCGCGAGGCAAAGAAAAAGAGCACCAAAGACTCCGCAAAGATAGCGATCAACGCCGTCACCGGAGAGAGGCGAAAGATATCTTTGCCCACGGTCTTCATCACCTTGTGCGAATAGGTGTAGATCCCGAGCACAACCGACAGCGCCCCAAGGAGATAGAGCTGTTGCGTTCCCTTGAAAGTATAGAACCCGCCGATCGAGATATCCTTGAAAGGCGAGACGGGAATATAGACGCCAACGATGCTCGCCATGTTGTTTGCCCCCAGCGCATAAGCACCGAAAGCACCTACTGCAACAAGGAGATAGCGAATCAAAAGGTCTTGTTTTATCAAATGCATCTTTGATCTATTTATCAGCGGCCGCACGAGGTGAAAGAGCGCAAAGGCGATCACCGCCGAGAGCAAAAATGCAAAGACCCAAGACGAGGCAATCGTCACAACGGACTGAGGGTCTAAGAGCCTCTTAGTAAAGAGACTCCAGCCAATAATTGCCCCCACGATGGTCTGGTTTATCGAGACAGGAATGCCGCTGCGCACCATGCTCGTGATGGAAAGAGCCGCCGCCAAAGAGACCGTAAAAGCCCCGCCGAGAGCGTCCACCGAGCCCAATTCACCCAAGGTATCGGATGCTCCGCTACCCTCGAAAACCGCTCCCAGCGTAATAAAGATCGCCGCAATCAAAGCAGCATTCTTGAACTTTATCATCTTGGTCTCGACTGCGGCACCGAAAATATTGCCCGTATTATTTGCGCCCAGCGACCAGCCGAGATAGAGCCCGCTAAGCAAATATATATAAAACATAGCTATTAGAGCTGCCTTTTGATGGCAAAAATGGCGAGCTGATCACAGACATTTTGAGCGTCATCGGAGATCTGCTCGATATGCAGAGCAAAGTCTCGCAACTGACACTGTTCTGAGAGATGTATATCCAGCCCAAAGATCATGCGACGCAGCTTTTCACCAATGTGATCTGCTTCGCGCTCAAAGAAATAGACCTTATGGATATGATTATTCACCG
Source organism: Cloacimonetes bacterium UBA5456 (assembly GCA_002427325.1). GTDB lineage: Bacteria > Cloacimonadota > Cloacimonadia > Cloacimonadales > Cloacimonadaceae > UBA5456. Next base: position 12,030 of record DIQS01000070.1, on the reverse strand, counting down.
CAGCGAGATCGCGGAAGAAAGAACGCACGGCATAGACGAGCTGTTCCACCGCCGCAACCGATGCACGTGTGGTCTGCAACCAGAGGTCATTCAGCGTTGGATCAATCCCCGGCATCTCGATGGAAAATTGCACCAAGGTATCCTTGATATTGTCAATAATCTCGTCCGTGCTTTCCAGGATTGCCAACACATCTCCCCTGTTTTCAGGGATTAAGGTGCGTTCATATAAAAACCGCTCCACACTAACGCGCAGATCGTCTGCTCGGTGTTCAAATTCCCGAATCTGGGCAAGACGCTCTTCAAATTGCTCCATACGCCCATGAATATAGTCCTCAATTGCCAATTGGAAGGTCATCGCTGCATCGCTGACCACATCCAAAAAGGAATCAATCTGGGACTCAACAAATCTCGTGGTTTTTAGTAATAGTGCCATGGCTTTCTCTTCAATATTTCGTTTAGGGCAGTTATGTAGATACAAAGATTTCTGTCAAGCCTTATGCCCGCAACAACATGCTTTTTCCACTTCTTCCTTACTGGGTTCTGGTCATGATATGGTCATGATGTGGTCATCACCATGAGCATATCATCAGCAGATGATAAGCTGAACCCAATAGGGAAGCTATTGGAAAAGAGTGAAATAGACAGAACAAACAGTATCATTGGCAAGAATATTCAATGCTTTTATAAATCGCACAAAAAAAGACCGCAAGAGGAGTATGTCTCGCGGTCTGTTGCGTGCACTAAGGAGGTTACACTTATTTTCTTGGGCTCGCTTGTCTAAATCTTTGTTTGTTGTCTCTCATCTGTCTGTGAGTAGTGTTTCGATTGCCGGGTCTGCGGTAATCAGGATAGCATGATCCATCCCTGAAACCACGTCCGTCACCGCGTTGACCCATCATGGGAAATCCCATGCCTTCACGAGAGCTGTGCAGGGATAATCTTGTCAAAATGCTTTCTCTTTGCTCGGCATCGAGGTCTTTGAGCATTGCGCTGAGCATGTCAACGCGTGCATTTTTGAGTTCAAGGTCTTTGTCCGTCAACTGTTTGTTGAGTGTTTTCACCTTCTTAAAATCCTGTTTTTTGATGGCTTCGGCGATATCAACGTTCAGGTTTTTAATCTGGGCAGAGATGGTATTTCTTTGCTTATCGTATGCAGTTCTTGCACTTGTGATGCTATCTATCTGTTTCTGGGTGAGATTCAAGCTCTCTTCCCATCTCATCATCGGCTGGCCTGGGGCTTCTTTTTTCTCTTTCATCTCTACTGTCTGGGCGAGGAGGCCGACGACGACGAGCACGAGCATCAGGGCGGTTATCATTATCTTCTTCATTTTTATTTCTCCTATCATGGCGACGGTTAAACATTTCCGTTCTGCGTTTCATGTGTTCTGCCCGAGATTGGAAATAGTCTTTTGCTTCGTCGGGCGTCATTTGTTTGCGAATTTGAACTAAGTTTTCTCCCAAGGATTGCTCCAAATCGCTTTGGGCAACGAGGGAGGAATCAATAATCGAGAGAATTCTTTCTTCATCCAAGGTCTGTTTTGCCAACTCTTCCATGAGCTTGAGTTTATAACTCTCAAAATCACTGCGCAGCTGATCTATCTGAGGGTTGTGTCTCATGTCATTTACATGCGTGGGGAGTTCGATGCGTTCTCTTGTGCGCGGTGCTCTCTGTTTCGCTTTCGAAATTCGCAAATGAAACCACAGGAGGCTACCTATGAAGGCAAGATTAAACGCCAAAGAGATGCTAAACAATATAAAAAGAAGGCGCTTACTCATCATAAACCTCCCAGATGCTATTGTCGCCAAAGCTGAGTTGCAGATATTCCTCTTCTTCGATCTGAGCATAATCAGAGCTGTCTGCATAGGCTTTTTGACCTAAGCCCACTCCGGCAAAGATGCTGAAGAAGAGCAAAAGCGAAAAGGCTGCATAGGAAAGACTGAGTCGCCACGAGCTTTGACGGCGGGTTTTTATCGGAAGATTGTTCATGATGCGATGGTGCAACCACGCGGGATACTCCACATCTTGGATGGCAGTCAGATTCTCGTGCAGGAGTGCTGTCTGCCGGTATATCTCGTTGCAGGAGGAACATTTCTTCAGATGCTCGTCCAGTTTCGAGACGAGTTTGGTGCTCAGCTCGTTATCGAGCTTGAGGCTGATATAGCGTTCGGCTGTCTTGCATCTCATTGTTCTCTCCTTATTTTTTTTAACCGACAATGGGTTCTATTCATGATACTCTCCCTTAGTTCTTTCCCTGCAAAACTTTTTTGCGAAGAATTCGTTTTGCTCGAACGAGCAGGGATTCAACGGCTTTAACGCTGATCCCGAGACTTTCAGACATCTCTTTATAAGACATTTTTTCATAATATTGAAGTTGAATCACCGCTGCGAGACGGGGCGGAAGTTCGGATATCGCTTTTGTTAAGTGAGAATAATCCACCTCTTCCTCTTCCTCGGGAGCCTTGGTGATCTGAGCCATAACAGTCGGGTCTATATCCACATAGCGGGATTTCTTTTTGAGGAAAGTCATGGCTTTATTGTGGGCAACTCGATATACATACGCCAGTGCCGTCTTTTCTTCTATCGTTTCAAACTTTTCAAAAACGGAGATAAAAGTAAGCTGCACGAGGTCGAGCGCATCCTGCTCCTCTTTGGCAATACCCAAAAGATAGCGGTAGATGCGTTTTTCATGCAGGCTGAGGAACTCCTCAAAATATTCCTTATTCATGATTGCACTTTTTAAAAGAGTAGTGATTTTCGTCAAGCTTTCCGATGATATTTTCAGATATTTGTTCAAAATTGCATTTCATGCTTGACGACTTTTGCCTCAATCAAAAAATGCAGGCATGGGAAAGAATCATAATAATCGAAGCATTAGCTTTGTTGCACGGCGATATCTTGCGGGTAAAAGCCGCATGGGAATCAGTCGCGCCCATCTTTTGACCATTGGCGGGATCGCCCTCGGCGTGATGGCACTCATCGTGGTCAGCTCGGTTATGAACGGTATGCGTAATGACATCCAAAAACGCATTATGGGAACCCTCTCGGAGATACGTCTTTCTGCCCATAAAGGTGAGCCGCTGGATGATTATCAGGCTCTCATCGACAAGATCAACGCTGTGGGCTATGCTGCTTCGCCGGTGGTGCGCCAAGAATTGCTCATCAGAAGTGAAAGCGGAACTGCGACACCTGCCGTCGCCTTTGGGATTGATGCTAAGACACACCCGCAGGTGAGCTCCGTGTTGATTTCCAGCCGTCAAAATGAAGACTTACAGGGCATCATCGCCGGTGCGCTTGATTCCGAAAGCTTCGATGAAGGCGGGATCATCCTCGGAGCGGGAATCGCTGCTGATCTGGGGATATTCTTGGACGACGAAGTGTTGCTCATCTCGCCCATCTTCAGCATCCCATCCCCCTTTGGAATGCTGCCGCATCTGCACTCGCTCAAGGTTCAAGCCATCTTCAATGCCGGCATGCCGGAATATGACCAAAACTATGTATTCATCCCCTTAAGCGTTGCGCAAAGCTTTGCCGGATATAGCACTGAGATCGACTATCTTGAGATCAAAAGCGGCGATCGCAGCTACAGCAAAAAGCATCTGAAAAAGCTCTCGGCGATGTTTAAAGACTATAAACTCGAGGATTGGGGAGATTTTGACGCCAGCCTCTATGGCGCGATCCGCTTCGAGAAATATCTGATGTTTGTGATCCTCTTATTTATGTTTGTCATTGCTGGCTTCAATCTCACGGGATCGCTGCTGAAAATCATCACCCAAAAGAAGCCGGAACTGGGGCTACTCAAGGCTTTGGGCTATAATGAACGTGATCTGAGGCAGCTCTTTATGATGCAAGCCATGATGCTCTGCACTTTGGGAATTGCCCTTGGACTCATCCTCGGCAGCGTCATGCTTTTCATCCAAGCCAAGACAGGATTGGTCAAGCTCGAAGACTTTATGACCCTGCCGGTTAAGATACAATTTAGCGACTATTTATTGGTGATCGCCGTCTCATATCTGATCACTTGGCTGAGCATACTCTTGCCGCTGAAACAGTTGAGCGGCATCGATGCGGTGAAGCTCATCCGCAAAAACGCCTAAAAGGAACGCACAGTGGAAAACAATCAAAGCGATATCTTCGAACTCTCGGAATCACAAGATAAGAAAATCCCTCTCGCAGAACGACTTCGCCCCAAGAGTCTTGATCAGCTGCGCGGCCAAGAAAAGCTGATCTCACCGCAATCGCTGCTGAGCCGCATGATATCTGAGGATGATTACCACAGCTTTATCCTCTGGGGACCTCCCGGTAGCGGCAAGACCACCATTGCACGCATCATTCAAGACCATTCTAAACAACGTTTTATACAGTTCAGCGCAGTGCTTACCGGCATCGCTGATGTCAAGAATGTGATGAAAGATGCAGACTATAATCACAAGACAAGAGGTGAGCCGAGCCTGCTCTTCATCGATGAAATCCATCGTTTCAACAAGTCCCAGCAAGACGCATTCTTGCCTTTTGTGGAAAGCGGTGCCGTCATCCTCATCGGAGCGACCACGGAAAATCCCTCTTTTGAAGTCATTCCCGCTCTGCTTTCACGCTGCCACGTCTTCGTTCTTGAAGCCCTTCCTGAAGAAGATATCAGCCAGATTCTTTCCCGCGGCTTTGAGGAACTTGTGCTTAGTCAAAACGAGGAAGTGATAGGCTGGATGGCACAAAACAGCGG
>DIQS01000070.1:4090-7057 GCA_002427325.1 Cloacimonetes bacterium UBA5456 | reverse complement strand
ATCCAAGACCTTGCCAATGCACTCGCTAAAAAGACCATGTTCTACGACAAAAACCGCGAGGAACACTTCAACCTCATCTCGGCACTGCATAAATCCATGCGCGGCAGTGACCCTCAAGCTGCGCTCTATTGGCTGGCAAGAATGCTGGAAGCCGGAGAAGACCCGCGCTATATCGTGCGTCGCATGATCCGCTTTGCCAGCGAGGACATAGGTCTCGCTGATCCTGAAGCACTCACTCAAGCTCTCGCAGCCAAGGATGCACTGCTCTTCATCGGCATGCCCGAAGCCTCAACCGCATTGGCTCAAGCCGTTGTATATCTCGCCACTGCACCAAAGAGCAATTCACTCTATATCGCCTATAAAGAAGCGGCAAAAGATGCGATCAAGACCAGCCATCATGGCGTTCCGCTGCATATCCGCAATGCTCCCACCCGGTTGATGAAGGATCTCGACTATGGCAAAGACTATGTCTATGATCACGACGCCGAGCATAAGTATCACTATCAGAGATACTTCCCTGATAAACTTCCGGAAAAGGACTACTACCAGCCCGGCGAATATGGTTTTGAAAAAGAGATAGCCAAACGCCTTGCCTGGTGGGAAAAACTGAGAAAGAAAGAAGACTGAGCGGAGTCAAATAACTGATCATAACCGGTTTCGATATGAAAAAGGCGAGATTAAATCATTCTGCGGGAGCTCAATAAGCCGGATTCTGTGCTCCCTCAAAAGAAGGAGTGATGTCTATTCCTCTACGCCAAAACTCGCGCCTTGGCTTTAGCTGCCTACCCGGAAGCGGCGTGGGCTCGCCATTGCTTCCCTATTTGGCATTGCACCGGATAAGGCATTCCTGGCTGCCACTGTCACCAATGGCACCGGTGGTCTCTTACACCACCATTTCACCCTTACGTTCTGATTAAAGAGCGCGGTTTGTTTCTGTGGAGCTAAGCTCTGCATTGCTGCAGCTTCCCGTTAGGAAGTATCCTTGCCCAAGGTGTCCGGACTTTCCTCCCTGCCCGAAGGCACGGCAGACATCTTTTACTCCCGCAGACTAATCTCTTTTATCCACATAATTATACCCCACTAATTCTGTCTATAAATATTTGAGCATCTCTTCGCCGATGACGCCGGCATAGAGTTCGATGAAAGGCTTGACCGGACTGATATTGATCTTAGGGAAAAAGACCTGTTCGATCTGGAAAAAGCCCACCGAAGACTCCATCTCCACCTCGATGCGGATAGGCTTTTCTTTGCCTTTGACTATCCTTACTTTTGTGATGGAAGAGGCAGATGTGCGGTGAATATCGCCGACGCGCACCTTATCCGAAAGCAAGACCGAGATTCGGGCGCGTCCTTTTTCCATGTCGCTCCCGTCTCCGATCAGCACCAATCCAGCCTCCAAGGAGTGTATCTTATATGTCGCCATGTGCCCGAAAATTCCTTCGATAGCGATGGATTTGATCGCCGCTTTGAGTTCATATTCATGCGTTTCATGAATCGCATTCACCACGCGGTCTATAAAGGGACGAGCCAGTTCGATGCTGATGAGTTCATGTCCATCCCGCGCAATGCTCATGCCAAGATCGTGAAGCAGCGCAGCGAGAATCACGCCCGTGAGAGAATCGTCCGCCGTGCCCACTCCCTCTTTCTCGAGGTTCATCTGGATGCCGGCTTCGTTGAGTAGCTTAAACATGCGGATGGTATTGATGGTCGCCATGCGCGTGTGCACCGGACCGTGATCGTTGAAGCCCAGTCTTTTGATGGACACGATATTGGCATATTCCTGCAAAGCCTGCAATTCAGGGTCGGCAAAAACGAGCTCAGCGGCTGCCTTCGCCTTGCCGGAAAGCATCTTCAAAATACGCTTTTCCAATTGTTGTTGTTTTATTGATTTCTTCATTATTGTTTCCTTAATATTATGAATATAAAGCTTATAACTCTTTTTCTGCCAGTGTGATAATCTCATCCGGCAGGCCCAAGATGCGCGCAATCTTCAGCGCATCCAAGGGCGGAGTTTTGCTCTCATCCAGCTTCACTAACGAATAGTCCATGGCGTCCGAGAGCAGTTTAAGTCTATGTTTGAGGTCTTCCGTATGCAAGGGATTGATGGCTTTATCAATGCCGCGAATCTGATATTGCGGGATGTTTTTCTTGAGCGCAGGCGCCGTGAAATGAGTAGCGGCGATGGTGCTATGCTCGCTTTTGCTGAGATACTCAATCACCGCAGTAGCAAGCGCTTCGCCTTCCCGAGGATTCGTTCCCTTGCCAAATTCATCGAGCAGATAGAGTCCGCGCCCCTTCGTGTTCAGCGCGCGTCCAAATGCCACCACCTCAATGCCGAAAGAGGAGAGATTTTCCTCCGCTGCACAGTGATTGTAATACACATAATCATAGATGGGCATAGTCGCAGAGCGCGCCGGAAGCGGGATCGCCAGCTTGATCATCAGTGCAAACTGCCCCAAAGCCTTGAGAATGGTGCTCTTCCCACCCATATTGGGTCCCGTGATGAGATTCACCCTCATGTCAAAGCAAAGGTCAAGACTCTGATATTTATGCTTTTTCCCTTTCAAACTCAGCTCTGTCTCCAGATTGCGCGCCGCCTTGAATTCCATCTTTTCAGCAATAGTCGGAATGCAGCAATCGTGAAGCAGTGCAAAACGCGCCAAAGCATAGTCACAACCAAGCTCGCAAGCCTCGTCATAAGCCTTTCTCAGCAACGGGTAAAAGCCGTCCACCGCCTCGGAAAGCTCGCCCAAGATGCGCTCCTCCTCTTTTTCCACGAGCTGATTGAGCACCGCTATCTTCGCCTTAAGTTCTTGCGCTTTCGGCGAATCAGCAAGGATGAAGCTGAGATTTGCAATGTTTTCTCGGTGCAAGGCAAAATAGCCGCTACTTTGGATTTTTTGGATGAACTCAGCCTGCGAACGCGGCAGAACAAACTCCTCTTTGAGACTATCCATCCCGAGCTTT
>DIQS01000070.1:0-3928 GCA_002427325.1 Cloacimonetes bacterium UBA5456 | reverse complement strand
TCCCGAGCTTTTCTTTGGCTTCCTGCAAAAATCTATGCCGCTCGAGTTTCAGATGGCGAGCAAGCTCCACCTTTTCATCCACGAAGCTGCGCAAGTCCTTGCTATATGCGGGCGATATGCTAAAAGAAGGTGCCTTGATGCCATCGGGATCCAAGAGCAAAAACAGCTCACTGAGATCGGGCAATTCATAGAAATCCAGCTTAGATTCCAGCGCATATTTCCTGAGAATTTCATAATGATAAACAAAGTTTTTCAACTCAAAAAGCTGAGAAAGACCGAGATGTGCAGACTTATAGGCAGAAGGACGCAATTCATTGATGTATGAGAGGATGGATTCCCAGCGATCATGTTTATCGGAGGCCAAAAGTTGCATAAAGCGATGCCGACGCTCATAGGCGCAGAGTATTTCCTCTTCGCTGAGGCTGTGCCTATACAGCTTGTGTTTCATCACCGAAATCAAAAAAGCGGCGGGCAGCTTGATCTCATCAAATATCCTTTCCAGCCCCAAGAGCTCATACTGTTTTTTCATTTGCTTCCTTCCTTGTTTATTCAGGTTTTAGCGCGGTCTATCGTCAAACAATCTATGTTCTATCCACAGGATTATTCACAATTTTCTACTTGTGCAATGCTTTTCATAGAGCCCGCGCTTGTCAATATCTTTCTATATTTAAAGCCAAATAAAGCAATTCCCCAAAATAGTTCTTGACATAAAAAAGCTTGAACGTTATTTATGGAACATGGCTTATTGCCATTAATATAAAGGATATTAGCGCGCACACCGTTTCTTGATATATGGCAAGCGCAAAGCAAGTTTGGTCTTTATCATTTCGAAATTAGACGAAAAGACAGTGGCAAGCAACAACAACAAATCACACAAAACAGAGAGGTTTATCATGAAAAAAACACTTATCATCGCTTTAGGTATTTTCTTGCCTATCTTCCTGATGGGCAGCGTGTTTGGGCACACAAGCCCAAAATTGGTTAAAATGGATACAAGCTTTCTGCGCGACTTACACTATGCACCCGCAGAAATGGTTCATCAAGACTGGAATGAATACACCAATAGCTGGGAGAACGAATTCAAAATTAGCTTTCATTACAATAGGTTAGACTTTGATTTGCCGGTGATCGACCACTTGGAATATTATGCATTTGAAGATGGGGAGTGGGTACTCGGCTTCGAAGGATTTGTTGAATATAATGACCAAGGTTTCATCACTAATTTGTATGTCCAATTGGAAGTAGAACCTGACCAGTTCGTGAATTTCATAGAAGTATATGCTGAATATGATGCCCAGAATCGTCTCACCATTTTTAAAGGATATCAAAAGGAAGATGAGGAGCTTGAGCTAAACTTTGCTTTAGATATTCAATATAATAACTGGTATGATATGATTGTCTATCAATATATTTATGATTCTTGGGAAGAAAATGAAGAAGATGCAAAAGTTGTCATCGAATTAGACGATCAAGATCGTATGGCGGTTCAAACTGTCTATGTTACGGATGACGGAGGTGAAGAGTGGTATTTAAGCGACAAAATCAGTATCTCCTATCATCCTCAAGATACCAGCAGTATTGTAGATTATATCGATTACATTAGCAGGTTGATGCCTCTTTTATATCTATTCGGTGACGATTCAATGAACTATGGTATGATTTCAGAAGAGTATTTTGCGTATTGGGATGACGACTCTTGGCACACATACGAAAAACACGTTTATGAGTATAACTCTCTCTTGCAAAACATCAAAATTGAGGAGTGTTGGCCATCATACCCCGACTGGTATAACTATTATAGCCAATTCTTGACCTATGATACTCATGGAAACATGACCGAGATCTTGGGAAAATATAATGAGGATGGGACTTGGGTTCCGGATGACAAATTATCCATCTCCTATATCCCCTGGACAGATGTCTCGGATGAACATATACCAGCGATAGATAGAGTGAGCCTGCAAGCCTATCCACAGCCTTTTGCAGACCAAATTAATCTCATCGCAGAAAGCAAAGCAGGCGGCGCAATCTCGATTGACATCTTTAACCTCAAAGGACAGCTTGTGCGTAGTTTTAATGCAGTTTCGGGACAAAATGTCATTTGGGACGGCAAGGATAATCGCGGCAAAAACCTGCCCAGCTCTGTATATTTGATGCGCGCTAATCAAGACGGCATCTCCGCTAACAAGAAGATAATTAAACTTAAATAACCAATATGAGGGCTGCTTTCACCGGCAGCCCTTTTTCTTTGTCCCTCGATTCCCACCATCTCAGGCAGGCAAAACATCCTCAATTTCGCCCTTTACGCAAAGCTTGAATCCTTATATTCCTTGCCTTATATCAATAGTTACATATCATATCATAAAAAGTGATAATAAAGGAATATCTTAGTGACAAACTTAATGAAAATCCGCATCTCTCGCCTCTATTATGAGGATCGAGAGCTGCTGAAAGACGTCAACCTCGACATCCACAAAGGCGAGCGCATCCTCATCGTCGGCGAAACAGGCACGGGAAAAAGCTCGCTTTTGAACTCCCTGAACCTCATGAATCACAGCTATGAAGGAGATATCTTCTTCAAAGACAAAGTGATAACTGACTACGCTCCCCAATATCTTCGCAGCCGCATCATCATGGTGATGCAAGAGCCCTGGTTAGGTGCTGGTAGCGTGGCAGAAATCCTGGACGAAGCCCGAAGTTTCCAAACCTTCAAAAAGCGCGGTATCGGCGACCAATCCCAGCGCAGAAAACAGCTTTTTGAGAACTTCAAACTCAGCGAAGACACGATGCAAAAGAAGGCAGACCAGCTTTCCGGCGGCGAAAAACAGCGTGTTGCCCTCGTTCGCGCCTTGCTCTTGGAGCCCGAAATCTTGCTTTTGGACGAGATTAGCTCGGCGCTGGATCAACACACTTCCGGCATCATATCCGATTGTATTTTCAACAACTTCCCCGGCACTGTGATCGCGATCTCCCACGATCCGCTTTGGCAAGACCGCTGGCTGAGAAGCTGGAAATTGGAAAACGGCAAACTCATCGACCAGAGGGAGGCATAAATCATGGATATCACATACTTAGGACTCGTCCTTTCCCTGCTTTTACTGATTATTCCGCTGTTGATTTTCAGACATCTCAAAGTGAAACTCACCCAACAGCTTCTCACCTCCTTCGGCAGGATGATCGTGCAACTGGCTCTCGTCGGGCTCTGGCTCAGCTTCCTCTTTGAGGCAAATCTCGCTTGGCTCACGATCTTGTGGATGCTCGTAATGCTATCAAACGCCGTGCTGATCCTGCGCGGGCGCATCAAATTCCAGCGCAAGATTCTCACGCCGATCTTCTTGATCTCGCTGCTCACAACCTCACTCATCATCGTGCCTTGGATTCTCTTTATCGCAATCCGCCCAGAGCCGCTCTTTTCTCCAACCTTCATCATCCCCATATTCGGCATCGTTTTGGGTAATAGTATGAACGGAGTAGCGCTGGCTTTAGAGCGTTTTGAGAGCAATCTCAGCGGCAATTGGAAAGCATATACCACGCGGCTCAGCCTCGGTGCAAGCCTTTGGGAAGCGGCTTTGCCCACCTTTAGACAAGCCTTGCATGCCTCGCTTTTGCCCCAGCTTCTTAATATCGCCGCCATGGGAATCGTTAGCCTTCCCGGCATGATGAGCGGTCAAATTTTGGGCGGCGCATCCCCGCTGATCGCCATCAAATATCAGATGATGGTGATGTCTGCCGTCTTTTCCGCAGTGACGCTCACAGATTATATCGCAATCCGGCTCTATCTCAAACGCCGTTTTGATAAGTATTATTTGCCGAAAGATTAGTTATCCCCCAGCTTATGGGATTACAAAGCAGAATAAGTTTCTACAAATGACTTATAAACATGATTATTGCCTGAAATAAAAGAGAGACTGTTCAACAGATGAGTCAT
>DIQS01000015.1 GCA_002427325.1 Cloacimonetes bacterium UBA5456 | reverse complement strand
CACCAACCTTTGAGACATAACACAAGCAAGGACGAGGTACATAGCACTACAAACAAGCTTGCTCTAATCTGCTTTGCAAACAAGAGCTTGCACCCAAATCTTTAGTATCCTGCTGACCGCCTATCAAAATATCACAATAATACTAACTGTTTTATACTTCCGTGAATAATCACGCTGACTCTATTTATTTACTCTGTGAGATAATGTCAAGCTAAATATCATATAATATTCTTTTTTAGCATTATTCCAATCTTTTTTTTCGCACAATCCACCCAAATATGCCACCCTGATAGAAGCTAACTCCATATTCTGCAACACTTATCCTAATTCCCCCAGTTTTGTGCATTTTATTCCACAATTTCGATATTTTTCGGATGATTCATTCATCTAATTTGTTATATCACAACACAAAAAAGGGGCAGGAAAAAAATCGCTCCCGCCCCTTTGTTTTTCTATTTCTACTGTTATTTAGTGATTTTCTTTACAGAGCTCGATGAGCACTCCGCCGGTTGATTTGGGGTGCAAGAAGGCGATATCTGCATTATGCGCACCCGGACGCGGCTCCTTATCGATGAGTCTGATCCCTTCTTCTTCGCTAAATTTCAACGCTTCGGGGAGATCATCCACGGCAAAAGCCATGTGTTGGATTCCCTCGCCTTTCTTTTCGATGAATTTCGCGATGGGGCTATCTTCGGAAGTTGCGGCGAGCAGTTCAATGCGCGTATCTCCCACGGGGAAGAAAGCAACTTTCACCTTTTGTGAAGGCACTTCTTCAACTCCTTCGAGGGTGAGTCCCAGTTTCTGATAGAAGGCAATTCCTTCATCGAGGTCTTTCACTGCGATTCCGATATGACTGATATGTTTAATCATTTTCGGCTCCTAAATCCTATTTTCCTCTGCCAATTTAAAGCCCAGTTTCATGGCTTTCATATTGATCTCTACGAATGCAGGTTTCACGGTCTCACGGATGGATGTTTCCAGTGCTTCATCGCTGACCACTCCGGTCACCTTGGCGAGGAAGGAAAGCGTCACGATATTGGTCGTGATGGGATTTCCCAGCTCGTTCACGGTGATCTCCGTAAAGGGCAATTCGTATGTATTTTCAGCCGCTAAGGCGAGGTTTTTGACAAAGGTTGTGTCGATGATGAGCACGCCCGTATCCCGCAGGTCAAAGAGATATTTATCGCATGCTTCTTGGGTTAGAGCCAAGAGGCAGTTGAAATTGATCGCTTCGGGGAAGTAGATATCTCTATCGCTGATGATAACGTCAGCGCGAGAATATCCACCGCGTGATTCAGGGCCATAGCTCTGGGTTTGGGTGACGTTATGCCCATCGATGACGGCAGCGCGAGCGAGGATGATTCCGGCAAGGATCAGCCCTTGTCCGCCGCTTCCGGATAGGCGCACTTCATAGTTCTTTGGAAATTTCATTATTCATCTCCCATTTTTTGAACTCTGTCCAGCAAGTCGGCATAAGCTTGGGTATATTCCGGGCGTATTTCCTGACGGAGAGTTCCGCGGATGATCTTTCCTTCCACTTGCTCGGGCGGGAGTTTTTCAACTGCCGTGAGCGGGATGGAGTTATCGCGAAATTCTTTCATCATTTGCGGAGCACCGCCTTTCTTATTGAGCCTGCCATAGATGACAGGGCAAGCTGCGATTATTTCGATGAGCGAGAAGCCGGGATGCTCAAGAGCTGCTTGGAAATGTTTCTGCATTTCGGCAACGTGGAAGGCAGTAGTTCTGGCAACGTGTGTTGCCCCTGCGCCCATTGCCAATTTGCAGATATCAAATTCCGGCTCGATATTTCCATAGGGAGCCGTGGTTGCCAAGGCTTGATGGGGGGTGGTGGGTGAACACTGTCCGCCTGTCATTCCATAAATATTGTTATTCACCAAGATCACGCTGAGATCGAGATTTCTGCGTGCAGCATGGATGAGGTGATTTCCCCCGATTGCCGTGCAGTCTCCATCACCGGTGATAACGATGACTTTCATATTGGGTTTATACATCTTCACGCCCGTGGCATAGGCAATTGCGCGCCCATGCAGAGTGTGCATCGTATTGAGATCCACATACACCGGCATACGCGAGGAGCAGCCTATTCCCGAGACCATCACGACGTCGTCGCGATTGAGGTTCATGGCGGCAATGGCGCGGATCACGGCACCCAAGACGATGCCGTTTGAACATCCGGCACACCAAACGTGAGGGAACTTTTTATCGTGTCTCAGATATTGGTGTACAACCTTAAGAGGGATATTTGCCATTTAGATTACCTCCTTGATCTTCTGCAGGATTTCCGCAGGCGAAATCAGTTCGCCGTTTACCTTTTGTAAACGCACGATATCGCTTTCATTCTTATCTTTGGTAAGCCTGCGAATCTCGTTGACCAACTGACCTTGGTTGAGCTCGGGAACGATGACCGTGCTTACATTCAAGAGCATTTTGCGCACTGCAACGTCCGGGAAAGGCCAGATCGTGAGCGGACGCAAGAGACCAACTTTGATTCCTTCATAGCGAGCCATGGCAATTGCTGCCTTTGCCGAGCGAGCAACAATTCCCGCAGCAAAGATGGCGATATCGGCGTCGTCCATCATATAACTCTCGATCTGAACCAAATCGCGAATATTATAGGATATTTTCTTACGCAGGCGAGACATCATATCTCCGGCTTCGCTATTCTTATTTGTGGGGAAACCGTGTTGATCGTGGGTGAGTCCGGTCACGTGAAAACGATATCCTTCCCCAAAGCTTGCCAGCGGGGAGAGATATTTCTGATTTTCATCATAGTGTTTATACCAATGCGGCGGAACGGTGGGCTTGATGCGCTTGATCACGCGAACATTGCCCATATCCGGCAAGGTGACAGATTCGCGCATGTGTCCCAAGACCTCATCGAGGAGAAGCACCACACAGGTGCGATATTTCTCGGAGAGGTTTACCGCGCGGATACTGAGTTCATAACATTCTTTAACGCTATCGGGATAGAGCACGATGGCGGGAGAATCGCCATGTGAGCCCCATCTTGATTGCATGATATCTCCTTGGGCGGGGCTGGTGGGCATACCCGTGGAGGGTCCGAGGCGCTGCACGTTCACCACCACGCAAGGCGTTTCGGTGATCTTGGCATAGCCAATTCCTTCTTGCATCAGCGAAAAGCCGGGGCCGCTGGTTGCGGTCAGCGATTTTGCGCCGGCAAGTGAGGCGCCGGTGATGGCACAGATAGAAGCGATTTCATCTTCCATCTGAATGAATACTCCGCCGCGCTTGGGCAGCTCTTCGGCGAGGATTTCAGCGATCTCGGTGGAAGGGGTGATGGGATAGCCGGCAAAGAAATCTACTCCGGCATCGAGTGCACCATAGGATACCGCTTCATTACCCTGCATGATGACGGTCTTGCGTTCGCGGCCATGTTGAAGTTCCGCTATCTTGCTTTCCGGCTGAGTCTTTTTTGATACAGCTTTAGCAGGCTTTTCTGCAGCAGTTTTCTTGGTGCTTTTCTTGGTTTGTGTTTCAGTCTTCGACATTATTTCTCCTTCGCCCCGGTGATGGCAAAATCGGGGCAGAGACGATCACAAGTCTCACAGTGAATGCACTTTTCAGGCGCTTGAACGAAAGGTGAGCCATCAGGCTTGCGTCCAAGACAACCGGTGGGACAAAACGCAACACAAATGCCGCATTTTTTGCACCAGTTATGGTAGATCAAGACAGGGGAGTCTTTCTCACCGGGGGCTTTCACCTCCGTGAGTTCAACCTCCATTTTAAGCGGAGTATCGTCCTCTTTGATGATCATGCCCGCACGGTCTCTAATGACTTTAGTGGACATCTATTCCTCCAGTATTATCTGATTTTTTATGTTTACTTTGCAAGCTGATTCTTAAAGAACTCAGCCAAACGCTTGACGCCTTCTTCGTTTTTCTCTAAGGTTTCATAGGAGAAATTCAGGCGCATCGTATTGAGTCCGCCACCGTCGCAGAAGAACGAAGTTCCGGCAACGTAAGCGACCTTTGCATCCTTGATACAATCAAGAAGCAGGGCATTGGTGTCCAATCTTTCGGGTGCGTTGACCATCATGAATAGTCCACCCTCGGGCCTGGTCCATTGCATCTCTTCGGGCATATACTCGTCGAGAGCGGCGAGGAAGCCCTTCTGCTTCACGGAATACATCTTACGAATATCTTCAATCTTTGGATCGAGCAAGCCTTTTTCCATATAACGAGCAGCAATTCTCTGTGTGAAAGGAGGTGTGCAGAGATCAGTTGCTTGCTTGCCGACTACGATCTTGTCCAAAACATCCGGATGAGCAGCCACCCAACCGATGCGGAAGCCGGGGCAGAAGATCTTGGAGAAGGTTCCCAGCATGATAACATGGCCGGTGTCGTCCATCTCATACATGGTCTTCTGAGTCTCGCCTTCATAGCGAAGCTCGCGATAGGGGCTGTCTTCAATGATCAATACGTCATATTTGTAAGCAAGTTCCAGAATCTCTTTTCTGCGTTTTTCACTCATGGTGACGCCGGCAGGATTTTGAAAATCCGGAATGAGATAG
The DNA here is from genome assembly GCA_002427325.1 of Cloacimonetes bacterium UBA5456. Taxonomy (GTDB): domain Bacteria; phylum Cloacimonadota; class Cloacimonadia; order Cloacimonadales; family Cloacimonadaceae; genus UBA5456. Next base: position 14,533 of record DIQS01000015.1, on the reverse strand, counting down.
ATGAATTTCGCCTTTTTACCCATGTCCTGAAGCTTCTTAAGCTCGGCTTCGAGAATGTTCGGGTCTTCGCCTTCGTCGTCCATGGGGATGCCGATCATCTTGGCACCATAGGAATTGAATGCAGAGATTCCGCCTAAATATGAGGGCAAGCCGACGATAATATGGTCGCCACGATCGATAAACATCTTGGCAATCAAATCAAGAGCCTGTTGGGATGCCGTGGTGATGATGAGATTTTCCATCCCCATCTTGATCCCTTGTTGATTATAACGTTTCACCAAAAGCTCGCGGAGCAAGGCATCACCTTCAGTGGCTCCATATTGCAAGGCAAAAGCTGCCTCGTTTTCCATAACTTCTTGCATGATTACTTTGAGGTCTTCGACCGGAAAGGTTAGCGGGCTGGGAAAACCGCCGCTGAAAGAAATCAACCCGGGCTGTCCGAGATATTTCAAAAGCTCACGGATTGCGGAGCGCTTCATCCCCTTGATGTTTGTGGATAAGGCAGAATTAAGATCTGTGATCATTTGATCCTCCATTTATTTTTTTTAATTATCTTCATAAATCAAGACTTTCTTGTTCGTCTTGCGCCACTCGCGATAGGCATTCTTGATCTCAAGCTCCCAAAGCGTGCGTTTGTCGTTATCTTCAAAAGTAATAATCTCAATATAATGGGTGCGTTTGCTCTTGCCGACGAAGCTCTTCATGGGAAATTCCACAACAATTTCACCATCGAGGTTGAGTATGGTGACCTCGTTGAGAAAGACCCCATCCGCTATCTCTAAGATAGCTCTGGCTTCGACGCTACCAGTTTGCACATCACGAAAATGTATATTCATCGGTGCTCCAGACATTAGTTATTAAATCCCCCTTTAATAGCAATGGCATAAGAGTCAAGGAATATTTATCGATTGAGCAAAAAGACCGCGGATTTAAGCACTGTGTTTTGGGCTCTTTTGGGGCACTAAACACTATTTAACCTTTGCTGAATTTGGACTATTGGACGCGCTTAATCTTTCTGAAAACCTACTATTGTTTTATTGAAATTTGGAGTATTTTGGAAAAAAAAGCGCCGCAAACAAAAAACCAAATCATTGTTTGAAGGAAATAATAAAAGGCTCAATTTCAAACATAGAAATTGCTGCGGGAACCTCGGCTTCACACATGACTATTGGGGCGAGAACCTCGGCTTCACACATGACGATTGGGGCGGCAACGTCCTCGTTGCCGCATGCGCGTAAGCGCATCCAGCAAATAAAGTCAAACTTAAGTTCAGCTATTTCCAAGACAGAACTACCAAAGGTACAAATGCAGAAAAACTGAGATTAGTGGCGCAATGTAAAGTCGCCTTAGACTGAAAACTCTGTTTTCACTGGCAACGAGGACGTTCCCAGACCGAAAAACACAGAAAAACCGTCTTAATTCTACTTATTTAAGCCTGTTACCCATCCTTTTTGCCACAGCCTCCCCACTGCTTCCTTACTGAGTTCTGGTCATGATACGGTCATGATGTGGTCATCGCCATGACCATATCATAAGCGCAAACTCAGCAGTAATCAGTAAGTGAGGCATGAAAGTGAAATTCAAACCTTGACAAAGGAAGCAAGAAATAAACTATGATCACCGCTTAGGAACAAGGAGATTGAAATGAAGCAATATTTAGGAATTGACATGGGAGCTTCGAGCTTCAAATATGGCATAGGAAATAGTCGTGACGGGCTTTTACACTTTGGCACGGTTCGCATTCATGAGAAAAGCTTGGAAGCTGTCAGACAGAATATATTGGCTCTTTTAGAAGATGTGAAAGATTTTCATTTTGAAGGGGTTGGACTGGGCACGCCCGGCACCATCGACCGCAAAACCGGGAAGATCTTCGGGGTTAATCCCAATCTGAAATTCTTCACAGATATGTCGCCCGCTGAGCTCTTTCCCAAAGATTTTCCTCTCCCTGTTCTATATGATAATGATGCAAATCTCATGGCTTTGGCAGAGTCATCTTATGAGCCTTGTCGCCTGTGTTTTGGCGTCACCGTGGGCAGCGGCATAGGCGGTGGAATCATTGTTGATGGCAAAATCTTTCATGGAGCCGGCGGTTTTGCTGCCGAGATTGGGCACACAATCGCCGTATTGGACGGCATAGCATGCAATTGCGGAATGCAGGGATGTCTTGAGACCTATGCCTCGGTGGATGGAATCAGGCGTAGGTTGCAAAAAGCACAATCTCCTTTTGCGGATATGGATTTACCCACGATCATCGCGCAGAGCAAAAGCGATGCTTTCGTGAAGAAAACCGTTGCCGAGGGCGAGACCCATCTCATCCAAGCACTGGCAAATATCTGCAATATACTCAATCCCGATCTCATCGTTTTAGGTGGCGGTGCCATGGATTTGGGGCTTTATGATATTGATAAGATCAGAGAAGAAGTATTCTTGCGCATCTCTCTTGCGCATCGAAAAGAGCTCAAAATTGAGCTTGCTCGCTTTGGGAATCGGGCAGGGGTAATGGGTGGAATTATCCTCTGTGAGAGGAGTTAATGTCACGCATTCTTAGTTTAGGAACAAAACTTGCATCCTATAAACTCATGAATATCAATACAAAAATAAACAAGAGGATATCATGAATAAACGCTTTTTTATAATTCTCAGCATTTTGCTGCTCGCCGCCGTGGGAATCGGGGCTCTTATAAAAGTCTTAGATATGTATGTTGATGTTAATCCATACATAGTTGAAGATTACTGTGAAGTCACGGTCTATACTAATCATAAGGTGGATATAACGGTAAAAATATTTGGACCTGATGGAGCGCATGTTCGCACTCTTTACAGCGGAACTTGGCTCAATAAGGGAGATCTCCCTTGGGATGGAACGGACAGATTTGGTGTGCGCTGCACCCCGGGTGTGTACACCGTCGTTGCCACAGCATTTGTAAACTCTCGTTACACTTCCACCAAAAAAACCTTCATTTTGAAATAGTTAGTTTACAGGAGCATGGAAAAGCAGGATTTTCCGGAAAGCAAGTCTGAGGGCTTTTTCACATTTTTTGCTCGGATTCTGCAAGAAATATCTCGCCTGAAATCAAATCGTCATGCCAGCTCCTCGGTGATTTTCAGGCAAATACTCTTCACAGGCTATGAAGCACTGCCCTTAATCAGCTTTCTTGCGCTGGCAATAGGCGGGCTCATCATCTTGCAGGGCAATAATTTCCTCGCCGGATTCGGGCAAGGAATCTGGGTGCATGTTATCCTCGTGACGGTTGTTGTCACCGAACTTTCCGGCATTCTCACGGCATTGGTGGTCATCGCTCGCAGCGGCACAGCCATGGCTACTGAATTGGGCAATATGAAGATACGTCGCGAGATCGACCTCATCCGCTCTTTTGGCATCTCGCCAATTGGCTACTTAGTTGTCTCGCGCATCATCGGCGTTGTCATCTCTATGGTGGTGCTCGTTTTATATTTCAATTTCATCGCCATCATCGGCGGCTGGCTCTTTTCACGCATGTTTAGCCGCTTGGAATTTAATGCTTTTATGCGGGATTTCTTTTCCGTGCTCAAATTTCCGCATCTGCTCTCCGGACTCATCAAATCTGTCTGCTTTGGACTGATCATCTCTGTGGCTTCTTCCTTTCAAGGCTTGAAGGTGGAGAGTGCCAGCACGGAGGTTCCTCAGCGAACCATCAAAGCCGTTGTGATCTCAATCTTTGGCGTGATCCTCACCGATATCCTGATCACTTGGCTGTTTTGGGTGTTTTCATGAAGATAATTTTTGATGCTGTCAGCACGGTTGCTTTGGACAAATTTTCTCTTGAATGCGAGATCAAAGGGCTGAAAATCTTGCATGATAAAGAGAGCAATAGACCGCGTGGAATCTTGCGGGCACTGATCGCTTTGGACAATATATTGGAAGGCAATATCTATGTGGATGGCGTGGATTTGCTCAGCTTTCTGGAAACTGAGTCGGTTATCAAGAATTTCGGTTATATCTTCGACGAGGGGATAATGCTCTCAAATCTCACGCTCTTGGAAAATATCATGTTGCCTATCAGCAGGTTGGAGCATAAGATAGACCAAGATAAAGTCCGGGAAGAGTTAAAGATGTGGCTGCAAACTTTCGAGCTCGAGCTGGATATGAATAAGCGTCCCGCATCATATCGCAATTCACAGCTTAAACTCTTGGGATGGATCAGAACAATTATGCTCCGTCCAAAAGTTTTACTCATTGAAAATCCTTTCTATCTTCTCAATAAACGCGAGAGAAGTGTTATAGTTCGAGTTATCAATCAAATACGCGAAGAGTTTCCCATACTTATCGCCAGCATTGATGAAGGATTTATCGACAATATCTCGGCAGAAATAGTCACTTTGAGCCAATAATCTTACATAAAAAGCCCCCCGGCAAAGACTTTACTTGACAAAATTGAGCACTCTGAAAGACTAATATTCGTATGGGAAAAACTATGAATTATAAAATGAAACATACCCGACGAATAGTAATTACTTTCATCGTGGTGCCGCTATTGGTGCTGATTGGAGCTCTCGTCTCCATCGCCATCAGGCAAAATATGTTTGAAAAGCGGTATCATTATACCACCAATCTGGAGAATGCACTCGGCGTTTCCACGCAAACCGCTCTGCTCTATAAAGGCTTTGAAATCGGTAAAGTAGAAAGCTTTGAGCTCGTTGAAAATGGCACGATCAGAGTGAACTTCTCCGTCTTTAAACGCTATCGCAATCTGATGACAGATGGCAGCGTGATCTATCGCACCACTATTCCAATCACAAATAAGACCTCACTGGATTATATCAAGGCAAAAGGTGTTATGCCCGAGCTCGAAGAAGGCAGCTTTATTCCCTCCACAGACTTTTCCGAGGGACGCGCCTTGCTCGCACAGCTTTCGCCAAAAAGTTCCGACCCTATCGCTGTGATAATAGATAACTTAGTGACCCTAAGCTCGGAGCTGAATAAGGATGATAACAAAGATAAAGGTGCGCTGATGAGAATACTCGTCGGGGCGGCAGACTTGGTTGAAATCGGGGAAACGACGCTGAATCTCCTCAATGACAATCTTGCCGAACTCAGCCGGCTCACCGAAAACTTGAATAAAGATGATAATGCCGATCAAGGCGTGGTCTTGCGGGCGGCAAATAGCGTGGCTGATATCGCCCAAGCGGTGGCTGAGCAAAGCGAGAACCTCCAGAGCATGATTGCTGCGCTTAATGAAGCGGCGCAAAACTATGCCGATCCCACCGATCTCGTGCGCAAAATGGTTGATCCCCAGGGCGATGTGTTGATTCAGCCGCTCAGTGAAACTATCAGCGTTTTAAGGGATAACCTTGTCGCCAGTGAACAATTGATTTCATCCTTGGCGCGTGCAAATCCGGAGCTTCTGCTCATCATAAACAACCTCAACGATACGCTTTATAAGGCAAATCAAACACTGGAAGCACTGAATAATAACCCTCTGCTCAGAAAGGGGATTCCCACTTCGAGGATACGCTCCTTTGCGCCTGCGTCCAGAATCGGAGAGGATGGCGATGAAGACTAATCGCTTGCTCTTCACGCTTGTGATGTTCCTGATTTTTGCGGCATGCTCCTCTCCGCCACAGCTTACGCAATCGCCGGCAAAAGTTGCGGCTGACAACACGCTCAAGCTTGCTCACATGCTCGAACAAAAGCAAAATCTTAGGGATGCTAAGATCACCTATCAATCTGCCTATGAACAATATAGCAACTTTGCCAGCTTCAAAGGAAAGCTTTGTTCGCTATCGGGCATGGCGCGTGTTGCCTATCTCGAAAGCGATGATGCAGCACTGAGAGAACATATAGACATGATGGAAGAAATCGTGCGCTATGGCGAGCCCGATGCAGATTATATCCCGCTTTTGCTCAAGCTCTTTATCTTGCAAGATCAGAAGGACTATTCCGGCGTAAGAGAGCAGGCAAAGGATAGTTATGACTTTCCGATTGATGCGCGCATACAGATTCTCAGCTATAAATTGCAGGCGGATTCCTATCTCGAGCCCGGCTTCAAATCTGCCGAATATGATGATCTCGATCGCCTTAGCAAACGCTATAAACGCTCGCTGAAGACGGACTTTTCGGCAGACCCCTCGCTGCTCTCCGGCGCTTATTATGCGCTTGCCTATCAAAATTATAAGCTGAACGACTTGCGTAAGGCGGAGAAAAACTTGGGCTATGCACTTGATCTCGACTATCTGCATGAAAACTTCCCCGGTCTCGGCTATGGATATTGGCTGAGAGCAAAGATAAACCTCAAAAATAAAGATAAATCCGCAGCCGTGTCAAACTTCTTGCGCGCCAAAAGCGTCTTTGAAAGTCTCGGCATGACTCAGATGCTCAACAACGTAAACACTGAATTAGAAAAGATTAAAGGAACAGATAAATGATAGATATGAAAGGTAAAAAAGCCCTGATTTTGGGGATTGCAAACAAACATAGCATCGCCTATGGCATCGCAAAAGCACTCAGAGAACAAGGCGTTGAGCTGGCACTGAGCTATGTTGGCGCACCTATTCTGAAAAGAATCACACCCATCGCCGAAGAACTTGAGACCGATATGCTCTTTGAATGCGATGTCACCAAAGATAACGATCTCAAACACCTCATGGGCGAAATCTCAAAGAGATGGGATCAAATCGATTACATCGTCCATAGCGTCGCCTTTGCGCCTTCATCTGATCTCAATATCCCCTTCCATGAAACCAGCCGACATGGCTTCCTCACCGCTATGGATATCTCTGTGTATTCACTTTTGGCCACGATCCGCGCCGCTCAATCCCTGCTCGTGCCCGGCTCTGCAGTGATCACTCTCAGCTATTATGGTGCTCAAAAAGTTGTGCCGAATTATGGCGTGATGGGAATCGCCAAAGCCGCGCTCGAAGCATCGGTGCGCTATCTTGCATACAGCATGGGAGAAAAGGGCGTGCGCGTGAATGCCATCTCTGCCGGACCCATGAAAACCCTTTCATCATCTGCCATTGGGGGAGTCTCTCAGGCACAACGCCGCATAGAAAAAGGCGCACCCCTCGCCAGAAATATCGAACAGGAGGATATTGCCAAAACTGCACTCTATCTCCTCTCTGATCTCGCTTCCGGAGTCACCGGAGACCTGATCTTTGTGGATGCAGGGATGTCTGTGATGGCATATTGATTGTATGAAGCTTTTTATTAACGCCTCCCTACCCACAAGTTCAAACGCACTTAAACGCGTTAACATTCTCTTTGGTGAAGAGATAATCAAAATCTCAAGCGATGAAATCATCACCGAAGAAGAGCTTGAAATCATCGACCTGCGCGGGAAGATTCTCCTGCCGGGTGCAATCGAAATCCATAGCCACTCTGTGGGCGAGGACAAAAGCCCCGCGGATGCTCTTGCCGAGCTGGGACGCCATGCCATCAAAGGCGGGTGGACTACCATCGCTGAGATGAGCTTCTTTTCCAAAACGCCGATATTCAGCCTGTCTGACCTACGAAACTTAGAGAAAAAGGTGGCGGGGAAACTCTTTACCGATACGGCTTTTTGGGCGCATGTGGACGTCACCGACTACCCTTACTATGCCGAGAGTGCGCAAGAACTCTGGGCAAAAGGTGTGGTGGGAATCAGCCTCGCCAAGCCTTCGCCAAATCCGAATATCGAGGAGATGAGTTTTGACGAAATAATGGACCTCTTCATGGATATCTATGAGAGCGATACCACCTTCTCATTCCAAGGCTGGGATACGGATAATCATAAAGAATATGGCTTTGAAGCACATCAAAGCGGGCTCAAAAAGATACTCAGACGCATGCAGGAAAATCCTATACATGTCCCGCGGGTGAGCTCGTATCAGAATATCGATTTCATCAATGGTATCTCGCGCCGTAGCGATATCTCTTTTGCCATGGATATCAGCGATCTCATGCACTTCTTGCAGCCGGATAGCTTCCCCGCACCTTGGAGAACGGATTTCAACGATATTGAACACTTTCCCTTGCTCTTTGAATTACTCAAAAAGAATAAGATATATCTCATCTCAAATAATGCCTCGAATATAGCTTGCAAAGAGGAGGTCTTTGCCGGCAATCCTACTCAGATTATGGAATACAGCTATCTCTGGGTGCTTTCTCAGCTTTGGAAAGAGCGCAAGATTCCGCTTGCTACCTGCATCAAGATGACCAGTGAAAATCCTGCTAAACGCCTCGGACTCTATCCGCAAAAGGGTAGGATCGATGTGGGCTCGGATGCAGACTTTGTGGTCTATGATCCAAATCAAAACACCAGTGCTACCGATATATATGGCAAAGAGATCACGCTCACAGGTGCCATAGAATCGGTCTGGCTGCGTGGCAATAAAGTGGATGCCGAAAGTGAGCCTCGCGGCAAATATATTCCTCGACATACGAGTCCCAAAAGACGACATAATAAACGCAGTTGGATGTGATTTTGAGCATATATTTCATCAAGATAGACTGCATAAAGATATCCTAACCGCTAAATAGAATCAAGGATTTAGATTTAATATGTATCAACAGCTAATCAATCTCAAGGACGCACTCGGCACCCATCCTTCGCTCAAGTATGTGATCTCTCAAAGCCATTGGGAGACGGACTTCCTGCGCTTTTATCAGAGCCAGACAAACTATAATATCAGCAAAGAAAAACACTCGCTTCATTGCCAGCTTTATAAAGACAAAAGGTCTTTTGGCTTTGAGGTGGATAATCCCGATGAAAAGAAGGTGATGCACGCCCTCGAAGATGCGCTCAAGATCATCGATAAGATGCCGGCTGATCCCGATTTTGTGGATGTGGAAGACGACGCACGCCTCGCTGAGCCTCGCCCTTTCACAAATAACATCCAAAGAATCGGACTCAAAGAAAAGACGGAGATACTCCAAAGCCTCGCCAAGAGCGTTGCGCCTCACCGCTTTGAGCTCTTCGGCACCTTCATCTGCAACAATTCCCGCAGTCGCTTTATGAATAGCAATGGTCTCGATAAAGACAGCCAAGGCTCGCCTATCTACTTCGAGGTGAAAGCGGTAAACAAAGAGAACCAAGTGACCGTGCTGGAAACCTTCGGCGGAGAGAACTTTGACTTCTTTGATATCGAAGCCATGCGCGAGAGCCTGCTCTTTAAGATAGAAAACGCCAAAAAGCCGGTGGTGGACGTCGATGCCGGCAAATATGAGCTCATCCTCGCCCCGCGCTGTGTGGCAGAGTTTGTCCAATATCTCAGCTATGGCATGAATGCAGCTGCCTTAGACCGTCATTCCAGCTATTTTGAAGGGCTCAAGGACACCCAAGTCTTCCCGGAGATAATAAGCATCACAGACGATCCTAAAGACCCTCAAATGGTGCAAGCCAGCTATGGCGATGGCGGAAGCCTCTATGAAGAGCTCAAGCTCATCGATAAAGGCTATTTCCGCGCCTTCACTTGCGGGAAGTATTATCACCACAAGACCGGCGAGCCCAAGAACGGCAACACCGCAGAATGCCTCAAGATCGCTCCCGGAGAGCACAGCCTCGAAGAGATGATAGCTTCCATCAAGCACGGGCTTTATATCTCCAGCTTGCACTATATGAACTTCATCAATATGAGAGATACTTCGCTCACGGGACTCACCCGCGACGGCACCTTCCTCATCGAAGACGGCAAGATCACCAAGGTGGTAAACAACCTCCGTTTCACCGAACACATCTCCGAGATACTCAAGAACGCCACCGCATTGGAGAATAAGGTTTACACCATCCCCTTCTCCTCTAATTATAACATGTTTGATATCAATACAAGCAAAGCACCGCACGCCAAGATCAAAGAGTTCTTCATCAGCTCTTCAACCAAGACGATTTAAGGGATAATCATGGAACAAAAGATAAAAAGTATCATCGCAAAACTGGATAGTTCGGACATCACCTTTGCAGATGTTCGCATCACTATCACCGACTATGAATATATATATTTCAGCAATGGCAACTTGCGTGGAATGGGCAGTAGCTTGGGTTCTCACGCCATCGGCATCCGCATCCTGAAAGATGGTTGCTTCGGATTTGCCGGAAGTGGCGACCTCAGCGATAGCTCCATCGACAAGCTCATCAAACGCGCAAAGGACAACGCTACTCACGGTGCTGCTTTCCAAAAGAAAAAGCTGAGCTTCCCCGCTCTTGGTGCCACACAAGGCGAATATGCCTTCACTCCCGAGATTGATCCTTTCACCATGGATCGCGAGGAAAAGCTGGACTTTCTTTCAAGATTAGCCGATAGCATCAAGCCCCAAGGCAAGATCGTCTATTCCGGCGTCTCGGCAAACTTTGAGAAACAAGAAAAGTATTATGCAAACACCGAAGGCAGCTACTATCACAGCGTGGTCTATAACAGCGATCCCGCGATGAGCGTGGCAGCCAGCGATGGTAATGAGATGCAAAGCCGCACTTGGCCGGGACATATGGGCACGGGAAGGGCTGGCTTCGAGCTCTTTTATAAACACGAATTTGAGAAGAATACAGAGCGAATCATTAAAGAAGCCACCGATCTCCTCAGCGCACCTCGTGTCAAAGACAAGAAGGCGGATATCATCATCGGCGGCGGACATCTCGGCTTGCAACTGCATGAATCAATCGGGCACGCCACCGAGGCAGACCGCATCTTTGGACAAGAGATATCCTATGCCGGCAAGACTTTTGTGCGCCCTGAGATGCTCGGTAAGTTCCAATATGGCAGCCCCATCCTCAACGTCTATAGCGATAGCACCGATCCCGCCGGAATGGGCTATCACATGCTCGACGATGAAGGAGTTCCCGGCAAAAGGATAGACATCATCAAAGACGGCATCTTGGTGAATCAACAGACCTCACGCCACATCGCCCACCTGCTCGGACTCGAGCCTTCTTCAAACATGAAGGCATCTTTTGCAGACGACATCCCGCTGGTGCGCATGACCAATCTCTGCATAGCTCCCGGCAAGGGCAGCCTCGAAGAACTTATCGCAAGCACCGAGCGTGGCTATTTCCTTGATTTCACAAAGACTTGGAGCATAGACGACAACAGGAATAACTTCCAATTCACCACCGAGATAGGCTATGAGATCAAAGACGGCCGCATCGTGGGAATAGTCAAAGAACCCACCTATTTCGGCATCACACAAGACTTTTGGAACGCCTGCGACGGGATTTGCGGCGAGGAAGAATGGGCATATCAGTCCACCTTCAACTGCGGAAAAGGCGAGCCCGGACAGGTGATGCGCCTCTCTCACGGCGTTGCTCCCGCCCGATTCAGAGCCGTGGATATGCTTCCCGGCTAAAGGATTATAACACATTCAACAAGTAACTATGGGGCGAGCCGATCTTGATGATTCTTGCCCCTTTTTTGAAGATAGATAAGGCTCGTAAATTTGCGATAGTTAGCACACTTGCTTACGCCGCAAAATGCCTTAGATTAATATATAAACAATAAACTACCCATGGAGGTAAGATATGCTTTCAGATTTGGAAATTGGACAACTGGTAAAACTCCAGCCAATCAATGAGATAGCCGCAAAGATCGGGCTGACTCCTCACGATTTAGACCACTATGGTGAATACAAGGCGAAGATACGCTATAAGACCCTGTTTGCCGCAGAAAACAACCCCACCGGCAAGCTCATCCTCGTCTCTGCGATCACCCCCACGCCCGCCGGAGAAGGTAAGACAACCGTCTCGATCGGGCTTTCACAGGCACTCAATCGCATCGGCAAGAAGTCAATAGCGGCAGTTCGCGAACCCTCCCTGGGTCCCGTGTTTGGCATCAAAGGCGGAGCCGCAGGAGGCGGATGGTCACAAGTCTTGCCTATGGAAGACATCAACCTCCACTTCACCGGAGATTTTCATGCCATCACAGCGGCGAATAACACACTTGCCGCACTGGTTGACAACTATATCTATTACGACAATAAAGTGGGCTTAGACCCGCGCAGAATCACCTGGAAGAGAGTCTTAGACGTGAACGACCGCATGCTGAGAAACATCGTGATCGGACTCGGCGGCAGCAGACAAGGCTTCCCACGTGAAGACGGATTTGACATCACTCCCGCCAGCGAGATTATGGCGATCCTCTGCCTTTCAAACAATATGGAAGAGCTCAAGAACCGCATCGGCGAGATCACCGTGGGCTTTTCCTATTCCGGCGAGCCCGTGAAAGTTCACCAACTCGGCTTTGAAGGCGGAGTGGCAGCATTGCTCAAAGAAGCACTGAAGCCAAACTTGGTTCAGACCACGGAAAATACTCCCGCACTCGTTCACGGCGGCCCTTTTGCCAATATCGCTCAGGGCGCAAACAGCATTCTTGCCACCAAGACAGCACTCAGATTCAGCGATTATGTGGTGACCGAGGCAGGCTTTGGCTTTGATTTGGGAGCGGAGAAGTTCTTTGATCTCGTATGTAAATATGGCGGATTTAATGCCAATGCAGTGGTGCTCGTTGCAACCGTGCGTGCGCTGAAAGTGCATGGCGGCGTGAGAGTTAGAGACCTCGATCAGCCCAATCCTGAAGCCGTGCGCGCAGGACTGGTAAACCTCGCTAAACACTTAGAAAACATTGATAAATTTGGCGTTAAGTCCATTGTCGCCATCAACCGCTTCCACACCGACACCGAGGAAGAATTGCAGATCGTGAAAGATTTTGTGATTCAATCCGGCTCGGATGCCAGCATTGTTGACTATTTTGCCCGAGGCGGCGAAGGCGGAATAGAGCTCGCCGAAAAGGTGGTGCAAATGGTGGATAATGATGTGAGCACCTCGCACGGACTCTACGATTGGGATAGTCCCGTCGAAGACAAGATATTCAAAGTCGCAAACGAGATTTATGGCGCGCAAAAGGTGGACTATACCGCTGAAGCGAAATTAGACCTCAGGCGCATCAACAAATTTGGTTATGACAAGCTGCCAATTTGCATAGCAAAAACCCAGAAATCACTCTCTGATAACCCCGATCTCATCGGCAGACCGAAGGATTTCTTGGTGACAGTTCGCAATATTGTGATCTCCAGCGGCGCCGGCTTCCTCGTGCCCATCACGGGTGAAATCATGCGCATGCCCGGACTGCCCAAAACCCCAAGTGCCATGACAATAGACGTGGAGCAAGACGGAAAGATTTCCGGACTATTTTAAAAACCACAGTACCTCCTCATAAGGGCTGCCATCTCGGTAGCCCTTTGATTTTGTTAAAGACCTCTAACTGCCTCTTTATAAACACTTTTATAAGGACTCCACGCAACTCATCCGCAAGAAAAGACAGCATGAATATGAGCATAAACACAAGATCAGACTTTTTGGCCTTGACAAAATACTCCATTCCCACGACGTTAAAACAATTAAGTATATTACTATAAGGTAAGGCTTTCCTCATGAGAGTTGGTAAGAACCAAAGAAAGAATATCAGGCTCCTAACCATGCCACAAACGGGCAGGTTAAAGAATTTTAAAGCCAATATCCCTTTCATTGTTGAAAAGAAGAATTACATCGTTAAAACGGCTGATTCAAACGCCGAACTGAATGCTGCGCTCAAACTCCGACACGAAGTGTTTTTAGAGGAGATTTTGAACAAGAAGAAGCGTGGCGGCATCGATAGAGACCGTTTTGACAAATTCTGCGACCATATCATCATCTATGACAAAAGAAATGAGATGATCATCGGCACATATAGGCTGCAATCGTCCCTCTATAGTAAGAAATGGTACACTGAGACCGAGTTCCACATGAAGAGCATCAGCAATCTGCCCGGAATCAAGCTTGAGCTCGGCCGTGCCTGCGTTCATCCCGAACATCGAAACGGCATCACCATCGCTTTGCTTTGGGAAGGAATCAAAGCTTATGTGGATTATAGCGGGGCAAACTACCTCTTCGGCTGCTCCAGCGTCAAGACCACCGATCCCGATCAAATACGCATCGTCTATCAATATCTGCGTGAAAACGGGCATATCAGCCATTCCATGAACATACGTCCTCGCTCTAAATACCGCTTACCGCTTAGCAAAAACGAGCTTTTGCGCTCACCGGTGCTCACCATAGAAGATTTCAAAGAGCAAATGAAAGACAGAATCCCCTCGCTTCTGATGTCATATCTTAATGTGGGTGCCAAAGTATATGGTAGCCCCGCCTTGGATCGAGAGTTTCAGTGCATTGATTTTCTCACCTTGTTAGACACCCGTAACCTACTCTCGGACAAGCTCCGTAAGCCAGTGAGTTAAAATATGTTAAACCGTATTTCTTACATATCTAAACACATTTATTTACTCTCGATTTATTATATTCGTGCTTGGTTTATCACTGCGTTTACCAAAGATCCCATCAAAAAAAGGCATAAACAGGCGCAAAATATCCATCGTAACGCCAAGAAATTTAGAAAAGCTTTTAAGATGACACTCACAGTAAACAATCTTGAAAGACTCAAAGCCTTTGATGGCAAACCTTTACTCTTGGTTGGCAACCATGTTTCCTACACCGATATCGTGGTGCTTTCCGCCTTGGACGAACTGATCTTCATCACCAGTGTCGAGATGGGAAAC
>DIQS01000058.1:36548-45505 GCA_002427325.1 Cloacimonetes bacterium UBA5456 | reverse complement strand
GTGACGGTCTGGTTCATATATGGCGAGTTACCGGATGTTGCGGTGGTATATTGCACGTCATAGCAAGTCAAGATCTGGGCAAAAAGCCCGAAGCTGAGACTTAGCAATAATAAAAATAATGGAATACGTTTCATTTATATCTCCTCGATATGAAGATTTGAATCTGTGTTATCTGTGGGGCTTTCAGCATCTTTGGGAGGGGTGTGTTCCTTGACAATAAACATTGCTATGATCAAGAGACAGACGGAGATAAAGATTGCACTATCGGCAACGTTGAAGACGGGAAAACGCTCCATGATGAAATCAGGAAAGTCCACGTCGATGAAGTCCGTCACTCCGCCAAAGATCGCTCTATCCACGAGATTGCCGATCGCACCGCCGATCACCAAGCCAAAAGCTACGATCTGGATGCGATGGGTACTCTGCTTTAAAAGATAGAAGATAAAGCCCAAGGCAATAAAGGTGGTGATCATGAAAAGCACTCTGTTTACAGCGGGGTTGGCAAAGCCTATGCTAAATGCCGCGCCCGTGTTCGTCACGTGTGTAAACATAAAGGTATCGCCAAAGAGATTGTCCAAGATGGGGATGCTGTGATAGGGCGCAATGAGCCTGCGCACCAATATCTTGGTGAGCTGATCCAAGACCAAAACTACTGCCGCTATGATGAAAGCGGGATATTTCTTGATCTGTGCCATAGTTTAGCGTCTCTTACGACGCTTCTTGTCTTCCATCTTTTCTTTGCATTCAATACATTGCAAGGCATAGGGGATGATTTCCAAGCGGGCATCAGGGATGATCTCGCCACACATATCGCAAACGCCGAAGACTCCATCCTGAATGCGTCGCATCGCATCGTTGAGGAGGCGAATCTTCTTTCTTTCACTGTCCATCATCTTGGCGGTGTGTTCCATGAGGTTTGTGTCCGAACCTTGGTCAGCCTGATGATAGGCATAAGAGGAGAGGTCTCCGCTGCTTTCGCGTGCACCGATGCTCTGCTCTCTGCTCACGTTGTCGATATATCTCATGCTCTCTTCGAGCTCTTTGAGAATCAGCTCTTCATAATAATCTAACTTCTCTTGGGAAAGCTTCTTTCTCGCCATGATTATCTCCTTGGTACTACACTCTTTTCATTGTTCATCATGAGAATTAAAGTTGCATCCTGTGTCAATGAAAAAATCAGATGCGGGCAATAAATTCACAGATGATGCTCTTTAGATTGCTCGATGCAATGGCTGCATTATGCCTAATCTCTTCCTGAGAATGAGCCTCGCTGTGGAAGAGATTACTATAGTTGGTGACGATTGAATATGCCAAAACGCGGACTCCACCGTGGCGCGCAACCAAGACTTCGGGAACGGTTGACATCCCAACGAGGTCTGCGCCCCACATCTGGAATGCGGCACATTCGGCTTTGGTTTCGAGGTTGGGGCCAGTTACGGCAAGATATATGCCGTGCTGGGTTTTGATGCCCTTTTCGCGGGCGATCTCGTCTGTGATGGCACGATATTCGGGGTCATATTGCTCGTTCATGGAGGGGAAACGCTCGCCCATAGCATCGTCGTTGGGGCCAATCAGCGGGTTTCTGCCCATGAAATTGATATGGTCGGTGATCTGGACAATGCTGCCGGGACTCAGCTCTTTGCGCAAGCTTCCTGCGGCATTGGTGACGATGAGCGTCTTCAGCCCGAGTGCCGTTAAAACGCGCGTGGGGAAGACCACTTCCTGCATCGTGTATCCTTCGTAGAAGTGAAACCTTCCCTGCAGAAAGAGCACCGGCTTAGCGGCGATCTCTACCAAGATGAGGTTCCCCTTGTGCGAAGGCGCTGTGCTGGTGGCAAAGCCGGGAATGTCCTGATATGGGATAAGCTTCTTGATCTCAAAGCTTTCTGCGAGATCGCCTAATCCCGTTCCAAGGATGATGGCGATCTCGGGGGCACAGCCCAACTCATTCACAAGCCACTTGGCACTTTCATGATAGTTCACTCTTTCCCTCCAGTGGCCGGGCTCGGGGCGATTTCCTCTTTGATTTGCTTAAACTCACCTTCCGGCTTATCGGGCGTTTTTGTCAGAAGCGGGTCTTTGCTGATTCTATCCTGAAAGGTTTGCAATTCAACCTGAAACTGGAGGAGGAACTGTCTCTTCTGCTCTTTGAGTGAGAGATACTGATGTTCCAAGACGCCTAAGTGTTGCTTAGCTTCGTTGATTGCTCTTTTGGCTTTGAGTTCGGCTTCGTGAATGATGTTCTCAGCTTCTTTGCGTGCATTTGCCACGATGTCTGCCTTGGTCTTCTCAGCAAAGACCAAGGTTCTGGAGATAAGCTCTTCGCGACGCTTGAGGTCTTCCACGGCAGAGTTTGCCGAGACAGCTTCCTGCTTCACGTCATATTGCATCTGTTCGCGGCGGGCAAGCTCTTTCTCTTGCTTATTGAGCAAATCTTCCAGCTCCGAAGCGACTTGATCCAAAAACAAGCGAACTTCTTTCTTGCTATAGCCAAACATCTGTCCGGAAAACTCTTGATGTTTGATATCCAATGGAAAAAGCGGCATTATAAGTTCCTCCTCGAATCTATAATATGCTGCGTAAAATCTGTGTGATAACGCTAATTAAAAGATAAGCCACTATGGGTGAAAAATCAAGCCCAATATTTGGCATGAGATTGCGGATGGGCCCCAAGATAGGCTCCGTGATCCCATAGAGAAAGCGCATGATGGGATGGGTCGGGTCTTGCACGATCCAGCTGGCGATGACACGAACAAAGATCAAGATGTTATATATCTCAAGCATCCTGATGATGATCGTGAGCACGAGTCCGCTGGCCGAAGGCATAACTCTAATCCAAGACCTCATGACAATTGCGACAGCGAGCTTCATAGCTCTCGGTGCTGCCGACAAGGATTTGCCCGCTTAGGTGAACCAATCTCTGAGTGCGATTTGCGGGATTGCCGCACTTCATGCAGATGGCAAGGTTCTTTGTGACATATTCAGCGATCGCCAAGAGCTGAGGCATACTCCCAAAAGGCTCTCCGCGATAGTCCTGATCCAAGCCCGCAACGATGACTCTATAGCCGCGATCGGCAAGGTCGTTGCAGATGCCAACTATTGATTCATCAAAGAATTGCGCTTCATCGATAGCGATGACATGAGTATCGTCTTTGAGGTGCATATAGATATCCGAAGGCACGTCGATGGGGATGGACGGTTCTTCCATCTTGGAATGAGAGACGATATTGACCTTGTCATAGCGATCATCGATTGCCGGCTTAAAGACGAGGATGTTTTGCTTGGCATATTGGGCACGCCTGATGCGTCCGATGAGGTCTTCGGTTTTGCCGCTGAACATGCTTCCGCAGATCACTTCGATCCAGCCGGTGTTATGGTTTATAAAGTTCATAATATTCAAACACTCCTAAAGTGCAAATGCTGTTTCGACAAGAAAAGCCCAAGCCAAATTATTGTCAATGCTTTCCACGACAAAAATGCCCGCCTGATTTCGCAAGCGGGCATAGTTCACTATATTATCAGCGTCTTAGGCAAGGTCATAGCCTGCACTTAAAGCCGCGATATTTTGCTCAACGATCACATCGCCTTTGGAAGCGAAGACCATTCTAATCGTATTTTCTATCTCTTCTTTGCTAAAGCCGAGGTATTTGATCGCAGCACCGAGCACGACGATATTCATCGAGCGATTTGCCTTGATCTCTTTGGCGATGGCGTCTGCATCAAAGAGCTTATGGTTCTTAATCTTACGTATCTCGGCATAGACTTTCTCTTCCTCGGGATAGTTCGGGATGTTTTTGAAGGGATTGGAGTTTGTGATGATCCAACCTTCTTTGCCGAGATAGGGCAGATAGCGCAGAGCTTCCATCGGCTCCACGGAGAGAATCATATCAGCATCGCCCATGGTGATGAGGTCGCTGTGAATCTCTTTATCTGAAAGTCTGAGATGGCTTTGCACGTCTCCGCCTCTTTGGCTCATGCCGTGCACTTCCGCTTGTTTGAGTTGCCAGCCGCGGCTGATGGCGGCGTGTCCCAAGATGGTGGCGATGGTCAGGATTCCCTGTCCGCCCACTCCTGCGAGTATTATATCTTTCTTCATGATCATTTCCCCTTTTTATTGCGTCTTTTAAGGGTTTGCACACATTCACGTCGCGGGATAATCACCGAAACGCCTTCATATTCGATCTCTTCTTTATACACCTGAATCATCTCTTCATGGTTTTTGATGAAGGGGAAGAAGGTTCTGATGTGTTCTTTTTCCACGCCTAAGCCCAGGCAGATATCTTCGAGGCGACCTTTTGCCGTGTAGTCCTGACCGCCCGTCATACCTGTGGTGCTATTATCCAAGATGATGATAACGACATTTGACTTGTCATAGATGCAATCCATGAGCCCGGTCATGCCGCTATGCGTGAAGGTGCTATCACCGATCACGGCGATGCTGGGATGGATTCCACTATCCGCCGCACCTTTTGCCATAGTGATGGATGCGCCCATATCCACACAGGAATTGATCGCCTGATATGGCGGCAAAAAGCCGAGGGTATAGCAGCCGATATCGCCGAATACGCGCGCATCTTTATAATCTTTAAGTGCTTCATTGAGCGTCCTATATGAATCGATGTGCGGGCATCCCACGCAGAGTGCCGGCGGACGAGCTGCCACGACTTCCGGGATATCCATACCATATTTCTCTTCCATTCCGAGTGCTTTTGCGACCTTGTTCGGATTCAGCTCACCATCACGCTCGATGCTACCGTCCAAACGTCCGTGAATAGGCTTAGAACCCTTAAAAGCAGCGCCTTTGAGGATGTCTTCGATCACGGGCATGCCTTCTTCGAGGATGAGCAAGCTCTCGCACATATCGTAAAGCTTGTGAATCTGCTTCATCGGCAGGGGATATTGGCTGATCTTGATCACGGGGTAGGGGATGGGCTCTTCGCCATACACTTCACGGAGATAGTTATATGCCAAGCCACTGGCAATGATGCCTTTGCTTGTGTCTTTTGCCTCGAGGTCAAAGCGATTGAAGACACTGATCTCAGCTTCCTGTTCATAGCTTTCCTGTGCTGCGATCAGAGTTTTATATTTCTTTCTGGCAACAGCGGGAAGCAATACATATTGCACGGGATTGGGATGGACGCTGATCCCGTTTTGAGGCTTTCTATCACGACGCACAACTCCGCTACGGGAGTGAGAAAGCCTCGTGGTGAGCCTCAGCATCACGGGGATGCCATATTTCTCTGAAAGCTCAAATCCGACGAACGCCATATCATAGCATTCCTGTTGATTAGAGGGTTCGAGGATGGGGATCATGGCAAACTTTCCATAGAAACGGGAGTCCTGTTCGTTTTGGGAAGAGTGCATGGAAGGATCATCGGCAACGACCACCAAGAGGCCGCCATTTGCGCCGGTCATCGCAGAGTTCATAAAAGGGTCTGCAGCGACATTCAATCCCACGTGTTTCATGGTCACAACGGCTCTTTTGCCGGCATAGCTCATTCCTAATGCAGCTTCGTATGCCGTCTTTTCGTTTGAAGACCAAGTGTGGTGAATCTTGTCTGCGTTTGCTTGCTTTGATCTTTGAACGAATTCAATGATCTCGGTTGAGGGAGTGCCGGGATAGCCATAGAATCCGGAGACTCCGGCATCCAGTGCACCTTGCGCGAAGGCTTCATCGCCCAAAAGCATAAGTTTTTCCACTCTTTGCTCCTTTATATCTTTATTTGTTTTGCAAAATCAACAGCCTTAATCTGCTCTAATTTGGGGTATAACAAATACTAAGGCCAAGAGTCCAACGCAAATCGTGTGTTCAATATCCGTCAAGCCTTTTTAACAAATTAAGCTGAAAATGACTGATTATTTTCCCAAAAAAAGAGAGCAGCAGAGATTCTTTCCCCGCTGCTCTTAGTTTTTATTTATTATCCTATCTGCTCAGATCAAAGTTATCATCCAAGCGTTTCACAAATTCCGTGAGTAATTTCACCGCATTATCAAGATCGCGAATATCGATTATCTCGATGGGAGAGTGCATATAGCGGTTTGGGATGCTGAGAACAGCGGTTGCCACGCCGGCTTTTTGGGAGTGAATGCCGTCTGCATCCGTGCCCGTATATCCCGGAGCAATCTCAAGCTGCAAGGGAATCTTGAGCTCTTTGGCAAGCTCTTGCAAGGCTTTATTGACCTTTGGATGAACCGCTGCGCCGAGAGCGAGAGTGGGGCCTGCGCCGAGCTTGATATCTCCAAACTTACGCTTATCCGCACCCGGAACGTCGCTGGTGAAGGTGACATCCACAGCGATGGCGATATCCGGCTCGATTCTGTATGAACTCGTGCGCGCACCTTTCATCGTGGTCTCTTCACCAACCGAAGCCACTGCATAATAATCTGCTTTAAGCTCCGTTTTGGCAAGTGCTTTCATAACCGCTGCCGCCACATATACGCCAACCTTGTTATCCGTTGCTTTGCTTACCAGCGCATTCTCGCTGAGCTCTTCGATATCACTGCGAAAAGTGATGATATCACCGATGGACACACGCTTCTGGGCATCTTTTTTATCTTTCGCACCGATATCCACCCAGATATCTTCCATCTTAAGTTTTGGGGAATCTTCTCCACCGCGCGACATATGCGGCGCATTTTTGCCGATGATCCCGCGCAAAGGCTTGCCATCGTGCCAGATATCCACGCGCAAGCCGGGCAAGAGATTGGCATCCAATCCGCCCAAAGACTTTAGGTAGAGATAGCCGCTTTCATCGATGTAATTGATCATAAAGCCGATCTCATCAGCGTGTCCCACGATCATTATCTTGCGATTGCCGCTGCCTTTTTTAAGTGCGATGAGATTGCCGTTGATATCGGAGCTTATCTCGTCGGCACTTCCTGTGAGATATTCCCGCGTGATCTCTTGTGCAGCACTCTCAAAGCCACTGGGGCTGGCTACTTCCAAGAGTTTATACAGGTAGTTTTTATTTGTTTTATTCATGGCATTTCCTTGAATCGGATTTTAACAATCATTTGCCTCTTCATCGGCAAAGGGGTTTGCATTTTTCTTCTCAACTTTCGGCATCTCATGCGGAATGAGGCAGAGAAATTTGAGGGTGGAATCTCCTATATTCTTAAAGGCATGCATCATGCCCGGATCTATATACATCACATCATCATCCGAAAAGGGGATATCACCGCGCTCGGTGATGACTGCGCCTTTGCCGGAGAGGCAATACATCTCGTGTTCCCAATCATGTTTGTGAAAGGGGGTTTGCCCGCCGGGCTCCACTTCAAACATGCGCATAGCAAAGTTTGGCGCACCGTCTTTCTTACCGATCAACCAGCGTATCTTGGCGCCTTTAGCACCTTCGACATCCACGTTTTCGAGTTCTACATCAGTATAGTGTACAACTTTCATTTTCTTACTCCATTTATTCTTATTTTTGTATTAGTTTTTAGTGATATCACAAAGCTTCTTTGCAATACCTGTAAATATAATAAAGCCTTATGGTTTTCATGCCATAAAAAAAGGCGGAAGATTGTCTCCCGCCTAAACATTTTTGCTGTTTTATGATTTATTCTTCGTCGTTTTCTTCTTCGGCCTCGGGCTCATTATTCGAGTCGTCCATGGCAAGAATATCGACATTGATAGCAAACTTTGCAAGTTCAGGATAGAAATCAGCCACATACTCGCGGATCGTGTTTTCGATATCGTCGTGTTTTTCAATGATTTCCTCAGAGAAACGAGCGGTGATATTGAGCTGACCCAGAGAGGCGTGGAGGTTCATAAGGGGTAATTCGCCATAGACATTAGAAAGAAACTCAGGCAGGGTTTGAGAGAGCTTGGCGGTCCCGCTCATTCTCTTATATGCCTTGATACCAAAGTGGGCTGCGACTGCTGCGCCGCCGATGTAGAGTATTGTTTTAAAAAACTTTTTCATGATTAAACCTCGTTATTTATAAATTGATTTGATCTTACCCCAGCTTCGACCCTCAACGGAGACGGGCTGGTTTACTTCAATATCAGAGTCCGTGATGGGACTCAGAGAAAACTCGCCAAAACTGAAAGTGACAACACCGGTGATGGAAGAAAAACGTCCGGCAGTAAAGGGCTTGGCTCGGGATTTATCGCTTCCGAAATCTCCTAATTGGATGGTGCAAGCACCTGTCCCGTCGCTAACCGAGAGGCGATTGCCGATGCTTTTTCTACCGCCGGTATTAACCGAAATCACCCGCGCATACACTCCCTCATAAGCCTCTGCTTCGATGCTGCTGCAAAGCTGTGCAGTGGTCAAAACAGCGGGGATGGGAAGAGGATGATTGCGCTGAATGATCTCAAGAGAGGAAATATCCTGCAGACTGGTCATGCCAAAATGTTCACGAACAGTGCCCGTGAGACGAATTCTATCGCCGATTTTGACATCTTTTCCACGGTGGATCACCAAAAGACCGCTATAGGGACCGGCAACTGTTTCAGAGATGAAAAAGCCGCTGTTTTTATAGTCCGTTGCTGTGACGATGCCTTCGGTGGATACGGTCTTACCGCTATATGTGGAAGGATATGTGTTATCACTTCCGGGGAAATTCGTATATTGAATTTCATATATAGAAATCCCCCAAGCCGGTATGCACAGGCTTGCAAGCAGGATCAAGACCAATATATTAACTCTCATAATTTACCTCACGACACCACTATGTATGCTTGTCATTTCCTGTCAAGCAAAAAGAAACAAATGTTTTGTATCAATGAATAAAAAACATGGTGGGTCTTGTTCTTTTTGAAATATATACTCGCTCAAAGAACTTTCACTGCACAGCTTTTTTTGGGGACGCTTCGCAGGACGCTAATTGAGCAAAAATCCCTGATAAATCCCATGTTTTTTTGATTAATCATGATAAATGCATGATAACTCCCTCTCTGCCAATAGCTTCCTTACAGGTATCTGCTCAGTGTGCGCTCATGATATGCTCAT
>DIQS01000058.1:35822-36351 GCA_002427325.1 Cloacimonetes bacterium UBA5456 | reverse complement strand
ATCATGACCATATCATGACCAGAACCCTCTAAGGAAGCAGTGGGGGAAGGCTGGATATTTAAGAAAAAACGTCTTATCTTTTTTTTGAAAAATATGCTGGGGATTAATCGTTATTTTATCCTTTTATATCGAATTATTGCTTAAGATATATGTAGTTATCATCCGTCATTGCTTTGATTTCTCTTTCTTGAGGATCAAAGATGCCTTGTTGAAGCATAAATTCGCTGATGCGAAGGCGCAGTTCACCCGATATATTCAGCCAATTGGAGCTGAGCAAAGCATTGTTATCCAGCTCGATGAGTTCACTTATTGCCTGCGGGGTCAAAGCATCATTTCTGTAATATTCATCGAGATACATTCTCGCCTCGACAGACTTATCTATTTGATCGTCATTGAGATACCAGTCCTCCCAATCGTGGGTAAACCAATCCCACTCATTGAGAAAGCTCTTGATAATAGCCTCAGTGGGCTTCATATCTTGAGCATGAGCTTTGCTTTGCTTTAAAAAATGCTCTTTAATGTCAAACTG
>DIQS01000058.1:18130-35449 GCA_002427325.1 Cloacimonetes bacterium UBA5456 | reverse complement strand
AAATCATCGATAGTTGCATTCTCCCAAATATTGAGATAGGCCTCGTTTCTCCGCTTGAAAAACTCTATGCTTTTTTTGGAATACCAATCAAACTTGGGGTCATATTTGATGTTTCTTATCTTAATGCGCTCGGCAGTGTAATTATAGATATTTGTGGAATCTTTGTCAACCAAGCCTTCTGTTTTTAGCCAGTCCTGCAAGTATTGATACTGCGGCGAGATATCGTTGTTTAGGATAATATTATCCACTTTAGATATCCGCTGTAGTTGTTGAAAATCCAGATACTTAGCTTCTATTAGAGTTTGCAAGATATCCATGCGATATTTCGGGATGCGATATTTGTTTTCATCGATAGCACTCAGGTCTCTGGTGAATACAATTTTTACCAAAGATTCATAAGCTTCGATGCACGATTGTTCTTCTAAAACCTTTTTTGCCTCATCAACAGTAATTTCATTCATTTTGCTTCTCCAAATTAGAATGCCTGGTATTTATTTTAACACCAATAGTTTAATGGTTTTCTTATAGCCGCCTGCAAGTTCAATTCTTGCAAAATAGACGCCGGATGCGCGGTTTGCAAAGGGAATAGAGAAATTGATGCTTCCTTCTGCGAAAGATTTACTGCTCACTTTTTGTCCGCGGAGATTATAAATATCTATCTTGAGCTTCGGTAAGGGCTCATCCTGTTTATGCATAAAGCGTATTGCTCCATCTTTATATTTGGCGCGTAAGTCCAAATAATGGTCTTGCTCATTAGGATTCTCAAAGGGCCGGGCGAGACTTAATACCTCGCTCGAATTTGCCGAGAGCGTGGGGATCACGATGTTTTCATTCCTATATGTCAGGGCGATATCAGTCAGGGGATAGTCTGAGCCGTTTGTTAGTTTCACTTGATAGCTATCTGATTTTGCATCGCGCATAACTCCTTGAATCTTAATCTCTTCGGTGGCGATCATGCGGTCGAATACTTCCTCTAAAGTATCAATCCAGAGTCCGCGATTATTCTGATAATAGTCCAGCATTTTTAGGCGCTCTTCCGTTTCGGCTCTGATCTCCATGCTACCATCCGGCATGCTTTGATAGAAGGGTAAAAATGGCTCTACTTCTGCATAAAAGAAGTGGGTATAAACCACACAAAGGCCTTGTTCGTTTAGCAATTGATCAAGGTTTTCGGGGGTCATCATGGTCTTGAAATCATGCAGATAGTAATAATTTTGTGCTTCCCAGGTGCTCATCAGGGTGCGCCCGTAGAACCACACATCACGCTGAAGCTCATCAAATTCAGATAGTTTATGAGGCAAACGCCAAGGCTCTGTGAAGCTGTTCATAGGGTTGGTGAAAGAAGCATCGCCCAGCCACACATAATCTATCTTAGAATCGTTGATTGCGTCCATGATGTAATAGGGAGAATCCGGGTCCCAGCCTTCAACGCAAAAGCATTCCGGATTGCGCGCCCAAGAGTGGTCGATCCAGCTTCGGATGTCAAATTCATCCATATCATAAATGAGATTTTGATAGGTGACATCGGTCAAATCCTCATAAGGCGAAGCGGTGTGATAGCCGATCTTGACGCCGTTGTTATCCAAAGCACGCCAAAGGTCTTGCATAACGGGTTTGTGGACTCCAAACACAGTGTTTGTCATCTTGATATTGTTTGCAATGATGCCTTGTTTGAGGTATTTGGGACTATTGACATTGCTGGAGCCAAAGAACACGGCACTCAGGCAGGCAGGGCCTTCGCCATCAGCGTCGTTGGTGATCACCAGAGCGGCTTGTTTGCCGGCAGGCCAGCGCATGATATCTAAGACAATCGGTTCTTCTTCAAAGATCAAAAAGCTGTGGTAATCGCTATCATTTGCTTTGCGTTTTAGCGCATCTGTGCGGATGCCGAAATGCATCGCTACTTGGTCATAACGTCTGGCAAAATGGAGGCTGTGATGATATAAGTAAATGGCATCTTCGGCTAACCATTCTGCATTTGTGCATCCCTCGAAGCCGGAGGCAGCGAACCATAGCGATCTATCCTCAAATTTATATTGGATAATGCGGTCTGTGAAAGAATAGAGGTTCTTATTTTGTGCGGGGTCTTGGGCTTGTATGGCGGGCGCTCCTCTTAAGACCATCTTTGGCGAGGTATTCGTGAAGCTTGGCACGAGCCTGAAATCAACAATGCTTATGTTTTCATGATATTCTGCGCTTATTTCCACCTGCTTTGCTTTTGCAAAAAAACCCTCTTTCTCGGAAAGTGTTATGTGAATATCCATGGCGGGGTTGTGGTAGCTGTGGACTACCTTATCTGCATGAATTTCATGACTTTGTTCAAATATGAGATCACGATACCATTGTGGGTTTTCCAAGATGCTGACCTTGGGCTCTAAGTTCAAAGAAATCCCGTTTAAGAGATAGTCTCCGCTTTCGTCTAAGTAGTTTGTGGCATAAGCGATTGTCAGACAAAATAATGTCATAACAAAGGTGTAAAATGGCTTTTTTCTCATTCTTTCCTCGCAGACTCAATAGTTGAAGAACTTATGGTTTTAATCTTCTTGTTAAACAAGCTTCATCATCTGTAGATATTTGTCAAGTGAGATGATATAAAAAAGCCCCGGACAATGCCGAGGCGATCTATAAAGACAGGTTGTTTTGCTCTGTGGCTTTTTAGATTCCCACGATTCCCATCACGGCTGCGATCAAGAGCAGCAGCGCCGGGCTGAGGTATCTGAGGATGTTCAGGTTCTTTTTTGCTCTTGATTCGCCTGTGCAAAGTCCCATGCTGAGGCTGATCATTCTATAGGCGATAAAGGCAAAGAGGATGAGCAGCGTAAAGAAAGGAATTAAATATCTCTTACCCAAGAGTGAGGCAAAGATAAAGAATTTGCTGATAAAGATTGGTGAGGGGGGGAAGCCGAGGATGAGGACAATTCCGATCAGCCAGAGCCAAGCGGTATTGCGGTTTTTGCTAAAAAGTCCGCTGATCTGACAACTATCTTTGCTGTCATAGAGGCTGAGGATATTGCCGCCCACGAGGAAAAGCGCTGCTTTGATCAGGCTGTGTCCCAGAATGTGCATATATCCCGCGCCGATCGCGCTTCCGCCCAAGCCAAAGGCAATCATGATCAAACCCTTGTTTTCAATCGAGGAAAAAGCTAAGATGCGCTTGAAGTCCGTGGTTTTCATCATAAAGACCGCCGCAACAAAGACGCTGAGAAAGCCCATGATGAGATACATATCCTGTGCGATGTGTCCCAAGCGGGCAAGCTGCATGATCTTTTCCATCCTCAAAAGAGGAAGGAGTGCAGCATTCATCAGTGCACCGGAGAGCAGGGCAGAGATTGGCGTCGGTGCTGCACTGTAGGCATCAGGCAGCCAAAAATGCATGGGTGCGAGCCCAATCTTCGTGCCGAAACCAATGAGAATAAACACGAATGAAAGCTTCATCCAAAAGGGGGAAAGGGTGGCGGCATTGACGAGCTCGAACTTTAGCGTGGCGTCAGTGGGTTGAGCGAGCACAAAGAGCAAGATTCCGACGAATGCCAGAGCGATGCCGACGCTGCAAATAAAGAGATATTTCCATGCGGCAGCGATGGACTTTTGATTGTTTTCTATGCTGATTAAGAGCGCGGAAAAGATGGTGGTCGTCTCCACAAATATCCAGATCAGGCTGAGGTCTTGCGCCATAAATGCTGCGTTCATCGCCGAGATGAAGAGCATGAGAAAGATGGAGTAGAGCCTATTTGCGCGAAGTTTGCGCTGATTCTCGCTCCCCAAAGTGTATAGGGCAACAAAGAGATAGATCACCGCCGTGATGAGAAAGGCAAAGAGCCCCATCTTGTCTATATATCCATCTTTACCAAGGTTTAGATATAGCGGCAAGGCAAAGCCGAGGTTGATGATTGCATGGGCAAAAACAAGCCAGTTTAAGCCGCGTGTTTTCTTGATGAGAAAGCTGAGCGCAATAAAGACGAAGGGCAAGGCGAAAAGCAAGGTTCTCAACATGATGACTGCTCCTCAAGGGGGTTGATTTCCTTGTCCAAAAAAGTGGTCTTGATGCGTGAGAGAAATACCACGGCAATGAGCACGGTGAGGATGAGGTCTAAAGAAATCCCGAGGCTGATGAGCTGTGGGAGATGGCCGCCAACCGAGATGGAGAGCATGAATATGCCATTTTCCATGAAGAGATAGCCGATGAGGTGGGTGATGAGCTTCTTATTTGCGATGATCATGAACATCCCTTTGAGAATGGTGGCAAAAGCTATGCCAAATTCCAGCGGGAAGAGCTTGCCGGAGTGTTGCCCGGAAAAGCTTGCCAAGGCGAAACTTCCCAAAAAGATCAGGCTCATGAGGGCGAGAGAAAAGAAGTTTGAAACGTGGGCTTCGACTTCGCGGCGCATATCGTTTTTGCGGATGGTATCGTGCAGAAACCAAGGGATGAGTATGGCTTTGAAGACGAGGGTTTCCAGCGCAATAAAGGCAAAGCTCAGCCAGTTTAGCTGTGTGCTCTTGAAGATAGTAATCAAAAAGAGGATGAATCCCTGTGCCGCCAAGATACGGATCAGGGTGTTGAGCATATTTGTCACCGAGGCAAAAAGTAGCGTGATGCCAAAGATCAAAACGAGAACTTGTATCATTTTACCATGCTCCAATGCTTTTTGCGATCAGGGCAGCGAGCGCCAAGACCGAGATTGAGACGGGAACGAGAACCAGCTCGAGATTACGATTCATGCGAAGTCTGGCCATGAGGCTTTCGACGATGCCGGTGATCACAGCGATCCCGAGAGTGATCAAAAGAAATGCGATAAAAGGATGTTTCCAGGTGCCGGGGATGATGATCTGAGCAATCAAAGAGGAATATATCAGCATCTTCAGCGCAGAGCTGTAGTGAATAAGTGCCAAAGAAAAGCCGCTGTAGTCCAAGACCATCACTTCGTGAATCATCGTGAGTTCCAGGTGCGTTGCAGGGTCGTCAAAAGGAACGCGGCAAGACTCTACCAAGAGCATGAGATATAAGGCAAATACCATGAATATCCCCACAACGAAGATGAGTAGATCGGTGCTGCCGAGGTTATAGTCTCCCAAAATCGACGAGAGAGAGGAGAAACCCGATGAATAGATGAGCGAGGCGAAGATGAGCACGAAGGCGGGCTCTAAGAAGGCGGTGAAGCTGATCTCACGGCTGGCGCCCATGCCTTCAAAGCTGCTGCCTGCATCAAGCGCAGCAAAGACCATCACGCCTTTGGTCATCGCCAAAAGATATAAGATGAGGATGAAATCGCCCTTGAAGCTAAAGAGAGCCGTCGTTCCGCCGATGGGCACAAATAGTGCGGCAACGAAGGTTCCGGCGAGCGCCATGGCGGGTGCAGCGCGTGTGATAAACGATGCGCTGGTGCTGATCACTTCGTCCTTGCGGAGCAGCTTAAAGAAGTGGAAATACTGCTGAAACAGGCTCTGTCCTTTCCTGCCGACCATGATGGCTTTCACGCGCGAGATCAGCCCCGGAAGGAAGAGCGGTAAGAGTACAATAGTGAGAATATTTATCATTTGAACCCCAATACGCGGATTATCATGAGGATTATGAAGATGAGCACGAAAGCGATATAGACGTTGATCTTGCCGGTTTCCAGCCTCTCAAATAGCGAGAAGAACTTGAATATGCCACGAGATATTGGGTGGATGACATATTCATTGATGGGATCCAATATCTTCTGTGTAAAGGATATTTCCTTGGGGAAAAGCTCTTTCGGCCTGTTGTCCTTGAGTTTGATGAGGATGAAAGGCTTGAGGAAATAGCCCAGCGGGTTTGAGAAAGCCAGCGAATTATATTGCATCCTCGGATTTGGCTTTTGATAGCCGCAGCCCCAGGTGGGGTTGATCTCTTCTCGGACAAACTTGCGGCGGACTAAGTAGAGGAAGACAAAGATGAGCACGAGCAGGATGAGCATATAAGTGATCTTGCCATAGACTTCGTGGAGCATAGAATAGCTTTGCATGTCGAGGCCTAACCATCTCAAAAGCGGACGGATAAAGCGCAGGCTGATCCCGCCGAAGAAGCCGGTGAAGAGGATGCTCATGCTGAGAATAAGCTGAGGAATACGCATCAGACGCGGTGCTTTCTTGGCTATTTTGGCTTCTTCACTGCGTGGATTGCCTAAGAAGACCAGTCCGAAGACTTTGGCGAAGGCAATTAGTGCTAAGGCTCCGATGAAAGCCAGAGAAGCCAGCATTAGTATGCTGATCAGTGAGGTGGAAAGATGCGGTGAATTGATCCCCGAAAGCATGCTGAAATAGATGCTAAACTCGCTGATGAAGCCGTTGCCTATGGGCAGGGTGGCGATTGCAAAGGTGCCGATGAGAAAATATCTCGCCGTATAGGGCATTCGCTTTGCCAATCCGCCCAGCGAGTCCATCTCAAGGCTTTTTGCGCTGAGGAGAACGTTCCCCGAGAGATAGAAAAGCAGTGCTTTGAAAAAGCTGTGAAAGAGGATGTGCATGAATGCTCCGGCAAAAGCAAGCGTGGAAAGCTGTTGGTTGCCGGAGAATGCGCCTAAAAGTCCCAGTGAGATGCCCATGCCGATCACGCCGATGTTCTCAATCGAGGAATATGCCAAAGCGCGCTTGATATTGCTGCTGCTCATGGCGTGGATCACTCCCCAAAATGCGCTGATCACGCTGATCGTGGCAAATATCACTATCTCGGCGAGGCTGAAAACATTGATGAGAACCAGCATGAGGATGCCATAGAGTCCGGTCTTGATCATCATTGAACTCATGATGCCGGAGACGTGGGCAGGCGCAACGGGATGGGCAATCGGCAGCCAAGATGAAAGCGGAACGAATCCCGCCTTGAAGGCAAAACCGATCATGAGTAGATACAGCGGCAGGCGGGGCATATTCTGCATCATAGCGATGTCAAAGCTTCCGCTGTGGTAATAGAGCAAGCCAAATCCGGCCATCAGGAAAGCGCCGCCTATCTGCATGGTAATGATATAAGTAATCGCCGCTTTCAGGCTTTCTTTTCTATCCAGGATAATGGCGAAAAAGGAGGAGATTCCCATGATCTCCCAAAGCAGGAGAAACATGAGACTGTGGCGCGCCCAGAGTATGCCATGCATGCTGAGTCCGAGCACTCCCAGCCAAAAGAGATGGGATGCCGTGCCGCTTTTCGGGGATTTCTTTAAATATCCGACGCCGTGAATGATGCCCAAAGGCAAGCCGAAGGCAAAGATGAGTCCAAAGAAGGCTGAAAGCGGGTTGAGCGCAAGAACAATCTCGCCATAGTTGAGCGGGAATAAAAGCTGACATGCCGCCTGTGTTCTGCCGAAAAGATGGGCTAAGTAATCGAGCCCCAAACACAGACTTCCGGCAGTCCAAAAGATGGCGAAGAGCTCTTTGCGCTTGAGCAGTGCGGGGATCAGAGCAAGGATGAGGAGGATGAAGCCAACTATCATTTTGCCCCCATAAAGCTATGTATTGCATGTACAATGGAGAGCGGATGGGCAGGGCAGCCGGGGATGTAGAGCTGCACTTCAAAGCTCTCGATAAAGCTGCGGTCGATTTGGTCTGAGTCTGCAAAGCTGCCGCCGCTGATGGCGCAGGTTCCGCAGAGGATGATAAACTTCGGTTTGGGGATGCTCTTATAGGTTTCCAAGAGTGCATAAGCCATGTTCTTGCTGATGGGACCCGTGAGGATCAGCGCATCGGTGTGCCTCGGCGATGCTTCCACTTCAATGCCATAGCGGCCAATGTCGAAGTTCACGTTTGAGGATGCACCAAGCTCTTGCTCACAAGCGTTGCATCCGCCGGCGCTCACGTTTCTCATTGCAAAAGAGCGACGAGTCAGGCGGGGCATGGGCGATGTTATCTTGGGCATCTCTTTCTGACCGGGTGCGATGATGAGCTTTTCCCGAGAGTCTGCCGCAATCTTAAAATCGGGCATAAAGCGGATGGTCTCGGGTGCTGTCCGCTGACATAGCCCACAAAAGACACAGAGTCCGAGGTCTATTCCTTTCTCTGATATCGCACCTGTGGGGCAGAGGGGAATAAGAGGGCTCAAATCCGCATCAGACTCTATCTCCGGTCTGCCGGGGAAAGAGGGGTGGATGCCGGTTTTCAGCGGATTGGGGATGGCTTGATAGCCGTGGGTAATTCGTGCTTTTATGAGATTGATCATCAGAGGTCACTCCCACAATATGATAGATTGAAACTTTTGTTGCAAATAGGGAAGTCTGAGATGGCGGTCTCACGCATGGCGAGTGCCAAACCCTGCCAATTCACAAACGAGGGATCGAGTATTTTATACCAAAGCACCTCGCCTTCGGAGTCCGTCTTGAGCATGTGCACAATGCGTCCGCGCCAGCCTTCGACGATGCTGATGGCGATGCTGTTTGCTCTAAAGTCGCCGAGCTCATGCAGGGTCTTTGCCTCAAAATCCAGCTTGAAAAGAAGGGCGAGAACGATGTCTAAAGATTGGATGATTTCACGATAGCGCAAAAAGGCACGGGCATGGACGTCGCCACTATTGATGATGAAGGGGTCGAAGCTGTTTTGCTCCGGCAGAGGGAATTCGAGTCTCGCATCGCTGGCTATTCCGCTGGCTTTGGCAGCCATGCCGCTGATTCCCAGTGCGATAACGTCTTCGCTTTTTAATACGCCTGTGTCATCAAAACGGGAGAGCACAGAGCTGTTTTCAAACATTGCTTCGGCACTGTTAATCACCTGTGCGCGCACATCTTTGAGCGTGTTTCTCAGTGTCTCGGCTTGGGTCTTATTGATGCCGTAGTTCACTCCGCCGGGGGTGAGCCAGCGCTTGCCAAACCTGCTACCGCAGATGGCGAGGGAGGAGTTTATCACCGTGGTGCGCAGTGCGGCGAAGAGGTTTTGCCCCATGATGTAGGCGATGTCTGTTCCCAAAGCGGAGAGATCGGCGAGATGCATAGCGGTGCGCTCCATCTCGAGTGCAATAAAGCGGATGGTCATCGCGGCACCGGGGCTTTCCGCGAGTGCTTCCAAAGCAAGGCAATAGGCGAGATTGTGCCCGATCGCCGTGTCGCCGGCAATACACTCAGCAAGAAAGGATTTATGCCTGATATCGCCCTTTAGAAAGAGCTTTTCCATCCCGCGATGTTGATAGCCCAATTGGATCTCCAAGTGCTTCACTCTTTCGCCTTTGCAGATGAAGCGGAAGTGTCCCGGCTCAATCACTCCGGCATGCACGGGACCCACGCCCACCTCGTGTAAAAGCGGTGAATCGCTCTCGAGAAAGGGATAATCCTCGTGTTTCTCCTCTTCGGGGAGGTGGTTGCGCACAGATTTGAGCCAAGGGTGTCCTTCGGGGCGGACGCCGTGTTCTTCATAGAGCAGGCGTTCATACATATTGAAAGCGGGGTATTGAGGGGTTAGGGCTTCATAGTTCCCAGAAGTGGGGAAAGGCGCACAGAGCAATTTGAGCTCTTGATCCTTCCCCAAAAGTGCATAGATAAGCTTTTCAGAGCTGCCAAAATAGTTCAGCAATAGATGTCCGTCCGAGATAAGCTGTCGGATATCTTCAAAGAAGTCCGGCAATTCCAGCGGGATCGGTTCAGGTATCAATCGGGGGTTCTTCATCGTCCTCTTCTGCTTTTTAATATTAGCTGCGAGTGAACGCAAGCTTGAGCTTGATATATTTTAATATTTGCACACTTGTAAAGGAAAATCTTTGTATTGGGTGAAAGTTTTGCAAACTAACTGACATAATGAACTTAAATCAATAGCTTTAGCCTCATACTCGAGAACTGCCAAAAACATCGCGCAAAGGGATGATATTGATGCCCATCCCTTTGATTTGGGCGAGGAATTTGTGCAAAGCATCGAGCTTTTCTCGGTTGTGGCAATGGGTGATGATGATAACAGGTTCTCTGCGTCCTTTATATTTACCCAAATCCTGTATCTTTTGGGCAAGTGTTTCATCGCTGCTATCCGGCACATCGAGGAAGATATCACGGCGTGCAAAAGGCAGATTATACTCTTTTGATACGGCATAAGCCACAGACTTTGCGGTGGTGACGCTATCGATGAAGAAGAGGCCTCTTCTTTTGAGGTGTCTGAGAACGGCGTCCATCGTGCTGATGCTTTCCGTCGAAGTGCTGCCCATGTGGTTATTTACGCCGATAGCCATCGGTAATTGTTCGAGGAAGGAGTCGATCATCGGAGCAATCTCATCCTTTGACATATCTTCAGAGATATATCTCTCACCGGGGCTGGTAGAGCTTAACTGCGCCTCCATCGGAAGGTGGAGGATGATCTCATGTCCTTTTGCTGCGCCTTTTTCCGCACTTATCTTGGTCTGCGCTAAGTTCGGCATCACGGCAAAAACGATCTCAGGGGGCAGATTGGCAAAGTCCTCCAAAAGCTGGCCGCTGGTATAGCCAAAGTCGTCAATGATGATCACTACATCCGGCATTTGATCGCCGCGACCCCAGTTATATTCATACTTTGCTAAGGGGAGCTCAAGCATGAGTCCTTCCATGGATTCAGGCGCGGGCTCGACTATTTCGTTTTCTCCGACCTGAGTTTGTTCATCGAGATTGAGCTCTTGGGCTCTATCTTTTTTGCAAGATGAGATGCCAAAAAGCAGTAAGGCAAAGAGTATAATTACCGTCAGTTTCTTTCCCATTTAATCTTATCTAACTCCTTGATGTTTAATCTATCAACGATTCCGGCTTTAACTTCGAGAACATATTTATTAGGCATATTTGGCGTGATCAATTCTTCGCTGAAAGGCGCTGCTCCTTTCTCGATATGGGTTATCACACCCTCTGAATCCATGAAGAGCATATCCAAGCTCATGAAGGTATCTTGCATCCAAAAGGAATGGTAGTCTAAATATTGGAAGATGAAGAACATGCCTTGATTGTCTTCCATGTCTTCACGATATTTGAGTCCTTGCAAAACATCTTTGTCTTTTTCGGCTATTTCAATGTCGAAAGCAGCCTTGGTCTCGCCTACGGGAGAGATAACCCAGAGCGTGCCGTCCTTGCGAAAGACGGGCTTAAATTCCTCCTTATCCGAGGCGGGAGGCTGGCTCTTACACGCTGCACTAAAGCAGACAAAGAGCAGCGTCAAAAGGATTTGTAGTCGTTTATTTACTTGCATAAAACCATCTTCTTGCTTTGCTTTGTATCGTGAGTTTCCAGGGTGTAGAAATATATCCCACTGCCTAAAGCCTTGCCGCTATCATCCTTTCCATCGAAGACAAAATTGTGAACACCTCCCTCAAGCAGTCCCTGATGCAATCTGCGCACCTTCTGCCCTTTTAGGTTGTGGATGCTGAGCCGTGCTTCTTGAGCATGAGCAAGCTGAAAGCTGAGCGTTGTCTCGGGATTAAATGGATTGGGATAATTTGCCAAAAGCATGGTGGGCATAGGAGATGCGTCATCATCTTGCACAGAGCTCGGCTCTATGAGCAACTCTGCGTTGACGCCATTGACTTCGACGAGTGCAAGAGTTCCCTGTGGGCTTAAACTGTGATGAAACACGATATCCATTTCCTCATAAGGACTGTCTTTCTCGCGGATGACAACCATGCGGTTATTCTCTTGATTGACAAGAGTATATATGCTTGGATCATCGTGATTAAAGGCGATATTTGCAATAGCTTCATCAAAGGTGATACTCAGGCTTCTCAGCTCCGCCGGCAAGGTGATAACAAAAGAATCGTCAGAAGTAGAAACGAGGAGCTCACACTCTTCCAAACCTGCAGATTGCGGGTCAATTGCAGGCAGGATGAAGCTCGGGTCTTTAAGAAAGCGCAGGAGATAGTAGGCATCAATTGCCGTGATCTCGCCGCTTTCATCGAGGTCTGCAAGCACCAGAGAGCCGCTGTTATCCCCATCAAGAGCAATCTCCACAATCTTTTTTAAGTCCTGTGAATTCCAATAGCCATCGCCATTGATATCCCCGATGAGCGCAAGGCTTTGATCTTTGCCGATGACGCGCACATCGTCGATATAGATGCCATCTTTATTGACATAATAATCTGTTCTGAGGCGAAAGCGCAGGCGCAATTGCGAGCCGATATATGCGGAAAGGTCATAGTTTTGATCTATATAAGTGCTTTGCGTGCCGGAGAATGAATCAAGGACATTCCAGTTGCTCCCATCGCTTGAGACCTCAACAAAGACAAAGTCATAGCCGCTTTCCAAGTCCCATTTTGCCCGAAAGCCAAGCTGCGCCTCATAAACATGGGAAAGATCAATGGGATTTGCCACAGTAGCGCTAACATTCTGATTGCCGCTGTAGTTGCCATTGGGGCTATCGGTGAGCACCATATTGCCGCCGTCATTGGTGATACCCCAGTTGCCCTGCAAGTTCCATTTGCCCGTTCCGCTTTCAAAATCGTCATAAAACAGCGGCTCAAAAAGCGGGATAGAGACCAGCGTCTCGCTTTCATATTGCTTGATCGCCGTGTATCCCAGATAGGCGAGATCACTGCCATGCTCAGCCTGAATCGAATATATTCCTTCACTCATGATGGGCAGGGTGAAACACCCTTCACTATTACTTTGGACGGCGACATCTTCATCTGCCCAAAGCGTGATTCCCACGCCGGCAACAGCTTCAAGATCATCCGCATTTCGCACTATCCCTTTCGCACTTACCAACATCGCCGGCTCAAGCGCAAAATCCTGCGTGATATATCCGCTTTCGGGAACGCTGAGGCTCACGATCTGCGGGAAATAGCCCAGTGCAGACGCCATCAGACGATAGTTCCCCGGCAAGAGAATCTGGTGATAGTCCCCATTTGCGGGATCATTCATGACCTCTTTACCGGCTCCGAAAGACGAGACCTTTGCCGCAATCGTGCTGCCATCAGTAGAGGTGATGATGCCTTTCACGCCTCTAAGAGCATATTCGATGTAAGTGAGGATAGATTCCCTATTATCTTCCCAATATCCCGGCAATGTCGCGGCAGGCGGCCACTTTGTATTACCCAGTTCCACCGTGATTTCGATGTTTGAGGTGAAGGCATAATTCCAATCCTGCATACTCCCCGTGATCACATACCACTGCGCGCCATTAGTAATGCCATGCTCAAATTCATCGCTGTTATACATGGGCGTGTTATGTGATGAATATGCCAAGGAAAGCTCTTGCAAAAGCTCATCATCCGGCGTGAGAGTATAGCTATAATCCCAAGGATAGTTCATCACCAGCGCACCGCCATGCATGTTCATACCCAGCGAGAAGTTGTTTGCATTGCTCCAATTCATCATCGCCAGAGTCTCGGGTTGATAGGCATTTCCATCGGGATTCTCGGTGCCATCGGGCATGGGGAAATTGCGATTCAGGTCCACGTTATTGGCGTTGTATCGCACGTGGTTGACATAGCCATCGGGATTCATCAGCGGCATGATAAATATCTCGGCATTGTCGATGAGATTTGTGATGCGCGGATCGTTGCCATACTCCAGCGTGAAAAGCTCTATCAGCTTGAGCAAGAGGTAATAGCCGACGGGTTCATCACCATGGATATTCGCGATCAACTTGATCTTCACCTTGGGCTGACTCACTGCGGGATTATTTGAAATCTTGAGATAATAAATGTCTCTGTTTTGGACTGAGCGGCCTATGCTTTCTATGGTGCAAATGTCATAATGATCAAGAAATACCTGATAGAGATAATCCTGAAAAGCACTGTAAGAGAGATAGGCATCGGGCAGACGCATGCCGGGGAGAACCTTTTCTGACGTGACACCTTCGCCAAAGCTCTCGGATGCACGGATAATGGGATTGAATCCGGCCTGACGGAGAATGCCCAAGTCACCGGCATTACGGAGGTTAATGAATATCGTTGAATCAAGATGGCTAACCTTGTCAATATCAAGTATGAGTTCGTTAAGCAATTTGACATCAGACGCGAGGTCTGTACTTTTAATCTCCGCTTTGTGTGCAAAGACGAAGCAAGCACTCAAAAGCATGATTATGATTAGGCACATCTTCTTCATTATCCGCTCCTTAGACCGATTCATTATATTGGAAGCTGTATTCGGTTCTTGAGAAAAAACCGGGTGGCAGCACACATGTCTGAGCTTGCTTAATGCTGCTTCGTTCCCGATCTGACATGGTTCACATTCAAACATTGGCGACACCCGGCATATACAAAGCAATAAATGCCGCTCTTTTTGTCAATAAGAAATCTGCCGATGGTGGGAAGTGACGCGTAATATGGTATTTTGGCTGGACGATTTAGCGATTTAACAATTTAGCGAAATAGAACACGGATTTAACGGAATGAACGGATTGGGGCTCGCTGCGCTCGCGGTTATTTAGTTGTTTGGTTCTTGGTTGATTAGGGGGCTATTTGCCCTTAGCTCTCTGCTCTCTGCTCTCTGCCCTTCGCCTTTTGCTCAAAAATAGATGTTAAGATTGACCGAAGTGCGCCAATCTATCTTGATTAAGTCTTCGGAGTTTGGTGTGATCGAGGCTTCGATGAATGAACCGTTGTCAAAAGTCCAATAGATGCCTGCTTCGAGGCTATATTCCGTCCAAGTTCCCCAACTTATCCCCGGACTTATGCTATAATAAAAATTCCCGATATCGCGCTTTAGGGTTATAGAACTCAGATACTTACGGTTTTTGCTATCCAAGGTGTAATACTCCTCTTTTTGCTGACCATATTGGTTTTCCTCATAGCCATAGCAGAGATCGAGCAGCATTGAACTCCCCGCAACCTTTCTATGATTTAGCTGATTCCATCTATCATCGGGCACTCTCGCTAAATAGGGATAGCTATCGAAAATGAGGTTAAACTTATATCCCAATTGCCGATAGAGCTTATTTTCTCTATTTTGCGGATAGATGAAATTCGTGTAGTCCGTGCGTATCTGATAGCTTTGCTTAAAAGCCAGCCTGTCACCCAAGAGTATCTCCATATCCGGCAGCATACTATAGCTCTCGAGAACATGATTATTCGCCGAAAGAATGGGGTCGATATAGACGTCCTCGCGAAGTGAATATATGAAGAGGTTACTCGTGCGGATGCGCTCACGGAAATAGTGAAGCCAACCCACGCGCAAGCTACGCGTTCTCAAATCGTTATCCCACAGGTTTTCATTTTTGGGGAACTTCGTTCTCTGCAGATTTATCCCCGCCCCAACCAACAGCGTATCCATCTGACTATATTCCCAAGCCAGCACTCCGTTTAGCCCTCTGCGCTCACTATCCCTGGTATTTTGATCATAGATAAAGTCTTTCACGGCAAGGCTATGTTCGGCATTCACTTTCAACACGAAATCCGCCGGCAGATCGTAATTCAGCCCCAAACTCAACTCGTTAACATGCTCCTTATTATCTCGCGTAATGCTCTCTTCCATCGCCACAACTCGCTCATAATAGCTCTCATTGATATTCACGATAAAATCAGGATGGGGGATATAGATGAGCTTACTTTCAGTGCTGAATCCGCGGCGTTTTTGCTTATCCTGCCAGAGATAGCTACTCTTTTCCAGTTCATCCTGATTGCTGAGCGTAAAGATATTGTCTTTTCGGGCATAGACATGAAATGTGTTGCTCCAATAAAAGTTTTCGGGATAGAGCCCAAATCCGGCACTTGCCTGCAGATCGGTATATTTCTCCCAATTCATGTTTTTATTATCGGCATTTGCGCGAAGGTTCAGATTCCAAATCTCTTCATCATAGCGATAGCCCATAGCGGTTGTGAACTGCAGTCCATCGCTATTTAGGTATGATTTATCCGACCATCTATCGTGTTCATTGCGCAGGATGGCATAGCTTTCAAGGCGCAAAAAGAGGCTGTCAATAGGCGCAAAATAAAGCAGATAGCCCAGCTTGCCGTTCTTGTTTACATAAGCACCGGGGTCGAGATCACTGGATTCTTGGTAGGATTCATAGTCCACGGCGAGCGTGTGGAAGAGCTTGTTATGATTGTAACTAATATTCGTGCCGAGATTTGACCTATGCGTATCGCGATTGAAGCTGAGCCTATTTTCCCAAGAGCTCTGCCCCAAAATGTCCACGCCAATACCCTTCAGCGGATGCATCTGATAATAGAGTCGCGATTCCACAAGACGTTGTACGGAGCTATTATAGAGAAAGAACTCCACGTCTTTGCTCAGCGCAAAAAGTGCGAGATTAGAGCTCAGCAAGAAGATGATTAAGCAAGATAAACTCTTTTTCATCTAAGGTCTCTGCCCTTCTTTTAAAATCCAGCCCCGAACGAGTGATCAGAGCGTCCAATTTCTCCTTGCCCAGATGGGGGAGGAGATTGTTTCTCAAGGTCTTACGCTTATGCGCAAAAGCCGCATTGATCAGGCTATAAAACTCCTTTTCATCGCCGAGATCAGGCAAGTTCTTGCGTGGAGTGACCACAACCACAGCACTTTCCACCTTGGGCGGCGGATCGAACTTTTCAGCACCCACAAAGAATGCCAAAGAGATGTCAAACTTGAGTCGCATGCGTATGCTGAGCAAGCTGTAAGCCTTGTCTCCCGCCTTTGCCGTGAGCCTCTCTGCCACCTCTTTTTGAATCATGAAAACCGCACGGTCAAGGCTCTGTGCATGTTCTTCCAATTTATAAAGCAAGGGTGAGGTGATTTGATAGGGGATATTAGCGATAATCTTGACGGGCTTGCTCTCTTTTTCCAGTTCTTTTGCCCAATTTAATTTGAGGATATCGATGATGGTGAGATCAATCTTTTCCCCAAACCTACGCTCGAGGATTGCCGCCATGCGTTTGTCCAATTCAAAAGCTTTGAGCTTTGCGCCGAGCGCGATGAGGGCATCCGAGAGAATGCCGGGACCGGGACCAATCTCCCAGATCGTTTCGCCTTGCGAGATTTCACCCAAAGCGGCGATATCAGCGGCGATTGCGGCATCATTGAGGAAGTGTTGTCCCAGCTCTTTGATGGCTCTCAAAACTGTCTCCTAAGACACGAAAGGGAGAGCTCCTGCTCTCCCAAACCTGTTGATATCAATCAGGCAGTGAGTTTGTCTGCCGGGGTGTTTTTGCAAACTTTGCAAACTTTAATGGTTTTGTTCTCGCCCTTGATTTCATACATAAGCTTAACGCCGGTACGATTGCAATGAGGGCACTGGCCTCTGCCGTGAGCAGGCAGGTTTTTCAAGGTCTTACCGCGATTATTCTTTGCCATTTATAGCTCCTTATCAATTTTCATATAGTTTGAAGCCAATTTGTTGAAGTGCATAGTTCAGTCAATCTTTATTTTATCATGTCTTGGGTGTTAATACTAAAAAGCACCTTCATCCCGATTCTTTTTCCTCTTTTTGGACGACTTTCAAGGCTCTTCCTTAGAGGGTTCTGGTCATGAT
>DIQS01000058.1:602-17915 GCA_002427325.1 Cloacimonetes bacterium UBA5456 | reverse complement strand
AGCATGAGCATATCATAAGCGGAGCTTGAGCAGAACCCTATAGGTAAGCTATGGGAAACTATGACGATAACTCCTATTAAAAAACAGTGTTCAATTAAATCTTTCGCATAAGAAAAAAGAGGCAACTTTACGCTACCTCTTTTAATATTAGATACTTATCTCTTATTTCATCATGAGCATCTTGCTTGTCGAGATATGTTTGCCGGCGTTCATCTTGAGCAGATATACTCCGGAACTTACCGCCTGATTGTGATCATCACAGCCATCCCACACAATTTGGTGTTCACCGGAGGGCATCTCAGCATCGACTAAGTGTTTCACCAACTGTCCTTTGAGATTATAAACATCTATCTTTACCTGTGAGGCATCGCCCAAAAAATAGGAGATGGTGGTTGTGGGATTAAAAGGATTGGGATAATTGCC
This sequence comes from Cloacimonetes bacterium UBA5456, assembly GCA_002427325.1. Lineage (GTDB taxonomy): Bacteria > Cloacimonadota > Cloacimonadia > Cloacimonadales > Cloacimonadaceae > UBA5456. The sequence continues at coordinate 17,492 of DIQS01000058.1, read as the reverse complement.
CCGGATTCTGCTGACAAGCGCAGGTGCGATCTCATCATCGTTGGAATAAGGTCGACAGTGGACAGAAAAGTTGTCCACCATAAACGCATTAGCGTGGTCAAAGGAGCTCTGTATGGCAATGTAAACCTCTTGATTGTCATACTGGGATATATCGAAGCAAAACTCCTCCCAATAATCGGGAGCGAAGAGGAAGTCCTCACCAAGGATAAAGTCGTATTCGTTCACCAGACTTGGGTTTGTAGCCGTGGATATTCCCAGTCTGAAGCTCGAGCTTTGGTCTTGTGGGATATAGGAAAAAGCGTGGAATTTCACTACACTATTTGTGTCCAATTTCAGACGCGGCGTTATCAGAAAGTCGTTGCTATATACACCGATAGACGCGAATGCCGCAGCCATTTTATCTCCTTCATAAGCTACGATGGGAAGCGGAGGCACGGTTATCTGCGGATTGAATATCATGAATGCCATAGGCGTGCCGCTGCCGGGGAAACTTACACTATCTATCCCCGAAGTCTGCGCTGAATCCACATCTAAAAGAGTCCAAGGTGCAAACGAAGTGGCAAAATTCGGATAAGTTTCAAAACCTTCAAAGAAAGGGAATTGCTCGATTGCGGGTGAAATGCAATAACAGCGCAGTTCCGCCTCATATTCCACACCGCCATAAGTGACGACTAAGCTTGCACTAAGCTGACCAAACTGATCCGCAATGACAAAGATAGGAAAAGCAAAGCTTTGTCCGCTTCCCAAAGATACGGGATAAGCGCTTATACTATGAAAAAACATCTCAGCATGCTCGCCTGTGAAGGCAAAATTACCCTCCCAAAGCTCTACGCTACCTCCACCAATATTTGAAAGATTGGCATATACTACCTCGGTTTCTCCCCAGTTAAGATCGCCGAAGTCGATGATCGAGGGTGAGATTATGATTTCCGGCTCGACTCCGGCATCACGATAGATAAGCCTGATATTTGCTCTGCTTCTACCTAAGGTGCCAGAGCTTCCGTTAATGCCCGCTACGGCATTGCTATCAAAGCGCAAACAGCTGTCAAAAGAGCTGTAAGTGTGATATGCAGAAGAACATTGCGTGGTCATTGGCTCGCGCAAACCTGTGCTGATATCCACGATGATATTCGACACTCCGTCCCAAGCAAAAGGATATTGAAATTCGTGTTCATTCCAGCCGGGAGTCGGCGTGTATTCATCATATTCGCACACCGTTTGATAGTAGCCTGTTTCAAAATATTGTGACAAAGAGCTGTTCTGGGTATTTTTCAGCCGGATTTTATAATCGGGAATAGGAGGGCAGTTATTCACGCTGCGCACATCAAAGCCCAAGCTGAGAAAGCTCCCCGCTCCTGCTCCTGCGTCCATAAGCTCATCACTTGTAATCAGATATTGCTGACGATATGCCATGCTTTGCGAGCCATAGGGCGTATGCACCCCGGAATAGGTGTTATAGAGGTTGCTTCCGCCTATTTGAACGGTTGTATATACTTCTTCAAAAACTTCCACTTCGAGCGCATCAGTATAGTCGTTATCGGGGTTTAGATCGCCTGCCAAGACTACTTTGCCATAGAGTGTGAACGTTCCCAGTGCTGTGGGAGTCCAGTTGAAATCAAAACTTGCGCCCTGTCCCCACAAAAGCTGGGTAGTACCGGTTTGGCTTCCTACAAGTGTGTCATCGACGTAGAACTGAACTGTATAATTGCTTTGAGGATTTGGCCCGTTATTGAATACGCCAATTTGAAAGGTGTATTGCTCATCCAAGGCCAGCTCCTGCTCGCCATCAATCGAGTATGCAGCCATATCATTTGCAGGTTGGTTGATCGGATAGAGATTGAGCACTGCTGCCTGAGAGCTTGTGAAGTTATAGCTACCCGGGTTCAGATTATTTAGATAATAATAACCGACATAGCTGTTGCCCCAACCCCAAACGAAATGGAAGTGACTCGTTCCCTGATAGCCGTCTAAGACGAAGGCATGTCCGCCGGTGTTTCCCGTCCCGCTATAGATCATCGGGCGCGATGAATCTAAGTTTGAGATCAACAAGTTTTCCCAGGCACTTGGGCCATAAGAGGCGGCTGTGACATAGCTTGCACTGTTATGAAACCTAAAGTAATTCACCATTGCATTTCTTGCATCAATTGAATAGGCACCGCTCCCACTGGGGGAGTATTGCATGTTCACAGATACGCCACAATGATATATGAGGGTTGCAATGCTATTGTTTTGCGTATATATATAGTTGGGCATGTTTTGCCATTCATACATGGTGTCGCCAAAGTTTGCCGTTTGAGTGCCATAACCCGCGGCGTTATAGGAGTGAGAGCCATGCCCCGTGGTGGGATGATCCCATCTCTTCATGATTTGAGCCATGGCTGTTGCCACGCAACCTGCATAGACCCTGCCGCCGGGGCCGCTGCCATCAGCAGGACACATGGCGTTATATGGCCAATTTTGGTCCCATCTCGTTGCACAGAGAGGCGCCACGTCGCGGGTGACAATGTAGTCTGAAAAGTCATAATTACTCAGCCTATCCCAGCTGAGGTTTTTATCCCACTCAGGATGCTGCCTGATCTCGGCAAGGCTTTTGCTATATTCGCCCAGAAACCAATCAACATGGTCGGGAAGCCCTTCAAGAGGGAAGAAAGAGTCTGTGGAATATCCCAAAATGGGCTCCGATCTATCGTCTGCGGCGATGAGGACAAATCCTGTCGGCTCGAAATTAACTACATAGATATCCGGTTTTGTTGCCCTGTCTGCGGGATAGCCTTGTATGGACGAAATATCGCCGGCAGTATTGCTTTTGTATGCATAGAAACCAAGCGCAATTTTTGCGGCAAGGTCTTCTTCAACTCTCTCTGCCCACATGGTGCTAAGCAGCATGATGAACAGAAGAATAATAGCTGATTTCTTCATGTCGATTCTCTCTTTTTTTGTCAGCTTCAAGCTCTCGGCTAACAAGCTTATTTTTGGTTTTGCTTAGTAATATTCTAAAGCTCTGTGCATGGCTTATCTTTGGCAAAGTACGCGCAAAACATCGTGAATATCATAGCAAATATGCCATGATGACAAGGCTTATAAAAAGCAAGGATTGTGTCAAGTTTTATGTTCAAACCATAAGCAAGAAAGCCTTGTAAGAAGAAATCAACGATTTAGCTTGACAGATGCAATGCAAGCGCTAATTTCGGGATACAACTTATAAGACTGTCCCAAGGAGGATATCGTGAAACGACTTGCCTTTATAATGGTGATACTGTTCCTCAGCGTCTTTACGCTTGCACAAGGTCTCGCTTTTAGCGAAGAGATGACCATCTATGAGGTGGAAAATTATGGGTTTACGCAATTTAGTAGAGTGTGTCCCAATGGTAATATCCTCTTGGTCTATAACAAGACTTATTTGGGCGCTGAAGTGCCTCATTTTGAATTGTTTACTCCCGACTATCAAGCCCTTTGGGAAAAGCCCATCCCCGTGCGCGAACTTGCAGGTGTGGCGATAAAAAGTGACAACACCATAGCCATCGCCAGAAAAACCTCAAATTGCATAGCTATGGATAGCTACGACCAAGATGGCGCGCGCATCGAGCATCTTTCTAACATCAATATCACAAATATGAGGAGAGTAGATGTAACCATTGTTCCAGACAAGGTGGGCGGTTTGCACTTGATAGATACATACAGTAAGTATTATGGATATCATTATGGATATATAAATAGCGCGGGGGAGCTCTCTGCAACGCTGTATTTTAATATGGACGGGGAAGATCATTACAATAACACTGATGCTCTGCTTGCGAATGATGGTGGCGTGGTCTTTGCTCTTACCGGCGATTATGGCTTTACCATATATTGCATCGGCAATTCGCACAACTCTAACCAGACCATCAGCCATTCATCCGATGAATTGATCAAGGGTTTGAAGCTGGCAAAAGCAAGTGACGGAAGCTTTTATGCAGGATGGACAGAGGGCGATAGCGCTATGGTTCGTCGTTTTTCTTCTACCGGTTCTTGGAGCTGGAATCAGCCCTGGAGCAAGGCGCCGAGCTATGCCGTGCAGCTGGAAGGCCTTGCTGTTTCTGCTCTTGATAGGGTGATCGTGCACTATCAAAAGTTAGATGAAACACTGAACAACATCAGAAGGGGGCATCACTGCGTAGACCTGATCACCTCTTTCGGCGAGCCTCTCTATAGCTATGCGCCTGCTACTTCGGATCCCGGCGAAAAAACTCAGCATAACTCTAAGATCGTTGTCGATGATGATGGCGGCTGGTATTTCATTGCCTACAGAGGCGATTATAGAATGAATCCAGATAACTACATCTTGCATTTTAACAGCTATTGCAGTCCGTGGACGATTGCGCAGCACGTACCGATGTCGGGAGTGAGCAGCTTGGTGTTTCATGCTTTTCAAGAAGATAACGCGCTCAAGCTCAGCTATCTCACCTATGTCGGGACAGAAAATGATGATGGCTATGCCGATCTGAATTATCAGAAAATAGATAGTGCGGGAAATCTTAGCTATCCCGAAAACGGATTTCAGATCAAAAGAGGACGAAGAGTCACTTTTCGTTTTCGGAAAAGTCTCGCCTTGAAAGATGGAAGCCTCTTCACCTGTTGGATGCCTTACAATCCCGTTCGGCTCTTTTATCAGGTGATAACTCCTGATGGTGAAAAGCTTTATCCCGAAGCACAGAGCTTGGAATTAGGGCAATATGCACCGATAGAGCTTTTTGAGACGGAAGATAATAAGGTGATAGTGGCTACAAGGAATTCATATTACCTCGAAATGCATAAGATTGATCCACGAAAAGGTGATGTGTGGGGTGAGGGCGTCAGGATAGCAGGATGCATCGGCTTTGCAGAATATGAGGGAGCCATCTTGGCGGCGCGCAAGATCAATAACGAGATATATGTCCAACGCTATGTGGATGGCTATCCCGTGTGGCATGGAGATGGCGTGCTGATGGCAAAGCTCAATCCCAATTACGATGGCGATGTATTGTGCGAAGCGCGCATGTGTGGCAATCACTTGATCTGGGGACAGCGCAGCTCGAACGTCACGACGATGAGCTTCATCAATAGCATCACAAGCAGTGGGTTGCCGAGCTATAGCCCGGATTCTGCAAAAGAATTAGTTGAGCTTACTGGCGATTATGTGGGTTGTCGAGTGAGCTCTTTGTATCAGGATAACGGACGCTGGGTCATGCAATTGAGTCTCTTGTATTGGGACTGGGGGCATCAGGGCGGACCCTCATATCCTCCGGTGTGGATGCTGAAAGACGACAATATTTATCAGGTCTATAGCGATGACTTTTCTCCTCTGTATGAGATCGTCAATCAATACTCAAATAAGCTCTGTATCCAAGATGACGCCTACTTTAGCTACTACGAACATAGCATCAATAAATATAATCTCGACAGTGAATTGGTCTGGAGTGCTCAGATTTCGAGATATAAACTGCGCCAGCCTGTAATTCTCAAAGATGGACGCCTCTTGTGGTATGGCTCGACAGGTGCTGCTGCGGAGGATCCAAATGCTTTTCACTATGGATTTATCGATCAAGACGGAGTGGTGAGCTATCCTGAGGATTCACGGGTCTCAATCTTGCCTTATGAAACTATCGCAGAGACGGATTATGGCATATATTTTGTCTTGTGCCCGCCGAGCTATCAAGGCTGGTATCTGCAATATCTGCCGCTAAAGACTTGGGAACCCTCACAAGGCGGTGAGACTCCTGCGCCGCGGATAGAGCTCAAAAACTATCCCAATCCCTTCAATCCGATAACCAATATCATCTTTAAGCTGGATGAAGCTTCCGAGACCAAGCTGCAAATCTTTAACCTCAAAGGACAATTGGTGAAGACCTTGCTGGATGGCTATCTGCCTGCGGGTAGGCACTATTGGCTTTGGGATGCCACAGATGCCAAAGAGAGGAATCTCAGCAGCGGCGTGTATTTCTGTCGCGTGCAAACCAAATATCAATCAAAAGTAATCAAAATGATGCTGATGAAATAGCATAGCTAATAATAAATACAGCTTTAGGAATGCTACTTATCCTGCGGCTTTAACAAAGAAGCACGCCTGCTCAAGAAGGGCGTGATGGACAGACGTAGTTTTGCTCTGTGGCTTCTGCGCGGGCATTGCTCCTGCTGTGTTGGACTCTTTTATTGCAGCTCCCTTTGAAAGTATTCACGTGTAAAACAAAAGAGGAGCCACTCTCGCAGCTCCTCTTCCTATCGTCATTTGATACTATTTCATCATGATCATTTTCTTGGTCGAGCTATATGAACCTGAGTTCATCTTATAGAAATATACTCCCGAAGAAACAGCGTGGTTATGATCGTCTTTTCCATTCCACACAATGCTGTGATTGCCGGCACTCATCTCGCCCTTGACCAAGTGTTTTATCAATTGGCCTTTGACGTTATAGATGTCGATGCTGACCAATCCTGCTTCCTTTAGGCTATAGGAAATGGTGGTTTCAGGATTAAAGGGATTGGGATAGTTGCCCGCAAGCTGAGTGCCAAGTGCGGGTGCGAACTCATCATCATTTGAAGTGCGCTTTGTATGAACAGAGAAGTTATCCACATAGAATACGGAGGCATTGTTAGATATGCAATGGATTGTTATATAAACCTGCTCGTTGTCATAGTTGCTGATATCGAAGTAATACTCAGTCCAGCGTGCAGGAGCAAGAAGGTCTTCGTCGCCGGAGATATAATTGTATCCGCTCAAGATGTTGGGGTCTGAGAGGGTCGATATACCAAGCTTGAAGCGCTCAAGTCCATAGCTCGAAGTATGTGAGAGTGCATAGAACCTGAGCATGCTATTGGTTCCCAACTGGATTTGAGGTGTGATCAAGTAGTCATCGTTTGGCGGGGTTAGCGCTCTAAACGATGCTGCCATCTTGTCCCCTTCGTATGCCACAGGATAGACCAACGGAGGCACAGTCTGCGTAGGATTGAAGATCATATAGGCAAATGCAGAGCCACTACCGGGGAATACGTTATTGCCTAAGTCGAGGCTTAAACTGCCATCTTGATCTATCAGCGTCCACGGCTCAAAGCTGGTGGCAAAGTCTTCATATTCTTCGAAGCTATCTGCAAAAACTGCTTCTTCCAATTCTACATTAACCGTTACCTGTATAGTTGCAGGGCTGGAATGACCTACGTTATAACGCGCACTTACGCTATATTCATAAACGCCGTTAGGAACGGAAATATCGTGGAAGGAAGTGAAATCCGGAGCGAGAGTGGCGATATGTGTATCATCTCTGAGGATTTTAAAGCCTGTAAGTATAACATCACGGTCTTTCTCTGAGGATGTCTGATCAGGGTTGGGCGGTGCCATGGAAGCCTGTTTGCTTTCGCCGGGGATTGTCCAGCTCAAGGAAACAGTATTGAGATTCACGACAGCACTCAGATTGGTTGGAGGTTCCAGCTCGACAATCGTCACTTCAATCGGCCCTGCGGGGAGAGATTCGCCATTATCATAGACGGCTGTGACGCTGTAGGAATATGTGCCGAAATCTGGGACTGTATCTACATAATCGAGGCCGGCGGGAGCTAAAAGAACGTTATCACGATAGAGATTAAATCCGATGAGCTCGCGTGTCTCACCGGAGATTTCCCCGCTTGTTGGCGTGGGATTATTAACCACGTTGAGCTCTAAAATGCTGCGAGCGTTGCCGCTGATATCCGTCTGCACCACCGGCTCGCATGTCTGTTGCTGATCTGCAAACACAAGCGCGCGCGCACTATGATCTACATAAGCTTGGATAAGCCAGTTATTGTTATGCGACGGAGAAAGCTCAAAAAGCGTGCTCCAGCCGCCCATATTAATCATGTTGCCAGATCCGTTAAAAGGCGAACCGTCATCGCAACCCGCCGGGTATCCCGTTTGGGTATCGCATTCATAGCCGATCCAGAGATCGGTGTGGGCGGAGATGCTCACAGGAGTGTCGAGCAAGATTGTATTCCAAGAACCGATTGTGGGGGAGTGTACCACTTGGCTGTAAACAAGAGCGGAAGGTGCATCAGGATAGATTCCTGTCCAGATCTTGATGGTATAGATACAATTGGCTTCTTGGGGCACAAAGCGCACTCTGGTGATGGCACTGCCCAAATAATCTGCCAGAGCACTTGTATCATGGCGATGCGCAACGTCAAAGACTGCTGCGCTATTTGTTCCGAAGGCGCTGCCGATTGCATCGGGATTGCAATTAAATATCCAATTACCAATTGCAGGTGCATTCCAAAATAGATTTACATCCATTCCATCCAAGTTTGCTCGCAGGTTTCTGGGCGGATATAAATCGCTAAAATCAACACCTGTTCCGCTGAGCTGCACGCTGTGGGATACTCTGCCAAGGTTGTCGGTGATGGTGATCGTTCCTGCATGCGCTCCTTCCTCTGTTGGTGCATAGATGACCTCAAAGCTGATGTTTTCATCCGCATCAAGTTCTGTGGGGAGAGTGGGCAAGCTGTCGAGGCTCATCATCTCACCGTTGATGGTGATAGTATTGATCGTGAGCGTTCCTCCGCCTGCATTGGAGATGGTGAATTGCTGGCTACGGCTTTGCTCCACATGCACCTGACCAAAGTTATGACTTTCGGGCGTGATTGCAAAATCAGGGGCTGCGGGTGCTGAAACTTCTACTTCCACGGGACCTGCAGCAGCAGATTCACCGCTATCATAGACCGCCGTCACGCTATAGGAATAGACTCCCTCCGCATCCACTTCATCGATATGAGTTAGAGTCTGGGGGTTATTGATCGTGGTGAGCAGGTTGTTATTGCGATAGACCTTATATCCCGTGCGAGCGCGCGTTTCATCCAAAAGCAAAGAGGAGAGGCTCGTGATATCGCCTCTACTATCGATGCTTGCAAGAGTCTCACGCACAGGCGCATTCCAGCTAAGCGTCACGCTAAAATCTTCCACCGAAGCTTGCAGGTTCGTAGGTGGAGAAAGCACGTCAACACCCATCCCGGTGAGCGCAACGGTATGCACTACTCGGTTTAGGTTGTCAGTGATAGAAATAGTTCCGGTATGCTGTCCATAAGCCGTAGGCGCATAGATGGCGTTAAAGTTCAAGCTCTGACCTGCGCCAAGGTTGGCAGGAAGCGTGGGCAAAGCTCCGAGGCTCATCATCGCGCCGCTGATGGTGATAGAGTTGATAGTGAGCGTTCCCGTGCCGGCATTAGAGACAGTGAACTGCTGACTTGCGTTTGCACCGATAGAGACGTTCCCAAAAGCATGGCTTTCAGGCGTGATGGCAAAGATAGGAATCGGGATTTGCGTCACTTCTGCAATAGCAGGGCCTGCAGGCAGTGATTCACCGCCATCATAGTATGCGGTGACGGTGTAGGAATACACTCCGGCAGCCGTCACGACATCGAGATAGTTCAGCGTTGCCGGGTTATTGATAGTCGCAATAAGGCTGTTATCACGATAAACTTTATATCCAAGCTGAGCACGGTTCAGCGCGCGATCAGAAGGCACAAGATCAATGCGTCTCACATCGAAGTTTGCGCCGAACACAAGCTCTCTTGGTTCTTCCCGAATGGGAGTATATGCAAGAGCTTGGGCAGATTGTGCCACAGTTTCCACATAGGCTTGGATAGACCAGTTATAGGTCAGTGTTGCGCCGGCTTGGGTAAGCTGTATCCACTGATTGTTGAAATACATCATATTCCCTTTTCCGGCAACTTGAGGGCCGCCGTCGCAAACGGCAGGGTAGCCTCCTTGGGTATTCACTTCATAGCCAATCCAGATTTCGCCGGAAGCGGGGATGGGGACAGGATTGTTCAAGATAACTTCGTTCCAAGCTCCCATTATTGGCGAGGGGATAACTTGGCTATAAACAAGTGTGCTGGGAGCAGATGCATTTATTCCCGTCCAAACCTTGGCAGTGTATGTGCAATTCACTTCGTTTGGCACAAACTTCATCTTGGAGACCGAGAGCCCTTGGAAAGCCGCAAGGTCATTTGCATCATAGCGATGAGCCACGTCAAACACTACTGCACTATTGGTGCCGATGGCGTTGGTAGTGGTATTTACATCGCACCAAGTTATCCACTGCGGATCGGCAGGATCATCCGGCACGTCTTCGGGAGCGTTCCAAGTAAGCGAGACGTTTGCGCCGGCAACTGTTGCTTGCAGGCTGTTCGGCGGGACAAGCACTTCGCTGGCATTACTGCGGTCTATGGTGATATCGTCGAGGCTGATATACCACGGAATATGGTTCACATTAGCATAGATACCAATGTAATACAGTCCCGACTGAGGCACAACAAACTCGCCATAGAACTGCTGATAATCCCCATTGAGAACATTAGTAGGCTGGACAATTTGAATGAGGTTTCCGCTCAACTCAGGGTTTGTGCCCAAGACTGCCTTGATTGTTGCACCTGTTGTGGCGTCTTGTCGAGCCCAAAACTCAAGGCTAAAGCTCTGCCCGCCTTCGAGCATGATAGGGCGCATCAGCGTAGACTCACCCTCATAGCGTAGCGTTATGTTCCAATCTCCCGATCTGGGTGTGCGGTTATAGTTAGTTTGTGTGCTATTTGCAGTCCAATATTGGCCGCCATATTGCGTTCCGAGAATCTGTTCCCACTGAGTGATCGCCGTTGAGCCATTAGTGTTTCCCAGCTCAAAGCCTTCAAAGAAGGGGAACTGACTGATGACAGGATCATAACAAGAACCGAGCAAATTGACCGTGCGGCTTCCATGGCTGGATGTGATCAAGAGCGTGCCTTCATAGTTGCCTGCTGCAGTAGGATTATAGACCACAGTGATATCAACAGATTCAGAGTACCCCAGCGTTGTGGGCACAAAAGCATCTTGCAAGGCAAAACCCGTGCCGGATACCGAGACGTTATTCAGCGTAAGCGTGCCCGAGCCATTGTTATAGATCGTGAATTCTTTTGTGCTGATGCTATCTTTTGCTTGATGAGCAAAGTCCCATTCCTGCACATTCGGGACGATTGCGAGCACAGGCGTTTGTGAGACTTCCTCAAAGGTCATCTTGATATTGGGATATGCCGCCATAAGCGATCCTGTAGGCGGCTGGGCAGGATTAGGATTAGAGCTATCACTCTGGCAACGCAGCGAGCGTCCGCTTGTGCTGCTCGTATTATAGAAGTACATGGCATTGCTATCATAGCCCTGCTGGCCTTCATGAACAGCTATAACAAGATTTTGATTTGAGTTATATTCAAAGGGGACAGCCAGCTCAATTTCTATCCACCTATTTTCAGCAGGGATATTAACCGTGCCTTGATACACCTGAGTAAGGTCATTGATATCTATCCAATCTGAAGTGTTTGCGAATGCAGTTTTATTGGTATTACCCATATAAATCGTCCACGCGGTAGAATTAACTGCAGCACCCACACCATTCCAGTGATAGGCGAGCTTAACAATCTGCTGTCCGCTAACCCCAATCTCATCAGCCTTATAAAGCATCTGAGCATAGGAATAGCCGTAATAAGCGTTCACGGGCATGTAATAATTTGCCACTCCGCTGCCGATCGTCACCTCTGTCGCCGAAGAAGTGGAAATCAGTTTCATATTGGCACGATTTGTAGAGAGCGTGCCTGTAGTTCCGTTTATACCGTTTGTGCTATCACTTTGGAAGCGCAGACAGCTATTAAACGAAGTGGGGGTATAATACACCGAAGCATTTTGGGTATATGAGCCGGGAATAACATCGGCGGAGATATCCACGAGGATGTTTGACACTCCGTCCCAAATAAAGGGGCTCTGAAAGATGTGTGTATTCCAGCCATTGGACGGCAGATATTCAGTGTATTGGCACACCGTTTGATAGTTTCCTGTTTCAAAACTACTGCTCAAGACGCTGAGGTTGGTCGTTTTTAGTCTGATCGTATAATTGGGCATGGCAGAGCAGTTGTTGACATTTGCCACATTGAAGCCCAAAGCGGAGAGGTCTCCTGCCGCAGCACCTGCCGCGCTCAGCTCCGAACTCAAGATGAGATATTGCTGACGAAAAGCTTTATACCAAGTCCCGTAAGGCGTTGGTGCGGAGGTGATATCATTACTGGACGTGCCATTACCAAGCTGAATCACGATGTTGTCTGCCGAGAGTATTTGGATATCAAGATCGCCGGTGACATTATTATCAGGATTTTGGTCTGTGCTCAAGTTTACCTTGCCATAGAGAACGTGCGTTCCCGTCACATCGGGAGTCCAATTCAGGGTATAAGTGATAGTTGCACCGGCTGAAATGCTATTACCGGAGACGCTACTCAGCAGCACTCCATTATCCCGATAAAGCTGAACGGTATAGTTAGTTTGAGAGTTTAGTCCCATGTTTTCAACGGTCACTTGATAGCTGCTTTGCTGTCCTTCCACCGGCATTTGCTCGCCGGAGATCGCTGTTGCTGCCAAGTCGTTTTGATATGTCACAACGGGGTAGATGCTTGTGATTGCCGCCTGATATTGCGAAAAGTCGTATGAACCCGGGTTGAGGTTATTCAGATAGAAATAGCCGTCATAATAGCCGCTCCAGCCCCAGTTGAAGTGAAAGTAGTCTGTCCCCTGATATCCATCCAGCACGAAGGCATGCCCGCCTGCTGAGCCCACTCCCTGATAGATTATCGGGCGCGAGGCATCCAAGTCTGTCCTCAGCTTTGTTGCCCAATTCGCTGCACTAAAGGAGCTTGCAGAAGAAGCATGAGCACTTTCGTGATACCTAAAATAGTTCACCATTGCATCTCGGGCATCTACTATGTATGCCCCGCTACCATCGGGTGAATAGTCCATATCAACCGCCACACCGCAGTGATATATGAGAGTGGATATGTTCGTGTTTACCTGTGTGATGCTATTGGGCATGTTTTGCCAATTATATGTTGTATTTCCGAAGTTTGCCGTTTGAGTTCCATAGCCCGTTGCGTTATAGGAGTGAGAGCCTTGCCCTTGCGGCGGATGATTCCACTTTTTCATAATCTGCGCCATGGTTGTTGCCACGCATCCGGCATAAACCCTGCCGCCTGATCCCTCTGAATCCGCGGGACACATCGAGTTATATGGCCAATTTTGATCCCAAGTCGTTGCGCAGAGAGGCGAAACATTGCGGCTAAAGTCGTACTCCGAAAAGTCCAGATCGATCAGTTTTTCCCAGTTGGGGTCTTTTAGCCACTCGGGATGCTGTCGAATCTCCGCCATGCTCCTGCTATATTGACTGAGATACCAATCAATATGCGCAGGCAGATCATCAAGCGGGAAAAGGGAATTCATCGCATAGCCCAAGATGGGTGCTGATCTGTCGTCAGCCGCCACCAACACATAGCCCATGGGATCAAAACTCACCACATATAAATCCGGTAAAGCGGCATCATAGGAATAGACCTTGATGGACGACAGCATGCCGGAGCTTTTGCTCACGTGTTCATAAAACTTTTGTGCTACAGAACCTGCAATGTCTTCGTTTATCAATTCTGCCCACATAAAGTTCAGAGCGATGATAAATAAAGCAAAGATTACAGCTTTTTTCATGACAAACCTCTTATCTAATTTTAATTTATTATAAATATCACACTATCGGGATTCACAATGTTCACTTATGTTTGTTAAGAGTTTAAGTCAGCAAGCAAGGCGCGGATTATCATGTCTCGCTCATGGCACTACTCAGACGATAATGCAAGGGATATAGCAAGCGAGGATTATGTCAAGTTTTATCTTGAAGTTTAATCCTGCGGCTTTAATTAGGAGAATGTCGATCAAGCAAGGCGAGATGAATACACGCAGCTTCGCCCCGTGGCTTCTGCAGAGGCTTTGCTTGCCGACTTAAACTCTTAACATTTGAGCGCAAAGAAAAATCATTTTTGAATTTCATTGCTCTCTACTTACCTATAGGGGGCCAAAATCGAAAAACGGTGACAAAATGAGCAACTAATTTTTTGCTCAGTCGTGTAAGTGGCTGATAAATGAAGCCTGAAATAATTTTGAAAAAGATATTAAGCATAACCATGTTATGTAAACCTGATTAGATTTGAGTTACTTAGGGATTTGTTAGGGGATAAATTAGCTACGAGCTACGAGTTACGAGCTACGAGTTACGAGAAGCTTCGCACTATACAGGATGAACAGCATGGTGTGTAAAGTGTTCGTAGCGCTGGATTCATCCGGCTTGGTGGATTACAAAGGTCCCCGTTTGCACTAAAAAATACTCGACACGGGGACCTGTCGAATCCAACACTTGCTGCAGTGACGGGGCTGCGTAGCTTTCTATTTGGTCGGGCAAGGCCCCTTTGCCCATGAATCCCAAAAAATCGTGCGCTGCACTTCCAAGCAAAAGTGAGCGCAGCGAACAAACTCTTCCTGCCGCTCGCCGCAACGAGGACCTTACGATACCGCCGGCGGCAGTGTGCGCCTTGGACACAGTCATTAGACTTGGACTGAAGTCCACGTTGACGGCCGGCTATAGCCGTGTTACTAATACTTTGCGCCCCAAATCCCAAATGCTGACGCTCCCCAAATCCCCATAATTGCCCATAGCTACATTCTGCATGAACACAAAAGAGGAGCCACCTTAGCAGCTCCTCTTTCTATCGTTATTTGATACTATTTCATCATGATCATTTTCTTGGTCGAGCTGTATATGCCGGAGTTCATCTTATAGAAATATACACCGGAAGATACAGCGTGGTTATTGTCATCTCGCCCATTCCACACAATGCTGTGCTTGCCGGCAGTCATCTCGCCATTGACCAAGTGTTTAACCAATTGGCCTTTGACATTATAGATGTCGATGCTGACAGAGCCTGCTTCCTTCATGCTGTAGGAAATAGTGGTTTCAGGGTTGAATGGATTGGGGTAGTTGCCCGCAAGCTGAGTGACAGCAATTGGTGTGAACTCATCTTCAGTGGAAGTAGTGTGCGTATGAACTGCGAAGTTATCGACATAGAATACGAAGGCATCATCAGATATGCAACGGATTGTTATGTAAACCTGCTGTTTGTCATAGCTGCTGAGATCAAAGTAATACTCAGTCCAGTTTGCCGGAGCTTGTAAATAATCATCGCCGGAGATATAGTTATATTCACTCGTGATCAATGGGTCGGGCAAGGTCGATACGCCAACTTTGAAGCGTTCAAGTCCATAGGTCGCAGTGTGTGAGCGTGCATAGAACTTGATTGCGCTATTGGTTCCCAATTGGATACGAGGTGTGATCAGGTAGTCATTGTTTGGCGGGGTTTGCGCGGCAAAGGATGCAGCCATCTTGTTTCCTTCGTATGCCAGAGGTTCGATGATCTGAGGCACAGTCTGCGTAGGATTGAAGATCATATAGGCAAATGCCGAGCCGTTACCGGGGAATTCAATATTGGAAATGCTATAACTTAAGCTTCCATCTTGGTCTATCAGCGTCCAAGGCTCAAAGGCGGTGGCAAAGTCTGCATATTCTTCGAAGCTATCTGTAAAGACTGCATCTTCCAAGGCAATATTAACCGTCACCTGAATGGTTGCAGGGCTTGATTCACCAGTGTTATACACAGCACTTACGCCATATAAATAAGTACCGTTAGCCACTGAATTTTGGAAGAAGAAGGTGGCATCAGGGTCGTTGATTGTAGTGATTTGTGCGCCATCTCTATAGACTTTATATCCTGTTAGCACAACATCACGGTCTTTCTGGGGGGATATCTGAGCGAGGCTGAGCGTGCTCATCGGGCTCGTGTTTTGACTATCTACCAAGATCGGGCTTTCGATGTTCTTTCCATCTCTGGTTTGGACAACGAGTCCTTGGATCTGCCAGTTATAAGTGAGGCTGGAGGCCACGGCGTCGAGGGTTGTCCAACCGCCCATGTTCATCATATTCCCTTTTCCGGAAATCATGGGGCCATGATCGCAGCCGGCAGGGTGTCCGCCTTGCGTATTAACATGGTAGCCAATCCACAGTTCCTGACCGGCAAGGATCTCAACCGGGTTATTGAGGACAATGGTGTTCCAAACGCCGACTTGAGGGTTCTCAAGAACCTGAGTAGTCATGAGATTACCCGGGCTGCTGGAGTTGCCGCCCGTCCACACTTTGATGGTATAGACACAGTCTGCATAACCGGGAGCTATCATCACCTTGGCGATGCGTCCGCCCACATGGCTCACGAGGTCGCTTACGGCATAGCGGTGTGCAACTTCAAAGGATGCGGCGCTACCGGTTCCGATGCTATTCCCAACAGTTTCGTTATCTGACCAAGAAATCCATTCGCCATCCAGCGAAGGAGTAGGATTTGACCAAGTCAAAGACACAGTATTGAGATTCACCACAGCACTTAGATCGGTGGGAGGCTCAAGCTCGTCAATCGTTATTTCAACCGGTCCTTCGGGGGCGGATTCGCCATTGTCATAGACGGCTGTAACAGTGTATGAATAGCTGCCGAAGTTTGTGACTGTATCGACATAAATGAGCTCTGCACTTCCGCTGATATTGGCGAGAAGAGCGTTATTACGATAGAGATTATATCCCGTAAGCGAGCGGGTCTCGCCGGTGATTTCCCCGGTGACGGGCGTGAGCTTACTATCCATACTGAGCTCTAAAATGCTGCGAGCGTTGCCGCTTACATTTGTCTGTGCTACCGGTTCACATATCTGCTGCTGATCTGCAAAGGTCAGCGCGCGTGCATCGTGATCCACATAAGCTTGGATAAACCAGTTATAGTTAAGCGATGGAGCAATGCCTATAAGCGTGTCCCAGCCGCCCAAATTGATCATGTTCCCTTTACCATTTATGGCAGGGCCGTTGTCGCAACCGGCGGGGTGTCCTGTTTGGGTATTGCTTTCATAGCCGATCCAGAGCTCGCCGCTGGTGGGGATGCTCACAGGAGTATTGAGCATGATTTCATTCCAAGAACCGATTGTGGGGGAGT
>DIQS01000058.1:0-376 GCA_002427325.1 Cloacimonetes bacterium UBA5456 | reverse complement strand
CTGTCCAGATCTTGATGGTATAGACACAGCTTACTTGTTTGGGCACAAAGCTTACCTTGCTGATGGCGCTGCCCTGATAATTTGCCAGATCGTTTGCATCAAAGCGATGCGCAACGTCAAAGACCGCCGCGCTATTTGTGCCGACGGCGCTACCGGTATCACTGGGATTGCACCATGTGATCCAATCACCGGTTACAGGAGCATCCCATGTAAGGGTGACATCCATGCCCGATACACTTGCTTGTAGGTTCGTAGGCGGATAGATTTCGTCATAATCAATACTTGTTCCGCTGAGTGCCACAGTGTGTGAAACCCTGCTAAGGTTGTCGCTGACGGTGATAGTTCCCGTATGCGCGCCTTCTGCGGTGGGTGCATA
>DIQS01000051.1:75452-76106 GCA_002427325.1 Cloacimonetes bacterium UBA5456 | reverse complement strand
CGCCAGACTTGATATGATTCCAGTCCGCGAACTGCAGGAGCGTTCCAAACGAGACCTACAGCTGTGTAGCTTTCGTTTATGCTTGCAATGAGCTGTGAAGGCTGATAGGCAGTCTCATAGAGGGTGATATTGCCCAAGTTCAAGGGCTGGTTCCCCACTTCGAGTTCGCCGCTGAAGCTTTCGTAACCTGCTTTGCTGAGTGTGAAGTTATAAGTATATCCTGCATAAGCAAGAACGCTGAAGCTACCGTCGTTTGCGGTCTGCAAGTTATAGTCCATGAAGCCTGTGACAGTGATGTCAACTCCTGCTAAGCCTTGGCCTGTGTCGCTGGCGAGAATTGTGCCGCTGACCATGACTTGGGGCAAGCTCTCAAGCTCGATATTAAGCTCTGTGGTCATTTCAGGGAAGATGACAAAGCTGAGTGCTTCGCTGTCTTCATAGTATGTATGTGTTACGACAACCGAATGAGGGCCGGGCACGAGGCTGAGGCTATATGCACCCGTGTTGTCTGAGACTGTGGTGAATTCATCGTCAACTGTGATGATTGCGCCGACAATCGGGCTATTGTCTGCTTCGTCGAGGATGAAACCGGCAAGCAGTCCGTTGGTGTTGGATTTGCTTAGTTCATTAGAGAAGATGGGTTCAGCAGTGACG
>DIQS01000051.1:58605-75129 GCA_002427325.1 Cloacimonetes bacterium UBA5456 | reverse complement strand
AACGTAGCCGATCCAATCCCAGTGCTCTTCGCCTAAGGCTTGATCTGCTGATGCCATGCGCCAGACTTGATAAGCTTCCAGTCCGCGGATTGCAGGAGCGTTCCAGACGAGACCTACAGCTGTGTAGCTTTCGTTTATGCTTGCAATGAGCTGTGAAGGCTGATAGGCGGTCTCATAGAGGGTGATATTGCCCAAGTTCAAGGGCTGGTTCCCCACTTCGAGTTCGCCGCTGAAGCTTTCGTAACCTGCTTTGCTGAGCGTGAAGTTATAGGTATATCCTGCATAGGCAAGAACGCTGAAGCTTCCATCTGCGGCGGTTTGGAGGTTATAGTCCATGAAGCCGGTGACAGAGATGTCAACTCCTGCAAGACCTGCGCCTGTGTCGCTGGCGAGAATTGTACCGCTCACCATGACTCTGGGTAGGCTCTCAAGCTCAATGTTGAGCTCTGTGGTCATTTCAGGGAAGATGACAAAGCTGAGTGCTTCGATTTCTTCATAGTATGTATGTGATACGCTGAGACTGTGAGGGCCGGGTGCGAGGCTGAGACTGTATGCACCGGCATCTCCCGAAACAGCTGTAAATCCACCGTCAACAGTAATGATTGCACCGACAATTGGGCTATTGTCTGCTTCATCGAGGATGAAACCGGCAAGCAGTCCATCGGCGTTAGATTTGCTTAGTTCATTAGAGAAGATGGGCTCTGCAACCACGCCGGCGGTATATTGAGCAAGCACTGCCCAAATATAGTCACCATCGGCAAGTGTTTGCCAAGCTTCATCAATATAGCTGGTCTGATTGCTATCGACGTAATTAACCCAATCCCAATGTTCGTCGTCCAAGTCTTGATCTCCCGCTGCCATGCGCCAGATCTGATAACCTTCCAGACCGCGCACTGCAGGAGCGTTCCAAACGAGACCTACAGCTGTGTAGCTTTCGTTTATGCTTGCAATGAGCTGTGAAGGCTGATAGGCAGTCTCGGTGAGCACAAAGTGTCCGAGATCAATGTCATTGTTTTGAGCATGGAAAGAGCCATTTGCAGACTCATAACCTTGTTTTTCTACGCTGTAGTAGTATTGTTGATTTGCATATACGTGAACCGCAAAGTCGCCATCGGCATCGGTCTCAAGCTCATAATCGGCAAAGCCGGTGATGCTGACGATTGCGCCGGAAAGACCTCCCTCGGTGTCTGTTCCACTCACACTACCGCTTACGAGAACCTTGGGTAAAGATTGCAAGGCAAGACTAAGCGTCGTTGTCAGCTCAGGCAATATCACAACATCCTGATCCTCAAGCCCTTGATAATATACATGATATGCGCTAAGGGTATGTGGTCCGGGCGACAAACTGATACTAAAGGCACCATTTTGGTCACTTGTTGCGACAATGTCCTCATCAATTGTGATTGTGACACCGACAAGGGGCAACTCTGTCTCGCTGTCAAAAAAGGTGCCTGCGAGAATTCCGGCAGCGTTGGACTTGGCGAGTGTATTCGAGAAGATGGGCTCAGATATTACGCCTGCTGTATAGATGGCTCTGACCGCCCAGAGATAGTCGTCGTCTTCAAGCGCCAGCCAGCTATCATCTGCATTGGTTGTAGCGTTGATTGGTGTGGGTGTGAGTAGGCTCCACTGACTTTCGCTTGCTCGTTCACCATCTTTCAAACGCCATACTTGATAACCTTCAAGTCCGCGAATTGCGGGGGCATCCCATGTGAGATTGACTGAAGTATAGCTATCGTTCACCATAGCAACGAGATTTGAGGGTATGTAAGCATTTTCGTAGAGGGTGATTTCGCCGAGGTTCAGGGGCTGGTCTCTCACTTCGAGTTCGCCGTTGAAGCTTTCATAGCCTGCTTTGCTGAGTGTGAAGTTATAGCTGTGCCCTGCATAGGCAAGAACGCTGAAACTTCCATCCGCGGCAGTTTGCAGGCTATAGTCCTTGAAGCCGGTGACAGTGATGTCAACTCCTGCAAGACCTGCTCCCGTGTCGCTGGCAAGTACTGTTCCGCTTACCATTACTCGTGGCAGGCTCTCAAGTTCGATGTTGAGCTGAGTGGTCATTTCAGGGAAGATGATGAAGTCGGTCTCTTCGCTGGTTTCGTAATAGGTGTGGCTCACGATGACCGTGTGAGGCCCGGGAGCCAAGCTGAGGCTGTATGCACCTTCAGCACCTGAAATAGCCGTGTAAACTCCGTCCACTGTGATGCTTGCACCAATAATCGGACTGTTGTCTGCTTCATCAAGGATTAATCCTGTAAGCAGTCCATAAGTATCAGATTTGGTAAGCACGTTCGAGAAAATAATCTCAGCACTTACACCTGCCGTATAGATGGCTTTGACCGCCCAGTAATAGTCGCCATTTTCAAGCATTTGCCAATCTTCATCAATGTAGCTTGTTTGATTATGATTCACATAACCGATAGAGTCCCAGTATTCTTCGCCCAAGGCTTTATCTGCTGCTGCCATGCGCCAGACTTGATAGGATTCCAGTCCGCGAATTGCGGGAGCGTTCCATGTCAGGCCTACTGCAGTGTAACTTTCATTGATGCTTGCAATGAGCTGTGAAGGCTGATAGGCGATTTCATAGAGAGTGATCTCACCAAGATTGAGTGCCGTGTGTCCTACTTCTAAGGTGCCGCTGAAGCTTTCATAGCCTGCTTTGCCGAGTGTGTAGCTGTAGGTATATCCTGCATAAGCAAGAATACTGAAGCTTCCATCTGCGGCAGTTTGCAGGTTGTAATCCATGAAGCCGGTGACAGCGATATCAACTCCACCGAGACCTGCGCCGGTATCGCTGGCAAGAACTGTACCACTTACTATGACTCTGGGGAGGCTCTCAAGTTCGATATTGAGCTCTGTGGTCATTTCAGGGAAGATGACAAAGCTGAGTGCTTCGCTGTCTTCATAGTATGTATGTGTTACGACAACCGAGTGAGGGCCGGGCACGAGGCTGAGGCTATATGCACCCGTGTTGTCTGAGACTGTGGTGAATTCATCATCAACTGTGATGATTGCGCCGACAATCGGGCTATTGTCTGCTTCGTCGAGGATGAAACCGGCAAGCAGTCCGTTGGTACCGGATTTGGTGAGTGTATTCGAGAAGATGGGTTCTGCAGTGACGCCTGCTGTGTAGATGGCTTTGATTGCCCAGAGGTAGTCACCGTCTTCGAGTATTTGCCAGTCTTCATCGATGTAGCTGGTCTGGTCGTTATTAGCAATGCCAATCCAATCCCAGTGTTCTTCGCCCAAGGCTTTATCTGCTGCTGTCATGCGCCAGACTTGATAGGATTCCAGTCCGCGAATTGCAGGGGCGTTCCATGTCAGGCCTACCGCTGTGTAGCTTTCATTGACTGATGCAACGAGCTCCGAGGGCTGATAAGCAGTTTCATAGAGAGTGATCTCGCCTAAGTTCAAAGGCTGGTCTCCCACTGCAAGTTCGCTACTGTAGCTCTCGTAGCCTGCTTTGCTGAGTGTGAAGCTATAGGTGTATCCGGCGTAGGCAAGAATGCTGAAGCTTCCGTCTGTTGCGGTTTGGAGGCTGTAATCCATGAAGCCTGTGACAGATATGTCAACTCCTCCAAGACCTTCGCCTGTGTCGCTGGCAAGAACTATTCCGCTGACCAAGACTCTCGGCAGGCTCTCAAGCTCGATATTGAGATTGGTAGGCTGGTCAGGATAGACCACGAAGCCAAGCTCATCGCTATCCTCGTAATAAGTGTGACTTACGACTACTGTGTGAGGACCTGGTGCCAAGCTAATGCGATATGCACCAACCTCATCCGAAACAGCAATATGTTCGCCGTCAACTGTAATAGTTGCATCGACAATCGGGCTATTGTCTGCTTCGTCTAAGATTAAGCCGGCAAGCAATCCATCGGCATTAGATTTATACAATTCATTAGAGAATATAGGCTCGGAAACCACGCCCGCAGTATAGATGGCTCTGACAGCCCAGAGGTAATCTCCATCAGGCAATTCTGTCCAAACGTTATCCTCAAAGATAGAGCTGACAACAAGTTCCGGCGTGAGCAAACTCCACTCATCTTCAGTGGCACGATCACCTTCCTTCATGCGCCAAACTTGATAGCCTTCGAGGCCGCGTATTTGCGGTGCGTCCCAAGTGAGTTCCACAGCCGTGTAACTATCATTGATAACTGCCGCAAGACCTGAGGGCATATAGGCAATCTCTGTAAGGACGAAGTGTCCGAGATCAAGAGCTGTGTTTTGAGCATGGAAAGTGCCGCCCGCAGACTCATAGCCATCTTTGCTGATCGTATAGGCATATTGTTTATCGGCAAAGACCTGCACAGCAAAGCCACCATCGGCATTGGTCTCCAGTTCGTAATCTGCAAAGCCTGTGATGCTGACAACTGCGCCGGCAAGACCGCCATCGGTATCCGTTCCGCTCACACTGCCGCTGACGAGAATCTTAGGCAATGACTGCATAGCAAGATCGAGGACAGTTGTCTGATCCGGGAATACCACGACACCGGGCTCTTCAAACTCTTCATAATATATATGTGTTGCGCTAAAGCTGTGAGGTCCGGGAGACAGGCTGATAACATATCTTCCGGTTTGATCGCTGGTTGTGCTATACTCTTCATCGATTGTGATGGTCACACCGGCGATGGGCAAGTCTGTTTCATCATCTAAGATTGTGCCTGAAAGTATGCCGTCGGAATTGGATTTGCTCAACATATTAGAGAAGATCGCATCCGAGATCACTCCGGCGGGATATATTGCTTTCACCGCCCAGCCAAAGCTGCCGTCATCAAGAGTAGCCCAGCTTTCATCGACGAATTCCGTGGCGGTTATCGGCTCATCATTTAGCAGAGTCCAATTGTCTTCATCGTCTTCAAGTCCCTCGGAGAAACGCCACAATTGATAGCCGGAAAGTCCGCGAATTGCCGGAGCATCCCAGCCGAGATTGACTGCAGTGTAATACTGATTAACTGTTGCAATGAAAATTGAGGGCGGATAGGCGATCTCATAGAGGGTAATCTCACCCATATCAAGATCAACATCTGCCACAGAAATGCTATTTGCAACACTCACGTAGCCATCTTTCATAATCGTATAACTATAATCTTTGCCGGCATACACATCAAGTGCAAAGCGGCCATTTGCTGCTGTCTGAACCTCATAATCCATGAAGCCAAGGAAGCTCAAAATAGCTCCCTCAAGCCCTTCTCCGGTATCGCTTGCGAGGATTGTTCCCGAGACTTCTACTCTCGGCAAGGACTGCATCATGATAGACAAGTTCGTGGTTTCAGAAGGCCGAATGACAAACTCCTGTGCCTGAGTAGCATGGAAATATGTGTGCGTCACGCTGACCACATGCGGGCCGGGCACCACTTCTATGCTATAGGAACCATCAGTTTCACTTTCCGTTGCAAATTCACCGTCGATGCTAATCTGCGCACCGGCGATGGGCAACTCGGTCTGGCTATCAAGAACAAAACCTGCCAGCAAGCCATCGGTATTGGATTTAATAAGTTCATTGGAGAATACGGGCTCTGAGACTATCTCTGCATCATAGACAACCTTGAGTGCCCAGAGATAACTACCGTCCGGCAAGTCAAGCCAATCGTCATCGACGAAAGCAGTTTCCTCAACTGTTTCGGGGGTTATCAAGTCCCACTCTCGCGGATTCTCCTCATCTCCGCTACTCAGGCGCCAGATATCATAGCCGACAAGACTGCGACTATCGGTCACAGCCGGAGCTTTGGATTCACGCGAATTCTTACTGCCTACAATACTCTCCGCAACTACATCGCCACCTATAGTAGGCGCATCCCAATCAAGGGTAACTCCATCATATCGCGGATTGATCTCAGCTGTGAGATTTGAAGCAGGGAAGGCGATCTCGTTTAGAACGATGTTGCCTAACTGGATATCCTCCAGCCCCACTTCGATAAGATCCGCATAAGAGATATATCTGTCTGCGTGGATATACAGCTCATATTCTTGATCAGCAAAGACTTCTATGCTGAAGTTACCATCTATGCCGCTAAAGACAGCATAGTTTGCAGAGCCTTCAAGGTTGACTCTCGCACCTGCCAGACCATCGGGTCTGTCGCTGCCCAGCACTCTGCCGCTTACAAAAGCCTTGGGAAGCAGAGGCATATCTATTTCAAGGAACAGCTTGTCTTTATGCCCCACACTGATGCTTTTGGAATACTCTGCGTGTGACTCTTTAAAGCCTTTAATGACATATTCCCCAACCGGCACCCAAGGTAATCTGAAATACCCGTCAGTTCCGGTTGTGGCTTGCAGATCAGTTCCATCCAGGCTGATTTCCACGCCCTCGAGAGGCTCGCCGTTTGCACTGACCAAGCCCTCAATCGAGCCCAATTGTTCACTGATAATATGCCAGATCGTATTGGGTCTTTTCGTGCTCGGAGTGCCGGAGCTCGCATTGACTCCCGAGCCCGCACTGCCTTGATAGCTGAGGCTGGCATTATAAGGTCTAAAAGAGTGATATACTACTGCATTGCTACCGGATGCATTGTTGTCATCCACGACGATATCCACTAACAGATTGTCCCAGCCATTCCACAAGAAGGGCTCTTCAAAATAGTGCATATTGATGCCCACAACCGGCATGAAACTATCTCTTTGATATACTTGAGTATATGCACCAGTCTCATACATATATCCCAAAGAATCCTGCTCTGTGGTCTTAATACGAATCCTATAGTTCTGCATAGCATAGACATCATCTATGCTTGTGACGCCAAAGGAGATAGCCCGGATCTCTCCCGGTGCTGCACCCATCTCATAGAGATCATCCATGGTGAACAAATATTGCTCACGGAAAGTCCTTGTAGATGTCGCATAAGGCGAAGGCGGATCTGTTGGAAGGTTTAGCCTTTCCCCACTTCCAATATGACTGATTTCCACCCCCTCGGCAAAGACAGCAATGTTCAGCATTTGACTATCGTTGTTATCCGGATTATCATCACCTTGCATCACGATGCGCGCAAATATCTTTGTCTCACCAGCAATCTCCGGAATCCAAGGGATGCCCATGAGCTTCGTCTGTAACGGTGCTAAAGGAGTTCCGGCAACGCTTGCCAACTGGTTTTCATCTTCATCAAGGAGGAGCACAGAATACTCCGTGATTTCCTCTCGACTAAGGTTGAGCACTTGCAGAGTGTAAACGGCCTGACTGCCCACCACGGGATCAATGGAACCCTGAAAGCCGACTGCTGCCAGATCAACAATATTTGATGCACGTATGCCGAGTCTAAGATTAGCTCGTTTTGCAACGGTAATTCCGAGTTCTTCATCATATGCGCGTAAACTGGAAGCTTGAGACCTCAAGGTGCTATTAAATGAAGTCTCGCTATGATACACCGATGCGCTCATGTTGATGTTTGCATGGTGATCTGAAAAGACATCCACAAGAATGTTTGAATATCCGTCCCAGAGGAAGGGCGTTTGAAAATCGTGGGTATTCCACCCCATTTGGACTTGATATCCTTCTGCAAAATATGCCCCTTCATAATCTCCCTGTTCAAAAACATCGCTGAGGCTATTCTGCTGAGTATGCTTGAAACGGATTTGATGGTTTGTCATTGGATACACATCGTTTAGAGCGGCAACATCAAAAGAGATATCATCGATATATCCGGGGAATATCCCCATGTCCCACAGCTCTTCTGCCAAGATTAGATATTGCTCTCTAAAGCCGTTTTGATTCAAGGTATATGGATTGGGCGCATTGTTTTCAGCACTGACTAATTGCTGATGACCCAATTCCGCCAAGAACTTACCCTGCCCGCTGAGCAATACTTCATAGGGAGAAAGATATACTTCGCGCCCCTGCGAGCTGCGAACTCCCAGCCTGCGACTGCGATTGAGATTGTCCGTGATGACAACAGTTGCCTCCATCTCTCCGCTATCAAGGGGAGCAAAGACTATCTCAAAAGAGCTGCTGTCTTCACTATATAAGCTAAACGGAAGCTGAGGAACTTCACTGAGAGTGAAAGCATCACCACCTTCAATCGTGATGGATTCAATCACCAGTTCACCGCCGGCAGGATTGCTCAAAACCACACTCTTTGAGGCACTTTCACCAACATAGACCACCCCAAAATCCCACTGGTTGGTATCTATGGCATATTCGGGATATCCAATGAGGCTAAAGTTTTGCACCGTAACCTCATTGCCGATGATGATCACCGTATGACTTGCGTCGTCATAGCCAGATTTAGCCGCCGTAACTGTGTAAGAACCCGAAGGCACAAGCGGGAAGTGATATTGACCTATTTCATCCGTCACGGTGGTGAGATTTGTGCCGATGATTGAGACTTCCACGCCTGCCAGAGCTCTTCCATTTTCCGTAACGACACCAGAGAGCTCTCCAATGGATTCCCCCTGAAGCACTAAGAGCATATTCGGGCGTTCCGTCATGGTGTATATCGGATTTCGTACTATAGACTCTTCCACTTCATAGCGTATGGCACTATTAAAATCCGTTTCAGTATTATAGACCGTAGCATTGCGTAAGCCTGAGTTAAAGAGATCGTCTATTTCAACATCAATCAGAAGATTACTTTCCCCATCCCAGTGAAACGGTTCATTAAAAGTGTGAATATTCCAACCCGGTTCCGGATAGTATTCATCCGCTTGATACACAAGGGTATATTCTCCCGCCTCAAAAACGCTTTCAAGGTTTTCTTGCAGGGTTTCTTTGATGCGAATACGATAGTTTGGCATAGCAAAAGGAAAGTCTGCCGAATGGACTTTGAAAGCTACCGAATTGATATATGTAGCCTCACTGTCTAAAACAGCAATTTCTTCTTGCTTAATTAAATACTGTTCGCGGAACATCTTTGCGTTGTTTCCATAAGGGGTCGGGAAGCCATAAGCATAGTTGAGATTATCAGTACTCGGATCACCAACGTGTATAATACCTTCCGGCAAGACGGAAGCTTGAAGCTCAACAACGTGTTCTTCTCCGCCATAATTTATGACAAATTCCGCCACTGCTTCGCCTTGGCTTGATGCTGAAAAATGCAGGAAGATGTTCGCAGTTTCTGCATATTCCAAGTTTATGGGGAATTCAGGTGCATCGAAATCAAACATATTACTTTGTTCACCGGTTATAGAAAGGTCTGAAGCATTCAAGGTCAAGGTGTCTAAGCCTGCGTTCCTTATTTTCACCGGCATGTTCCGAGATATACCTCCAAGTGTATATTCACCAAAATCAATGGATGTTGGACGATATTGCAAAGTAGGAACATCAAATGGCATCTCAAATATTATTTGGGTATTAGGATAAGCGTCAGTAAGACTGCCCCAAGAGAGCTGATTCAGATCAATCGGGTTGTCGTCATCAACATAGCGAATACTGCGCCCTATCGGACTAGAGCTATTATAGAAATACATATAGCTCCCATCATTTCCGGACTTACTTTCGAGAATAGCTATAACAAGATTATCATTTCCATTATATTCAAAAGTAGTATCAAGTTCAATTTCAATCCACTCCTCAATGGTTCGAATATCCACTATGCCTTGATAGACTTCGGTCAGGTCTTCTATATCCACCCAATCAATACTATTGAAAAAATAAGGCTTCTGAGTGTGCCCTATATAGATAGTCCATCTATCCGAGCTTGGAGCAGCGGCGGCACCGTTCCAGTGATATGCCAACTTCTTTATATGTCCGCCTCCGGTCATGATTTCATTTGCCATATAAAGTGTTTGAGAGTATGAATAGTTGCTGCCGGGAGTCACGGGCAAGCCATAATCCCAAGTTTCATCGCCGATTACAAATAATCCTTCGGGCAAGACATTGGCTCTAAGCTCCACTTCATACTCTTCACCGGCATAATTGATAATAAGAGTCGCATTAATTGGCCCTTCTACCATACCATATACATAAATAGGCATCAAAGTACTTGTTCCCATACCAAGATATATAGGAAGCACTTCACTATAACAACTAAACAAATCAGCGTGCGGTCCAGTGATATCAAAATTCTGGGCATTAAGCTGGAGATTGCCTCTACCTCGATTCATGATCTCAATATGTAAAGAATCAGCCGTTGTTTTGAAGGTAATATCCCCAAAATCTATACTTTTGGGTGAATAATATAACGCAGGGGTATCAGGCAGCTCGCCAAAATGTAGTCTGATATTGGGATATGAATAACTGATCTCTCCCGCAGGAGGCGAAGCAGGGTTAGGCGCGATGAGACTATTATAGTGAATAAGACTTCGCCTTATATTGGTTAATGTGCCATTAAAATGGCTTTCTCTTGGGTCGAGCCCAGGTTTGCTTTCTAAAACAGCAATAACAAGGTTATCCACTCCATTATACCAGAAAGGCTCCGGCAGCATGAGTTCAATCCACATATCTTCCGCAGGTAGATCAACATCTCCTTGATACACTTCAGTAAGTTCATTTATATTGACCCAGTCTGTTGTATATGTGAAAACAGTTTTTTGGGTATGTCCCATATATACAGTCCATTGACTGCTATTTGGAGCTGCTGCAGCACCGTTCCAATGATATGCAATTTTATCTATCTGCCTTCTTTCGGTTGTGATATCACTTGCCATATAAAGTGTTTGAGTATAGGAATAGCTATTCCATGGATATATGGGCATATGAGTATCCGCCGTGCCGTCACCAATCGCCACTAATCCATTGGGCAGAACAGTTGCAGTTAGCTCTATTTCGTATTCTTCATCTGCATAATTGATGACCAATGTAGCAGAAACTTCTCCTTCAATTTCCCCGGATACATATAGAGGAATAGACGCAATATCACCTAACCAAATATACATAGGGAATGCATCTTCGCCAATGCTAAAGAGTTCGGCATGAGGACCTACTATCTCTACATCGCCTTCATTAAGCTGGATGAAGCTTAATCCATTATTGTTTATCGTGATATTTACGGGACCAACGGATTCACCATAAAAAACCTCACCGAAGCTTATGCTTTCGGGAGAATAGGCCAATACCGGACTCGTTTCAGCCTCAAAGATTCTTATATCGTCTATGCTGAGGTAATACGGATAGCCTTGCCATCCGGTGATTCCCAGATAATAAATCCCGCCTTCTTCAGGTTGGAAGTATCCCCTCAGTTGTTGGTAATCTCCATTTACTATCCCAGTTTCCACGATGATGGTGTCACCAAAATCAATTTGTGTAATGTCGGCTGCGTAAGACACTTTAATCTTTGAATTCACAGAGTTTGCACCATCTTGACGGGCATACATCTCTAGGACATAATATTTTCCGCCTTCAAGTGCCATGGGACGAATAAGTGTTGATTGACCGTTGTAAGCGAGACAAGCATTCCATTCTCCGCTTCTCGGGGCACGATTATAGTCTGTTTTTTCATTGTTTGCAAACCACTGCACGTTGGTATATTGTGGCCCGGTGACCTGAGCCCAATTTCCTGCGATAACCCTGTTATTTGTAAATCCATCTTCAAAACCTTCAAAGAAGGGGAACTCGTAAATGGTAGGGTCAAAACAAGAGCCGGTGAGCGTGACTGTGCGTGTATCAACATTATCTACGATTATGATTGTTGCGCTATAGTCTCCTACTGCATCGGGAGAAAATACAGCATCAAATGTCATAGTATCTTTGTAGTTCAGCGAGATGGGCAATGTAGGAAGATTGACCAAGCTGAAGGCATCTCCATCAATCTCTATGCTGCTAATAGTTAGGGCGCCGATACCTTCATTCTTGATGGTAAAGCTTTCGCTTGCAGAATCGTTCAATTTCACTTCATCAAAACCATGTTCATTAGCTGAGATGGAGAATACGGGATCGTTGCTGATTTTCATGATGGTTAGGTCATCCATACTCAGATACCATGGTGAGCTGTTTATCGATCCGCGTATTCCAATATAGAACAGCCCAGTTGAAGGAGCAGTAAACATACCACTTAACTTATGATAATTACCGTAACCTATTCCAGTTTCTTGTATGATTATGTTGTTCATGCCGGCAATAGTAGGTTCACTGCCATAACTTACTCTTATTTTGGCATTTGAGGCAGTTGCAGAATCTTGACGTCCATATAGTTCTACGTAATATGTATCACCTTCATCAAGCATAATTGGGCGATATAGCGTAGTTTCACTGCTATATCGTAGAGTTGCGTTCCAGTCACCGCTTCTGGGCGAGCGCGCATTGTCTGTTTCAGTATTATTTGCAGTCCACAAATTGGAGCCAGACCCAATGATCTGATCCCACTGGCTGATATCCGTTGAGCCATCGGTATTGCCATCTTCAAATCCTTCAAAGAAGGGGAAATCACGGATGATGGGATCAATGCAAGAACCGCTGATCTCCATGATATGATCACCGACACTTGTCTCAATTATGAGAGTTGCTGAGTGATCACCGACTGCCGTGGGGCTATATTCAACCGTGAATCTATGCGTATTTCCGGAACCTAAGGCCACAGGAGTGAACTCATCTGCCAAGGCAAACCCATCACCCGTAATATTGATTCCGGTAATATTGATATTGCCACCGCCGATATTTGTAGCCTTGATTTCTTTTTGAGCCGTAGTATTGATCACAACCGAGGGGAATTCATAGTGCGTATCGGGATAAACAAAAAGTTCGGGATCTCCACCAAACCCACCCAGCATAAGCATGAGGTTCGGACGATTAGTATTTAAGGTTCCGCTGCCTGTGGGAGGATTGTTATCCGTAGTCCATTGTGCGTTTGTGGCAGTAGCTGAAGCAGTATATCTGAAAGAGGGATATCCATTTCCTCCGTAGCCGCCAAAGTTCGTTTCCACTGCAACAACAAGGTTTCCGCCCGTATATGCAAAAGGCGTGGAGAGTTCAAGTATGTTCCAACCTAAGCTGTTGAATTCAATCTCACCTTCAGAAACAAGCATAAAACCTTCTGTTATTGCATCGAAAGATGCAGCAGGCAAGGCTTCAAAATCCGTTGTTCCAATATAGATCTTATACGGAACCGGAACTGTGCTCATCGCTGTGCAGTCCCAGCCAACGTTTGTGATCATTCCGACACCGCCGACTTCATCAAACTTATAGAGTGCGGCTGAGCGTTCGTAACCATAGAGGTAACCAAAGGGGAAGTGTGCAGTCGTTGTTGCTGCAGTATTTCCAATGATCACGACCCCATCAGGCAGAACGTTTGCAGAAAGTCCAACAGTGGAAATTTCACCTGCATAGGTGATCTCAAGACTTGCCACAACATCACCTTCAACTCTTCCAACGAGGGAAACCGGGATTTGTGCCGATTCGCCTGTTGCGAGAGCGAGGGGGAATACGCTATCATCAAAGCTAAAGAGAGCAGCGTTTTCTCCCGTGAACCGAACAGCCTCCGCACCAAGTTGAAGCACTCCACTACCAACGTTAAAGACCCGAACATTCTTAACATCACTTGCAGCATTAAAGAAAATTGTACCAAAATCGATGTTATCGGGCGAATACCTCAAAACAGGGCTTTCAGATACATCCTCGAAATACATCTTGAAATTGGGATATGCTGACACAAGTGTTCCTGCCGGAGGTGCACTCGGATTAACAATAACACTATCACTATAATGTCGCAGCGTGCGCCCTGCATAAGAGGATGTGCTATAGAAATACTGCGTATCTCCATCGTAACTGTTCGCAATCTTTCTAACTGCGATCACGAGGTTATCTGTATTGTTATATGCGAAAGGCAGTTGAAGCTGAATATCTACCCAACCCTGTGTGCTTAAAGACGGTGTCTCACCACTAAAGACAAGAATCATATCATCTTCAAGAACCCAATCACTTGTGTTTGCAAATGATTCAAGCTGAGTGTGTCCCATCCAGATTTCCCAATTTCTGGAGTTAGCAGCAGTACCTGCGCCGTTCCAATAATAGGAAATGCTTTCTATTTGCTTATCAGATATCTGTATCTCCTCTTGCAAAAAGATGGTTTGAGAATAGCTGTTGCTATAAAAAGGATTAATTGGGATTTGGTTGTTTGCAACACCATCCCCCATCATGAATACACCTTCGGGGAGCACCTCCACCTGCAGTATTGACGTATCATCGTTTGCCGGGTTTTCATCATCTAACATTTCAACACGGCCAAAAAGCTCGATAGCTCCCTCTTCGGTGGGAGTCCAAGTGAATTCAAATTCAAGCTCTTCCATAGAGTCAATCGGAATCCCCGCCCTGCGGTCAAGCTCAATGTCTGGTGCCCCCATAAACATAACCATATAGTCACTAACCGGCCTTGGTGAAAGGTTTTTGACTCTGACAGTATAGGTCACCAACTTGTTTACATTCGGTGCTTTAGGACCAACGATACTGATTGCGGACATATCCATCATATTAAGCTGTTGCATAGTCAGAATCATATTGCTTCTATTCACAGATACAGCTCCGCTTGAGGACATATCTGCAGCATTAGAGTCGCTCTGATAGCGCAAGCTGCTATTGAAGCCTGTGTTTGTATAATATACAGAAGCGTTTTCAGTCCAATTATCTACAAAATCACAGACCACATCTACAAGGATATTGGATGCTCCATCCCAAACAAAAGGCGTTGAGAAGGAGTGGGGATTCCAGCCAGTCACAGGCATAAAAGAATCAGATTGGAAAACTTGAGTATAATCCCCCAGTTCGAAGACTGTGGTTAGTTCCTGCTGTTCGGTATGCTTCAAACGAATACGATAATTTGGCATCCCAACAACATTGTTGAGGTTTGCTACATTAAAAGAAATACCATAAATTTCTCCAGGGCCGCCTCCACCATTATTGATTTCTGTGGCTCTTATTAGATATTGTTCACGGAAGTTCTCATAATAGGTGCCATAGGGCGTAGGATCGCCATAATAGTCATTCGTAAGAGAACCTTCACCTATAGCAACACCTACTAAGCCTTCGGGCATAACCGTCACAGGAAACATCGGCGTGTTGTCGTTTGCTTGCTTTTCATCATCTAACATTTCAACACGGCCAAAAAGCTCGATAGCTCCCTCTTCGGTGGGAGTCCATGTGAATTCAAATTCAAGCTCTTCCATGGGATCAATCGGAACCCCCGCTTGGGTGCTGAGGACTGTATTAGGAGCTTTGAAGAGCTTAACAGTGTAGTTTGATACTGTATCAATACAAAGGTTCTTGATCCTGACGCTATAAGTTGCTGCGGAGTTTATGTTGGCTGAATTGGGCCCTGTGATTCTGAGTGCAGCCATGTCCAATACGTCCAATTGTTGCATCAAGAATCTCATGTTTGAACGATTCATCGAAGCATAACCACTTGTCGCAGTATCGGCGGCATTATAGTCGTCTTGAAAGCGCAAGCTGCTATTGAAGCCTGTGTTCGTATAATATACAGACGCGTTTTGAGTCCATTGTCCAACAAGATCACAAACCACATCCACAAGGATGTTGGATTCACCGTCCCAATTAAAAGGCGTTGAGAAGTTGTGGAGGTTCCAGCCCGCCACGGGCATGAAAGAATTAGATTGAAAAACTTGGGTATAATCCCCAGTTTCAAAGGTTGAAATTAGTGCATTCTGCGTGGTGTGTTTCATGCGAATGCGATAGTTAGGCATTGCAGATACATTATTTAAGCTTGCCACATTAAAAGATATAGCCTCGATAACACCAGATCCGCCGCCGGCATCATTGAGTTCTGTGGCTCTTATCAGATATTGTTCACGGAAATTCTTCCAATAAGTACCATAAGGCGTGGGGCTGTAATCATCACTGTTCATCTCCATGCTATCTCCAATAGTAATGGAAACCTGCGCAAAGAGGTTACTCATAAAGCTAATACTGATTATAAAAAGTAAGACGAGAAGTAAATACTTTTTCATGCTAACTCTCCTATATGAGACATGTTTTTTTTTAAAATGAATGTGCTTTCATAGTTGAAGCCAATTTATAGAATGTTTATTTTAAGCGTACAAATACTTGATTTTGAGATTTGCTTGAAGCCACGTTCCCTCTGCGGATTTGCCACTTGTCAAACCGTAAAGAGTAATTAAAAAAATAAAGTGTACCGACAATCGCCGACATACTCACTTTTTTCCTCCCTTTCTTATAAAGATAACAATTATTTTTAGGTATAAACAACCCATTTTTTATGTCTGATAAGCTCTGACTTCAAAGATAGTGTTATAAAAACAACTTCGGATAGCATAGCTTTTGGAAGAGATTAAGCTCTCGCCAAAAAGAATGTTATTTAGGTGTGATCAAATAAGTTAGAGAACACACTTATGCAATACATTCCGCTTTTAGCACTATTCGAACTCGTTAAATTTTCTTTTGAACCACAGAGTCTCTCAGGCTTGATTGCAACTTGCACAAGATTAAGCAACCTGTCAAGAATAAAAATCTGCTCAATTTGACTGTTTCTGCTATAAAGTGAATTTTCTCTATACCTGTTCACTTAAGTACATCCCACAAACATAATGCTTCATCTGTCCTCCGCGAAGGAAAAATCTCTCTTTGCCACGCTCCCATCCCCCGCTTTCCCCCCCCCCTTCCCTACTGGGTTCTGGTCATGATATGGTCATGAT
>DIQS01000051.1:52675-58452 GCA_002427325.1 Cloacimonetes bacterium UBA5456 | reverse complement strand
TCTGGTCATGATATGGTCATGATATGCTCATCACCATGACCACATCATGACCATATCTTAAGCAGACGCAACAAGGAAGAGCTGATGGGCAGAGAGTTTGCGCAGCATCACGCTTTTTTCACTAATCAAAAATGACATCAAGGTTGCGAAACAATAGCTTCCCTGAGGCCTAAGGCTTTGATTATCCACATATTTATCTGATTATTCTCCTTAATCAGCCGAAATCAAAACTCATAAAAGTTCGCCAAATACAGGCTCAATCCATGATTTTTTCTTGACCGATGCAGGAAATCTCCTTATATTGTGTATTGATTATAGAAAAATTATAGAAAAAACAAGATACTTGTTATGAGAATCAGGAGTAAACGATGAAACAACTCAAACAATTAATTCTCCTGCTGATGGTTATCAGCATATCAAGCTGTGCAAGTGCCAAGGTGAGCATGTTTGACGCCAGCGGGCAGAGTCCCGTCGTGCAAGTCGTCAAGGATGTCCGCGAGGCAGTTGTGCAGATCAAAGTCGAATCAAAAGTAAGCGTAAAGTCCAATCTCAATCCCTTTTTCGATGATGATTTCTTTCGCTTTTTCTTCCCCTCACCCCAACAGCAAAAGCCCGTCACATCCATGGGCAGTGGCTTTATTTATGAATATAACAAATCCACCAAAGAAGCCTTTATCATGACGAATAACCACGTTGCCGAACGTGGACGAGAAGGCATCATCACCGTCACTTTGGCGGATAAAAAGACATACACCGCGAGCGTTGTGGGCTTGGATTCGAGCACCGACGTTGCCGTGATCAAGATCAAGCTTGAAGGCAATGAAAAGGTGACAGTTGCGCCCTTAGGCGATTCTTCGAGCCTCGAGATTGGTGAATGGGCGATTGCAATCGGTAATCCCTTCGCTGATGGATTGGATAGAACCGTCACCCTTGGCGTGATCTCCGCTCTGGGACGCTATGACATCCTCAGCGGTGAAAACTCGCCTGTATACCAGGATTTCATTCAAACCGATGCTGCGATTAACCCCGGAAACAGTGGCGGTCCGCTACTCAATATCAATGGCGAAGTGATCGGAATCAACACCGCAATCGCCAGCACCAGTGGCGGAAACATCGGCATAGGCTTTGCCATCCCCATCAATCTGGCAAAGAGTGTTGTTGACGACCTCTTGGCAAGCGGCAAAGTGCAAAGAGCATATATAGGCATACTCCCGCAAGAGATCACCTCCGATCTCGTGGAAGCTTTCAATCTCAGCGAAGTTGCCGGTGTGTTGGTTGCCAAAGTGGAAAAAGATAGTCCCGCCGAAAAGGCAGGATTGCAAGCCGGAGACGTGATCCTCGAAGTTGCCGGCGAAAAGATCAGCAATGTCGCGCGTTTCCGCATTGCAGTCGCCACGTCCAAGATAGGCACGAAGCTCCCGATAAAGATTCTGCGCGATAAAAAGGAAAAACAAATCAATATCACCCTCACTTCACTGCCTGAAGATAGCCTCTCTCTCGGCGCGGAAGATGGCAGCAAAACCCTGATCTCCACCGGCATCAGCGTTGAAAGCACGGATAGCCAACTCGCAAAACGCCTCAATATCAATTCGGAAAAAGGCGTGGTGGTGAGCAAGGTTGATCAAAATTCGCCCGCATCCAAAGCCGGCTTGCAGGTGGGATTTGTTATTCTTTCCATAGACAATATGGAAGTTAATAGCGTCGGAGAATTTAGCAGCATCCTCGCCGAAGCCAAAAACAAGATGGAAAAAGAGTCGCGTAAGACTATTCCGCTCTATGTCTTAGACCGTAATCAAAACCCAAGATTCACAGTTTTGCGTTTTGACTAATTAGGCGATACTCAGCTCCGGTCATCCGGATTATATAAAAAAAAGCGTTGCGGACGGCTTTTTCTACGATAAAAAAGCACATGTTCGCAACGCTTTTATTGCTTCTTGTTTGACAAAATAACGCATGTTTCTATAATTGCACCATGAACCGAAATAGCTATAGCACCGATCTCAAGAACACTCCTGTGCAATATATCAAAGGAGTGGGGGAAGCTCGTGCGCGGATGCTGACAAAGCTCGGCATACACAGCGTTCTTGATCTCATGGAGCTATTCCCGCGGCTCTATATCAGCCGAACTGTCAATCCTCGTTTTGCTCAGCTGGAAGAAGGAGATATGATTTCCTTGACTGCAAATATCTCTTGGATAGACGAGCAGAACACCTCCAAAGGCAAGAAGGTGCTCAATCTCGGAGTGAATGACGGCGATGTCGGCATAATCTGTAAATGGTTCAAATATCCGCGTAGCTATCTGCAAAGCCTCATCCCAGGGCGCAAGGTCTGGCTCAGCGGCATGATCTCGGCTTTTAATGGACAGCTTCAACTGGTGCATCCGGATTTTGAAGTCTTTGAGGGCGATGATGAAGAGCTGGACTTTTGGCAAACGCGCAAGCTCCTGCCCGTCTATCCGCTGACTACGGGCTTCACGCAGAAGACTATGCGGCGCATTATCCATAACGCTTTTGAGAGTTATGCAGGCATGATCACTGAAAATCTGCCGCAAGATATATTGGAAAAACACGGCTTTGAATCGCGCCGTAATGCTCTGCAGATCATGCACTTTGGTCAGGATGAAGCGCGCATCAATCAAATCCGCTGGCGCTTTGCCTATGAAGAGTTCTTTTATGCTCAAATATTGTGGGCGCGTCATCTGAGGCATAGAGGCGATAAGAGCATCGGCAATGTATTTATAAACAAAAAAAAGCTCACAAGTGAGCTAAAACAACGTTTACCTTATGAGCTTACTTCCGCCCAAAAGCGGGTTATCCGTGAGATATTCACCGATATGGCTTCAAATAAGCAAATGTCCCGCCTTCTGCAGGGAGATGTGGGCAGCGGGAAGACAATCGTCACCCTATTTGCTATGTTGCTTGCGGTTGAAAATGGTTTCCAAGCTGCAATCATGGCACCCACCGAGATTCTCGCCGAGCAACACTATCAAAACTTTCAAAAGCTTTTGGAAGGAATGCCCATAGAAATTGTCCTCATCAAAGGCGGCAATTATAAAGGCAAAGCGGCAGATAAAGCGGCGATGAAAGAGGGCAGCGTTCATCTGGTGATCGGCACGCATGCACTGATTCAAAAAGATGTGGAATTTGCTCGTTTGGGATTCATCGCAATCGATGAACAGCACCGCTTTGGAGTGGAACAGCGTGCAGAACTTTCTCGCAAGAATGGCAATCCTGATATGCTCTATCTCTCTGCCACGCCCATCCCCCGCTCTCTGGCGATCACGGTCTATGGTGATCTCGAAGTCAGTCGCATCGATGAGCTTCCCCCAAATCGTAAGGAAGTGCTCACTTATGTACGCTCTGCACAGACCTTTAACCAAGTCTTGAGCGAGGTGGAAAAACAGCTCAAACACGGCAGGCAAGCATATTTCGTCTGCCCTCTCATCGAAGAAAGCGATAAAATTGACCTCTTGGATGCGGAAAGGCTGTTTAAGTATCTCAGTGAAAAAGCGTTCCCTAAGTGGAAAGTGGAGCTTATGCACGGACGCATGACCAATCAGCTCAAAGATGAGACGATGCAACGCTTTAAGGCGGGTGAAACCCATATTCTCGTGTCCACCACCGTCATCGAAGTGGGCGTGGATGTGCCCAATGCCTCAGTGATGGTGATTGAACACGCCGAACGCTTTGGGCTTGCTCAATTGCATCAACTTCGCGGCAGGGTGGGCAGAGGCGACGATCAGGCATATTGCTATCTCGTAGAACACTATCCGCGTAGCAACATCGCTCGCGAAAGACTCAGCATCATGCGCCAGACCAACGACGGCTTTGTCATCGCCGAAAAAGATCTCGAACTACGCGGTCCCGGCGAAATCTTTGGACGAGAACAATCCGGCTTA
The DNA here is from genome assembly GCA_002427325.1 of Cloacimonetes bacterium UBA5456. GTDB lineage: Bacteria > Cloacimonadota > Cloacimonadia > Cloacimonadales > Cloacimonadaceae > UBA5456. The sequence goes on along the minus strand of DIQS01000051.1, from coordinate 54,554 downwards.
CCTCAATTCCGTTTTGCCAATCTCGTTTTGGATCAAGATATCCTCGCAATTGCGCGCGAAGATGCCATAATATTAATCGATAAAGACCCTCAAATTATCCAAGAAAAAAACAAAATCATAAAAGATAACTACCTCGCTATCTATAAGCAAAAAGAGGAACTTATCAACTATTAATGTCGATGTTATTTCAAAAAGGGCTTGACTGTATTCCCCTCCCCAATTTCATGCAATAAAATCATTTCAGAGGTATCAATGAAAAAACTGATGATAATATTTACGCTGATTCTGATCAGCACAGCCATGTTTGCGGTCAAATTTGATCCTTATTGGTTCCAATCCCGCACGATTATCGGCTGTTTCACGAAAGATGCAATTCCAAATATAGATGGTAAAATTGATTTCACCATCCAAGATGGTGTTGTTAAAACAGGTCTTAGCAGCTTTGACGATCTGGCTGCAAGATTCAAAATTGTTGATCTCAAACAAGCCCACTCCTATGTCAAACAACCCGAGTGGAACGATAAGGGCATGTATTTGCAGCATGTATATCGTATTATGCTCGACAGCGACGAGGCGATCGACGCTGCAGTGGACGCGCTTAGTAAAGACATAAACCTCCACTATGCAGAGCTCGAAACCATCAACCGTCAAAAGTTTGTGCCCAATGATCCCATGCTCCAACAGCAGTATTTCCATAACGTTATCCGCAGCTTTGACGCTTGGGACTATACTCAAGGCTCTCACGATGTGCTCGTTTCTATCACCGATAGCGGCGTAAAATGGAATCACCCCGACCTCCGTGCAAACATCTGGATCAACCCTGCCGAAGCTCCCGGAATGACTATTAACTGGGATGCCGGAACCATCAGCGGTGGAAACGGACAAGACGCCGGCGAAGGTGGAAACAAGCCTGATGACCTCGTTGGCTGGGACTTCTATGATAACGACAACAACCCCATCCAAAACTATACCTCGAATTATCATGGCACACACGTTGCCGGCTGTGCAGGCGCTGTAGGCAATAACGCCATCGGTGTTGTGGGTTCGGCGCCTAATGTATCCATCCTGACTTGCAAAGGTGCACCCAGCAATAGTGCTTCAAACGGCATTGCTTATGGTTATGACCAGATCAAATATTCCGCTGAGATTGGTGCTGACATCATCAACGCCAGTTGGGGCGGACCAGGAAACGGCGCATATCCAAATCAGATTGTGAACTATGCAACCACCCTCGGCTCACTCGTTGTGACTGCTGCCGGCAACGATAATACCGAACACAACAACAGCTATCAGGACTATCCTGCCGACTGCCCTAATGCGCTCTGTGTTGCTGCAACAGATATCAATGACTACAAAGCTTCGTTCTCAGACTATGGCTATCCGATAGATATTTGTGCTCCCGGACAAGGAATTCTTGCCACCGTTATAGGCACCGGACAAAGCACGCAATATGATACCGCCAGTGGAACTTCCATGGCAAGTCCCATCGTTGCCGGAGTCGGAGCATTGGTCAAATCTATGCACCCGAATTTAACCCCTCAACAGCTTAAAGATAGACTCATGCTCACCGCTGACCCGATTGATGAGCAGAATCCGAACTATATTGATAAATTGGGCACGGGCAGAGTGAATGCCTACACGGCAACCATGTATGACAAGATTCCAAATATCAGTCTTGAAAGCTTTAGCATCAGCGAATTGTCCGGTGACAACGATTCAGTTCCAAACCCCGGTGACACGGTCAAACTAACGATGACCCTCACCAATCCTTTTACTGGAATAGGAATCTTTTGGACAGATGCAACACAGGTTGAAGGCAGAATCAGAACAAACTATCCCGGCGTCACAATCATTGACTCGGTCTCTGTTTTTGGACTCA
>DIQS01000051.1:40332-52514 GCA_002427325.1 Cloacimonetes bacterium UBA5456 | reverse complement strand
TTGGACTCAACGGCACAGTCTTTGGCGGTTCACAAGAAACCAACCAAACGCCTTTTGTGTTCTCCACCATTGCCGGTCTTCCCTCTGAAGCAATTCCTTTTGAACTCGTCGTCACTGCAAATCCGGACTCAGACTATCCCTTCAACAGAACCTATCCTTTTGATGTGAAACTCAGCCTCGTGCAACAGGGATGGCCGCAAGACACCTATGGTGCAACTCCCGGCTCACCGATCCTCGTTGACCTCAATGGAGATGGATTCAGAGAAGTGGTCTATGCCGATCAAAGCGGAAAAGTGAACGCATATAATTATTCAAAAACAGCCCAGATGCCCGGTTTCCCCGTGGACCTCGGCTCAAACACCCTCGGCTCTATCGCTATGGGCAAATCTCAGTCTTCAAACAATCCTTTCTTTGCAGTAAACCTCAATAACAATAGCGTTACTGCATTTTCCCACACAGGTCAAATCCTGTTTAATAACGCGCTTGGGGCAAACGTCCGCGGCGGTGCAGTGATCGCCAAACTCAACCAAAATGAAGGCGACAAGATCTTCACGATCACACAAAACGGAAATCTCCACGTCTTCAACCAAGATGGAAGCTATGTGAGCGGATATCCCACCAACATCGGCGGCGCATATTTTACAGCACCCTCAGCTGCTGATATCAACGGCGATGGAAACATGGAAATCGTCGCTTGCAGTATGAACGGAACTCTGAATGTGATCAGCCTCAATACCGGCGAAAACATCGCAGGATTCCCCGTCACCCTCGTCGGAGGAAGCCAGAACCCGGTAATCATCACCGACATCAGTGGCAACGGCAACGGCAACCCCGAAATCTTCATAACCACCAGTGCTAACGGAACACTCTATGCAATCAGCAAGACCGGCAGCATTAGAGTTGAAAGATCAATCGGCGGAAACATCAGAACCAACCCCGTCATCGCTGATGTTAATGGCGATGGCAACAAAGAAATCATCGTGATAACCGCAAACGGCGGAGTATATATCATGGACAACGCTGGCAATGACTTGCCTGGAACTCCTTTCACGATTAATGCTAACGTCGAATCTGCACCTGTTGTTGCACGCTTTGACAGATCAAACATGGCTGGAATCATCTTTGGCGATAGCAACGGCTATCTCCACTCCGTTCGTGTTGATGGCACAGAATCTGCCAACTTCCCCATAAAGTTTGGCTCCAGCATCAAAGTCTCTGCCGCTATCACCGATCTCGATAACGACGGCGATATTGAAATCGTTTTCCCCGACAATGAAAACCTCTATGTCGTTGATATCAAGCGCTCTGCACAGAGCTATGATTGGACTTGCTACACCGGCAACTATAGCCGTAACGGGTTTATCGATGGAACAGTTTCTAATGAAGACAACCTCACCCCCGTCGTCGAAACCGAATTGCTGGGAGCATTCCCCAACCCCTTCAATCCGACCACTGTCATCAACTTCAACCTCAAAAACGCAGCGAAAGTCAGCCTGGATATCTACAACCAAAAAGGACAAAAAGTCCATACTTTGGTAGATGGAAATCTCCCCGCCGGCTCACACAGCTATGCCTGGGATGGTGTGGACAACAAAGGTAACCAAGTTGCCAGCGGAATGTATCTCTATCGCATGAAATCCGGTAAGTATAGCAACACCAAAAAGATGATACTAATGAAATAAAATAAATCTCACATCGAAAAGGCTCCCGTTAATCCGAGAGCCTTTTTTTATTTCTCGGTTTTCTGAGGCTGTGTGATACGATTTAGCGATTTAACGATTTAACGGGAGCTTCGCCCCGTGGCTTCCACATTTAGGTTTCGCCTTCAAAATTTCACTTTTCTTACACAACTATACACTTATAAAAGAACTATAGGTTTTCAATCCTGAAATCAAAACCTTCTACTTTCTATAGGGGGACAAAATCGAAAAACGGTGACAAAATGAGCAACAAAATTATTGCTCACTCTCGTAAGTGACTGATAAATGAAGCCTGAAATAATATTGAAAAAGATATTAAGCATAACCATGTTATGTAAACCTGAGAATAATTTGGCTTAAAATGTTATGCAAAAAACAGGATCTTTGAGCGAAATTATTAAATCAAAATATTCGATTTGTTGAAACTTGACGTATGAAAATGAAATTGTTTTCACAGGTAGTAAAATTTGCGCTTAATAATTGGGAAACGAGCTCTTATTTTTAACGAAGCCAGCCAAGCACTCCTATAAAAATCCCCAATTATAGCAGGTTTTAGCCTAAAGTGATATTTTGTTTGACCTTGTTAAAGATTCGCATTGACAAAATATACGCCTGAAATTTATTGCAACGTCGGCTGTGCTTCTTCATTAAAATGTTGTTAAAGGAAGTGGCCTTGAAAACAATATATAAGTTGTTCAGGTTTTTACTAAGCCTGAGAAAATAATTAAGTATGATTTTTAAACAAAGGTATATGTTATGAAAAACAATGTAACTAACAACGTGAAAACATTTTGCGAGCTGAAGGCTTGCAGACTCGGCAGGGAGATTTAAGATGAATAAGAGAATTGTATTATTGATTGTGTTACTCGTTTTGGGGGTGACGGCGGGGTATGCAGTTAAAAACGGGGACTACCGTTCTCGTCAAACTGGCTTATGGAAAGACAAAAGCACATGGCAAAGGCGAACTGCCAGTGCATGGTATGATTTATCGCTTAATGATCCGCCGGTAACCAGTGACGGTGTAGTGACGATTAGAAGCCCTCATGTGGTGACAATCACAGAGAGCATTGTTATAGACGAGGTTATTATTGAACTTGGTGCAACTCTAAATATTGCTTCCACTGTCACTGTGCAAGATGGTCCCGGTTCCGACATAACCAATAACGGTACCCTGAACATATATGGAACGCTAACATCATATCAACAGCAGCACTCCGGCAACAAGTCCTATAAAATGATCAATGGTCCAACCGGTGTGGTCAATATTGAAGGAGGCTATTCCTTCCTTCACGCTTTTGAAAATCAGGGTGTGCTCAATTTAGGAGATAGTCAATTGACTGGCCAAGTAACTAATAAGGGCACTATCAAAAGCGATAGAGTTGATATTATGTACGGTGCAGGAACGCTGGAACATGAGACCGGCTCTACAGTTGAGTTTACTTCAGTCGTTACTATCCCGGAAGGGGAGAATTATCAAAATCTTAATCTTAGTGCTCCGGGAATATACTATCTTGAAGGGGATGTTGCAGTAAACGGAACTATAAACTTGGGACCAAATACATATTTACATACAAATGGACATATTCTGTCTGATGGAGCGCAAGGAGTACACACTGGCGATCACATCATATATAACTCAATTGTCACTTTAACTACGAGCACTCCTGCAGTTGCTGTCGCATATATGTCGCAATCTGCTACAAAGCATCCTATCTATAAGTTCGCTCTGAACAGAGATAGCATGCCGGGAGAAGTGAATATTTCAGGCTTAACATTCACAACTACAGGCTCCGTGAACGCCGATGATATTATATATCTTCAACTTTGGGGTGGAGCAATTGATAATATCAACGCCACAGGTGCTTCACCTATTGCGACAGCATCAAGTAGTTGGGGTAATAACAGCGGCAGTCATAGATTCACTTTTGACCCTTATGCATTAAATGCAAGCAGTGTTCGCTATTTTTGGATAACAGCGGATGTTGAAGCCGAAGCTATTAAGGATAGAACAATCACTGTTAATGCATTAAACCAAAGCAATTTTACGATATCAGACACTGCTACCTTAATTGGGGTATATGAGGGTGTGCATAACGGCGGTTTGCAAACCATCTCAACCATTAATACTGTGCTTTCGAGCTTAAATCAAGTGCCGGCGCAAGGCATATCAACAAGCTCGAAGAAGAACCCTGTTTATCACTTTCAATTGCTATCCAGCGGTGATAACGCTTTAACGGGGCTTTCTTTTACCGGCACCGGCATAACTAATACAAACTTCAGCAAGTTCGAGCTCTATGCCTCAACGACAGATAATCTTGCCATTGTGACAGATCCTATTTCAACTTTTCAAGTCTCTGAAGCTATCCCAGGAACCTTTAGTTTTACTGACTTCAACTATAAATTATTAAGCAGACAAAAATACTATTTTTGGATCACAGTAGATGTTAATGTTGGAGCTAATGTCGATAATTCAATTACCATCAATGCTCTTACGATAGACAACATTTTTCTTACAGGAGACAAATCCGGTTCTGCGACCATTGGCGGCACTCAGACAATCGTTGACCCGGGAACCACTTTGTCAAGTGATAACCCTGCAATTCCACCTGCCACCATTTCTCGCGGGAGCAATAAAAACCCGATTTATGCTTTCAATCTCACATCTTCTGGTTCAAACACATTTAAAACAGTCACATTCAAGCCAAACGGGGATAATCTTGCCGCCAATGTATCCAAGTATCAGCTCTATAGCTCCACTTCAAACTTTTTTGGCAGCGCAACCCAGGTGGGAAGCGATATTACAACAATAACTGCATCCGGCGAAACTGTAAGCTTCTCAGGTTTGAATCATACTCTTACCGATGGCATAACCCGTTACTATTGGATCACAGCAGATATCAAAGCAGATGCCACTGTGAATAATGCAATCACTGTAACTGCTCTTGCCGCTACTGACATTATCATGGAAATAGGAACGAATCCAGACTCTGATACCGCTCATGCCGGAGGAACGCAGAGCATAGGCTATCCATTACTCGAAGTAAGAACACACAATCCTGCAATTCCTGCCGGCACCGTCAATGTGGGTAGTCCAAGAAACCCGATATATCGTTTTACTGTAGTCCGTGATGATGCCATAGGCACCGTGAAAATCAGTACTCTAACATTTCAGACAAGTGGGACCTACAACGCTAATAATCTAGAAAGATTTAGGTTAGGCAGGTCAGCGGTAGATAATTGTACCACAGCAAATCCTGTGGATCAGGTTGGGATTACAAGCGACTTAGGTCCTGGAACGCATACATTTACCTTTAACCCACCTTTAGAATTTACTCAAAATAGTACTAGCTTCTTCTGGATATCTGCTGTTACAGAGCAAGCTATTGAACCAGGCTCAGGGAATAACATACAAATTTCAGCCTTGAATGATGCAAGCTTTGGTGTGACAGACAATGAGGGCAGAGTGAAGGTTTCAGCTCATGCCGGCGCGGTTCAAACAATAGGAGATGTTAAAGTGTATCTTGAGCCCAACAGTGGAGTTTTAGAGGTTTCACCATTTGCCTCAGGGCAAAAAAAGCGCGCCATTCAAAGCTTTACCTTGAATAGCTGTGGCAACGTAACTGTTGATGAAATAAGATTTAACACTACTGGAACATATTCTTATACCGATATCTCCCGCTTTCAGCTTTGGACAGGGATAGAAAACGATCTTTCATCAGCGGCGCAGATAAGTACAGATATCAGCACCGGATTGGGAGTGGGCACCCATGAATTCAAAGATATTGGTTTAGCTTTATCTCCGGGTCAAATTCACTATTTATGGATTACTGCCGATGCCAGCAGTTCTCCCGCCAGCTCTAAGACGATCAATATATCAGCACTGAGTGCAAGCGATATAACTCCGTCTTTTGCAACCCCTACCGGTTATTCTGATATCGGGGCTGAGCAAACCTTTAGTAATACTTGTGATTGGACTCATGCCCAATCACAGACGATTAACTCTATAGCAAATGCCGGCAGCGGCTATCAGGTGAAAGTGGTCGTGCATAGTGGTGATGGTAGTGACAATGGTAACGGCGAGAATGTATATGTAGGCAACAACAGCCGCGGAGACTTCGGCGACATCCGTTTCTTTGAAGGCGATTTGCCGCTGAGCTATTGGATGGAATCCTGTGATTATGGCTCAAAAGCCACTTTTTGGGTAAAGCTAAATAGCAACCTCTCATTCAGCTTCGTTAATCTTACTATGCGCTATGGCAATAAAGGTGCAACAACCACCTCTGACGGAAATGCTACTTTCGAATTCTTCGATGATTTCAATCGCACCGACAACAGTCTTGATAAATGGAATAAGCATAAAACAATGGACAAAAGCACCATCGATATACCCAAAGGCTTAAATCATGTTCGATTAGGTGATTGTGGCACCAGCGGGGACTACGGTCATGTGGTGTTAGGCTCAGATAAGACATACAACAACTTCACCAATGGCGCAATTGAATTTAGATATCGCGTTTGTGTTGACGCCATTGCGGAAATTGGTTTTAGAGGAACATTTGGGAATCCCGGCTTAGGTTATAAAGGACGTAGTGATGCGAGAGTCAATACTGAAACTCAAAACGGGGGACAATCCTTTCTCTCGCCTCCATACTATGGTTGGGAGCATCTAAGCGATTCAATGGACTCTTTTTCAAATCAGCCAATCCCACATACATGGTATGTTGGCACTATCACCGCTTTTAATAATGAGTTATCGTTTTATCGTGATGATCATGGTAATATTAAGTTAGCTGGCTCCCATCAGGCAAATTATCATGGAGCCGGTGAAATCTCTTTGCAGAATCATTATGGTAATAAAGCTGATTTTGACTGGGTTTTTGTGCGCAAATTTGCAAATGTAGAACCTACTCGTGGAGCATGGAAAAGCTCACCCATGGCAAAAGAAGCTACGGCAATTAACTATAATGGCTTTACCGCTCGCTGGTATCCCTGCCCCAACTCCGTGAAATACTATTTCGATGTCTTACAAGCTGATGGCAATACCTATGTTTCGAAATATTGGGAAAATCGTGAAGTCACCACAAACATAATCCGTGTTGAAGGTTTGACAGCTAACACAATCTATAGATATCGTGTAAGATCTGAATGTAGCAATGGAATTGTTTCCCCAAATTCAAATCTAATCACGGCAATCACGGGACCTGCAACCCCCGGCTATGGCACAACAACCATAATCGGCAACGCTGAAGCTACCACAGTATATATCCCACTTGCCGCGGGGTTCAATAGTGAAAACAGCAATGTGGTGATAACTCCCGCAGAATCAGTAATCGACGAAGATGTCGTCGTAGTAGTCACCTATCTCCCTGACGGCTACGAGGATACTTGGCCCAACGCTCGTCTCTTGGCAAGCATCAGCTCGACTAATCCAAATGCCTTAAACGGAGCATATAACATCCCTCATGAAGGGATCACCATGCCTCAATCTGCCGCATACCGCTATGCAGGTGGTGATTGGCATTATTTAGATAGTGAATATGCGAGCTTTAATGATACTTACACAGTTATCACAATCAGCGGCATCACCGGCGGCAGAGCAAGTGGTGCTTTAGAGATTGTCATGGACGACGGCTCCGGCACCCTCCCCGTAGAGCTCTCCTCCTTCACCGCCAGACTCAACCCCTATGGCAAGGTCAAAATCGAATGGGTCACCCAAACCGAGACCAACGTCATGGGCTATAGAATCTATCGAAACAACGTCAAAGACCTCGATTCAGCCTTGCTTTTAGACGGACTCATCGAAGGCAGAAACACTTCCCACACTCAGGTTTATACCTATATCGACAACGATATCTTAGAGCCGGGGAACAACTATTATTGGCTGGAATGCGTGGACTATGACGGCACAGCGCAGTATTATGGTCCCATGACAGTGACCATCAACGGCGATTCTGACACCAATAACCAGATCCCGATCGTTGCCGGCATCAACCACACCTATCCCAATCCTTTCAATCCGGATGTTCACATCACTTTCGGCGTCCCCGAGGATACTACCGTTAAGCTGATGATCTACAACATCAAGGGCCAATTCGTCTCAGAAATCCTCAGCGAGAATTTCAAGAGAGGCACCCACACCTTCACTTGGACAGGCAGAGACGCCCGAGGCAGACAGCTTTCCAGCGGACTCTATTTCCTCAGGATGGAGATGGATAAAAAGACTTGGATCAAGAAAATCGTAATGAGCAAGTAAAACAAGAACTTAGCAAGACAATAAAAAACCGGCAGCCTCAAAACTGCCGGTTTAATTATTAAGGGATAAATCCAATCGGCCGATCAGATATCCGCTGCATCCACAAAGACTTCAGAGATCGTGGGATGAGCATGAATCGCTCTGGAAAGATCCTTCATGTTCCCATTCATATTGATGAGCACGCCGATCTCACTGATAATATCCGTAGCATTTGAAGCAACGATCTGCGCGCCCAATATATCGTCATAGACAGGATCATAAATGATGCGCACAAATCCCTCAGCCAAGCCTTGAGCCAGCGCTTTTGCATTTGATGTGAGCGGATATTTACGAGTTTTATAATCATGTCCCGTTGCGATTGCCTCTTGCTCTGTCATGCCGATTTGAGCGATCTCAGGATAGGTATAAAGGTTTATGGGATAGTCGGTTTCCTTTACCGGCAACGGCACTCCGAGCATGGCCTCCACTGCCTCCAAACCTTGCGCCGAAGCCATGTGTGCAAAATGCCCCTTGCCATTCACATCACCCGCGGCAAAGATATTGGGAATGCTGGTTCTATTCACTCGATCCACCTTGATAAAGCCGTTTTCCATCTCCAGTTTAATATCCATTGGCGGGATATTCGGAACGCGCATGTTTACGTTGATCACTTCATCAAAGGGATATTCTTTTCCTTCATAGATGACTTTATCTTCCAAGACTTCTGCCTTGTCTTCGGGGATTATAGGCACACCGAGGTGTCTGAACTTTTGAATGATAAAATTATCCAATTCACGATCCAATTCGGGAATCAAAGGCAGAGATGTGGCAAGAATGATGGGTTTTTTATCTATCATCGCAAAGAATTGGGCGATTTCCACCAAAGGCGAACCACAGCCATGAATCAACGGATTCTCCGGCACGATTGTTTCAAGGGTATGATGTTCCACTTCGATAACGCTCGAGAAATCTTGTATATCAGGATGGCGCGAGCCAGTTGCGATCAGGATATATTTCGTATCGAAAAGCTTATCTCCTGCCTGCACCTTTGTTTCGCTAATGATCTTAGCTTCAGCGTTTAAAAAATCAACTTTATATTTCTTGAAGAGATAATCAATGCCGTTTTTGAGCTTTCCAACAATGTCATGCTGTCGTTGAACCACTTTACTCCAATCAAGTTCAATCTTTTCCGGATCAAAACCGGTGATGCCCATTTCCATTGAGTTTTTCACTTCATGATAGCGGCGTGCACTTTCAATATTGATATTCGTGGGAACGCAGCCCCAATTTAGGCACATTCCACCGAGCTTCTTTTTTTCGATCACCAAGGTCTTCAAACCTTTTTGTGATGCTTTGATTGCTGCAATATATCCTGCAGGTCCGCTTCCAATTACGATAAGATCATACATTTTATACCTCACTACTAATTTATGTTTTTTTGATTCATTTCTGACCGCTTCTAAACGATATCTTAGTCAAATATTGTTCATTTTGCAAGCGATATTTGCGTCATACACGATAATAAAACCTTTTCATAGCTTAGAATCATCCTTTTTCAAAGTTAAAAAATAGGGGAGTCGCTATTGACTCCCCCGTGAATATTGTAGTTTTACATATTGTTTTCTTCTGCGATCATGGGGCTGAGATAGAAAATCTTTTCATTTTCAAAATCATGCCACATGTCATAGAGTTTAATATATTCATCGCTAACACTTTGCAGTGATTGCGGCACAAACATATTCATCAGCTTATCCGAAGTGATGGTGACGTTCATACCTTTGCTCGAGCTCGTTGCGTCCACCAGGCGAATTTTGCCCTTGATTCCGGCAACTTCGCGCATTTGAGCGATTGCCTCTTCCATTCCGCCAAGTGCGTCCACGAGCCCTATTTCCAAGCCTTGTGCGCCCGTCCAGACGCGTCCCTGAGCGATCTCATGCACCTCATCTTTGCTCATGCCGCGTCCATCTGCAACGATTCCAATGAATTCGTCATAGGTGTGTTCAATCATATCTTCCATGATGCGTTTTTCGCTGTCTCTCCAAGGGCGATTCATCGCGCCGAGATCGGAGTGTTCACCCCTTTTCACGACATCCCAATTAATTTTGATCTTATTAAAAAGCTCGCTGGCATTAAAGGCGAGTCCGATCACGCCGATGGAGCCCGTGAGGGTGCTGCCGTCTGCAACGATCTTATCTGCATTTGCCGCAATATAATAGCCGCCACTGGCTGCGGTTCCTGCCATGGAGACTACGATGGGGAGCTTGTTTTCGGTTTTGGCGAGCTCCAGTTCTCTGAGGATGATATCCGAGGCCTGTGCGCTGCCGCCGCCGCTATCCACGCGCAAGATAATTCCTTTATATTTAGGGTCTTTACGAGCCTTGCGGATGAGCTCAACAGTGCTTTGATGAGCGATTTTCTGTCCGGCTCTGCCTTTGCCCATCACGATGTTTCCACTGGCATAGATCACAGCGATGAGACTCTCTTTGGGTTTTGTCCATTCATAATTGTGATAAGTCGCCATTTCTTTGATTTCTTTGGAGAAGGAGAAGTCTTTCTTCAGCTCTTTACTGAGTTGGTCTTGATAGATGAGTCCATCCACCAATCCGGCGTCCAAAGCTGTTTGTGCGATCACATAGGGACCCTCATCCACGAGGGTAGCGATGGGCTTACTCAGCTTGTCGCCGCGCCCGGTTGCGATTGTTTCAAGCATTTGTTCATAGATGCTATCCAACAGCGATTCATAGACTTCGCGCTCGGCTTCGGTCATATTGCTTTCGCTGAACATATTGCCGGCATTTTTATATTTGTGACTGCGGAGGTTGATGGGTTCTACTCCGATTGCGTCCAAGAGATCACGCAAATAGGGGCTGGAAATAGCAAAGCCGCGCAAGTCCAAGCTTCCCGTGGGATTCAGATAAATCTTATCCGCAACCGATGCAGCGAAGATATAGCCGCCGTTGGAGATATTGTCATAATATGCCGTCACTGCTTTGCCGCTTTCCTTGAAATCATTAAAGGCATCAATGATCTCCTGCATCAGTCCAAAAGATGCGCCAAATGAAGGATTAATCAAGAGAATACCTTCAACGCCGGGATCATTTTTGGCTTTGTTTAGCTCGGCTTTGATATCCTCAATGGAGCTTACATTTTTGTCGAAAATGTTAAATGGACCAAGCTCATATTTGGGAGCGCGATAGGTGACCACCGTGCCTTTTGCCGGCATCTTATACCAGCTTTTCGGGCTGATTCCCAAGAGGGGCTTATATGAGCGAGATGATAGATGCGCATAGAGATAGCCGTAGTTGTCGTTATCCGCCATGCGTGCCAGCGCACCCGTCTGAACCTTGCCAAAAGCCAGTCCGAAGGAGAGTAGCGCAGATTTCTTGTCAAAGTTATAGGTCCCGCCGATCTTGAGCCCGTCAAGCACCTGCGTATTTACTCCCACAAGCAGGTTATTTATGCCATATTCATTTTTATTATCCTTGCAATAATCAAGGTCAGCACTGAGCTCCAGCCTGTGATTTGCGATTTTGTCGGTGAAGGCAAAAGGACGCACAGCGATGCCGCCATGATAGCTGGGAGCCTCGTGCATGGGATTGTCCAAAGTAAACGCCACCGAAGTGCTGTTATGCGGGCGATAGGTGAGAGCGGAGCGGAAAGTTCCATCTTTTGGGCTGCCTTGAGCAAAGCGGTAGTTCGTTCCCAAATAAAGATTTGGCAGGATGTGGGCGTCAAAAGCTTCTGAACCCAAGCCAAAAAGATGATAGTTCTGTGAATTTTGCCGCTCAAAAACATAGCTTAAGCCGGCTGAATTGAGCATCAACCAATACTGTTTTTGGAATTTCTGATCGTCTAAATGGTGAACCATGCTGATCCCTTCCCCGATCGGCGTGCCCAAAAGAGATGGGTTTGCATAGGGGATGAAGAGGTTGTCGATTGCGGCGACGGGGAAATCTTGCTCGCCCAAAGAAGATTGAGCAAACGCGAGTCCAATGCCGAAAACGAGCAGAGAGATCATCAAAATGATTTGTCTGTTGCGCATAATAGTCTCCTACTATTGTTTTATTTCACTCCCGTTGAATTTACAAGGATGTTTTTTTCGCAAAAACTGTCAATCAAATAAATCTGAATCGGAGAAATTAAGGGAAATATTAGACGGAATTTCGAGATATTTTGCTCTTGAAATTGCTCATTTTTTGCCTTTTTTCCCCTGCTTCCTTAGAGGGTTCTGGTCATGATATGGTCATGAT
>DIQS01000051.1:39602-40133 GCA_002427325.1 Cloacimonetes bacterium UBA5456 | reverse complement strand
ATGAGCATATCATAAGCGCACGCTGAGCTGAACCCAATAGGTGAGATGCAGGTGCAGCGTGGCTTTGAAGTGATTTTGTGTGGGCTATTTTACAAAGGAAATAGCTGATGCGTCAAAAATGACAAAAATATGGGATTTTGTTTGCAGAAAAAAGTGCATTTTAATCTCGTGAAAAAACTGCGGCATCGATCTCTTTTCTCTGAAACATGTGCTGTACCGTCCAGAAACTTTCACCATCGCAATATGGGATTTCCTTTTCATCGGCGAGCTCGGATAGTCTCGACATTTTTTCTCCCGAAATAGCGAGGTCAATCAGCGCAGAAAACTCAGGCAACACGGAAAGATCGTCTTCTTCATTGAGCCTGAGCGGGGTGGTGTTGATCAGCAGGTCGCAGTGCTTCAAATCCTCTGCGGGCAGCTTCAGCGCCGCACTGAGCTCATTTAGCTTCTCTTTGTTTCTCGCGCTCAAAAATAGTTTGGCATAGCCCAATCGCTTGAGTTGGGCGGCAAAGGCATAGGCACAATCCCCGC
>DIQS01000051.1:39056-39438 GCA_002427325.1 Cloacimonetes bacterium UBA5456 | reverse complement strand
CAAAGGCATAGGCACAATCCCCGCTGCCATAGAGCTGAATCGTGGCATCTTTAGCGATTCCCATATCCTCAAGAAGCCGGTTTAAAGCGATTATATCCGTGTTTGTGCTGCTCACAAAACTCTTGAAGCCTTCATGATAGCTGTTGTTAAGAGTCTTCTCGTCCCAAAATGCAACGGTGTTGACGCTATGGCGATGGCTCTTCAGATATTTCGCCATCTCGTGCTTGAAGGGGGAGGTGATGGCGAGACCAAAGACATTGTAGCGCGGCTTTCGGCTCTGTAGCCAATTGATTATTTCATGCAGTTCGGCGATGTCCCTGATGGGGGCGGGGAGGTAGGAATAGCGCTCCTCCTTGGGCGGAAGCATGCTTATGTGTTCTTT
>DIQS01000051.1:19096-38903 GCA_002427325.1 Cloacimonetes bacterium UBA5456 | reverse complement strand
GGAAGCATGCTTATGTGTTCTTCGCTGAGCCCGATATTCAGATCAATCTTATCCGATAGATATTCAGTGATATAAAAATCGTTGCCCCAAGTGATGCTACCGGATTTGCTCAGATCGCCGCCCCCGATGAGCAGCACGAGGTTGTGGGTATTGCAGGTTTGCATGATTTTATGGATGTCCTCAACCTTTGGTTGGCTCTCGACAACCGGCACAAATATGGAAAAATATGCCGCTATGGAGTTAAATTCGTAGTAGAGCATGCGTTGAAAATATGCCCACTTGCCTAAGGCGTTGAAGATGTATTTACGATGGGGGCGTTTTGCGATTAGCTCTGCTGTGCTTAGCATCTCGGAAAAACTGGCGGGCTTAAAGATTAGTTTGTAATAACTTGCCTCGATGGGGCTGTCCAAAAAGCTGATAAAAAGCTCTTCGTCAAAGTCTGTGAAATGTGCCGAAAGAATGAGCCGCTCTGGGGGGATTTCGCGATCATGCTTGGCGTAGTCATTATAATCGAGATCGATAAGTGCTTTTGTGGCAAGCATTTTGTCGAGCACTTGGCTCTCGGGATCCTCTTTTCTATAGGTCAGGATGTTGTGATTGGTAAAATTTTGCCATTTAACCTCGTCCAAATTATCGCTGAGATCAAGACGGAATTCAATTTTAATCAGTTCGTTGCCTGTGTTTGTGTAATGATCTTTGTAGATGGTGGATATAATGATATTCATGATGAGCAGATCCTTAAAGTTAATTTTATTAGTTCTTTAGTGAGTTCGGGATCGAGTTCATACTCTTTTGCGATCTCTTGTGCGCGGCTGATGATCTCGTATTCTCTTGCCTCGTCCTTGATGGGGAGGCTGTTTTCGCGCTTAAATTCTCTTACTTGCCCTACGACCTTCTTGCGGCGATAAAGTAGCAGGATTAGCTCCTCATCCAGCTTGTCGAGGATTTCGCGATAGCCGGCGAGGTCTTGCTTGCGGCTGTCTATGAGTTTTTGCGCTTGGATGGCGTCGGCTAAAGTGAGCTTGAGCATGGCTTCCACCACGGGGATGATGCGTGGGATGTGGCTGATGTCGTGCCTGCCTTTTAGCTGGATTTCAACGATCTCGCCGTTTTTGTTCAGCGCCGCTTGCTTTTTTCCGATGGAAGAGATGGGGCGAATGTAGAGCTCGAAATAGATGTCCTGTCCGGTGCTGACGCCGCCGAGGATGCCGCCATGGTGGTTTGTCATAGTGCCGTCTGCCAAAAATCTGTCGTTCACCTCGCTGCCGCATGCTGTTGCCAGCCTTTTGCCGTCGCCGAAGAGGATGCCGCGAACGCTGCCGATAGAGAGCATGGCTTTGGCAATATTTGCGGAAAGCTTTTCATAGATGGGATCGCCTAAGCCGGGTGGGACGCCGGTGATTCGGACTCCTAAGACTCCGCCCACGCTGTCTTTATCTTCTTTTATCCTATCCAAATAGTCTATGAGGCGGGGATAGCTTTCCTCGTCCGTCCAATGATGCGGATTCTCTGCGGTTGCGCCTTTCTGCGGATTCTCAAGTTCGCCGATGGAAAGGGTTGTGACAGTAATCTTTATCTCGCCAAGTATGCTTTCATTGAGTTTTGAGGCGATGATGCGCGCCAAGGTTTCGCGTCCGGAGGAGCGTCCGCCGCCGCGATAGTCATGGATGAGATATTTATTGAACCACGAAAAGTCGGCGTGTCCGGGACGGAAGATGTCTTTAATTGCTTCATAATCAGCACTTTTGTGGTCGGTGTTTCGCACGATGATACAAAGCGGCATGCCCGTGGTTTTGCCTTCAAAAACTCCGCTGAGAATCTCGATTTCATCGGCTTCATCGCGCGGGGTGGTGTGATTGCTCTTATATTTTCGTTTGTTTAGGGCTTGTTTTATTTCCTCAAAGGGGAAGTCGAGATTGGGGATGGGGCTATCGATCAAGAGCCCGATGGCAGCAGCGTGTGATTCACCGAAACTGCTGATGCCAAATATCTTAGAAAGTTGATTTGAGCGCATTATCGTAGATGATTATTTCGCTATGATATTCCTCTGCAAGTTCTTCAAGATGGCGGCTTAGGTAATATTCTTTTTCAACCTTGATGAGCTCGGATGCCAGGCTTTCTTTGATCTCTTCAAAGGGGATGCAAGTGCTGCACTTTTTGTCTGTTAAGAGCAAGATGTGATAGCCTTCGGGGCTGGCAAGCGGCTGGCTTATCTCGTTCAAAGAGAGGGTGAAAGCCACTTCCTCGATCTCTTTGAAGAGCTGACCTCGGGCAAAAAAGCCGAGATCGCCGCAACAATCGCCGGAGGGGCAATGGCTGCAATTTTCACAGAGCTTGAAGAAATCTTCGGGGCTGTTTATCTGCGAATGTATCTGCTTGATGCGGGCTTCGGCGTCTTCACCGCGGATGAAGATGTGGGAACAGCGCACCATCTCTTCGCTGCAAAAGTGCTGGGGGTTTTCATCATAGAATTCGAGGAGCTTTTCGTCTGAGATATGAGACTCGTGGGGGAAGATTTCGCCGAGATATTTGCGGATGACGATGTTGTTTCTGAGCAGTCTTTCCATCTCCTCGGCTTGCATATCCTGAAGTGCGCCTGCGGGCAGACCGAAGGGCTCTTTTTCGTCTAAAAGCTCGAGAAGAGCTAAATCGAACTCCTCGTCTGTGGCAACTATCCCTTTTGCTGTGGCTTTTGCCAAGAGCAAACATCTATCGATCAAGCGTTTGAGAGCGCCGGGGACGTCGCCTCCACAACTAAGTTCGCGTTTTATGTCATTTTCAGAAATATGCAGATTCACAACTTTTGCTACAACTTGCACTGGTATCCTCTTATTTAATCTAATATTAGGGGCTTTATAACCCCTGTGATATCAGATAATCTAAAGCTGATTGAGTCCAATGTCAAATCAAATCTGATCTTCCGATACCAAGTGCATTGTCTTTTTGCATAATTCCGGTGGTGTTGGGCGGCGATTTGGGCGCAATTCTCGAGGCTGTCTTGGCTCTCGAAATAGGGACGGAACTCTTTGTAGCCGAGGCTACTAAGTCCGGGGGCTTCCCATGAATATCCGCGCTCTAAGACTTCGCTGATTTCCTCTATTAGTCCTTCTTCAATCATTTTGGAAAGTCTGTCGTTGATGCGTTGATAAAGTGTTTCGCGCGGGGGATTGATCAGGATGCGGAAGGCGTCGTAGCGCGGTGTTTTGTTTTGCTCTTGCCAGTGCTCGCTGATGCTTTTGCCGCTGGCGTGATGGATTTCTAAGCCGCGGAGTATGCGCTGGCTGTCTTTGTTGCTGATCTTTGCGGCGAAGACGGGGTCGATTGTCTTTAGTTCAGTGTAAAGTGCGTCTATGCCTTCTTCTTTGAGGCGGGCTTTGAGCTGGGCACGGGTCTCGGGCGGGATAGGTGGATGGCTAAAGAGTCCTTCCAAGAGACTGCGCACATAAAGTCCTGTGCCGCCGCAGATTATAGGCGTTTTGCCTCTTGCTTTGATCTCGGTTATGGCGCTTGATGCATCGCGGACAAAAAGGCCTGCATTATAGGGCTGATCGGGGTTTATGATGTCGATGAGATGGTGAACTGCGAGGCTGAGCTCTTCCTTTGTGGGTTTGGCGGTGCCGATGTCCAGGTGTCTATAAATCTGACGGGAATCGCAGTTGACAATCTCGCCATTTAGCTTATGGGCAAGCTCTATGGCGAGGGCGGATTTCCCTGAGCCCGTCGGGCCTTCAACGATGATGATCATAGCGTGCGCTTGAATTTCTTCTCAAAATCACTCAGTGTCATTTTCACGATGAGCGGTCGGCCGTGGGGGCAGAAATAGGGCACTTGGCAGGCAAAGAGGTTGTTGATCAGATCGAGCATTTCGCGGCGGCTGAGCTTCTCATTTGCTTTCACGGCGGCTTTGCAGGCGATGGACTTGGCGAGGGAGTCCCTAAAGTCTGTGTTTGTCGCCAGTTCCGTCTCCAATTGTTGCAGGATGTCGATGAAGACCTGACCTCCCTGAAAGTCGCCGAGTTCAGCGGGAATCTCTTCGATCACGATGGAATCGCCGCTGAATTTCTTGAGCATAAAGCCTACTTTGCTAAAGAGTTCCATGTTTTCATCGATGAGTTCCTTGATCTCGGTGGCGACATAGGGCGGGATGTCGATTACCAGCGGGATGATCAGCTTTTGGCGTGTTGCGGGTGCGCCGCCGGCGCGATGGATGAGCTTTTCATAGACAATGCGTTCGTGAGCGGCGTGTTGGTCGATGATGACTAAGCCATCTTCTACCTGCACAAAGATATAGGTGTTGTGCAATTGCCAGGGATTGATGTATTCTTCCTCGCTTTGGAGGAGCAATTTATAGGGCACGGAGTCGTTCGGGATCTCCGTGAAAAGCTCGCTTTGCTCGTCTTTATCGAACTTTATGGGGTTCACGATGGGGATGTCTTGCATGTCTTCGGGATGTGCGTCTTTGAAAAGGTCTGCCTGAAAGAGATTGCTGTGCTCCTTCTGATATTCCGCATATCTCGGCATGGGAGTGTTTTGCACGAATATGTCGCGCTCGAGGCTGGTGGCGCGCTCGTCCTTATTGAAGGGGTGCCTGAACTTCTCGCGGGCGGAGGCAAACTTGCTGTCTTCATAGCCTCTTAGCGATTTGGAAAGTGTCTCAAAAATAAAGGAATGCACCTTTTGGTTTTCACGGAAACGAACTTCGTTTTTGGTGGGCGAGACGTTGATGTCGATCTGGGTGGGCGGCACGCTGAGAAAGAGGATGTAGGGCGGAGTCTGGCCTTTCATCCAGATGCGCGTCTTTTGGATGAAGGGCTCGTAGGCACTGCGGATGCTGTGTTTCACGGTTTTGTCGTTGATAAAGCGTCCGTTGATGAAGACATATTGCGCATCGACGAGCTTGTTTGCTCTCTCTTCGAGACCGAAGATATAACCTTCTATGTGATAGTCTTCAAAGTTATTATCCACCTCGATGATGTCGTCTGTAAAGAAGCCGGAGCCAAAGATTTCTGCCATGCGCTGATTGCGATCTTGGGTGGAAATATAGTTCAGACGCTCGCGTCCGTCGGCGATGAGTTTGAAGCTGATTTCGGGATAGAGCACCGCTTGATAGTGGAAATATTTGAGTATGTGCCTTAGCTCTACTGTGTCGCTGCGTAAGAACTTACGCCTTGCAGGCAGGCTTTTGAAAAGTCCGCGTACCCAGATGGTCGTGCCGGGATTTGAAGAGGTCTTTTGCACGTCTTTGAGCTTGCCGTCGCGGATGTCGATGCGCAGGGCAACCTCGTGATCAGCGCTGCGAGTGAGCATAGAAAAGCTGGAGATGGAAGCGATCGAGGGCAGAGCTTCACCGCGGAAGCCGAGCGAGTCGATGTGGACAATGTCTTCCACATTCCTGATCTTGCTGGTGGCGTGGCTTTCAAGCGCGAGCATGGCGTCGTCAGGGCTCATTCCGTGTCCGTTATCAATCACTTGGATGAGGTCTTTGCCGCCGTTTTCCACGATCACGGAGATCGCGCTGGAGCCGGCGTCAATGCTGTTTTCCACTAATTCCTTCACCACCGAGGCGGGGCGTTCGATCACCTCGCCGGCGGCGATCATATTGCGCACATTTTCGGAGAGAATATTGATCTTTGCCATTGTTTAATACCTGAATACCGAGCCGCTGGTAAACTCGCGAATGATAGAGTTATAGGGTACGTGAATGTCGTCGATATCACGGCAATAGGAGAGCAGGCGGATGAGACGGCGCGCTTCGGTGTATGCCGGTGAATTGGACGGCACGGAGTGCAATATTTTCCAAGTGTGTTTCTTGAGTACGCCCAGTTCGTAGGTGAGGCTGCTGTTGAACATATAATCGGCGTTTTCTTGGTAAGGAAAGATGTTTTTCTCTTCACCTTCGCGCACGTCTGCCCAGCGGGAGAGCGTCTCGTCGGCAGAATAGCCGCGGTATTGATGGTCGCGAACGATGCGTCTCAAGAGGCGGCAATCTGTGGTTGGGATGCGGTTGTGGTTGTCGATATTAAGCTGATTTAGCGCCGAGATATAGATCTTTGCTTTGTTCTCTTTGGGGATGCTGGAGGTGAGCATCTCGTTCAGACCGTGTATCCCTTCTAAAATGATGATGTTATCTTCATCGAGCTGAACATTGCGATCGCTGTGGTTGCGCACTCCACGGGTGAAATCATAGCGCGGGAGGTTCACCATTTCGCCGGAAAGAAGCTCGTTGAGCTGTTGGTTAAGATATTCAAGATCAATGGAATATATGGATTCAAAGTCAAAGTCGCCGTTCTCCTTGCGGGGTGTGCGGTCTCTGCCGAGGAAATAGTCGTCCAAGCCGATGACGATGGGCTTGGCCTTGCTGGCTTGCAGTTGAACGCCTAATCTCTTGGCAAAGGTGGTCTTACCCGATGAGGAAGGTCCTGCGATCAAGACAATTTTAATCTTCTTGTTTTGCACGATGGATGCGGCGATCTCGGCAATCTTCTTTTCATGCAATGCTTCTTCAACGAGGATAAAACTCGATATCTCATAGTTTTCGATGAGATCATTGATGTCGGCGATGTTATAGACTCTGAGGATGTCCAGCCACTTGTCGTGCTCTTGGTGCAGGGCAAAGACTTTCTTGGGGAGCTCAAAAGGCTGTGTGATATCCATCTTTGCACCTCCGGGGAAGCGTAGGATGAAACCGGGAGCCTCATAGACGAGGTCAAATTCCTTGATGAAGCCGGTGCGATCGGCGAGCGGACGAATGAAGCGGTCGTAGTATTTCCCGCAACGATATACCGTTACGCTCTCTCCGTAATTGCTTTTGAGGTTGGTGAGAATGTCTTGACGGCGCATCTGTTTGAAGATGTCAATTGCCTCGGCGGCGCGGACTTCGATCTTGTCGATGGGGAGGTCGCTGTCAATCGTGCGTTGCATCTCTTGCTTGACTCTGATAGTGTCTTCAGCCGTAAAGACTTCGGTGTTGAAAACTTCGCAATAGACGCCGTCGCCGATGGAGTGTTCCACTGCTAATGAATGCGAATCGCCTAAGATGGTGTGCATGGCTTTGGCGAGGATGAATATCGCCGTATCCTGATAGATTCTATAACCTTCGGGGTGCTTTGCCGTGATGCAATTGATCATGCTGTCCCGGTCGAGGACGTATTCTTCATTGACATAATAGGCATGGTTAATTTTATAGCTCAAGATAAGGCTTTTATCCAGATTAACTCTTTTAATTATTTGTGATATGGGCATGGCGTTGTCTGTTTCAAAGACGCCGTGTTCATGCCCGTCGAGTCTTATTTCGATCTTCATGATGTGTATCCTTAAACTTTGTATTTTATATAGATTAGGGCTGTGATTCAGGCTTGGATAATCCAGCGATCACATCCGAAAAGCAAGATATTAGTATTGGCATTATTCGTCAAGCACAATAGGAGAGACAAGATGTCCCAGAAAGTTAAATCATCTCCGCGCTTAAAGCGTGAGATTCTAAACCATTTAGGCATAATATTCGGCTCGCTTTTCTTTGCCGCGGGCTATTCGTGGTTTCTTTTGCCCTATAATATGGCGCCCGGTGGTGTCGGCGGTATTTCGCAGATTCTCTACAACCTTTTTGGTATTCCAAACGGTGTGGGGATGTTCATCATAAACGTTCCTTTGTTTGTGATCAGCTTCATCTTTATCGGCAAGTCTTTCGGTAGTAAGTCTATCTATGGCATGGTGGTATCTGCGTTGATGACTGACCTCTTTAACGTTAAAACCCTTGCCAAGATCGGGATGATTTCTGATCTGGAAAAGTTTACTTTCCTCGTTGATGGACGCACGGTCTATGCCATGTTGCCGCCTGATCAGATGTTCCTTTCGGCTATTGCGGGATCGGTGCTCTTGGGCTTGGGACTCGGGATGATCTTCCGCTTCCGTGGCTCTACGGGAGGCACAGATATTCCCGTCGCTCTGATCAAGCAAAAGGCAAATATCTCCATCGGAACGGCATATTACTTTGTGGAATCCGGCATCATTCTCGCGGTGGCGCTCTTCATCAAAGACCCGAAACTCTTGATTTGGGGATATATAAACCTGTTTGTTACCACGCGTATCACCGACCTCGCCTCGGAGGGAATGCCATATATCAAAGGCGTTTACATCATCTCAAACTATGTGGATGAGATTCGAGGTGCAATCTTTGACAATCTCGATAGAGGGCTCACCATTCTCAATGGAAAGAGCGGCTTCAATCAGCGTGATATCGAAGTGATCTTCTGCGTGCTCAACCGAAGGCAAGTTCCGCTGCTCACGGACTTGGTGCGCGAGATCGATCCCAATGCTTTCATGGTGCTGACTGATGTCTATGATGTTATGGGCTATGGGTTTAAGAGCCGGAAGTTAGACCTTAGTGATAAGTGATGTAGTATAGCCGATTATATCGCAAAGTGTTAAGTGAGCTTGGTGGTCTTAGTTGAGGCTGCCAAGCTCTTTATTTTAGGAGAGATTGATATAGCTTCATCCTCTTTTGATAGAGTGCGTAAAGCTCGTCC
The DNA here is from genome assembly GCA_002427325.1 of Cloacimonetes bacterium UBA5456. Taxonomy (GTDB): domain Bacteria; phylum Cloacimonadota; class Cloacimonadia; order Cloacimonadales; family Cloacimonadaceae; genus UBA5456. The sequence continues at coordinate 30,378 of DIQS01000051.1, read as the reverse complement.
TCGCTGAGATTTGCAGTGATGAGCGAGGGTTTTTCCTTGATGCGCCGGAGGAGCACTTCCCAGCCGGGATTGAGCCAAAGCAGCGGCATCTCTTTTAGGAATAGGCGATTTTCTTCTTTTTCCACTATCCCGCCACCGCAGGCTACAACGCCCTTTATGCCCTGTGGTCTTTTGAGAGCTTGACCTTTCTTAGACAAAGAAAACCCGGAAGCAAAATCATGCTCCCGGGTCATATACAATGCATTTGTTTCATGCGTTCTAAAGGCTTCCCAGCCTTCGTCTTGCACGCGATCCTGTATGCTTTTAGCTGTAAGCTCTTCCACCATATCGTCGGTATCCAAAAAGCCGATATCCCAGCTTTTTGCCAGCGAGCGAGCCATGGTGCTCTTGCCGGCGCGGGTAAATCCAACGATATAGAGTATCACTTATAGTCTAGATTCTACGTCTTTTTCCACTTTAGCGGCGATCTCTTCACATCTTGCGATGAGCTTCTTTGCTTCTGCCAGAGTGTTTTTCTCAAATTCTTTATCGGTGACGCCGGCGATATTGATGAGGATGTTGAAGTTCGCTGCTTTTGCGGCTGCGAGTGCCGTAAGAGCCGCCACGCCTGCATCGGAGAGCGCATTGAGGTTTCCTATCTTGGCAACCTTTTCCGCGAGTTCCAACGCTCTCAGAGAGATTCTGAGCGTTTGCAACGGAGCGTTGATTGCGCCCTGCGTGCTCTTTTCGATCTGCTCGTTGCGATAGGCTATCTCTTCATCGGTTTTCTTAGGCAATCTCATGGCGTCCATCATCGTGTAGAAGGCGTCCGTATCCACGTCTATACAATGGATTGAGTCTTCTTTGATGGCTTGACCGAGTGCAGCATATTCATGGGCTTCCCTCTGCACGTCCTCATAGCCCTTCTTGTCGATAGTGAGGTTTGAGACCATTGCCGAGAGCGCACCGCTCATGGATACGCAAAGTGCTGCAACGCTGCCACCGCCGGGTGCCGGAGCATCGGTGGAAAGCAAGTCGCAAAACTCGGTGATCCTGAGATTTGCCAGCCTATCTTCTTTAGCGATGGCATATTCGATGACCTTCTTATCGAGATCAAAGTCGCCCAATTCAGCCAGTCCCATGGATTGAATAGCCGTCTCCATGATCATCTTTTCAGGGATGCCGATAGATTCATTCATCTTTTCAAGATAGTATTTGCCAGACTCCAAGATCGCTGCTTTAGGAAGCAAGCCAACCAATTCGCTACCAGTCACTTGGATGCCCATATCGTGGGCGAGTTCACGCACCTTATCCAAGACGAGATGGGGAGGAGTGATCTTATAATTAGTAAGGTTAATGCTGATCTGAGCGCGGTTATATTCATCGATATACCAGCCCACTGCCTTGCATTCTTTGAAGAGACCGGGAACCATCACGTTATTGCCTTCGGCGTCTTTCACCATCTTGCCATTTGCGTCACGCTTGATTCTGCCTCTTTCGCGAATGGAAAGGGCGATATCGTGTGCTTTCTTCTTGTCTCTGGTATTGAGATTGATGTTATATGCAATGAGGAATTCACGTGCGGAGATCGCTGTGGCACCGCTCTTTGCATTGAAAGCATGAGGTCCGAAATCGGGCTTCCAATTGGGGTCTTTGGCCTTTGCCGGAAGAGCCTCATATTCGCCTTGGCGAACCGTGGCAAGATTGCGCCATTCGGGCTTACTTGCTGCATGTTCATAGAGATACACGGGGATTTTGAGCTCATCGCCCACTCTTTTGCCGAGTTTCTTGGCATATTCCACGCATTCCTCCATCGTCATACCCGAAATCGGGATGAAGGGACAAACGTCGGTTGCGCCCATTCTCGGATGCTCACCGCTGTGTTTGCTCATGTCTATTAGTTCAGACGCTGTCTTAATTGCTTGAAAAGCTGCTTCTACAACGGCTTCGGGTTCTCCTGCCATGGTGAAAACCGTGCGATTTGTATCCGCACCGGGGTCCACGTCCAATAAAGAAACGCCGTTGACTTCTTTGATAGATGCTGCGATGGCATCGATTACCGCCATATCGCGACCTTCACTGAAGTTTGGAACACATTCCATCAGTTTCATAACTACCTCGCTTGTTTATGTATTTTTACTTTAATTATTTTCTTATCTGTTGCTTGCAAAACCTGTATTCTATAAGGTTCCACGTTAATGAATTGCCCTTGATGCGGGATCTTTTCCAGGGTATCCAAGATGAGTCCTGCGATGGTCTCATAATCCCCCTCCGGCAGGATGATGTCATAGTCATCCGCCAAGCGGTCTATCTCCACATCAGCCATCGCGATCCATGTGTTGGGGCTAATCTGCTCCACATCGCGCTCTTCTTCTTCGTCATATTCATCTTCAATATCGCCCACGATCTCCTCAAGGATATCCTCAATCGTCACGATCCCCGCAGTCCCGCCAAAGGAGTCCACAATGATCGCCATAGACTTTCTTTGGGACTGCATCTCATGCAGAAGCTTGTCCACGCCGATGCTTTCCGGCGCAAAGAGCGGTTCGTGAATGATATCGCCCGCCGTCATCTCGTCATTGACTTCTTTTTTGAGCATATCATAGACGATCAAAACGCCGATGATATCATCGATGGAATTGCGATAGACGGGATAGCGCGTAAAGCCCTCTTTCTGAGCGATCTTACGCACCTCCGGAATGGGCGTGATATCTTCGATTGCCACGATTTCTGTGCGCGGTTCCATGATGTTTTTTGCCTTCTGATCGCGCAGATCCAGCGCATCTTCGATCATCTCCATCTGCGTTGAAAGCGGACTATCCTCATTGCTTTCCGCCAAAAGAAAACTGATGTCTTCCTTGGTGAGAAAGTCATATTGATTGCCATCGCCCACCTTAAAAAGTTTCATGAGCAGTGTGTTTATCGCACCGACGACCGCCACGAAAGGCTTGAGCATATAATAGAAGACCAAAAGCAGGGGAAAGAGCATGGTGACAAGCTTTTCGGAGTGTTCACGAAACACCGCTTTGGGGACGATCTCACCAAAGATGAGCACGATGGTGCCGACAATGAGCGCAGTAAAACGCGCATCAAAGTTCTTCAGATTTCCTGCAAAGAGGGTGGCGATCGAAGCCAGGACGGCACTTGCGACATTGCTCCCGATGAGCGTGGTGCCGAGCAGCTTGTCTGGTTGCCTGATGAATTTGAGCAGTGCAGCATCTCTTTTGCTTCGACGAGCTCTATCTTCCAAAGCGATTTGATCAATAGACATCATTCCCGTTTCCAGCCCCGAAAACAAGAAGCAGAGGCTGAGAAAGAAAACCAAAATCAGGACTATGGGCAAAAATTCAAGCATGATTTATTCACTCACCTTTTCGTTTCTCCAGACCACTCTAAGGCTCTGGACAAACTCATCTATATTTCCTGCCAAGAAACCATCCAAATTGTGACTTGTCAAGTTAATTCTGTGATCGGTGACGCGTGATTGCGGAAAGTTGTAGGTTCTGATCTTTGCAGATCTATCACCGCTGGAGATTTGAGCGCGGCGCGAGGAGGCAATCTCCTGTTCCTGCTTGGCGATCTCCATGTCAAAGAGGCGACTACGCAATATCTTCATCGCCTTCGCTTTGTTTTTGATCTGTGACTTTTCATCCTGACAGGTGACCACCAAGCCACTGGGAACGTGGGTGATGCGCACGGCAGAGTCTGTGGTATTCACGCTCTGCCCGCCGTTCCCACTGCTGCGATATACGTCAATGCGGAGATCGTTATCACTGATATCCAGATCGATCTCTTCGGCTTCGGGCAAGACTGCGACCGAGACGGCAGAGGTGTGGATGCGTCCGCCGCTTTCGGTGACGGGCACTCTTTGAACTCTGTGCACGCCGCTTTCAAAGCGCATTTGTCCATAGACATTTTCGCCGGAGATCATGAAAACAACCTCGCGATAGCCGCCCAATCCCGTCTCGTTGGCATCCATCAATTGCGTTTTCCAGCCCTTGAGAACGGCATAGAAACCATACATGCGATACAGGTCTGCCACAAAGAGCGCTGCTTCCTCGCCGCCTGTTCCCGCACGGATTTCCACGATTGCATTTTTGAGATCGTTTGGATCGCTGGGGATAAGGAGGTCATGCAACATCATTTCTTCATTTTCTAAGCTATCTTCGAGTAATGCAAGCTCTTCGCGCGCCATAGCTTGCATCTCGGCATCGCTCTCAAGCTCTAAAAGCTCTTTGGTCTCGGTAATTTGACGTTCAATATCCTGATAGTTTTGCCAACTCTCATTGATCTGCGAGAGCTCTTTATAGCGATGCATCAGGGACTTATAGGCACGCGCATCCGCCATGAGCGCGGGGTCTGCCACTTGCTCATTCATTTCCTGCAATTCTTGCGCTAAAGCGTTTAGCTTTTCAACGGGTATCATGAGTCTTAGTCCAAAAGCCTTACATTGTGCGTGCTATAATCCATATCCAGAGCGGCTTTCATCGCAACGAGTGCAACTTCTGCCATCTCGTCATCCGGCTCTTGCGTGGTGATCTTTTGCAGCGCCATGCCGGGGACGGTCATAATCTTCACAATCGGATGATCGAGGTTTTTGCCGGAATATCTGAGCACTTCATAGCTCACGCCCGAGATCAGCGGGATGAGAAGGATGTGATAGCCCAGCCTGAGATACATGGTCAGCGGGCCTTTGACGATGTAGTGTGAGACCAGCGTGTCAATAATGGAAAAGAGCAGGATTGAAATCAGCAGCACGAAGAACATAAAGCTCGTGCCACAACGCGGATGAATCGTCGTCTGCGTTTGGATATCAGCGATTTGAAGATCAACATTCTTTTCATAGGCATTCACGTTTTTATGCTCCGCCCCGTGATATCTGAAGAGCCTCTTAATATCTTCCATAAAAGAGATTAGCCAGACATAGAGGACGAACATCACGATGCGTATGCTGCCGGCAAATAGGTTGAAATAGAGGTCTTGCTTGGAAAGATTCATCCAATCTGCGAGCTTATATGGCAAAAAGCCAAAGAGCAAAAAGGCGAGTCCAAAGGCAAAGACAAAGCTGAAGATATCTTCTAACTTGGTGGCAGTCTTAGACTTCTCTTTGATCGTTTCGCCTTTTGCAGCCGCCTCTTCTTTGAGGTCTTCTTCATAGCGATCGGCTGAGAAGGTGAGAGTGGAAAAGCCAATCTTCATCATTTCAATCAGCGAGATAAATCCCCTGATGATAGGCTTGCCCAAGGCTTTTTTCTTTTGCGTGACGCTCACGAAGGGCGTGATCTTCAGCTCGATATCGCCGCTTTTACGGCGCACTGCCGTTGCGAGCTTATCCGAGCCGCGCATCATCACACCTTCGATAACTGCTTGTCCGCCAACATTTATTTCTTTTTTCATCGTAAAATTCCTTTTTTTATATAAGATAAAACAAAAACGCCACTCTGCCACAACGGCGAGACTGGCGTTTCAGAATGGTGAAAAAGCTATTTGTCAGAAGAAATGTTGTATTTCTTGTTGAACTTTTCAACACGACCGGCGGTATCGACAATTTTCTGCTTGCCGGTATAGAAGGGGTGGCACAAATTACAGATATCAATCTGCATGTTACCTTTTGTGCTGCGGGTTTCAAAGGTGTTTCCGCAAGCGCAGGTGATAACTGCCTTCTCATATTTAGGATGTATTCCCTGTTTCATTTATTGTATCTCCTTGCAAAATTCTTACAATTCTATCCCAAAATTAGAACTACCCTGTTTTTGTCAAGCAAGACTTTTAATTTGTATTTTATATCTGTTTGAAACACGAATATGTGAGCCTTGATTATTCCCTTAGGGCTAAGCGGATTTTCTCCTGCAAGAGCGCAAAAAAGAGACAAATAAAAAAGCCACCCCTGAGGATGGCTTTAGATATTATTTCTTTTTATGACGATTTTTACGGAGGCGTTTCTTCCTCTTGTGAGTAGAGATTTTACGACGTTTTTTCTTTCTTCCACACGGCATAATATCTTCCCTCGATTAGCTGACGATCTTTGTTTTAATTACGTTGTTTTTGAACTCACGTGAAAATTTGAAGGTGGGAACTGTGCGCTCGGGAACCGGAACTTTCTCATCGGTTTTGGGGTTACGACCCATGCGGGGTTTGCGGGTTTTGAGGCGATAGGTGCCAAATCCACGGATTTCGATGTGATGTCCTTCGGCAAGGATGTCTTTAATGCCTTGGAAAAGTGCGTCTGTGACGGCGGCGACATCTTTACGGATAATTCCTGTGCTTTCGGATACTCTTTTTACAAGATCTGCTTTTGTCATTTTTTTGTACTCCTTAAATTCATCTATTTTTTTGTTTAAATTGTTCTTATCGACCAATTAAGATACTCATAAGCAAAACATTAGGTTTTATGTCAAGATAAAAATAGCTTTTTGCGATTTAATTATGGGATTACGGGGTTATTTTGACTGTGTGGAACCGACTGCAATCTATGGTATTAGCGACTTACACGATTGTATGAAATATTTATCTTTTCCAAGATGGTTCACCTCTTCTAATGAAGCCCTTGTTTGCTTGAATATAAACAAATTGCAGGATTTTTTGATGATTTAGATAAGGAAAGCTCGGAGGCGGAGAAGAGTCTTATTAGCAATCCAAAAGATTGCCGAAACCAGCGACTATTCACATTCCTGAGCTTGATACCATCTTACAAAGCTATCCACCGCTTCCTGAAAGCTTCTTTGGGGATCATAGCCCAATTCAGCTTTTGCTAAACTTATATCAGCAAAGGTGTTTGCCACATCTCCTTGCATATATTCCACATACTCGACCTCGGCCTTTTTCATAAGAGAAAGTTCAATGGTCTCGAGCATTTCATCCAACCTAATCGGATAGGAATTGCCTAAGTTATATATCTTGAATTCAGGCATGGACTCAGTTTTCAACCTCTTCAAAGAGCCAAGAATCCCATCAATTGTGTCATAGACTGAGGTGTAATCCCTCGAACTGCTCAGATCTCCGCGCAATTTTGCAGGCTGATTTGATGATATCGCTCTAACGAATTTGTGCACCGCCAGATCAGGACGCTGTCTGGGACCCACGACGGTGAAAAACCTTAAACAATGAACAGATATCTTATGCAGATGGTGATATACGTGGCACAAGACCTCTGCCGCTTTCTTTGAGGAGGCATAAGGCGAGATCGAAAAGTCGGTGTTGTCATCTTCCCTGAAAGGAGTGGCATTATTGCCATAAACCGATGAAGAAGAAGCGAATATGAATTTTGATACATTATGTAAAGCGCAGCACTTTAAAACCTGCAAAGTTCCATTAACATTGACGTCGTAATATAGATCGGGGTCTAAGAGCGAAGGTTGCACTCCCGCCATGGCGGCTAAGTGGATGACAATATTTGGCTTATATTCTTGAAACGCATGCATTAACGCTGCCGAGTCTCTTATATCTCCCTCCAAAAGATAAAAGCTATCATGCCTGAGTGCCGACTTGAGATTACTGCGCTTGAGCAATGGATCATAAAAGTCGTTAAAGTTATCAAAACAAACTACTTCAGCTCCTTCATCGAGCAGCTTTTCACACAGGTGTGAGCCGATAAATCCAGCACCGCCGGTGATAAATATCTTGCCAAAATTGCTCATCTTCCAATTCCGTAATAGTCAAATCCTAATTCTTTTAGAGTCACGGGATTATATTGATTTCTACCGTCAAAGATCACCGTGCTTTTCATCTCTTTTTTCAGCCTGTCAAAATCAGGATTTCTGAATTGATGCCACTCTGTGAGCAGGATCAAGGCGTCGCTTCCGATGATTGCATCATATTGCGACTCACAATACTCAATGCCTTCCGGCTCGCCAATCACTCCCTTTGCTTCGTTGATCGCAATGGGATCATAGACAGAGAGTTGCGCACCTTTTTCTAAGAGCATTTTTGTTACAATCTGCGAAGGTGCCTCACGCATATCATCGGTATTTGGCTTAAAAGAGAGCCCCCAGATGGCAAGCTTGATTCCCCTGAGATCATCACCAAAATGGTTCAAAACTTTATGCACAATATATTCCTTTTGCCGACTATTACGCGCCTCCACAGCATTGAGAATCTTGGGCTCAAATCCTTTCTCATTCGCCATGTGGATCAAGGCTTTAATGTCTTTTGGGAAACAGCTTCCGCCATAGCCCACACCGGGATAGATGAACTTATAACCAATGCGAGAATCGCTCCCGATTCCGTGACGAACTTCCATCACGTCTGCGCCATATCTCTCGCACAAATTAGCTATTTCATTGATAAAACTGATCTTCGTCGCCAGCATTGCATTCGCCGCATACTTCGTCATCTCGGCAGATCGTGCAGACATCGTGATCAGTCTATCCGAACTCAGATTAAATGAAGCGTAAACATCTTTCATGATGTTAATTGCCTTGGTGCTATCAGAGCCGACCACGATCCTATCCGGCTTCATAAAGTCTTCAATTGCCGCTCCTTCTTTGAGGAACTCGGGATTGGAAACAACGTCATAAGGCACTTCGATCCCGCGCTTGGTGAGCACATCTTTAATTGTGTTATTCACAAGGTCTGCCGTGCCAACGGGAACGGTTGATTTATCCACAATCACCTTATATGAATTCATGTGTTGTGCAATCCCTTCCGCCACCGCCAAAACATATTGCAAATCAGCCGAGCCGTCCTCGCCGGGAGGGGTGCCGACGGCGATAAAAAGAACCTGAGAATTATCTACGGCATGCTTCAAATCCAGGGTAAAGCTTATCCTGCCATCACTTGCATTGCGCTTGATCAGCGTATCGAGCCCGGGCTCCCAGATGGGGATTTCGCCCCTATTTAGCATATCAATCTTCTTTGAATCGGTATCAACACAAATAACATTGTGCCCCATATCTGCGAAACAGGCACCCGTCACCAAGCCGACATATCCGCTGCCAATAACTCCAATGTTCATAATTATCTCCTCTAAAACCTTGAAGTAGATCACTTTTTTATGAGCAAAAACTTAGGTTCTGTGTGGTGGTTTTCATGAAAATCATGGAAACTATGGTGCATCTTTCCGTCAAGCACAGTTTTGAGGTTGAAAAGACGAGAAAGGCAAAAAAGCGGTGCAATAAGTTCAGCTTTCTTTCCTAATTACATGGAATTGATTTTCAGATCAGTTGATAGATTGCAGTTTATTATTGAGCTTTTTAAGATTGATCTATTGTGCTTTCTCAGATTTATGAGAAAACATATACATCATTCCAAGGAAAGACAGTATTGTTCAAAAGAGGATTATAGTTATATTTAACGCTTTTGCCGTCAGATAAAGGTTACCACCTCATATAGGTCATCAATGTTGGCTTCTCTAATTCTAAACTTTGTTCCATGATTGTGTCCTGTTCTTGCGTCAAAATCAATATAAATTAATCCATCTTCTAATGCCTTAAGAAACTTAGACATGGAGAAAGTGCTGAGCATCTTGATTTCATTGAACCACACGAATTCTTTTTTATTTACCCTTTTTGTGTCTGCATAAATGAAAAAACAGTTTACAAGCTTTGAAGCTATGTGTGAGCCAAGGTCTCTAAAACCCCAATATGGTTCAGGAACTAACTTACCCAATCCAACACGCTGTTCGACGCTTTTGAGCCATTCTTCGTGTCGCTCGTCAACCTTGCTTGCTTGGAAATCTATTGTTATTTTCTCATGTTTTTTGTCGATTTTGACGGAAAATCCTCTATCGCTATAAACACCACATCTTATTGTTTGTCTAAAGCTCATTTCGTTTTCTGGATACTTATTTCCTGCCTCTTTGTGTTTCCAGCCATACATGGGTAAAAAAAGTCTGCTGACTAAAACTGCATTTCGAGGCGAAGGCTCGTTATGAGCTAAAGTGGTAAGCGAGCTTGATCTTTTTCTTTTTGTCTTAATTTCCCATTCTCCAGAATTAGCAATCGCAAGGTTATTCTCTGGTATTCCCAATAAATCTTCAATTAGATTCCCAATCGAACCATCATTACCTCTACGATAGTTTTCAATCCAACCCTTTTCTTTAATTTGTTTTAAACCATGCAAGAGTTCTTCTTTTGACAGCACTTCTAACATCTTTTACCTCGTTTTCAATTTGCTGGTTTCCAAAAATCTAATAAGTATTCGAAGGTTGTGCCCATTGTTATGTAATTGCTAGGCCAACCAAAGATGCCGATATTATTTACAATATTCGTTCTGTCCCAGATAATTGTATTCCTTAATTCATAACCTCTTTTGCGCATTTCATCAATTAGATATATATGCAGGGTAATTCTCTTATTATCCATCCAGAAATCGGGAACGTTTATCACGCAATGGCCTTTAGTTTTAAGAAGCGGTAAAAGATCTTCAAAAATATCACCCATTGCAGTTGCCCACTTCTCAACAGAATAAGTGCCCAAATCGCGCTCATCTTGCGAGTACTGTTCTACTTGATCAAATTGCTCATTTTGCCTATCGCGCATTGATTTATTCTTTCTTTTTCTGTTTAACAAGTTCGAGTAAGGGGGAGAAGTCCAAATTAAACTGATTTCGTTTGGTTTTAAATATTCCTTTATATTACGAGCATCCTCTTGAATTGCAATTTGAGATGAATGATTAAATGAATTAAGTTGTTCTAATCTTTTATTGCACAGTTCAATATAGTCTTTTTGCAGATCGAATCCAAGGGCATGTCTGTTTAAATCTTGCGCTGCAACAAGAGTAGTCCCGCTACCCACAAAAGGATCAACAACCAATTCGCCCTCGTGGGAAAACAAAGAGATAATCTTTTTTGCAAGACTAATTGGGAATGTTGCAGGGTGGAGTTTTCTGTCGCGAACATCTCTTTTTTCATAGAAAAATTGCCAAACGCCTATTTGTGATACCATCCATTCTTTTGCACTCATACAGTTTATGTGGGTTCGTCCACACTCGCATGTTCTCCCAAACTGTAGGCTTGCAATTTGTTCTTTTAATTCATTGTTGTCTTTGGTCATTAATCCCTCAGATTTATATATATTATGTTTATTATTCAATTCTCTTCAAGTTTGATTTCTTGTCAACCACAATCATTTTTGCTGATTTAATTAGAAATAGTTGCGTGTGCTTATTTGGCTTATTAACGCTATTTTTTTATAAGGTATTTCTCCATCATTTCCCGAATTCCAAAGACAACGCCCAAACACAGAACAATCAAGAGCCGCTAACCCCCTGCAAAACATATAGCTTCCTTACTGATATCAGCTCATTGTCTGCTCATGATATGCTCATGGCGATGACCACATCATGACCATATCATGACCAGAACC
>DIQS01000051.1:0-18936 GCA_002427325.1 Cloacimonetes bacterium UBA5456 | reverse complement strand
ATCATGACCAGAACCCTCTAAGGAAGCCATGGCAAAGTGAGGCAAATCTGAGGGAAAATAAAGAAAACTATTGACGGAAAATTATAAGGAAATAATTTGGAAGATGAAGAAAAATATTATATGAGGTTATCATGAAATTTGCGATAGACAAAAAAGATCTGCAGAATTGCATTCAGCACTTAGTCAGCGTTGCCCCTTCAAAAAACGTCTCTCCTATTCTCACCAACTATTTAATTCAAGCTTCGGTGGAAACCGGAAAAGTTCGCATCACAACATCGGATTTGGAGATCACCGTGGTTGCAGAGGTGGACGCAGCCGTGAACGATAGCGGGTCAATCGCCGTTTCCAGCAAACATTTTAATGAGATTATTCATGCCATGCCCGAGGCGATGATAAACTTTAGCCGTCATGAAGATTTGCTGCGGATTCAGAGCAATAAAATCGACTTTAATCTACTTATTGCCGATCACACTCTCTTCCCCTTGGTTCCCGAAATCAATCTTTCCAGCGCCGTCAAAATCGACGCAAAGCTATTCAACCGTATGATTTCCAAGACTCAATTTGCCGTTTCCTCGGATGTGAACAGAAAGGTTCTCACCGGCGTTTGTTGGAAGATCATGGGCGACAGTCATCTCATGGCTGCAACGGATGGTCGCAAGGTTGCCGAGATAAAGATCAATAATTCCATCCTTTTCCCTGCCGGTTCTCCTGCTTTTTCTGATGACGGCAGTGATGAGGGCGTGATTGAGAAGATCATCCCTGTGAAGACCTTAGCTTTCATGCAAAAGATTTATGACAGTCAGCACAAGGAAGTGAGCTTTTTGATCGAATCCAACAAGGTGATTTTCAGTTATGGAAGCTATCTCGTCTTTTCGCAGATCATTGAACACAAATATCCTGAATATCAGAAGGCATTTGATGTTCAATTGCAGAACCGCTTTGAGGTGAAGAAAGATACATTGCAAGATGCTATCCGCCGTGTTGCACTCGTTGCTCCCGGTGAAAATCAGCGCATCCGTATCGAGGTGGGTGGCGAGCAATTTTTGGTGAATACCACCAGCCGCGACACCGGTGATGCAAAGGAAAATCTTGATGACTATCATTTTGAAGGCATTGAGACCGGAGTATCTTTCAGCTTCCGCTATATGCTTAGCATCTTGGAAGTTGTGGATAGCGAAAAAGTGGTGATCAAGCTGGGAACATCGCGCGATCCTTTGATGATCTACAATCAGGCAAATCAGGAAAACGAAGAAATCACCTTCCTGCTCATGCCTTTGCGCTCCTAAGTGACGCCTCGACTAATAATTGGAATTAAAGAAGATACGTCTCTATAGCTTTCGCAGTTATAGCGATCAGGAGTTTGAGTTTTCTCACAAGGTGAATCTCATCCTTGGTCCAAATGGCAGCGGAAAGACAAACCTGATGGAAGCAATTGCTTACACATCCATTGGGAAATCTGTGCGCTACCATTTGGACAATGACCTCATGAAAAACGGGGAAGATAGCTTTGCCGTGGATGCTGTTTATTCCGATGAGGAGAGCCTTCCCTTAAGGATTCAGCTCAGCTTTCAGGAGCGGAGAAAACTGCTCAAAATCAATTCTAAGGTTGCCGCAAGGCTCAGTGAGCTCTTTTCTTTGGTGAAAGTGATATACTCTGCGCCGGAGGATATTCTGCTGATCAATGGCGGCCCTTCGCTGCGTCGGCAATACTTCGATCTCGCTATTGCACAACTCTTTCCGGACTATCTTGAAAAGCTGAGAAACTATCTGCATGCGGTGGATCAGCGCAATAAACTCTTTAAAACTGAATTTGATGCCGAGGAGAAAAAGGTTTGGGATAAACGCTTTATTAGCACACTTTTGGAGCTTTATCCCTATCGGGAAAAATATCTGAAGCTGATAAATGAAGTATTGGAAAAAACCATCGAGACAAACGGGAGTAGTCCCGGCTTTTCGCTCTCCTATGAACCCGTTCAAAAAGAAGCATTTAGCCGCGATGAACAAGGCTGGGAGAAAAGCCTGAAAAACGTGCAAAGTTCCGAGATCAAGTGGCAACGCTGTATGCTCGGCGCACATCTTGACGACTATCTCTTTGAAATAGAGTCAAATAATATGCGCAGCTTTGCTTCGCAAGGGCAAAAGAGAATGGCGGTTATTCGCCTGAAAACGGCGCAGGCGCAGTTGATCGAAAAACACACGGGGATCAAGCCCATCCTGCTTTTTGACGACATTTTTGCCGAGTTGGATGAGAAGCACAGCCACCAGGTGCGCTCGTTGATTGATCCCAATCATCAAATCTTTGTCGCCAGTCCAAATAGGGATATCGAAGGCATCTTCGAGGATGCAAAAGTGATTTCTCTGGGAGATATAAGATGAAGCTTTTCAATAAGCAAAGCTTTGGCTGGATGATGTATGACTTTGCCAATTCGGCATTTACCACCATTATCGTGACGGTGGTATATAGTGCATATTTCATGAGCACGGTTGTGGTGGGCGATGTGGGTTTGGGCGAGATGCTCTGGGGCAGGGCGGTGGGAATCTCCATGACCTTGGTTGCACTCTCTGCGCCGATCATGGGTGCAATCGCCGACTATTCGCGCGCCAAGAAAAAGTTTCTTTTCATTAATACCTATCTTGCGATTATCTTCACGGCACTATTGTTTTTTGTGCATGAAGGGCAGGTCATGCGCGGGATGATCTTCTTCATCATTGCAAACTTTGGCTTTAATTCTGCAAACGTGTTTTATGACGCATTCTTGCCGGAGGTGGCGTCGCCTGATAGCATGGGCAAAGTTTCCGGTTATGGCTGGGCAATCGGCTATGTGGGCGGGCTTTTGTCGCTCGTTTTGTCCATGATCATCATAAATAATCTCAGTGTGCGCTATGTCTTTCCCATGATTGCGCTCCATTTCTTTATTTTCAGTATTTTCACCTTCATTTGGGTGAAGGAAATCAGGCTGCCCTCAAAGCGGACAAACTATTTTAAGACGGCATATAGGCGAGTCTATTCTTCGATTAAAAACATGAGAAGCTATCCCGAATTGATTAAGTTTATCTTCAGCTATTTTATTTATAATGATGGGATTGCGACGGTGATTGTCTTTGCTTCCATCTATGGACAAAAAAGGTTTGGCATGTCCACAAATAATATGTTGATGTATTTCATTTATGCGCAGTTTACCTCTATCTTGGGCTCGGCTGTTTTCGGTTGGCTCACGGATAAAAAAGGCGCAAAGCTATCGCTCTCTATTTCCATCTTCATCTGGATCAGTGTGGTTGTTTGGGCTTTCCTATGCCGCTCAGCAAATGAATATTATCTTGTGGGGCTCTTGGCAGGTTTGGCGATTGGTAGCAGTCAGGCAAATAGCCGCACCATGCTCTCTCAGCTAACTCCAAATGAGAAACAGGCTGAGTTCTTTGGATTTTATACCTTGACAGGAAGGCTTTCCTCAATTATTGGCCCTATATTATATGGTTGGATATCCTACAAAACTGGTGATATTCGCTATGCCATCCTATCACTCTTGTTCTTCTTTGTTGCCGGGTGGATACTCCTGCAATTTGTGGATGAAAACAAAGGCATCAAAGACGCACGAACGATAAAAATATGATCACTCTACCTTCATGGAGGAATAAAAAATGAGAAAAATAACACTAATCATTGCCCTTGTTCTCTTGATCGCTATCCTGATTTCGGGATGCGGCAGCAGAAAGCCGGTGCTCTATATCTTTAACTGGAGCGATTATATCGACCCAGTTTTGATCAAGGAATTTGAGGCCGAACACGATTGTAAGATTAAATATAGCACCTTCGATTCAAATGAAAACATGCTTACAAAGATCAAAAGTTCCACTCAGTCTTTTGACATCATCTTTCCCAGTGGGGATCACGTGAGCATACTCCGAGAGCTGGATATGTTGGAAGAATTGGATAAAACGAAACTGAGTAACTATGGCAATCTCAACCCCAATATCTTGGAAAAAGCTCATTCTTTTGATCCGGAAAATAAGTTTTCGATTCCTTATGCCTGGGGAGTCACGGGTCTCATGTATAACAAGACTTTTGTTCCCGAAGAGGTCGTTGCATCAAGGAGTTGGAACATTCTTGGCGATCCTTTCTTTGATAATAAAAACAAGATTACCATGTTGGACGATGCACGTGAAGTGATCGGTGCGGCTTTGGTCTATAGCGGATATTCCGTGAATGACATTTCGGACGAAGCGTTAGAAGCGGCGCGTAAGGTGTTGAAAATCTGGGATATGAATATCACCCAATTCGATAGTGATTCCTATAAAAACGAGCTTCAGGATGGTACAACATGGTTGGCTCAGGCCTATAACGGCGATGCTTTGCAGCAGATGGCTGAAAACCATGATCTCGACTTCATCCTGCCCAAGGAAGGTGCTGCGATGTGGATGGATAATCTCGTGATGCTCAAATCTACCCAAAATAAGGAATTAGCCTATAAATTTATCAACTTCTTGTTGGATGCAAGCATTGCAAAGAGAAACTCTGAATATACCATGTATCCCACACCAAATCTTGCGGCTATGAAAAAAATGGGCTCTTGTTTCACCGAAAATGAATTGATCAATCCCAGTGACGAATATCTCGATAAGTGCCATATGATCGACTTTCTCGGCGATGAAGCGCGCAAAATAGACAACATTTATGAATATATAAAGATGAATTAAAAGGAAAATATCAATGGATAATCTCGGCTCTTTGAAACGAAGCCATTATAGCCTTGACCTCGCTGCTGGGCAGCTTGGGAGCAAGGTGACCGTCATGGGATGGGTGCATCGTCGGCGTGATCTCGGCGGGCTCATTTTCATCGATCTCAGGGACGTTAAAGGTGTCATCCAAGTGGTGATCCATCCCGAACAAAAAACGATTTTTGGGAAAGCAGAAAAGGTGAGAAATGAGTATGTCATCGCTGCGACGGGGACACTTGCTAAGCGCGAAAACATCAACAAAAATATGCCGACGGGCGAAATTGAGATCGTGGCTGATGAGTTTTACATCCTGAACGATACGCCGCCTTTACCCATTCAAATTGATGGGGTTGCGATGGCAGATGAAGACCTCAGGCTCACCTATCGCTATCTTGATCTCAGGCGTCCGAAGCTGCAAAATATCATCGTTACAAGAGCAAAAGTGACCAGCCTGATGCGCAATTTCTTGGACGCCGAAGGTTTTTATGAGATCGAAACGCCTATGCTGATGAAGAGCACGCCTGAGGGTGCGCGGGACTATTTGGTGCCCAGTCGGGTGCATCCCGGGAAGTTTTATGCCCTGCCGCAGTCGCCGCAGATCTTTAAGCAACTCTTAATGATCTCGGGCTTTGATCGCTATTATCAGATTGCGAGATGCTTTAGAGATGAAGACTTGCGGGCAGATAGACAGCCGGAATTTACGCAACTTGATATCGAGCTTTCCTTTGTGCACATGGAGGAGATTTTTGATCTCTTGGAGCGTTTGATGCACAAGATTTTCAAAGAGACCAGGGATACATCTCTGCCGCTGCCTTTTCCAAGGCTGAAATACAAAGACGCGATGGATAGATTTGGGTGCGATAAGCCGGATCTCAGGTTTGGATTGGAAATCGTGGACTTGGGTGTTGAGCTTGCCAAGAGTGAGTTTCAGGTCTTTAAGGGTAGTCTCAGTTCCGGTGGAGTGGTGCGTGCGCTCTGCATTCCGGGTGCGGCAAGTTTTTCCAGAAAAGAGCAGGATGAGTTAGTTGATCTCGCCAAGCATCTCGGTGGTAAGGGTGTTGCCTTTGCCAAAGTGGCAGAGAGCGGCTTTGAAGCGGGAGTATCCAAGTTTATCACGCCTGAAGAGCAAAGCGCAATCACATCTAAGATGAGGGCAAAGCCGGGCGACTTGCTTGCTTTCGTTGCAGATGGCTATGATATTGCCTGCAAGGTGCTTGCGGGGCTGCGCAATGAATTGGGCGCAAAGCTTAAGCTCTATGACCCTGCAGAATTTGCCTTCTGTTGGGTGACGGATTTCCCCATGTTCTTGCGTGATGAGGAAACGGGGGGCTGGGAGCCGGCGCATCACATGTTTAGCATGCCAAAAGAGGAGCATATCCCTTGGCTGGACGATCCCGAGCGCATCGGCGACATCGAGGGTCAGCTATATGACATGGTATGCAATGGGATGGAGCTTTCCAGCGGCAGTATTCGCTGTCATCGTTATGACATCCAAAAGAAGATATTCACGGTTTTGGGCTTCACCGAAGAAGAGCTTAAACCACGCTTTGGCTTCTTCTTGGATGCGCTCAAATATGGAACTCCGCCGCATGGGGGAATTGCGCCGGGACTCGATAGGCTCATTATGTTGATTACTCAAGCAGATTCTATCCGTGATGTGATCGCCTTCCCAAAGACCTTGAGAGCTGCTGATCTGATGACGGAAGCACCGGCGGAAGTGGATGAAACTCAATGGAAAGAGCTTCACCTCAAGTTCATAGAATAATTACACTTAGCAGTGGATTGTCGAGGGGCTCAAATCTCTTGGCAATCCACCGCTATTTTCAAAAAGAAAGCTTGCCGATTCAGATCGCTTATGCGGTTTTTAGCAATCCACAGGCGCAGGCGATAGCAAATGCGAATGCTGAGGGGATAAGCTCTTTGGTGATTCCCATCCGCGATCCGCAACTCTTTGAAGAGCGCGTGCTTAGTCTCATAAAAACGCAGGATATAAGCCTCGTGGCGCTATGTGGATTCATGAAAAAGGTTTCGGCGGATTTCATCCGAAAAGCGAGGGTGCCGATTCTCAATATCCATCCTGCGCTTTTGCCGAAGTTTGGGGGGAAAGGGATGTATGGCACGGCGGTGCATGAGGCGGTTTTTAAGGCGGGGGAAAAGCTCTCCGGTGCAACCGTGCATTTGGTTGATGAGGAATATGATAGGGGTGCTATTATCCGTCAAGAAAGCATCGATATCGGCTTTTGCAGCTCGCCGGAGATGATCGCAAGTGCCGTGCTCGAAATCGAACATAAAATCTATGGGCCAAGCATCAGACAAATCCTGCTCTCGCGCTAAGATAAAGCTCGCAATCGCCACGCTGGGGTGTAAGACCAATCTCTTTGAATCGGCTGTGATTGCGCAATCCTTTGATGATTATGAACTTGTGGACTTTCATCAGGACGCAGATATCTATGTGATAAATACTTGCACGGTGACAAATCGCACGGACTATAAGAGTCGTAATCTCATCCGTAAAGCATTGGCAAAGAAGGAGATTAATCCGCAGGCAATCGTTGTGGTGACGGGTTGTTATGCTCAGCGTAGTGAGGAAGAAATTCTCGAACTTGGAGAGGTGGATTATGTGGTGGATAATCAGGCGAAATTGGATATAGCGCAGATAGTTTGCACACATCAAAACCATTTTCAGGACATCATGGAGGCGCGGGAATTTGCTTTCAAACCGGCACGAAATATGCTGGAACATACTCGCGCTTTTCAAAAGATTCAGGATGGCTGTGATTTCTATTGCAATTATTGTGCCATTCCTTATGCGCGGGGGCATAGTCGTTCGGCACGTTTTGAGGATGTGATTCTGCAGGCGAATCTCTTTGCACAGGAAGGTTTTAAGGAGATTGTGTTGGGGGGGATAAATGTGGGGCTTTACCGTGATGGAAAGCGGGATTTGGCGGATGTGGTGGAAGGGATTGCGCAGATTGAGCAGATCAAGCTTGTGCGAATTTCGTCAATTGAGCCCCAGCTTCTGATTGGGGATTTATTGCCTCGCATTATGCGCGCTGATAAGCTTGCACCGCATTTTCATATTCCTTTGCAAAGTGGATGTGACGCTGTTTTGAGAGCGATGGGGCGGAGGTATGACAGAAATCTTGTTGCCGAGCTCGTGGCGCAGATAAAAGAGCAGTTTCCGCTGGCGGCGATTGGCTTTGATCTCATCTGTGGCTATCCGGGGGAGGATCAGGCTCTTTTTGAGGATAGTTATAAATTTCTCGCCGGCTTGCCTATTGCCTATCTGCATGTGTTTCCATATTCTATACGCAAAGGAACGCTTGCGGCAAAAGATAAGAATCAGGTTCCAAATGCTGTTAAAAATCAACGTTCAAAGTTGCTCACTGCTCTTTCATCGCAGAAGAAAAGTGATTATGCGCGGCTGCTTTTCCAAGAGAAAGCTCTGCTCAGCGGCGTTATCGAAATCAGCGATGAAAATGGCTCTGAATTCCTCTCTGATCACTATCTTAGGCTGAGGGTGCCGCAGCGATTTGAACAGGGCGAGTGGGTTCAGATCGAGCTTGATGAGAGTCTGGGGCATAGATTTATTCTAGATTAGTAATAATTGGGCTTCAACTAAGAAAAAGTGAGCTCTTTTCTGTGCAGGTTTACATAACATGGTTATGCTTAATATTTATTTCAAATTATTTCAGGCTTCATATTTGAATCACTTACGAGATCGTCGAAAAAATAGTTGCTCATTTTGTCACCGTTTTTCGATTTTGGGCTCCTATAGGTAGTAGAGGATAATTTCTTTTGAAAGATCTTTGGCGATTTGCAGAAATATGTGAATGTCATGATTGTTTGAGAGAAATACTCCAAGATTGCCCTAAACCTGTGTTCAAGACAAAGGTATCGCACTGCTTGATAGAGATATAGCAATGGCTATTTGATCAGCTACTATCTCTTTTATAGTGCGCATTGCGGGTCGAAAGCATGATTATTTAGCTTTTGACTGCTTTTTGACTTGACATAGATGTTGGACAATTTTGTTTTACATTAGGATAAGGATAAAAACATGCACGAATTTGACTCACAGCTGCAAAGCTATCAGACCAAGATCAACACCGGCATCGCCGTAAGGGCAGTCGTGAGTAGTATTCTGCTCTTTGCCGCAGGCTTTCATCTTTATCTCATAATGTGGTATGTGCTTGGCGCATATCATCCTGCACTGGTCTATGCGAATATCGCTATCCGCATGGGACTTGTGCTTTCCATCATCTATGTCATCTGGGTCGCCTACAAAGGTTTTTGGACACCGCTTTACACGGCGCGTTATCTCGATCATCTGCATGACGCTCAGGACGATCTCTACCAAAATGCTTTAGAAATCTATGAGAAGCATGGGAATACGCCTATCAGTGTTGCACTCAAAAAGTCCGCCTCACAAAGGCTGAAAGATAATAAATATCCTCTGCCTAAGGTTTTTGGCAGCACCCTCGCTTTTGTGATTCCCATCATCTTCCTATGCTTCATTGCGCTTTGGTTGATCCAAAAAGAGGATTCGTTCTTGGCGATTAAGCAGTTCTATTCAAATAAGCCGCCGGAACTTATCTATAAAGAGACGGTTGAGCTGAGTCCGGGGAATGTCAGCATCGGGAAAAATCAGCAGTTGCTCATCAAGGTGATCGAGCCCGATATGAGGCTGGAGCATAAGCTATTCTATCGCGTTGGCGAATCTTGGCGAGAACTCAGCTTCAATGATAACAGCTATCTCTTTGAAAAACTGGAGCATAACATAGAATATTATGCTGAGAATAAGGTGGCGAAAAGTCCTGTTTATAATGTGCGCGTTCTTGATATGCCCATCGTGCGAAAGTGGCACGCTGCTTATAACTATCCGGCATATACGCGCGTTCCGGCTCGTTCGGATAGCATGAGCTATGGCAATCTTGAGGGATATATCGGCACTGAGGTGACGCTGAGGATCAATACAAATGTGCCCGTGGTCAGCGCTGAGATGGTCTTTGAAGATGCATCTCGGAAAGAGCTTGGGGCGCAGGATAGTCAGAGTTTTATCACCCAAATTAGAATAGACAGACCCAGAAGATATTATATCGAATTGGAAGATGAGCTGGGCAGAAAGAATCGTCCCGAAGAGAAGCAAATCAAGGTTTTGTCGGATATGCCGCCGGAGATACGCTTCCTCTTGCCGGCGGAAGATGTGATCCTCAATCAAAATATGAAGCTCCCGCTCATCATCGCGGCGGACGACGATTTTGGGCTCAAAGACTGTCGGCTCATGTATCAGCTCAATGGCGGCGAGGTGCAGGCGGTCAATCTTCAAGGCATCATCGATAGTAAGATTTTCAATAAAGAGTATCTCTGGGACCTCGGCTTTTTGGAGCTCTTTCCCTCGGATGTGGTCACTTATTGGGCGGAGATTTATGACAATGCGCCTTCGCCTCAAAAGGGTGAGACTTCCAAATATCGTGCTCGCTTTCCTTCCATTGAAGAGATTTACAGCCAGATCGAGAGTCAGGACATGCAAAATCGGCAAGAATTGGATAGAAGTCTGGAAGAAAGCCGTAAGTTGCAGGAAGAATTTGAACAAAAGCGACGTGAGTTGCTCAAAGACCCCGATCTCAGTTGGGAAGACAAACAAGAGCTGCAAAGCATGTTGGAACAGCAAGAGATGCTCCTCGAGAACGTTGATCAGATCGCAGAGGATTATCAAGACCTCATCGAAAAACTGCAAGAAAATAGTGCGCTCTCGCATGAGACTCTGCAAAAGATGATGCGCATTCAAGAGCTCATGGAAGAGATCGCTACCAGCGAGATGTGGGATGCGCTGAGTAAAATGCAGGACGCCATGGATAAGATCAGTCCCGAGGACCTTAAAAAGGCGATGGAGGACTTTAAGTTCTCCATGGAAGACTTTGCCCAAAAGATAGAGCAAACCTTGGCGCTATTGGAAAGCATCAAGAATGAACAGGCCATGGAAAAGGCGCTGCAAATCGCGCAAGAGATGGAAAAACTCCAGCATGCGCTCAATGAAAAGACCAAGGAAGCCGGATCAGATAATCAGAAACTCGCCGAGGATCAAGCGCAGATTCAAGAGAAATATGAAAACCTCAAACGGGAATTGGAAGAGCTCAGCCAAAATCTTAAGAATAATCCCAGCATCAAAGAGCAAATGGACTCGCTGCTTGAGGATATGCAGTCCAGCCAGCCCGAGCAAGATATGCAAAGAAGCCGTCAATCGCTCATGCAAGACCAGACTCAGGCTGCAATCAGTGCGCAAGAAGAGCTGCTCAGCAAGATGCGCCGCTTTACCATGATGATCTCCAAGATGAAGGATGCTATGGGCTCGGATTCATCAGCCGCGATGAAAGCAGGGATCGAGCGTGCTATCCGCGAACTGCTCATACTTTCCAAGAATCATGAGCTCACCAAGGCGGCTTATGACAACGATCCTTATGCCATTTTGCCGAAGCTTATCGCCGGTTATGAGGGCTTGCAAATCTCGCTGAATATGCTTTTTAGTACCCCGCAGGTGAGCCTCGTGCTGCCGCCTAAGTTCTTTATTGATCTTACAGATACGAATAATGCATATAGGAAGATATTCTCTGTCTTGGGACAGGCAAATATCCCCAATATCCTTTCCGACCTGCAAAAGGCGCAAAGAGGGTTGAATCTCATGGCACATGATCTCATCCTCGCGATGGATAACTCCAGCGGCGGCGGTTCGGGAGGCGGGATGGATTCGCTCATGCAAATGCTCGAACAGATGGGGCAGGAGCAGATGGCGATGAATATGCTCACCGAACAGCTCATGATGCAGATGCAAGCGCAAGGCGGTAAGATGGACGATCATACCCGTGAACAGATCGAGAAGCTGGCTTCCGAGCAGGAAAGACTCGCCGAAAACCTCAAGCGCGCACTCAGCGAAGACCCCGAAGCCCAGAAGCAGGGCAATGCGCTCAAGAAAATCATTGAAGAGATTGAATCTGTCACCAAGCAACTTAAAAGCAATAATATCACGACCGATACACTGAAGCAACAGGAGAATATCCTCTCTCGGCTCTTGGATGCGCAGAAGTCTATCACCAAGCGTGATCACAGCGAACGTAGGGAAGCCATACGCAGTCAGGGTATGAGCTATGATCGCGGCAAAACTGTGGACTATGATCGCTTGCGCCGCAGCATGATGAGTGAGGACAGTTTCAAGAGCTATCCGCGTGAATATCAGGAGCTTATCATGGAATATCTCAAGCTCTTGCAGGAGGCACAATGATGAAGAAATATAATCTTATCACTCTCTTACTGCTCCTATTCTTTGGCGCTCTCTCGGCGCAATATAATGAAAAGCAGATACTCACTCAGCAGGCATCGCAATTTATGGTGACACGGCAATACGACCGCGCTGAAGAAATCTATCTTGAGATATTGGATAAATTCCCCAACGATGTGAATACCGTGCTTCAACTCATGCAGCTTTATCTGAATATCGGCAACAAAGATAAGGCAGAGCAGCATCTTAACTTTTATCAGAGATATTTGGCAGACAATCAGCAGATGGAGCTGAGGATGCAGTTACTTCTCATGCAAGGAAAAGCGCAGGAAGCAGAAAGGATTGTTGCGGGCTATCTGGAGCTCTATGGTCAGCATTCTTCCCGCCATCGCCTAATTGCGTCCTATTACGAACGATATCGCTATTACGAGGAAGCCATTGATATATATCAGGCTGCACGAGCGCAATTTGGAGGCGATCTCTTTGCTCTCGAGATAGGCAATGCCGCCATGAAGATACAACGCTTTCATCAAGCAACCGATGAATATCTGAACTATATCGCCGCAAGCACAGGCGTGAACTACTTTATCAAAAGCCAAATAGCATCCATGCTCAAACGAGATGAGAGCATCATCGAGAGAGTCAAACAGGCGTCCGAGAAGCGCAATTCCGAGGTGATCACCGAGCTCTATGGTGCATCCCTGATAGAACTTGAGAGATATGATGAAGCCTTGGAGATATATAAAGGGCTCAATCCCTCTTTCATGCGAAACTTTGCCCAGCAACAAAGAAAGCTGCGCAATTATAACATCGCCATCCAAGCTTATCAGTTTCTTGCCGATATCGCCGAGAAGCCCATTCAGCGGCTTACTTATGACTTTGATATTGCCACGATATATCATGAAGACACGCTCTATGACTCCTGCGATCAGCAGCTTACAAAGCTCTTGGCAGACGACTTTTGGGCTATCAGCGCAAGCAACACTCGCACGGGTCTCTATTTTATGCTCAGAAAGCTGAAGGCAGAGAACGATACCGCTTTGGGCGTGGATTTCAGCGAGATCGTGACTTGGTTGCAAGAAAGCAAGAGGTATGTGGGACGTGCGCGGGACAATCAAGAGCTGGACCTCGCCATCGCTAAGATCAGTATTCTCAATGAGGACTATGCAAACGGCGAGAAAGCCTTAGCTCGCATCACTATGCCCGACTTCAAAGAAGACGGCGACTATCTCAAGTTTCTCTTGCAATTCTATCAAAATAATGTGGAACAAGCCGACGAGCTCATGCACGGCTTCTTGATTGCCCACCCCGAAAGCGAGTATGCAAACGACATCATCTATCTGAATATGCTCGCCATCAACATGAACGACAGCCAGAGTGAGAGCTTTGGGGCAAGCATTCGCAAGCTTCAACTCTATAAAGAGGAAGGCATCACCGAGTTGAGAGAACTCTTTGAACAAACAGGCGACGAAGAGCTTTTGATCTTGGCGATTGAATGGGCGCTGCGTATGGGACTCAGTGAGACTGCACCCGAGCTCTTGGAGCACGAGTTTGAGGATGAACTCGCCTCGGACTATGCCCAATACTTCCGTCTCGTGCTCATCTCTGATCGTGAGGAAGAGAAAGACTTCGCCCGCGATTATCTCAAGCTTCGCCCAAACAGCATCTTCTCACCGAGATTCCGACAGAGTCTCACGCACAGCAACGACCAAGAATTGAATATTTAAGATAATAAATGAATACATGGAGGATCAATGAAGATTCGCAAAGCCTATACTTTTGACGACGTATTGCTTTTGCCAAAAAGCTCTTCCGTCCTACCCGGAACGGTGAACCTTACAGCTAAGATTACCAGTAATATAACGCTGAAGATTCCGCTCTTTTCCGCAGCGATGGACACCGTTACGGAAACCGATACAGCGATTGCCATTGCTCGCGAAGGCGGCCTTGGAGTGATCCACAAAAACATGAGCATCGAGGAACAAGCCAGACAAGTTTATCTGGTGAAACGCGTGGAAAGCGGAGTGATCACCAATCCTTACACCGTGAGCCCGAATGATGTTCTCAGCGATGTCACAGCACTCAAACACAAGCATGGCGTGGGCGGCTTTCCTGTTCTCGACAAAGGCAAACTGGTGGGCATCCTCACTAATCGCGACGTGAGATTTGAGGAGAATCCCGGTCGCAAGGTGCATGAACTCATGACCGCAAAGCCCAATCTCATCACGGCAAAGCCCGATGTCTCCTGGGACGAAGCCAAGATGATTCTCCACAAAAACCGCATTGAAAAGCTCTTGCTCGTGGATGAAGACGAGAATCTCGTGGGAATGATCACAGTGCGTGATATCATGAAGCGCCAGACCTTCCCGCATGCCGCACAGGACGCGCACAATCGCCTCTTGGTTGCCGCAGCGGTGGGTGTTAGCGGAGATTATTTTGAGCGCGCCCAAGAGCTCGTAAACTCAGGGGTTGACCTTTTGGTGATAGACACAGCGCATGGCCATCATGCAAACATTCAGAAGGCTCTAAGCAAGATTAAAGGCTCTTTGAAGGTGGAAGTGATGGCAGGAAACGTAGCTACGCCCGAAGCGACGAGATATCTCATCGACAACGGTGCAGATGCAGTGAAAGTGGGCATCGGTCCCGGCTCAATCTGCACCACGCGTGTCGTTGCCGGCATAGGCGTTCCCCAGCTTTCTGCCGTGATTGAGTGCGCAGAAGAAGCTGCCAAGAACGGAATCGGCATCATCGCTGATGGCG
This sequence comes from Cloacimonetes bacterium UBA5456, assembly GCA_002427325.1. Lineage (GTDB taxonomy): Bacteria > Cloacimonadota > Cloacimonadia > Cloacimonadales > Cloacimonadaceae > UBA5456. The sequence continues at coordinate 4,184 of DIQS01000051.1, read as the reverse complement.
GCATCAAATACTCCGGCGACATCGTGAAAGCGCTTGCCGGCGGTGCTGCAGCCGTGATGATCGGCTCACTCTTTGCCGGATGCGACGAAAGCCCCGGTGAAAACATCATCTACAACGGACGCAGATTCAAGAACTATCGTGGCATGGGCTCCATCGGCGCAATGAAGCACGGCAGCAAGGATAGGTATTTCCAAGGGCACACCGAGGATAACAAGCTCGTAGCCGAAGGAATTGAAGGCATGGTTCCCTACAAAGGCCCGCTCAAAGACTATATCTATCAACTGATTGGCGGATTGAGAAGCGGCATGGGCTACATCGGCGCAGCGGACTTGCCCGCACTCAGAGCAAACGCTGAATTTGTAGAGATCACCACCGCCGGACTCAAAGAATCCCACCCCCATGATGTGAGAATCACAAAAGAGACACCCAACTACCAAAGCACAGATTAACGCATGCAAGAGCATATCTTAGACACCTTTCTCTTTCACCTGAAAGTGGAAAGAGGCATGGCGGAGAACAGCGTCGTGGCATACGAGACTGACCTTCGCGATTTCTTTGTGTTCAACCCCAAAGAAGCGACTAAATATGACGCTGAAGACATCACCAGCTACCTGCTCGCCTTGCAGGAAATAGGCTTGGAAAGCACGTCTCTGGCGCGCAAACGCATCGCAATCAAGCAATTCTTTGAGTTCCTCATGGAGAACGACTATGACATCGAGATCGACTTTGAACTCGTGCCCCGGATTAGCATAGGCTCGAGCCTTCCCGATGTTCTTTCCGTGGAAGAGATGAGCAACTTGCTCGAAAGCATCAAGACGGACACTCCCTTGGGGCATAGAAACAAGCTTATCATGGAGCTTTTGTATGCCACAGGGATAAGGATATCCGAGCTTTTGGGACTGAGTTTGCACGATATCTTTGCCGATCAACAAATGATCCTCGTGCGCGGCAAAGGCAGCAAACAGCGCTATGTACCATATATCAACTCACTTAGCCCGCTTCTGGAAAGCTATATCAATATCCACCGTCCGGCACTTCTCAGACACAAGCAAAGTGACTTGCTCTTTTTGAATAAATACGGTGGCGGTCTCTCGCGCATGGGAGCTTGGAAAATGCTCCAGAATGCCTGCTTGGAAGCAAAGTTGGATAGACAAATCTCGCCACACACCTTCCGTCATAGCTTTGCGACACACCTCCTCGAGGCAGGCGTGAATCTCAGGATCGTGCAAAGCCTTTTGGGACATGCCAGCATCAACACCACGCAAATCTATACACACGTCGATATGAGACAACTGATCGAAACCCATAAGACATATCATCCACGCGCATAAATAATTATAAACAAACTTAAGAGGAATAAATGAAAAAGTACATCGTAATCTTCGTCACCCTATTCCTGCTCTTCTCTTGCAAAGGAAAGCCGGATAGCGATGCCAAAATCAGCGTTACCTTGGACTGGACGCCAAACACCAATCACACCGGTCTTTATGTTGCCCAAGAACTCGGCTATTTTGCCGAAGAAGGCCTTGAGGTCGAGATTCTCCAGCCCGGACAAGGCATCACTGACCAGATCGTCGCCACGGGTAAAAGCCAATTTGGCGTGAGCTATCAAGAGAACGTGATCCGTGCACGTAGTGAGGACATCCCACTCGTCTCGATCGCAGCGGTTATCCAACACAACACCTCCGGCTTTGCCTTCCTCAAAGAAAGCGGAATCAAGAGCGTCATAGACTTCGAAAACAAGCGTTATGGAAGCTGGGACAGCCCCTCGGAGCTCGCCATTCTCAAAAACGTGATGGACAAACACGGTGCAGATTATGACAAAGTTAAAGTCATCTCCGGCATCTACGACTTCTTTTCCACCATCGGCAAAGAGGCTGATTTTGAATGGATTTATTACGGCTGGGACGGCGTCTATGCCGAAGGAAGAGACATCGAGATGGGCTATATCCCGCTCAACACGCTCAACCCTATTTTTGACTATTACACGCCCGTAATCATCAGCAGCGAAGAGTATTTGGCAAAGAATGCCGAGACCACTGCGAAGTTCATGAGAGCTGTAAAGCGCGGCTATGAATATTGCATTGCCGAGCCCGAGAAAGCTGCTGATATCATGCTGAAACATGTCCCGGAACTAAACGAGAAGCAGGTGCGTGCCAGCTTGGATTATCTCGCAAGTCAGTACCAAAGCGATGCCGAATATTGGGGCTATCAAAGCCAGAAAGTTTGGCAGGATTTTGCCTCATGGATGGCGGATGAAGAGCTGATTGCCAAGCCCATCGAGATCGACAAGGCATACACCAACCAATATTTCGAGGATTGATGGCGATTCTTTCTGCAAACAATGTCACAAAGTCCTTCCTCCTGAGGAAAGAGGTGATAACGGTGCTCAAAGAGCTAAATCTCGAGCTTTTGCCGGGTGAGTTCATCAGCATAGTCGGCGCCAGCGGATGTGGCAAAACCACTCTCTTAGAGCTCTTTGCGGGGCTCACGCTACCCGACAAAGGTGAGATTTATTACATGGATAAGAAGATCACCGGCAAGACGGGATTCTTGGGTTATATGCCTCAAAACGACCTGCTTTTTCCTTGGCTCAAAGTGATGGACAACATCCTGTTACCCGCAAAGGTCAAGGGGCTCAACATCAAAGAAGAAAAGGAAAAAGCTCGCAGTTTGTTGCCTATCTTCGGACTTGAAAGCTATGAAAACCATCTCCCGTGGCAGCTTTCCGGAGGACTCAGACAGCGAGTAGCGCTTGCAAGAACCTGCATGACGGGAAGCAAGGTGTGGCTGCTTGACGAGCCTTTGGCAAATCTTGATGCAATCACGCGTATGTCACTGCAAGACTGGCTCATGAGCGTTGTAAAAAGCCTGGAGCTTTCCGTGATTCTCGTCACCCACGACATCGATGAAGCACTGTACCTTTCACACCGCATTGAACTTATGAAAGACGGAGTTTTCCACAAGAGCATCTATGTCACAGGAGAGGAAAACGAAGCAGAAAAGACAAAGCTGAAAGAACGTATCCGTCAGCTTTTATAGCCGTTAACAATAACAAAAAGAAAAGGCTCCTTGATTAAAAGGAGCCTTTTTGGTTTATCCAGAATGCTTTCTGCGCCGAAGGACTGAAAGAAGTCCTGACGCCGCACCAGCAGGATGTCATCATTCGACAAAAAGCGTTGCCGACAACGCGATGTCTGATTCTTCTTGACATATATTCAGCCTTATGCACATGATGGTATCAGACAAAATACAATACGGGAAAGATAGATGAAGAATATCGAATATGATTACATGAGTGATGTCATGTATAACGAAATCCTCAAGTCCGTTACCAAATTGACTGCAGAGCGAATAAAGTATCTCAATCCGGTGGAGGATATCGCAAACAATATTTTAATCAGGCTTTTAAAGAAACCTCTATCTTTGGATTTAGACGAGATGCTTCATAAATACGTTGAGTCGGCTTTTCCGCAAGTAGTTGAAGATGTGTTCGACAATTATCAAAAGATTTCTTTCCGATATTGTTTAAAGCAAACTCATGAACAGGAGCTTTCCGAAGATATCTCACAAGACACAATCATGCAGTTGCTACTATCAAGGCAACCAATCAAAAATGTGAATTCTTGGCTTTTTCAAGTAACGCACAACCTGCTGTGTAAATACTTTGAAAGAAACACTCTTGAAAGAAAGCTATTAGAGAAGCTGCAAAATGAGGCAAACGTTTTGCAACAGCTAAATACAATTGAAGATAGCTTCAACATTGAAGGCTTGAGCGATGCCCAAAAAGCAGTGATTTTTGCCGATGAGAGTTATAAAAGATATGAAGAGATGATCTCCTTTGAAAGTGTAAGAGACTATGCGGCATCAATGAATGTAAGCTTGAAAGTGGCGCAAAAAAGAAAAGGGCAGATCATCCGTAATCTCAAATCAAAAGCTTTGATTGCTATGGGCTGGAGAGCAGATCAAGCGATTCTCAGTTATAACCAATATGTTGCCATCCAAAGGTTTATTCGTGAGTTTTTTAATCAAGAAAACATAGCTAAATATGTGAAAAACAATAAGGAAATGCATGAAGAAATCCTCTCGGCTACGCAAAGGATTGCTGAAGTCCAAGATTGGGGAATCGACCTGTTTAGTGAAAACCAATTCAGACTTAATATATTTCATCTGAATAAAGAGGT
>DIQS01000046.1:6366-6535 GCA_002427325.1 Cloacimonetes bacterium UBA5456 | reverse complement strand
GTTCGAATCCAGTATCACCCACCACCATTCTTCCCTTGTTTTTCTTCTCTTATCTCTTTTTTTGTGCTGATTTACCTTATATATTTACCAAAATCTACTTCCCCGAGCCCTCTCCCAGCTCCCCTTTTTGTGCAGATTTTCCACGCCTTCCTTATAGGGTTCTGGTCAT
>DIQS01000046.1:0-6172 GCA_002427325.1 Cloacimonetes bacterium UBA5456 | reverse complement strand
TGGTCATGAGCATGACCATATCATAAGCGGAAGCTAAGCAGAATCATATAGGTAAGCAATTATAATGAGCAGATTTTCACAAAAGCAAGCTAAAACTTGACATCCTGAGGCATTCATATAAATTGTAATTAAAAGGAAAATCAGATTTAAAATACAAAATATATTAAGCTTAAGGAGCAGCTTTTATGAAAACACGACGCTTTTTGCTCATCCTAATGGTGCTCAGTTTTTCGCTTTCACTTTTTGCTGAAGACTGGCTAACTATCTACAACGATGACCTTTCCTTGGTGCGTTCCAATTTTGAGATCTCACTGGAAAAGGGAAAACAGAAATTCAATTTTGATGATATCACTTCGCGCATTGAGCCGGCGAGCGTGATCGTTCTCGGCAAGGGAGTCCGCGTGGCGGAACAGAATTATGAATATGACCTCGCGGGGAAATATCAGATTTTGGCGAAATATATCGATAAAGAAGTCAACGTTGTGACCAATGACCAATCTTCTTTGCAAGGCGAACTCAAGTTTTATGATGGAAGCAGCGTGGGAATCCTCGAAAATGGGACATCACGTCTGATCATCATCAACGAAAAGGAAATTCAATGGATTCAACTGGCTTCTCTGCCGAATAACTTCTATACAAAGCCCACTCTGGCATGGAGTTTGATCGCCGATAAGAAAGGCAAACATCCCTTATCTCTTAGCTATCTCAGCGGCGGCTTTTCCTGGAACGTGACCTATAATGCCGTTTGGGACGATGAAAATCTGGCGCTAAATTCTTGGGTGACGATCAACAACAGCTCCGGCAAGGCTTTTGAGGACGTGAATCTCAAGCTTATCGCCGGCGAGGTCAATCGCATCCGTGAGAGATATAAAACCTATGCCCGCAACGAGATGTATGACATGGTGGAAAGCATGGCAATGGGTGCAGCAGCGCCTTCCTTCGAGGAAAAAGCCTTCCACGATTTCCACATGTATAGCCTGGATCAGAAGGTTTCTTTTGCAAATAACCAAACCAAGCAATTGGAACTCTATCCCATTCAAAACGTTAGCGCGGAAGGGATCTATGAATATCAGGTATATTCAGATGAGATCAGAAGCATCATCAAGTTTATGAACATCGAAGATGCAGGGCTGGGCAAGCCGCTTCCCAAAGGCGTGATCAAGGTCTATAAACAAGATGAAGACGATAATATGGAATTCATCGGCGAGGACAGCATTGACCACACAGGACGCAATGAAGAAATCCGCATCAATACAGGCAAAGCCTTTGACCTCGTTGGCATTACGACAACGGTCGAGAGCAAAACCATCTCAAATCGCGTCTATGAAAAAGAGATGATGGTGACGCTGAAAAACAATTCCAAAGAAGAAAAGCGCATCAATGTGGTCTATGGTCTCTCTTCGAACGCCAAAATCGTTAAAAGCGATCTGCGCTATAACTTAGATGAGGTGAAACGCACGATCAATTATACAGTTACAATCCCCGCAAACGAAGAAACGAGCTTTAAATTCCGCGAAAGAACAGAGTGGTGACGCACCACATAGAACAGAAGGAGATTTTGTGCAAACGAGAATATTTACGAATCTGGTTGGATTGCAAAGACAGATGCTAAAGCTGATCGGAGAGGTGAATTCTCTGAGCAATCCCTTGGCGCTGGAAGACGCTATTGACGAGGTTTGGCATCCGCGTTGTGATGTCTTTGAAACCGAGAGTCAGTGGGTGGTCGTGGTGGAACTCGCCGGCATGGAGAAGGATGAGATTTCCATCTCGATGAGCGACGAATATCTGCGTATCGGCGGCGAGCGGAGCTTTCCTTCCAAGAGAAGTATGAGCTATTACAATATGGAGATTGAGACGGGTAAGTTTGTGCGGCGCATATACTTCCCGGATACAGCTTTGGATAGAGACAATCCCAAGGTGACTTATATCAACGGCATCTTGCGGATTGCCTTTGATCTGGCGCCGGTGGTCGAGCGTGTGATCCCCGTTCAGTGATGGGCGGCAAGGATTTATGTGAATGCTTGAAAATCTTGGCGCACAGGTAATCAGCGGGGTTCTTGCCTTTTCGATGATGCTTTTCTCGAACTTCAAAGGCAATAGCCCCGAATTCAAAGAGCTCAATCTCTCTATGAGTTCCAGCTATCTATATCTGAATGCGGAGCTTATCTCTGCATTTGAGAATGATTTCCCCGTGCTTTTTTCCTCCGGCACAGAAATCCCTATAAATTTCAAGGTGAACATCAAAAGCCATGGAAAGCAGGTTTATCTGCGAAAACTCAGCCATAAGGTGTCTTTTGATACGATATCGGGGGTCTATACCCTCGAAAAGAGTAGCACGGAGAATAAATTTCACACGCGCTCGATGGACGAGCTCATCCGTGAAGTAGGCAGGGTCAAGCTGAGCATCCCCTATCAAGAATCCTGGGGCATGATCAGTGTGGAACTTGAAGCCTCGTTGCCGAGGATGAGCTTGGACGAGGCGGATAGAGAGGTCGATCTCATGGCACTTTGGCGTTTTAAGAAGCCAAAAATCAAGACGCGGCTGAAGATTAATAGCATCGAAAAATATAAGCGTAGCGCAAAACTTGAGCTATATGAGGATATTCCGGCACTTCTCAAAGCCGGCTAAGTTATGGAGATATAATGAAAAACATCGGCATGCGCACCCGAATCATCCTGCTCTTTTTGGTGGTATCCATAGGGGGGCTGGTGGCTCTGAACATGGTCTTTCAAAAAAATAACGAGAATTCACAGAAAATCTTGGATACGATGGAGCTAAGTGCGCAAATGCGCGAACTGGATTTTAAGAGCGAAAAAGACCTCAGAGCGGCTGAAAATATCATGAAAAACCACGATGCGGCGAAGGCGAGGCTCAGCATGGCACTCAGCTCCTCGCGCATCGTCAGCTCCGTGGTCTTGCTGCTTATCATCCTGCTTTCTACGGGCATTTTCATCGTTGTCATCCTACGCATCTCCAAGCCTTTAACCGAACTAAAAAATGCTACTGAGCAGATCCGAAAGGGGAATTTCAGCGTTCACCTGCCGGAAAACGGCATCTCGGATATGAAAGAGCTCAAAGCCAGCTTTAACCTGATGTCGCGGGAACTGGAAACCATCCAAACGCGCTTGCTTTTGGCAGAAAAAGAGATGATTTGGAAAGACCTCTCGCGAATCCTTGCGCATGAGATCAAAAATCCGCTCACGCCTATTCAGCTCGTTGCGCAAAGGTTGGAAGAGCGCATGGAGAGCGATCCTAAGAAGGTTTGCGATATCTTGCCGGAATCCATCTCCATCATCTCGCAGGAAATCGAAAACCTTCGGCTTTTGGCGCAAGACTTTTCGAACTATGCAAAAGTGAGCCAGCCCGCAAAGGAAGAGCTTTTGCCCGCCACCTTGATCCAAGAAATTGTGAAATCATATTCGCAGAATTATCACATCAATCTCGATCTCGCGGACGATATGAATATTCTCTTTGATAAGACACATTTCTATCAGATCATCACGAATATCTTGCAAAATGCCATCGACGCCAGCGGTGAAGAGGGGCAGATCAAGATTCGGCTCTATGGCGAGAGGAGCTATGTGGTAATCAGCATAGAAGATGAGGGGATGGGCATACATAACAAAGACTTAGCGCGCATCTTCGAGCCATATTTTTCGCGAAAGAGCAAAGGCACGGGCTTGGGGCTTGCCTTGGTTAAAAAACTCTGTGATGCAAATGGCGCAGTGATCCGAGTGAAGAGTAAACCTAATGAGGGCAGCACTTTCACCCTCATCATCGAAGGGAATAATCAATGAAAATCCTCATCATCGACGATGAAAAAAACATTCGCATCAGCCTCACGGGAATTCTCGAAGATGAGGGCTATGAGGTGGAAGGTTGCGGCAATATTACGGAGGCGGAAAGTTGTCTTGAAGAAGTGGACCCAGACCTTGTCTTGTTAGATGTTAAGCTTCCCGATGGCAATGGGATAGACCTGCTTACACGCATCAAGAAAATCATGCCTTTTGTTCCTGTTCTCATGATCTCGGGGCATAGTTCCATCAGCGATGCCGTGCGTGCGATCAAGATCGGCGCTTTTGACTTTTTGGAGAAACCGCTGAGCTTGCCCAAGGTGAAGATTGCGGTCAAAAAAGCTATTGAATTTTATGATATCAGCATGAAACTCCGACGCTTTGAGGCTGATAGTCGGCGCGGCTGGAGGATGATCGGTAAGAGTGAGCCCATTCAGGAGCTAAATGAGCTCATCAATCGCGTGGCGCCCAGTAATGCAAAAATCCTTATCCAAGGCGAAAGCGGGACGGGTAAGGAATTGATCGCACGGCAGATACATAGGCTCAGTGCGCGTCACGACAAGGCTTTTGTGAAGTTTAATAGTGCCGCAATCCCGCGTGAGCTCATAGAAAGTGAGCTATTTGGCTTTGAAAAAGGGGCGTTTACGGGAGCGGTAGCTCGCAAAAAAGGACGCCTTGAAGAAGCTGATATGGGCACGCTTTTCCTCGATGAAATCGGCGATATGGAGCCCGCCGCTCAGGCTAAAATCCTGCGCGTGATTCAAGAGGGGGAATTCGAGCGCGTGGGCGGAAATCAGACCAAAAAGATCGATGTGCGCATCATCGCTGCAACGAATAGGAATCTGCCTAAGATGGTGGAAGAAGGGCTGTTTCGTGAAGACCTCTACTATCGGCTGAATGTGGTTCCCATCATCAGTCCGCCGCTTAGACAAAGAAAGAGCGATATTCCCTTGCTCATCGATCACTTTGCCAAAGAGATGGCATTGGAATTGGCGCAAAAACCTAAACACTTTGCGGAAGATGCCTTAGCTTTGCTCATGGATTATGACTTCCCCGGCAATGTGCGCGAACTCAGGAACATCATTGAGAGGATATATCTGCTCACGGATAAGGAAGAGACGACGGCAGAGGAGCTGCAGAGATTGCTGAGTGTCAAAGATTTAAAGCAAAAGAATGCGGTGGATTTTTGGCAGGAAACTGCAGAATTCAGGGAGAAAAGAAGGGAATTTGAGCGCAGATATTTGAGAGAGCAGTTGGAGAAATATGAGGGAAATATCAGCAAAACGGCGGAGGCGCTGGGCTTGCAGCAGGGGAATCTTTCCAGGAAGTTGGCAGAATTGGGGATAAGGGGGGATTGAGCGGCTTCTATGCGCAGAGTGCATCCCTCTCTCTTTGGGCGGGTAATATGACGCGGAAGGGGTCGGAATGTCTTCATTGCGACGAGTGCCAACTTCCTTAATAATAGAACGTGGATTTAACGGATTGAACGGATTTACGCGGGATTTAGCTCACTTCGTTCGCGACAGTTTTTGGGCGGGTAACATCTTGTTGCCCATGAACCCATAAAATCGTGCGAAGCACATCTAAATAACGTGAGCAAAGCGAACCTGATCCGTGCAAATCCTGTTCAATCCGTTCAATCCGTTCAATCCGTGTTCTATTAAAAAGAAAAGCTCCGCTTTCTGCGGCAACGGGGACGTTTCCGCCCCAAAAAATAGAAAGCAAAGCTTTCTCAGGCAACAAGATGTTGCCTGCCCAAACCCATGTGCATGCTTGAGCGGGGACCTTACCGCCCCAAAAATGGGTTTCGACCCTAAATATCTACAAAAATATACAAAATAATTGTCACTCATATTAATCTATCTAATGATAAGTATAATATACAGTTAACAAGAGTTCCCACATCGTCTGACAAAAAATACTTTAAGAAAAACAAAAATAAATGCCGTTTCGTCTTCTCAATTTTCGCGTTTTCGACACTATAGTATAGAGACTCGAATTAAGGATAACAAAAATGAAAGCACTTGACATGAAAACAATGGTGGATAATATTGTAATTATTGATCTACATTTGAAAAATGATATGGCGTCAATGACAAACAGCACAACGATATTCGTACAAAACTTAATAGAATGATGTTGGAATTCACACCAACCTTTGAGACTTAACAGCTTTCTTGATATAATAAAAGGAGCTTTATCATGAAACACAGAATTATCACCTTGGTGATCTTACTCGCAGTCTCTCTCCTCGGTGCTCTCGATGCCGAGCTTACGGAGCTTTCCTATATTGATTGCAATTTTCAACCCAAATACAGCTATTTGGATAGCAACAATACTCTTAACCTATATACTGTCAATGGCAATCTAAACTGGT
>DIQS01000060.1:18076-32521 GCA_002427325.1 Cloacimonetes bacterium UBA5456 | reverse complement strand
CCATTTTTAAATGCCATCTACAATACATACATACCCGCTGCATATGCCGATGAGCCGCAGTATTTTTCGGTGAAACGCCTGCACGCCGACGGCACAGAAGATGAAGAGCAGGTGCTATTTGATTTCAACGATATCCCTTATCCGGGAAGCGGTACTCGACACAACTATAACTTATTTCGTGCAATCCCTCAGGGAGATTCTCACCTCTTTCTATTTTATAACGCCTATGGGCTCTATCTCCTCAAGCAAGAAGGAGATGAGGTGGAATCCCGAATCCTCTTCTACTCCTCATTGGATGATTTTGATTCTACTCCCATTACTATTTCCCCACATTATTTTCTTGTGGATGAAAGCATCTACATCCTTGGGCAAAATAATGACTCGGAGTCCTGCCTTTGGAAATGGGATTTTGAAGCCGAGACTAATTCTTTTTTCTACACCATTCCGGATGATTTCACCGATGGTCCCTCAGATCTGCCTTACGTAGCCTTAATGGGAGAGTATTTCGTGATATCCACAAGTCGTAACTCCCAATCTATTTATGGTTTGCAACCTCTTATGGTGTTGGACTTCTCACTTAATTCAACCATATATCAAGTGGATATGGGATCTGTCAAAGTCACTTATGAATTTGATAGTAACACTTTCTATGCCAATTGGTACGGAGCTTACTCCGTTAATAGTGGTGTGCTCTACATTGATGAAGATAGCTTTGAAGTAGATGCTTGGGCGGAAGTGGATGACATGTTGGCTCTTGCTATAAGCTATGATTTCTCGCTTGCATTTGACAATTCTATCTTTGGAGCTTGGCACAACGTTTATCAGCATATTGAGCAAGATTATAAATTTATCCTCGTCCAAATGCAGCCAAATGGACAATTGCAAAACTACACAGATCTTCAGGGATTTGATAGCTGGTGGGAGAATTATGACTATGCTTTTAACCTTCAAGGCAACCTTCTTTTAATTAAACATGATGAAGGATTTTACTTTTGTCACCTGGCAGATATGGCAGAAAATGAATTTGCAAACTGGCCAGAGGGTAACATCTGGCTACCTGATTTAGAAGACTATACAATCCGTAGCACTACTACTTTTAACAACGATAACTGTATAGTTTTCAAGTTTCATTTCAGAGATGGTCCCGGAAGCTACGATTTTCGCTACTATTTCCTGACCTTAGAGCAGACGGTTTCCAACTCTGACTTGGTGCAAAGCCCCGCCCTTTTCAAAGCTTACCCCAATCCCTTTATGGATAGCGTGAAAATCACATCCTCTAAACAACCGATAGCTGATGATTTGAGTATCTATAACTTGAAAGGGCAAAAGGTGAAAACTCTTGTTGCAACAGGTTCGGACTATGTCTGGGACGGCTGTGATGAAAATGGGAAGAGGCTGGGAGCCGGGATATATTTCCTGAAGGGAGGTCTCAAAGAGAGGCCGGTGAAGATTATTAAGCTGAAGTAAAGTTGCTATCTTTTGGGGCAGGCAAGAGGATGTTTCCTGCCCAAACACAAACGTGACAGCGCAACTCAGCTTTCGATTTTAAGAAATGATAGAAGGAGCTTTATAATGAAACACAGAATTATCACCTTGGTGATCTTGCTTGCCATCTCTTTCCTCGGTGCTATCGATGCCGAGCTGACCGAGGTTGGTTATGTCGAAAACTATCTGGGTGCCAATCACGAGTATCTGGATAGCAACAACATACTTAATATATACAGATATAAACACAGTAATGTACAGCAGTTTTTGGTAAAACGCCTGCATATAGACGGCACAGAAGAGGATGAGTTGCTCTATGATTTTAGCGACATCTCCGATCCTGGGAATGGTTTTTATAGCCATCCAAGATTACATCGCCGAACGCCGGAGGGAAAATCCTTTTTTATATTTTCTAATCCGCAACATCTTGTCCTCATCAAGCATGAGGGAAATCAGCTTCAGGCCAAGAATCTGCTTTTCTCCTCTTTGGATAATTACGATACCTCGAATTACACCACAGTATTTCAGGTTTTTATTGTTTCGGATGAGAGCATACTTATCCATGGGAAAGATAATGATTCAGAATACTGCCTATGGAAATGGGATTTTGAAGCTGAAACAAGCTCTCTTTATTACACCATCCCAGGCTCTTTTACGGACTACGGTTCAAGGCAACCTTACGTCACCGTAATGGGGGAATATATCGTAATCAGCATGTCTTACTATCCTGCTCAAGTGCATGAAGAACAACCCATTATGGTCTTGGATAGTTCGCTTAATTCAAACATATATTATGAGCATATGTCCGCCATCGGTGCAGGTTATAGATTTGATGATAACACTTATTTTGCTGGATGGGGCACCCATCTTGGCACTTCTGATACAGGGGTGATCTACATCGATGATAATAGCTTTGAATATGAAACAAAGACAAGTGTTGCTGATTTTGACTACTCGGAATTAACCATCAGTATCGCATTTGAGCTTGCCAATTCCATCTTTGGTGCTTGGCGTATTTGGTATGATACTTCTCCGCAACGTTATCTGTCATCGCACAGATTTATTCTTTACCAATTGCAGGCAGACGGTAGTTTGGGAAACTATACAGGTCCTCCTCAGCTCGCAGATGTGCCAAATAATTATGAATATGCCCTTAATCTGCAGGGTAGATTGCTCTTGGCGAGTTATGATGAAGGGATTTACACTTTCCAATTGGCGGATTTTGAAAGGGGTAAATTTGCAAACTGGCCGGAGGGTGATACTTGGCAGCCTGATTTAGAAGGCTATTATTATAATACCGCTGAAACAAGGACTTTTAGTAACGACGACTATGCAGTTTTCTGTATGGTTCTGGAAGATGACTCCGGGAACTGGTTTAATCGCTACTACTTCTTGAATCTTGAGCACAGAGTTTCAGTTGATGATCTCGTGCAAAGCCCCTCCAGCCTGAAAGCTTATCCAAATCCCTTTACAGATAGTGTGCAGATCAGCTCCTCCAAACTGTCGGAAGCTGATGATTTGAGTATCTATAACTTGAAAGGGCAAAAGGTGAAAACTCTTGTTGCTACCGGCTCGGACTATATCTGGGACGGTCATGATGAGAATGGGAAGAGGCTGGGAGCCGGGATATATTTCCTGAAGGGAGGTCTCAAAGAGAGGCCGGTGAAGATTATTAAGCTGAAGTAAAGTTGCTATCTTTTGGGGCAGGCAAGAGGATGTTTCCTGCCCAAACACAAACGTGACAGCGCAACTCAGCTTTCGATTTTAAGAAATGATAGAAGGAGCTTTATAATGAAACACAGAATTATCACCTTGGTGATCTTACTCGCAGTCTCTTTCCTCGGTGCTATCGAAGCCGAACTGACTGAGATTGGCTTTATCGATAGCGATTTCGCTGCCACTCTCAACTATCTGGATATCAACAACATTCTTAACCTATACAAATATAGTTCCCCCAATACACAGCAGTTTTTGGTAAAACGCCTGCACATAGACGGCACAGAAGAGGGTGAGCAATTGCTCTATGATTTTAGCGATTTACCGGCTTCAAGGTATTCTTTTCGTTATCATTCTGCATTGCACAGACCAACGCCGGAGGGCGGCCCCTACTTCTTTTTATTTCATAATTACGAGTATCTTGTCCTGCTAAAGCATGAGGGAAATCAGCTTCAAGCTTGGACTCTGCTTTTATCCTCGATTGATGATTTCAATTCTCTTTATAGCGAAATCCGCCCAGCTTTTATTCTCTTGGATGAAAGCATACTTATCCATGGGAAAAATAATGACTCGGAATCCTGCCTGTGGGAGTGGAATTTTGAAACCGGAGCAAGCTCTCTTTATTATACTATTCCTGATTATTTCACTGATCCTGATGCTTATCCCCCAACTGTGCCCTTCGTGACCAAAATGGGAGAACACCTCGTAATCAGCAAGTCCGACTATCCCGATCTGGACTATTTAGACCCACCCTATCCTGAACAACCTATTATGGTCTTGGATAGTTCGCTGAATTCAACCATGTATTATGAGCATATCGCTGCTATCAGTTCAATATATACTTTCGGTGATAATACTTACTTTGCGAGCTGGAGCAGTTATCCTTATTGTACTAGTACAGGGGTGTTATATATAAATGATAATAATCTTGAGACTCAATCTTGGGTTACCAGTGATCCTGTATATCCCGGGAGTAGTAATGTCAATATTTCATTTAGGCTTGCCAATTCCATCTTTGGTTTTTGGTATAGCCATTCTACGTATGATAATCCGATAAGTCGCAGATTTTTCCTCTCTCAATTGCAGGCAGACGGCAGCTTGGAAGACTATACAGGGCTTCCCGAGATCATGCTCGGCTGGAATAACTATGATTATGCCTTCAATCTGCAAGGGAAACTACTCTTGGCAAATTATGATGAAGGGGTTTATACTTTCCAATTGGCAGATTTTGAAGAGGGTGAATTTGCAAACTGGCCGGAAGGTGACACTTGGCAGCCTGATATAGAAGGCTATACTCAAATTGATTCTCGGACTTTTAGCAATGCTGACTATGCAGTTTTCAGGATGCTTTTGCAAGATGACTCTGGAAGCCCACATTATCGCTACTACTTCCTGAATCTTGAGCACAGGGTTTCCGTTGATGATCTCGTGCAAAGCCCTGTCCTTTTCAAAGCCTATCCCAATCCCTTTATGGATAGTGTGAAAATCACATCCTCCAAACTGCCGGAAGCTGATGATTTGAGTATCTATAACCTGAAAGGGCAAAAGGTGAAAACTCTTGCTGCAACTGGTTCGGACTATGTCTGGGACGGTCATGATGAAAATGGGAAGAGGCTGGGAGCCGGGATATATTTCCTGAAAGGAGGTCTCAAAGAGAGGCCGGTGAAGATTATTAAGCTGAAATGAAAAAGCTACGAGCTACGAGCTACAAGCTACAAGTGTTCCGGCTGACGCCGAAGGTTTCGCTTCGCTCAAAAGAATAAAAAGCAAAGCTTTCTCAGGCAACAAGATGTTGCCTGGCCAAACCCGTGTGCAGACGCATTCCCTCCCCGGGCGGGGAACGTCCTCGTTGCCGCATGCGCCATCGGCGCATTCCTCCCTTGGTAGGTTAACGCCCTCGTTAACCGAGAAAGCTCCACTTTCTACTCTTGTCACTTGTAGCTTGTAGCTGCGACAAAGTCGCCACAAGTTTACATAACATTTTCCGTTTCACTATTTCTCAAAAATATTTCCAGCATTGTTTTGCAATGAGTTACACGATCGTCAAAAAAATAGTTGCTCATTTTGGGCTTTTTTTTCGATTTTGGGCCCCTATATATAGTAGAGGATATTTATTCGGAAACGTAAACTGGGAGTTTTGCAGTTCGACAATACCCCAAAACACCGATAAAATTCTCTTGCTATAATAGCATAGTGAACTACTATGTAATAAGAGACAAAGTCAAAGTTCGTATGCCGGCGGGCTCCACACATTGAGCAGCGCAGCACGGGCTTGGAAAAGATAGAAATAGGAGACAAAAAGATGGCTGTATCAACGCGAATTGAATATGCGCTCAGAGCACTGCTCGAGATTGCCGAACAAGGACACATCTCGGCACAGAAGATCTGTGATGCTCAAAACCTGCCCAAAAAGTATGTGGAGCATCTGCTTTCACAGCTCAAAAGCTCTGGGATCGTGCAAAGCACGCCGGGAAGTTTGGGAGGATATTCGCTTTCTAAAGATGCCTCAGCCGTCTCTTTCTTTGATGTCGTAAACGCCGTGGAAGATGATTCTTACAACGCTCGCTGCGAGGTGGGAGATCAAAGATTTTGTCTGGGCGATGAGTGCACGCTCTCTCCCTTTTTTACTATGCTCGATAATAAATTAACTGAGGTTCTGAGTTCATTTTCTCTGGAAGATATACTCGGAATCCGTGAAAGGAAAGATAAATGAAACCCGGTTCAATCTACTTGGATAATTGCGTCACCAGTCCGCTGGATCAAGAAGTCTTGGACGCAATGCTACCGTATTTTAATCAACAGTTTTGGTATCCCGCCAGCTTCGTGAGCACGGGCGAGAAAGCAAGCGAGAATATCGCATCTTTTGCAAAGATCGTTGCGGATTCTCTGGGTGCAAATCCGGATGAAATCCACTTCACCTCCGGCGGGACAGTTGCAAATAACATCGCCATCAAGGGTATCGCCAATGCCGTGAAAGGCGGGCATGCCATCGTGAGCGTGGTGGACTATCCTGATCTTCTCACCAATGCCGCCTGGCTGGAAAAGCAAGGCGTTGAGGTGACATATCTCAGCGCAGATAATCAGGCGAAGATAGACCTGCAAGAGCTCAAAGATGCCATCCGTCCTGATACCTTCCTCTTTATGACCACTGCCGTGAATCACGTGGTGGGCACCATTCAGCCGCTCAAAGAGATCAGGGAAATCTTGGATTCTGCCACGCAAAAGATATATTTCATGGTCGATGCAGGGCAGGCTTATGGCAAGATGCATCTGAAAGTGGATGACTTTGGCATTGACCTCATGAGCATCTCGGCACACAAGATTCATGGCCCGCAAGGCATCGGAGCGCTGTATGTGCGCAAAGGGGTCAGGCTTGCGCAATTGATACACGGCGTGAAAAGGGTGGATAATCTGCAAACCGGCGGTCTCTCGATCGCACTGATGGCTGGCTTTGCCAAGGCGGTGGAGATCACTTTTGCCGATTTAGACGCTACGATCGCAACACTCAG
The DNA here is from genome assembly GCA_002427325.1 of Cloacimonetes bacterium UBA5456. Classification (GTDB taxonomy): domain Bacteria; phylum Cloacimonadota; class Cloacimonadia; order Cloacimonadales; family Cloacimonadaceae; genus UBA5456. Next base: position 25,811 of record DIQS01000060.1, on the reverse strand, counting down.
AGAGCTTTCGGATTATCTCTTAGAGAAACTGGAAGCAAAGATCCCGCACATCGAGCTCAATGGCGCCGTCGGTGAAGGGCGCGCACCGCATAATATCAACGTTTCCATAGATTATATCGAAGGCGAATCCGTCACTGTCATGCTGGATATGAAAGGCATCACGGTGGCAACGGGCTCTGCCTGCGCATCTCAAGGACTCAAGCCCAGCTATGTCTTGCTCGCCATGGGTAAAAACCACGTGCAATCGCATGGCTCGATGAAGTTTACTCTCAATAAATATATTACAAAAGAAGAGCTGGATTACACGGTTGACACCCTCGCAGAGATCACTAAAAAGCTGCGTGAACTCAGCCCTCTATATAACTCTTTGAACACACAGGAGAAATAAAATGCAGTATTCACAGAAAGTATTAGACCACTTTATGCACCCGCGCAACGTGGGAAAGATGGAAAATCCCGATGCAGTCGCCACCGAGGGAAGCCCCTCTTGCGGAGACCAAGTGACCGTCTATCTCAAGATCAATGATGAAACTAAGGTCATCGATGACGTCAGTTTTCTCTCCTATGGCTGCGCTTCAAATATAGCAACGGCGTCGATCATCACCGATCTCGCCAAAGGTAAAAGCCTCGAAGAGGCAAAGAATATCACTTGGCGCGATGCCATGGAAGCACTGGACGGATTGCCTCCGGTGAAGGTTCATTGCTCCGTGCTGGCGGCAGATACGCTTCAGACCGCCATCTCGAATTATGAGATTGCACACGGACTCAAAGAGGTGCCCAATTTCGGCAAAGAAACCATTCTCGAAGAGCTCAAAAAGATTATCTATCCGCAGGTTGGAGAGGATATCGTTAACCTCAAGATGGTTAAATATGTGGGCTTTGATGATGGTAATGTCATCATCGACCTGAACATGCTTTCCTTTGATAGTTGGCGCGATAACGTCAAAGAAGAAATCATCGAGCATCTCGAGAAATATCCCGAAATCAAGAATATCCAAATCAATTTCCCCTGATAAACTGCTTTTTTGCTTGCCATAATTTTGGCTTGAGAGAGACTGGTTTTATCTTGAGATCAGAGCTTGTGAGGAAGCAGTGGCCTTATGTGCAAAATTTCCTCAAAGCGTTGGATTTGAACTCTTTATGTAAAACAATTAGGGAGAGAATATGTATTTACTCAATGTGACAGATAGCTTTTCTGCTGCTCACAAGCTTTGCGGATATGACGGAGCTTGTGCCGACCTGCACGGACATAATTGGAAAGTTCGCGTGGGCATATCTTGTGATAAGCTGGATAAGATTGGCATGGCACTGGATTATGGCATCATCAAACAAGTGCTCGGCGAAGTCTTAGCAAAGCTTGATCACCAATACCTTAATGACGTGCCCATGCTCAATGGCGCCAATCCCACCAGCGAAAACCTCGCTCGCATCATCTTTGAAGAAATGGCAAGCGGGCTTAGGAACTATCCTGCCATCATCAAAGAGGTGGAAATCTATGAATCTGAAAATAGTAGCGTGATCTATACCAATGTTTAGAATCGTTGAATCATTCTTTGTCAAAAGTGCCGTGGAACCCGCGGACTATCCCGCTTCTGCCTATCCCGAATTTGCCTTTGCCGGACGCAGTAATGTTGGCAAATCTTCACTGATCAATCTCCTCACCGAGCGTAAAGGACTGGCGAAAACCTCCGGCACGCCCGGCAAGACACGACTGCTCAATTTCTTTCTTGTTCGCTATAAAAACGATAAAACTGAGGATAGCGGCTTCATCCAATTCACCGACCTCCCCGGCTATGGATATGCACAAGTGAGCCAAAAGGAGCAGGAGAAATGGCGCGTGATGGTGAATCGCTATTTTGAGCAAAGACCGCAACTGCGGAGCATTTTCGTGCTCGTTGATATGCGCCATGGTGCTGATCCTAAAGACATTATGATGTTGGACATGCTGCGCATACGAGAGATCGACCACTGTGTGATCGCCACCAAGGCAGACAAGATTCCCAAGACCAAACAAAAGAAAGTTTTGCAGGACTTGGCGAAAGAACTTGGCTTGGGAGAGACTCAAATATTTGCCGTTTCTTCTTTGAAAAACACCGGCATTGAAAAGATCGCCGAATTTATCGACAGCAGATTGTGACGCCTATAGCAACGGGAATATCCCATGCAGAGTCGCTTTGACATCATCGTAATCGGGGCAGGGCACGCCGGAGTCGAAGCGGCATTGGCGGCAGCGCGGATGGGCGCAAATACCGCTCTTTTTACGCTTAAATTGGAGGCTGTTGCGCGGCTTAGCTGCAATCCTTCTTTGGGCGGACCTGCCAAAGGGCATCTTGCTCGCGAGATCGATGCCATGGGCGGCGAGATGGGAAAAATCGCCGATCTCAGCGGTATTCATTTTCGCATGCTCAATCGCAGTAAAGGTCCCGCAGTTTGGGCTCCTCGCGCACAAAACGACCGTGCAATATATAGTTCTCTCATGCGCCAAGCGGTTGAAACTCAATCAAATCTCCGGCTCATCGAAGCTGAAATCACCGAACTTATCTTTGAGGGTGGCAAGCTTGCAGGCTGTCGTAGCTCAATCGGAAAAGACTATTTTGCGCAGAAGATTATCATCGCCGGCGGAACATTTCTCGGCGGACTCATACACATCGGCAAGATCAGCTACAAGGGCGGACGCAGCGGCGAACCTTCTGCAGACAAACTCTCTCTATCTCTTGCAGAATCAGGGTTTAAGATACTAAGATTTAAGACGGGAACCCCGCCGCGAGTGGACCTAAATAGTCTAAATTATGACCTCCTGGAAGCCCAGCCCGGCGACGAAGATCCTTCCGGCTTTTCTTTTTATCGCAATATCCCGCTGGTGAATAGAGTTTCTTGCTATATGACTCGAACCACGCCACAGACTCACCACATCATCGAGTCAAATCTGCATGCTTCAGCGCTTTATGGCGGAGTGATCGAGGGAATTGGTCCCAGATATTGCCCCTCAATCGAGGATAAGATCGTCAAATTCCCCGAAAGAGAGACCCATCAAGTGGTGATCGAACCGGAGAGCCTTTCTACCACGGAAGGCTATGTGAATGGAGTCTCGACCAGTCTTCCTGCCCACATCCAAGAAGAGATTTTGCGCAGCATCCCCGGACTCGAAAAGGCGCGCATCATGCGCTATGCCTATGCAATTGAATATGATTACGTTGACCCTTCCGAGATTTTGCCCAGTCTCGAGACTAAGAAGATTCCCGGGCTCTATTTGGCGGGGCAGATCAATGGCACATCGGGATATGAAGAAGCTGCAGCACAAGGACTTATGGCTGGGATCAATGCCGTCTTTGCGCTGGAGAGTAAGGAACCGCTCGTGCTCTCACGCAGCGAGGCATATATCGGGGTGCTCATTGACGATCTGGTGAGCTGTGGCACAAATGAGCCCTATCGCATGTTCACCTCCCGCGCTGAATATCGCCTCTTGCTTCGCCAAGATAATGCCGATCAAAGGCTTATGCCCTTAGGATACAAGTTGGGACTGGTGTCAGACACACGTTGGCAAGCCTTTCAAAAGATGCTCGAAATCAAGTCGCGTGAGACCGCTTTCCTCTTTGAAAACAATAGTTCGAAACATCCCGATCTCAAAGAACCGCAGAAGTTTGCTCGCTTGCTCAAACGCCCTGAAAACAAGATTGCAGACTTGGTTAAATATGGCTACAAGATTCAAGAGGATTTCACGAAAGAGATCCAAGAACAAGTGGAGCTTGAGATCAAATATTCCGGTTATTTGGAGCGCATGTATGATGAACTCGAAAGGTTTCGCAAGGCTGAAAACTTCCGCATCCCGCCGGACATAGATTATTATAAAATAGAGAGTTTGGCATGGGAAGCGCGTGATAAACTCTCACTGATCCGTCCCTTAAATATCGCCCAAGCAATGCGCATCCCCGGAGTGAATTACACCGATAGCTCCGCCCTGATGATCTGGCTGAAAAAGCATTATAAACAAAATGAAGATAAATAGTTTTTGAGAAGGAATAAGGCAATGAAACGATATGCAATCATCCCCGCACGTTATGGCTCGACTCGCTTCCCCGGCAAGGCTTTAGCCACACTTTTTGGCAAGCCCATCATCCGTCATGTATATGAAAAGGTGGTGGAATCAGCACTCTTTGACGAGGTGTTTATCGCCACGGACGACGAGAGAATCAGGCAGGCGGCTGAAGGTTTTGAGGCAAAGATTGTGCTCACAGACCCAAGCCTTCCCAGTGGAACGGACAGATGTGCCGTAGCGGCTAAAGAGCTTGAACTTACAGGACTTATCGTCAATGTTCAAGGAGATGAACCTTTGATCGAAAGCACGGCGTTAGAGGCACTTTGTAAGGCATTTGAAGACCCCGAAGTGAAGATGGCGAGCTTGATGACCCAGCTCCTGAATAAGGCGGATTATCACAACCCAAACGTGGTGAAAGTGGTGGTAGATAAGCTCTCAAACGCCATGTATTTTTCGCGAAGCCTCATCCCTTTTAATAGGGATAACGACTCACGTATGCGCTACTTCCGCCATGTTGGAGTCTATGCTTTTCATCATGATTTGCTGCAAGAATTCGTAGCCCTCCCGCTGGGTTATTATGAGAATATTGAAAAGCTCGAACAGCTCCGCGCACTCGAAAACGGGATCAAGATTCGCATGGTGGAAACCAATTATCAAGGCATTGGCGTGGACACTCCGCAAGACCTCGAAGCCATCACGATCAAGATGGGGAGTTAGCCATGAAAGCCCGATTATTTTTCATCACCCTGATCTCAATATTCCTCTTTGCTTGCTCGCAAAACCTGAGAATCTTGCACACCAATGACAGCCATGCAGCCTATGAACCGCACTATGACGGGATTGGCGGCTATCTCGCGCTCGAATATCACTTAGATCAAGAGCGTAGCCGCACCGACAAACATCTCTATCTCGACGCCGGCGATATGCAGACGGGCTCCATTTTCTCCTCCTTAGAATATCAAGGATTAAGGGGTGGCGCCATCCTCGAAGTCTTTGACCGACTTGATCTTGACGCCAGCACCTTGGGCAATCACGAATTTGACATCAGCTATGAACATGCCGAAGCTTTGGTGCAAGATTCAGCGTTCCCCGTGCTGAGCGCAAACCTGCTCACAGAAGAGGGGGAAAGCTTTGGCACAGAAGCTTATAAGGTATTCAAAAGAGGCAAGACAAAGATCGGAGTTTTGGGGCTGACCGTCGATAATCTCCCCCTGCGTGTGAAGCCCGAAAACGTGGAGCCGCTCACCATTCTCCCCTATCTCGAAGCACTTGAAAGATTCCTGCCTAAGTTGCGCGCCGAGAGTGACATAGTTGTATTGCTCACCCACAACGGCTGGAAGGCAGATAGTCTGCTTGCCACTCAGATTCCTGAAGGTGTGGACATGATCATTGGCGGACATTCACACACCGCAATCGATAGTCCCGTGAATATTAACAACATCTATATCGCCTCTGCCGGCAGTCATCTGAGATATTTAGGCGAGATCGATCTGAAAATCAAGCGTGGCAAGATCGTGAAATATGAGAGCCGTTTGATCCCGCTTACTCAAGCTCCTGAAGATTACGAAAGTGAGCTTAAAGACTTCTTGCATCAGGTCATAGGCGAGATGGAGCGAGAGATGAGCAAACCCGCGGGAATCCTGCCTTTTGATTTTGAGGTGAATAAGTTTGCCCTCACCAAAGGCACGAGCTGGATCGCAAATGCAATCAATGAGGAATATCCCAGCGCACAACTTGCGATGATAAACAATGGCGGCTTGCGCAAAAACTTGCTTGCCGGCGAGATCAGTCTGCGCGAACTTCATGAATATATCCCCTTTGGAAACACTGTGGTCTGCTTCAACCTCTATGGCAGGGATATCACTGATGCAGAAGAGCTTAACAGACAGCTCTTGATCGATAAACCTCATGATATTATGACCTTGAACATCCCCGGCTGGCTCGTTCCGGGCGAGATACTCACTATCGCCGGAAAGGAGATCGTGCCGGAGCAAGTCTATCGCGTGGTGAGCCACGACTACATCCTCAGCCAATGGGATAAATATATAGGCAGCAAGCCTTTTGATATCGAAGAAACCGGCAATCTCTTCCTCGATGGAATCATCAATCAAGTGGGGAAAACTCTGAAATAACACCCCTTTTCGATAAAATCTCACTGAATCTTATGGACATAAAAAGCCTGTAAATTATATAGGCTCTAAATATATCGTCCAAGAGGAAATCAATGAAAGAAGCGCGACGGAAACACAAGATCCGTAAGCTCTATAAAGTCTCCATCATCGAGGGTTCCTTCGCCCAAATCTATGGAAATCTCGCTCTGATCGGCAGCTCATTCATCACCAAATTTATGGTGATCTTGCAGGCAAGCCCCCTGCAATTCAGCTTTTTGTCTGCATTAGGACAGCTTTCCGGACTCTGGCAACCTCTTGGGCTGGCTTTTTCTCACCGCTTTGAACGCCGCAAATGGCCTTGCATTTGGATCACTGCACTGGGGCGCATGCTCACCGTCTTCCTCGGACTCGCGCTCTTATTTCCTTCCAATCAAAAGGGTATCTGGTTTGCGCTCAGCCTCTTATTTGTGAGCGCAGGATTGCAATCAACCGGCGGGAACATCTGGATTGCATGGATCAGCGACATGATTCCCGTGCGTATCCGAGGGCGGTTTTTCTCCAAACGCAATCAGATACATCTCATTATCGGGCTCGTCTTTAGCTATGTTCTCAGCTATCATGTTGACCTCTTTGAATCTGCCGAACGCGGCGTGAAATATATCTCCATGCTCAAAGCCCAGAACTTCTTTATTCCTCAAAATCAAGGGATGTTTCTCGCTTTTATCTTCATTTTTGCCTCACTTTTAGGAGTATTTGGGCTCTGGATATTAAGCCTACAACCGGAGCGCACGCGCAAACTCCCCGAACAAAGCTTGAAAAGTCTCTATCGTGAACCCTTCAAAGACAAGAACTTCCGCCTGCTTTTAGTCTTCGGTTCATGGTGGTTTTTTGCAACCGGTGTGGGAAGCCCCTTTTGGACTCCATTCATGCTTAGAAACCTCGAAATGGGACTCTTTGACGTGCAGATATATAGCACACTACACATGGGTGCTTCGCTGCTCTCCTTCAGCTTTTGGGGCAGATTCATCGACAAATTTGGCAACAAAACAGCGATGAAGATTTGTGTCCTTTTGGGCGGAATCAACCCCTTGCTCTGGCTCTTTGTGAGTCCGGGTAGCTATCACCTACTCTGGCTGGAAGCCTTGGGCTCAGGATTCATGTGGGCGGGCAGCGGAATTGTCACCACAAACTTCGTGCTTTCCATCGCTCCCAAGGGTTCGGAACAAGGCTACAGCGGGATGTATGCAGCGATCACCGGCACTTTTATGATGATCTCAACTCTCGGAAGCGGCATCTTTTATCCTCCCGCCATGACCATCGGAAAGAAGCTGCTTGCGCCCGAACAAATCACTTTTCTCGTCGGCGCATTCATGAGATGGGCAGCAATCATCCCCTTAATAATGGTGAGAGAAAAGCACAGCGTATCCCTCAGGAAAGCTCTCGCATTCTCCATGGGCGGAGTTTTGGGGCTCAGAAACAAATTCGGCAAGAAAGACTAAGCTATCCAGCTTCATAGACATGAGGCTTTTAAGCGGTGCTTCCCTTATGATATCTGCTCGTTATACGCTTATGATATGCTCATGGTGAT
>DIQS01000060.1:607-17859 GCA_002427325.1 Cloacimonetes bacterium UBA5456 | reverse complement strand
CCCAGTAAGGAAGCAGTGGAAAACGAGCAGAAAAAAGGCAAAATCAGCGATGTTCCCAGAGCATCTTACGCACCTGCTGCACCATTTCATCAGGCAAGACCGGCTTGGTCAGCGTATAGCCGATACCGGTAGATTTGATTCGATCTCTCATCTTTTTATCCAAAAAACCGGTATATAGAAGCACGGGGATATTCTTCATCGCTTTGATGCCGGTGGCAAGATGGATGCCATCCAAGCGGGGCATATTGATATCAGCAATCAGGAGCTCATATTCAGCATTTTTGATGGCAAATTGTTCCATTGCGATCGTGGAATCGGTGAAACAGTGCACTTCATAGCCCGCTTCTGTGAGCGCATCGCAAAAGATATCCGTTAGCGCAGGCTCGTCGTCCACAAGCATGATGCGCGCGGGAACGAAACCAATTTCCAGCTCTTTTGGCTTGGACTCAGGCACTTGAACATGCTCCAATGCAGGCAGATAGATATCGAAGCTTGTTCCTTCTCCCAATTGGCTTTGGACACCGATGATGCCCTGATATCCTGTGATGATGCCATGCACGATGGAGAGTCCCAAGCCCGTTCCTTCACCGGTTTCCTTGGTGCTAAAATAGGGATCGAAGATGCGCGATTGATCCTCAGGGGAGATGCCGCAACCCGTATCCGACACAGTGAGATTCAGATAAAGATGCTCAAAATCGACATCATGATTCATGCCGATGAGCTCAAAACCTTCCACTTCTTGCAAGGAAATATACAGAGTCCCGCCGTCAGGACGCATGGCGTGGGAGGCATTGGTTGCGAGATTGAGGATAACTTGTTGCAGGTCTGTGCTATCGGCGAGAACATAGCGATCACTGCTGATTTCACTCTTGATATCGATCTTTGCTGGCAAAAGGGTGCGTATCATCGGAATGGTTTCTTTGAGTACCTCAGCAACATTGATAGGACTGATATTCAGCTCGCTTTGATGGCTGAAGGTGAGTATCTTGCTAATGATGTTTTTGGCTCTGAGACAGGCTTTGAGCGCTTCGTTGAGATTGTTTTGAACAGTGCTACTCTCGCCGGATTTGCCTATGCTGAGCGTGATATATCCGGCGATGATGGTGATGATATTATTAAAATCGTGTGCGATGCCCCCTGCAAGAGTGCCGATCGACTCCATCTTTTGGCTTTGTCTGAGCCTTGCTTCCAGCTCCTTTCTTTCGCTAAGATCACGCGCAATAAAGATGAGTTTTGAGGGTTGCTCTTCTTTTTCATAGACGATGGAAGCGCTGATCAAGGCAGGGAAATGGCTACCGTCTTCTCTTTGCAGGCGAATCTCCCAGTTGCGCACAATGCCATTGAGATTGAGATGCTCCAAGAACTTGTTAAAGAGGGCAATATCGGGCGGATAGACTTTGTGGTTATAGCTCACTTCGTCGAAGACAATCTTTTCCTCGCTTTCCCAATTCATCAGCCGCAGGGCTTCTTCATTTAAAGTGATGATGTTGCCGATGGGATTGGTGACGACAATGGATTCCGGCGAAGTTGTTAATATCTTGCGGGTTTGCTCTTCCATCTCTCTGAGCTTTTTCTCGGTTTTGAGTCTTTCCTCAATCTCTAAAACGAGCTCATCTTTTTGGGCGAAAAAGCTCTCGATGAGTTTTGCAATATCCCCAAATTCATTCTTGGAATGGGTCAGTTTGCCGATGATGGCGGGGTTTGATTGGCGCAAGGATTGCGAGATATATGTCAGCGGCGTGCTGATCCACTGTTGGATGAGGAAAAACTGCATGAGCAAAAAGACAAAGACAAAGCCCATGGTTCCAAAGATGATGAGGATTGCAAGATTCTTGAGCTTGCGGAGAAAGGGGTTTGAACTGCTGAAACTCATCCATGCAACAGACTTGCCAAAGCTATCTTTGAGCGGGATACTGATGCAGCTATGATGATGATCATCTTGTTGATGTTCGCAATCGATGAGCTCAATGCTGATCCGCACTTGCTGTCTGAGCTCGTCGGCAAGCTTCTTTGCATAGTTATTATCCAGCTTATTTGCCGTGAGCAAATAGCCTATGTTTTTGCCATAGCCCGAAGTGATCACGCTTGCTGTGCAATAGAGGATATCTTGGTTGAATATGGCGTGATAATCCAGCGTTTCTTTTCCGGCGAGGCTCTCCAAAACGTTTTGACTGAGATCAAATTCGGCGAAACCCGGCGCATATTCTTGGGTGTAGCTATAGAGTTTTCTGCCGGCGTGATCATATACTTGAAATAGTGAATAGGCAAAGGTTTCGCTGGCGTCGCTGATGGGACTTTCGCTGATATCCGTGCCCGCCGAATAGATAAAACTCCTCAGTTGGCTACGTCGCGCATGATAGCTTGTAAATTCCATCTGCGAGGATTCATGTGCCCTTAGAACTGCTTCGATAGTCTCTTTGCGTTGAGATAGATCACTTTCCCGATAGAGGCGCATCTCCTCTTGTTTTATATAATAAAACATATAAAAGAAGGCGCCGAAAACTAAGGCTATTACTATGAAAAGTATCAGCAGCCGGGTTGAGAGGCGCATAGCGCTACCTTAGTCTTCTATCTTACTCAGGCGGTCTTGACGCGCTCTTTTGAGAGCGGTGTCCACCACCTCAGCTTTGAGGGTGATGATGAACTCGCGCTCCTTCTTTTCATAGCTGTCATATCCCGTGAGATAGCGGATCCCAAAGACCCACCAAGGCAAATCTTTGAGGATGGGTATTCCCGAGCGTGTCTTAACTTCGTCTGTATCAAAGAGTCCGGCGATCACGGTTTCTTCGCCATCATAGAGCACAAGTTCGGTGGAAGATGTGCTCTTAGTGATGATTGTGGATACCGCCGAAGGCTGTCCGCTTGAGCGCTCTATCGAGAGATTGAGGATGATGAGGTCTTCGCCATCCACTTCCACCAAAGTAGGCGTGACATCCAAGATGATACCCGTGGAGAAGAATGTATCCATGGTGTTTCCCGCTTCGTCGGCAGTTTTAATAGAGATATCCTGACCCACTTGGATGTGTCCGGTCTTGCCGCTGGAGACGAGGATGGTAGGCTCTGCAAGAATGCTGCCTTTGCTGTCGCTCTCGATGGCGTTTATGACCGTGTTTATATCCACGGTATATTTGCCTATATTGGTTGTTCCTGACGCGCTTAGAGTTAGCGGAGAGACAAATTGGCTTGCTCCGGCAAATCCGGCATTCACGGAAACCTTACCGTTTGCGACTGTTGACCAATCCACGCCGAGGTTTCTGACATAGCTTCTATCCGCCAAGACTGCAACGGCTCTGATGCGAATCTGCTTTGACAGTGCATCCTTTTGGAGGTTAAGCTTTTCGATGAGTTCTTGGCTGGTCTCTTCACCCACCTCTTGAACAAGGTCTTTAATGGCAAAATAGCCTGCACCTTCCTCGAGTAAGAGTTTGTTTCTCAACACGATCAAATCTAAGGCCGTGCGCCAATGGATGTCGGATATCTGAACGTTGATATTGCTGTTGAAGCTCGACATGTTGATCACCTTCTTACCGGTCTCAGCCATGCTGAAGTGTTCCAATATCTGAACGGCGGTGTTCACATGCGTATTGCTGTTCAAGCTCACTTTTTGGTTGTTCAGCTCACCGACTTGTTGCGCAAAGAGCACGGAGCAAAAGATTATGCTCACAACCCACAATAATAGTTCTTTTTTATACATCATAAACCTCAATTTTTAATCATTCCAAATATAGTATCAGGTTTTCTTCAAAACCATATTTATTGATGAGAAACAGTGCAAAACCATCGCGAGAGTCCACCTTTTGAAGATGACCATAGAGGATTTTATCACCCTTTTTGAGCATGCGTATGATCCCTGCTTCATCGCGAATAAAAGCCCTGTCTTCGCTGATAGCGATCAATTTTGCGCTATCAAGATCAAGCAAGCGGCTATCAACTCCCATGCCCTGATATGCATCTCTGAGATAGCGAGGGCGAAAGAGATCATATTCATGAACCGCTTTCTTCATAGTGTTATAACTAATCGCCGAAACGGGGAATCCATCTTCGCTTGCATAGGTTCTAAATATCATGGAAAAGCCCACGGAATCGACGCCGGCGCTTTGGCTGTTTATCGAAAGGTCTTCAATGGTAATGAGTGCTCGCTGATATTCCAAAAGACGAGTGAACTTCACCAAGTCCATATAGGAAGCGGCGCCTGAGATCACATATTCATTGTAGTCATTTTCGGCCTTGTTACTCAATCCAAAATCGTAATAAAGGTCTTTGTTTAACCAATTTAACACTCTTAAGAGATAGTCGTAGCTGATAATGGAAGAATCGTCGTCCATAATAATCTTAAATTGCGAGCCTGCAACGGCTTGCTGCATCTCATACTCTTCTTCGAGTATCTCGCGGTTTGCGATCTTCCTGTTTAGCACCACGACATTCTCTTTAACTTCTTTGAGCTTGGACTGACCTTCTCTGAGTTTCTTTTCCGAATTACTCAAAGTGATGCTGGAATATATGCCGCTGAGAATAAGTAGCACGACGAGGACGAGAGTATTTCTGGCGGAGTTAGTCATCTTTTCAGCTCCTCTTGGATTATTTTAAGGTCCAAGTTTGCTTGTGTGGCCGCAGAGCTTCGGGCATATCCTCCCAACAGGGCTTGATATTTGCCCATGAAGTTTGTTTCTGCCAATGCAAAGCTGATGCGAGCATCCATCAAAATGCTGTGTGCATAATATTGGTCGCCAGGTTTAAGATTCTGTTTGAGGCTCTGTCTGGAGGCTTGATATTGTCCGTCCAAATATAGGCGATATGAGACCCACCAACGAATCAGCGAGGCGAGACGAGTTCCCTCATATTTTTCGATCATCACATGGCCGAGGAACTGATATTCCAGCATATTACCTTTATTTATCGCTCTGATAAACTTCAGATATAGCTCATGAGTTTCCTCGTCGATGTTGATATCTCCATTTGAGGGACCGGGGGTGAGCTCTGAACTGATGGGTGGCAACATTCCATAGCGATAGCTCGTCGCAGTGATTTTCTCACTTACGCTAACTCCGTTTTTATCTGCTGAAACAGTGGTCTGTTGCGGGCGATAATAGCGATGCGTTCCTGTGCCTTCAGTGCTTTTGCTTTCGACAGGAGGCGGCACAAACTCTGCAGCTATGAGCTCTTCCCAATCCACCACGGGCATTTCCATCTCGATAGCGAAGTTCCAAATTACCTTGCCTCTGAGCTCACTGATATTCACGCTGCTAATCTTACTCGCAGGCAATCGCGCCGCAATCCTGCTCACGTTCTCTCTTCTGGTTGTGGTTCCGCTAATACTGATTTTATCGCCGTTTCTTCTTAAGTTTTCCAGCCAGCTTTCGGGATGGGCATCAAAACTGGCATTGAGCAGGTTAAACAGCTCTGTCCAGCGGTTTTTATCCTCGAGTTTTCCCACCACATTGCTGGTGATTTGTTTATATTTTGCAATCTCGTTACTAATCTGTTCAACCGTCGCATTCTGCGCTCTGAGCATGTTCAATGAATAGTTTAGCACTTTTAATTCTTGATTGATCTTACGCAAGCTCTTCTTCTTGTTAAGGTCTTGCATGGTGCTATAGGTCACCAAGACAAAAATCAGCGAAAGCACGATGAATCCATGCCAAACAACGCGCAATTCCTTTTGTCCATCGACAATCTTATCAGGCAGGAAGTTGCAGAAACAGAAGTCCTGACGTCCATAACTCAGCGCTTTGCAGGCCACTGAAAGCGGCAGGGCATATTGTGCCATGTCTTCTTCGGTGAAGGTAAGGTCTGCATTTCCCATACTGAGATATGGATATTTCAAGAGTGACACTTCCTTGGCAATACCTTGTTCTTCAACATAATCGCGAAGCTTTGTGCTTGCCCAATCACCGGCGAACCACATTCCCTGCGGCTCACCCAATTCAGCGTTATCCAAAGCAAGTGCCAGCTTTGAATAAGCCACATCAATATCGGGCTCTTCTTGGGGAATCTGCAAAGGCAAGGTCGCCATCCATTTGCCATCTTCAAAGACAAATATCTTGCGATAGTCCACCCCGAGATAGATGAAGAGATTCAGCCCGGGTTGCGCTCCCGTCATATAAAGAAAGTAATTCTTGAGAATGATCTCGTTTGCATCGGCAAATTGGAAATATAGCTTTGTATTTACATCTTTGCCATATTTAATGACTTCATCAAGAAGCAGATTTGGGCCTGTGTGCAGCCAGTGTTGCATCCCTTCCGGGGTTTCCATCACACAGCTTTGCCAATCTCCCGCCTTTCTTTGAGCAGTGTTGAGCATGTTTCTGCGAAAACGTTTGATCTCAGACTTCTTGATCTTTCCCACTTCATCTTTTTCGATGCGATGTTGGTGGATGTTCACGGAAATGACACCTTGTCCTAAGGGGAATTTGGAAAGCATTATATTCAAGGGGTTGACCTTGATCGGTTCGGGTTGAAGCTCACCACTTCCGTTCTCAGACTCCGGTGCAGCCTTGGAATTTGGCGTATCCATCCCGACTCCATTACCCATATCTATGCTGAAATCCATGTCGGATGCGCCGCCCCCGTTGAGATCAAATCCTGAGTCCGAGCCTTCATCGAGGTTGTCCATGTTCAAAAACATCGGGTCTGACGGGAGGAAATCTGAATCGGTGTCGGAGGCAGAAGCATCTTCGCCCTTATACCAATCCTTTTCCAAAACGATGGTATCCATACCCATCAAATAGGTGTCGGCGCCGTCCCTGCTCAGGTGCACAATGCGGATCGTGCGCCCATCCTGAACAATGCCAAAAGCCTCTTTCGGGTTTTTCTTCATAGGTTCATCCTTAGATATCCTTTATAAGACGGAGAGCAATTGCTTCATCCGTCTTTTATTGTTTGCATAGTTCATAGCCGTATCTTGGCTGATTATTCCTCTTTGAAAAAGGCACTTAAGATCTTGTTCCATGGTTATCATTCCCATCTTCTTGCCTTCAATCATCATCTGATAGATCTCGCCGATGTTTTTGTTGCGAATAGCGGCTTGAACGCTGCTATCAACGGAGAGAAGCTCCTTGGCGATGGTGAGTTTGCCGTCAAGCGTGGGAACGAGCTTTTGGCTCATGCAAACCCGCAAAACATCGGCAAGGCGATTGCGAACCCGCTCCTGAGAATCCGGAGGGAACTCTGCTACGATGCGGTGCACACTATCTAATGCAGAAGAGGTGTGCAGCGTTGTAAAAGCTTTGTGTCCGCTGTCGGTGATTTCTAAGACTGTGGCAATGGTCTGGGGTTCGCGCATCTCACCGACGACGATGATATCGGGGTCTTGTCTTAATGCTTCGATCGCTCCGTGCTCAAAGCTGAGCACGTCCACGCCAACCTCTCGATGGCGCACCAAACACTTCTTTGATTCGTGCACATATTCTATCGGTGAATCGATAGAGACAATATGGGCTTCGTTTTCTTTGTTGTTCATGTCTATAATCGCATTGAGAGTAGTAGATTTCCCGCTGCCGGTGATCCCCGTCACCAAGATCAATCCCGTTTTTTCATAGCGGAGATTCATCCTGTTTGCAACCATCTCAGGGATGCCGAGTTCTTCGATGGTAAACAGAGTGTCGTTGATTCTTCTGAAGTTTGCACCCAGTGCATTTCGGTCGAAGAAGGCAGTCCCGCGGAAGCGCACTTCTTTGCCGTCAATATCAATTGCCAAGGGGAAGTCTATGCTCTTTTGCATAAAAAGACGTTGTCTCTGATTGAGTGAAAGCCAACTGAGGATGATGGCATTTGTATCAATTAATGAATATTCGCCAAACTCTTCCATCGGCTTCTTTCTTCCATAGATTCTCATCCACATCTTGCCATCGCAACCCGGAGCACCAAGATCTACGTCGGAGGCCTCCAACTCACGGGCACGGATCAGAACTTTCCGCAATTCTTCCCGGGCTTCGGTTTCCCGTTCTTGGTGGTGCATCAGCCATTGGCTAATGATCTCACAACTCTCCACTCCCAGGTAGTTAGCCGGGATTTCCAAGCTGAGTGCGCGACTAAAGCTAAGTTTCATTATTACTGTATCATTCCTTTTGGTCTGGGTTTAAGTCTTTACGTGCATTCACCAGTTGGGCGACGCAGCGCCTGTGCTTGAGGTGCATGCATAGCATTAAGTTCAACATAAAGTTGTCTATCACGTTCTTATCGACAGTTGATAAGAACTCTATCAGTTGTTTACGGCTGAAATGACGAACGATGCTATCTTCTTGAGCATGTAAACTGGCAAAGCTTGCCTTGGGAGCCACGAAGGATTCTTCTCCCCAGATATCTCCTTCTTTGAGGCTTTCTATCTGCACGTCCTGAAAGAATACACCAACTCTCCCTCTTTCAATAAAGAGAATTGAGCCCTCTTCTTTGTCGGAAGGGATATTTGAGCCGCGAGAATATTCTCTTAACACTCCATAACCGAGTAGCCTCGTGGTCTGTTCTGCAGAAAAACCGCGCAAGAGATAGTGCTGTAGGCTCTTTTCAACATCGGGACTAATTCCCGGAACCGGCTCCGGCTCGGGTGTTTCAATCTTCATCTGATTGACTTTGATGCTTTGGGCAAGTCCTGCCTCAACCGCGCGCAAAAGCTCATCAGGCTGAATCGGCTTCGAGAGATACATGAACGCAGATTGGCGAATGCTCCTGAAATCTACGTCCAACCCGGAATAGCCGGTCATCACGATGATCACCGCTTTCGGTTGCACCTCTTTGAGACGCGCAATCAGCTCGAGTCCACTCATCCGAGGCATATAGATGTCTATGATATAGAGGTCAAAACCCTCCTTTCCAATCTTATCCAATGCATCAAAACCATCGGTCGCTGAAGCTACGTTATAGCCCATATCCTGCAAAAATGTCTGCAATATATCCCGAATGTTTTGTTCGTCATCCACTACAAGAATTTTCTGTGTACTCATGTTAAATACCTACTTATTAACCTTATCATTATATGGGATAAGCGGGCTGGTTTTTAAGACTCGCACCGCTTTCATCATCTCACCAATATCACGGACAGCTTCGAGGATGTCCTCCACATTGGTCATTAATGATTCATCGTTGTTTGTTTTTGCCAGTTCCTTTGCGCGTCCTAAAGACATGGTAACCACGCAAAGAGGTGTGTTAATATCGTGATCAAGGTGAGCAATCTTTATCAGACCAGGAATCAACTTATCCAGTTCCTTGAGATGGGAAAGCTGGGAACGCAACTCTTTGAGCTGTTCACGCAGACCTTCCATCTCACGATTTTGTGCCCTGGTCAAGTGCCCATAATAGAGCACCAAGATCATGGCAATGAAAGCCAGAACAATTGTCAGTATCCAAGGAGCATATCCTCCTTCTACTGCGACTGCAAGCATATTCATCGTCATAAAAGTCATTTTGTTCCTTCCGCTGTTTTATTCATTGTTTTAATCTCTTATATAGTGCATGAGTGTGGATTTCATTACTTGTTCGTGCCAGAGACCCACATCCGTGGGCGTGAAAGCTTCGTCATTCATGCCGCTTTGGTCCATGATGCCGAAGAGCTGCTTGCGCTCAGGGGCATCATTGGCAAATTTATCGCCATTGGCTTTTCTGATATCACGCGCACCCAGGGTCATGCCATATTCGCTGGGATAGGCTCGAACCGGATAGTTACTACTCTTTTCACCAACCTTGACACCATTCACATAACCAAGCACCCATGCTTTATTATTCTTGATCTCATAGGTGAGCGCATAAGAATTCCAAGGATGTGTGTTATGCGCATCGTTAATCGTATATGAATAGCCAAAGAGGAAGTTTCCGCTTCGTTTCCAAACAGGTGCAGTAAGCGTGTGATCAACTGAGAGATCAATGGTATTATATTGACCGCTGATTAGCGTATCCTGTGTAACTGTGAAGTGAAGCTTACCTTTGGCGTTTCCTTTGGTTATAGTCTCAAACCATATTGCAGCAGCAGGCTTTGTATGCAGGCTTGCATTCTTTGGATCAGAGGGAATCCAGAGCAAAGTGCCCTGTCTATCGCGCACGTCCGGCGTTTTGCCAATAAGACCCAAGAAACCTGAAGCCGAGTTTCTTCCGTCTTTATCGATCTTGGCAAAAGTGAGCAAGGTGAAGGCATGATTGGTATCGAGGTCTTTGAAACCTTCCCCTTGATCTGCCAGTGGCTTTCTATTAACTTCCACCCTATGATCATATCCATTCAGTTTTAAAAATCGTTTACTATAGTTGCCTTCCCAAGAGTCCATCTCATCATCCATCTTGGTGTTGTCATTGCCTGTGGGACTCCAGAATGAAAACCCGAAGAATTCCCCGCCATAGTTATTGGGAGAAGAATCGGGGAAGTTTGGCTTTTCTATACCAAAAAGTCTCCATAGAAGGTCTCTAAGCCAAGGGAAGAGTAGGACTTGTTCAAACTCAAGATAGACTATATTGGGCTCCACCTTGCCGAGTACTGTCATGGGATAGCTGAACGCCATCTCAGCTTCGCGGAAAACCTCTATGCCCTGCATTGCTGCACGTATCCTCGTTTGCACCTTATAGTTATCTTCGTTCATGTGATAGGTATAGGTGATCTTCTCCACCTCGCAATTACCTATCTTCCATGCCGGCTGCACCAAAGTTTGGCTTCCCTCCGGCACTCCGTAATACATGGTGAACGACATTTCATGTCCCGATTCGCTGCCCATCATATCCATCATTGTTTCCAGGAAATCTTTGGAATTTGCTCCTCGGACTGCATCTCGCAGGACAAAGTCACTCACGCCCTCAGCTTCTTTTTGCAACTGGTTTTTGATGAGCACTTCAGGCACTCCGCCTATGTTTCTATACACAGACATAAGCACAGACCCAAAGACAGTCGTCATCAGAACAACGAATATCAGCATTGCGCGTCCCATATCTCTCTCCTTTAGGCTCCGAGTTGCAAATACCTATTCATGAAATAGCATTTCATTTGAAGGTTTGAACGAAGCGGTTGATCCGGTCTCCAGGGCGATTCACGCCGGAAGGTGAGCAAAACCTCCGCACTCATTATATCTTTTCTATTTGTTGTGATAGCATCATCTTTATTATAATATCTAAGCTTCATATCTTCGATGTGCAATATGTGTCCCATGGGAAAGATGATCACACCGTCTTGAATCACATTGAGAACTCTTCCCCAGTCGTCTTCAGCATCTCGCAATACTAACTCCACAGTGTGGGCGGTATCGGATATATCGTCTTTTTCATAGTCCCAAAAGGTTCTAAACTTTATCGTATTCTCTGTTGCCACCATGCAAACGGTCTCGTTTTCGGTGGCTTGATCCTTGCCATAGCCTATTCCCACCATGGAAAAGACATGATTGATGATCCCTGCCACTTCGTCCATGTGCGAGATCATCGAGCCCGTATAATAGAGTCGTGAAGCGTTTTCCTGCAATTGGAGCTGGAAGGTCATCACCATGAGCAGAAGAGTTCCGCCAATGATGATCCCGCCAATAACGTCTAACATCACTCCCATGATCTCACCTCACAAAGGTCTCCGTGACGATACGCGTCATGGAATATGGATATTTGAGATAGCTGGGACCGCTCACTGTGACGGTCATCAAGATATACAAGCTATTGTCAATGGGCACTTCCACGTCTTGCTCCAGATCATAGTCATATTCAATCTTCGTGGTTTTTCCATATTTATCACAAAAGACGGCTTCTCTTTTGACGTTATACTGCGTTGAAATGAAGGGATAATCCGTTTTACTGGTGAAATTATACAATGATCTGATCTGGTTGAATCTCACCTGACCGGAAAACAGCTTGGCATCCACCTCGTCCAAGATGCTATGACAGATCTGCGAAGCCTGCACAACGGTGGTCGCATTATTCAGATAGTCCGCCTGCGTCCAGATCGCCTGATTATAGCTCAGTGAGAGCGTGGTGAAAAGCACCGTCGCAAAGAGAGCCAAAACCATTTCCATCATGTGCATGATCTTATTCCTCCGCCGTCACGAATAGCACTTCCGATAGGTCGGTGAGCCCTTCGCGCATTCTTTCCACGCCGCTATCTCTCATGGAAAGCATGCCTTTCTCTTCAGCAATAGCGCGGATGCGTTCCTCATCAATCTCGTTCACGCTATTGATGATTTCTTGTTTGATTTCGGGATAGAAATACAGAGCTTCGGCAACGTTAATTCTGCCTTTATAACCGTTATGACATCTGGGACAACCGTTTGCTTGATAGATAGTTCCGCTTTCGAGCTCCTCTTGTGAGAGCCCGATTTGCAGCGCTGCTGCCCAATGCTCTTTTTCAATGGGCTTACGGCAGTGAACGCAGAGCTTGCGCACCAATCTCTGAGCGATGATGATATTGATGGAATATGCCAAAAGGAAGGTCTCAATCCCCATCTTATACAATCTCGTAATCGCCGAAGGAGCGTCGTTTGTATGCAGCGTGCTGAAAGTGAGGTGTCCCGTATTTGCCAGCTTCACAGCGGTGTCGGCGGTGATCTTATCACGAATCTCACCCACCATCACGATATCGGGGTCATGACGCAAAATAGAGCGGATTGCCTGCTCAAAATCCATCTTATGCCCGATCTTGAGCTGCCGCGCACCGTGAATCACATATTCCACGGGGTCTTCGCAAGTGAGCACGTTCACATCCGGGCTGATCACGTGGTGCAAAGCAGCAATAAGCGTGGTAGATTTACCGCTTCCCGTGGGGCCTGTCACGATCACGATTCCCTTTGAAGTATTGATAGATTTGAGGAATTCTTTCTCAGCTTGCTCTTGAAAACCCAGCTTGCGGAAGTCTGTGATCACCTTCCTATCGTCGATAACCCTGATCACAACGCTCTCAAAGCGGCGTTCAAATTCTTGGGATACAATGGGCAAAATCGAGATACGATAGCGGATGAGATGCCCATCAACCAATCTTTGGGCAAATCCATCCTGAGCAGTATCGCGCTCAAAGCGGTCAACTCCCGTAGAACGGTCTTTCACCACCGCCGCCAAGGCCTCAGGAGCGGTGTTTTCTTGTCTCAGCCAAAGCTGCAACTTGCCATCAATTCTGAAATATGTATCAACTGCGGATTTACCATTAGGAATGATATGAATATCCGATGCGTCCTTTCTCACAGCCTCGATCAGCGCGCCTTCAAAGAGATTGACCAAGAGACTCTTATTGATCTCTTCATCGAGTGCCTGTTCGTCTATGGTAGGCTCGTCTTCAACAATATCTTGGATCACATCGCCTGCTTCTTCCAAGAGCTGTAAGAACTCATTCTTTTCCGGCGAAATCTTTTCTATGATCTCACTAATAGTCTTGATCGGAGCCCAAAATACCTCTAACTTGCGAAAGCGAGTGCGCGAGGTGATCTCTTGGATCACCGTATTTGTGGGATCGCTACTGATCACGCGCAAGACGTCCCGCGAGCTTTTTTGAAAACCAAAGGGCAATATTTTGTGGAAGATAAGCTTTTTCTTGAAGTCATCACCCGCATCCGAACGGATTTGTTCCAAAAGCTGTTTGGCAGCATCCATCTGAGCGGCCGGAATCTCCTCTATGCTCTTTTTGAGAGTAGGGAAGGCATAATAAACCGAAAGCGCCTCATAGACGGTGTCATGAGGAACTGCAAATTCAATCTCCAAAACTCTTGCCAGCGCACTTGCAGAGCTGCCGCCATATTCTTCCATCTTGACCAATGCCTTCTGCATGATCTCTTCATCTAAGATATGGTGACCTACCAGATATTGAGCAAATTTATTCGTTAGCATCAATCTCCTCTCAGCTTAATATGCAGGTGGTGAAACCGTAGCAATCTCAGCAGAAACGAAAGTCAAGAAAGTGATCGCAAGCGCAACCACGAGACCCACGATGGTTTGGATATATTCCACGAGGTTATTCATCTTGTAAGTCGTTTCGGCTTCATAAAAGGTTGATATCTGTTGCGCAGACTGGAGAATCGTTCCCGTCTCCTGTCCAGTGCGAATACGCGTGAGAGCGGTTTTCGTAAATACTTCCGATGCCGCCATCGCTTCCACCAAGCCCACGCCGTCTTTCAACATCAGCGGGATGGTAATGCGCTTGATCCTATCCTCCATCCAGGCATTTCGGCATGCTTCCGCCGCAGTGCGGATCGTCTCAATATTATCCGCAGCACCGCCATAAATGATGCTGAACACTCTGAAATAGATTTCAATGGCAGACTTATGCAACAAATGCCCGATGACCGGGAGTTTCACCAAATGCTGGTCTTTCCAAATCCTGCCCTTGGGAGTGCTCCACCACTGCCAGATGATTACAACGGGGATAACCACAATCAAGAGTAATATCCACCAATATGAACTAAGCCAATAGCTCGCTTGCAAGGTCTTATCGGTGAGCGGAGGCAGCGGCATATCATATCTCAAAAAGAGCTCCGCCGTGGCAGGAAAGATCGCGATGACATAATAGACCACCGCACCGATTGTGGCGGCAAGAGCGAACATGGGCGTGACTAAGGCTTTTTTCACGTTTTTCTTGATCTCCATATCGCGCTCCATAAAGATCGCAGTGGCTTCAAAGATTTCTGCCATATTACCGCTTCGGGTGGCCAAACCAAGCATATAGGACGGGAACTTGCCGAAGATATGGGAGAACCTGCCGAAGACCTCACGCCCCTCAGCCCCGCCACGCAATTGGCTCTCAATCTGTAAAAGAGCTTCGCGGAAACCACGATTGGGTTGCTCTTCTGCAAGCATCTCAAGAATCTTGCCAAAGCTCATTTTGTCCCGCAGCATGGTGGCAGAAAGCTTGATAAACATCATCACGTCGGCAAAGGCAGGCTTGGAAGGGATATCAAACAAAACGGGGGAGATAGTGAAATCCTTGTGACCCATGCGAGTGAGCGCGGCGGCAACTTCTTCTTTGGTATAGGCAGATTGACGCCCGTCTATCTTCTTTTTGTTTGGCAGTTTAACCGTATAGAGCCAGTCTTTCTTAGCCTCGAAAGTCTGAATCTTCAACTTATAGCGAAGACTGATCTTGGAAAGCTGTTCCTTGGCATCTTTCTTGCTGTTCGCCATGAAGGTTCCCTGAGCGGGTCGGCCTTCTGGGTTCACACCTTTAAAACGATATTCTCTCGCCATCGATTTCTTCCTTTTATGTTCTATTCATCTTAGCGGCATTTTAAAGGCTTAAGATTATTAGTCAAGCATTATTTATGTGTTTTATGAAGAAAAGCACTATTTCTTTTTAGCGTATTTCGCTATTTGCTATAAATCAACTGCTTAGGAAGGAAAACATGTATTTGAAAAATATTGATTATCAGCTCTAACTAACTGAATCAAAAAGGAATTACGCTTTATCTGATTAAGCTGTATTTTGCCCTCTTATGTGGGTTTTGCGCCACAATGCTATGGAAATGCGCAAGAAAGAAGACTTTTTCGTCAGAGTGCAAATGTGGGATGATGGTGGAGGAAAAAGAGGCGTGGACATTGCCGAATCTTGGCTTGTTTTTTATAGTACCTGCTGCCCGATCCAAGATCAAAAAAAGGCTGCACAAGGCAGCCTCAAGTTTTTAACAGCGTCAAATTCGCTTAATCAATAGCCAATGAGGAAAGAATATCGTCTTCGGCTGGTACGTCTGAAAGCACGGCTGTGATCTTTCCTTCCGGAAGTGTGATGGTGGTGACGACCTGGGCTCTTTTCCCGCTTCTGACTTCGTTACCGACGGATGTGATGAGAACGGTCTTATCGTCTGCCATAGATACAGTAAATTTACCGTTTTCGTTTTCAACCACCTCGGGACCATTGTCATAGACACCATCATCCAAACCCCAACCCATAAACGAACCAATGTCCGCAGCAGGATTGGCACTCTTGCCACCGCGAGAAAAGTTATGGCCGGCTCCACCTAAAGAGGTGGGAGTCTTGTAATACTGGATAACCATCGTACCATAGAGCTGCGCGTCCGCGGCAATCGCAGACTTATTAGCACTATATGATTGAGCATTAAACATCTCAATTCCAACGCCGATGGCAGCACCGACGATGATCACGCTAAGTACGATCAAAAGTATCTGTTGTGTTCCCATTATCTTCGTTCTCCTTATTTTAGAACAAACATTTCAGGCTTAAACCGCCTATTAAGTGTTTCAAATTTTATTTATCTAACTTTATATTAATACTCTTTAGCGATTGATTCCCTGCAATATTTTGCAAAAGAGGAAATCCATCTGTTGCTAATTTTACGTATAGCTCGTATCTGTCAAGAAGAAAAATGATTTATTTTTGGCTTTTACTCTTGAATGTGGAAATTTGTCAACAACACTCAAGAATCTATGTCGCTCACCCGGCTACGAATCATCCCCGACTTGAGATCTATGCTGGTTTCCACCTTGGGGGATTTGCCGTTACGGCTGGCAGAACCTATCCCGATTAGCAATACCTGCGTGCTGTCTCCTTGCGGAATCACTGCACTAAATTCACCGTTATCGGTACGAAATCTTTCCCTCTCTCCACCCAAAAATTGATTTATATCCTCAGCATCTATATCAGCGAAGCTCTCACCCAAACCTCCCTGATCCTTTGAGGTTCTGTAATATTGCAAAACCCACGTGGCATAAAGCTGGGCATCTGCAGCAAGGGCACTTCGATTGGCTCCGTAGGCATAGCTGTGGAAAGTATTTAATCCAATACCCGTAGCGATAGCTACTACGATGACCGCCAAGACTATGAGTAATATTTGCTGGGTTCCCATTTGAGTCTTACCTTTTAGAATTTTCTGGTGGTTTGTTTAGTTATAAAAACAGGGGCTGGTGTGGCCCCTGTTTATGTTGATTTATTGCTTGGTTAATTAACCGTCATCTTCTTCGTCGCCAACATCACTTAGAACAGCTGTAATCGTTCCAGCTGGAAAAGTCACAGTGGTTACAACTTGAGGATTCTTACCATTTCTGACAGCATTTCCTTTTCCTGTGATTATAACCGCTGTAGCTGAAGCACTTGTCACAGTAAATGCGCCACTTTCTGATGTAGCTCCAGGCGCATCAGCTTCTGTTTCCCAGCCGAGATAATCGTGTATAGACTTTACTACGGTTTCTCCACCGGTACCTAAATCGCCACCCAATCCACCCTGTGATTTAGGGGTTTTATAAAACTGTACAACTTGAGTTGCATAAGTTTGAGCTTCAGCGGCGATAGCGCTCTTATTTGCGCTATATGCCTGATTATTAAACATTTGAATTCCTACTGCAATTGCAGCACCGACGATGATCACGCTAAG
>DIQS01000060.1:0-465 GCA_002427325.1 Cloacimonetes bacterium UBA5456 | reverse complement strand
AGCACCGACGATGATCACGCTAAGCACGATCAAGAGAATTTGTTGTGTTCCCATTATTGGTCTCCTATTTTTAATGTTTTTGGTTGTTGCCAACCACTTGATTTAGTATTTACCTATATCATCATGCAAGACACGTGCCAATGCAAATTATTTTTCAATATATTTTCAACATATATTCTTATCCCCTATATTTCAATATCTTACAAACCCAATATTTATTCTATTCACCCCAGATTCCCTTGATTTATATTATTCCACACCGCAAACACATGTCAGCTTTACACAATTTTAGCCTACTCATGTCATAATATCCTGACATATCATGCAAACCCAAAGAACCATTCCCCCACATCCAATCCTCTCCCCAAACAATATCCCCACCCCCACCTTCATTTCTCCCTTCTCCCCCCTTTTTTCTCCAAATTTCCTCCCTCGTTTCCCTGCCTTCCTTACTGGGTTCTGGTC
>DIQS01000062.1:24178-47257 GCA_002427325.1 Cloacimonetes bacterium UBA5456 | reverse complement strand
GTGTTTGTATCCTGAACTTCCGGGATGGGCGTGCCATCGATAAACCTCGTTGTGCGGAGGTTTTCTGCCATCCACACCTGATTACCTATACGCACAGTGTTATACACGTTTCCGTCTCCGTACCTGAGCTGGCGACTGCTCGTAATGGGAGCATCTGATTTGACGTGTTTGATGCTGTCAAATTCGCTGATAGGAAAGTCAACGTAGCTGCCATCCTTGCGAATGACCCTTATGACATCCTCGGCAAAAAGCCCACTGGCTATCATAAGTCCGATAAGGGTAATGCAAATCAAGATAAGTCTCGTCTTTGTCATTTTCTTACTCCTTTTGGTTCGTGCTTGATTACTTGTTATTCTCAAAGCTTGGGGTGAATTCCAACTCCTTGGTTTTGGTTCTATTAGGGCATCATGCCGATCCCTCGTTAAGTGCATTTTATATTTGATTTAACTGATAGCCCCATGCTACTTATATTTATTTTTTAGTCAACTACTTTCTTTTGAGGTTGTTACTCTTGAGGAAGACTGAAGCCCTGTGGAGGAGACGTGACCGCCGGAACAGGCTTGAAACTTCTATGCAAGTCATCATGGAAAAACACAAATTGGCGAACTGTTTCATGATAAGCGTAAATGGTTGAATTACATAACAATAACGAGCCGCATAAGAGCATGCCTAACATATACGGCTATTTATATTCATAATAATACGATAAAATCGTATAAAATGCAAGATTTTCCTTTACAACTTTTGCGGCATATATATACTGGTCTTATATATACGTTAATCATTTTGCGCTGAAGACCGTATCATAATCTCCTGAGCTTTGCTCTGCATCGCTCATACAAAACCATTGAATAAGAAAAAAAGAGAAATCGAGGAGAAAACATGAAACGAGTTATTCTGCTAATATTACCTTTGCTACTAATGAGCTTTGCTTTTGCGCAGACTACTCACA
The DNA here is from genome assembly GCA_002427325.1 of Cloacimonetes bacterium UBA5456. Taxonomy (GTDB): domain Bacteria; phylum Cloacimonadota; class Cloacimonadia; order Cloacimonadales; family Cloacimonadaceae; genus UBA5456. The sequence goes on along the minus strand of DIQS01000062.1, from coordinate 46,305 downwards.
CTATTGGGACTGGGACAGCAAACATTAATATGTCACATCTTTTGACTGATGCGGCTAATAGTATAGTCGGAAGCATTTATACTGCTGATGAGCTAACTGCCCTTGGTGCAGGGAGCATCACTAAGATTGGATATGATGTTAGCCAAGCAAATGCCAATACTTTAGAAAATCAGAATATTTATATGCGACATACCACTTCTGAAAACTATAGAACTGCCTATGGTAACGAAACAATAAGTGCCACCTATAAGGATGATTTCCAACCAGTTTTTACTGGTAGTATCACCTATAGCTCTACCGGGTGGAACACCATCGAATTAGATACCCCATTCGAGTATGATGGCGTAAGCAGTATTGAGATTTATTGTGAAGATTACTCTGGTCTTAACCTTTGGGGAGCCTTAAAGTTTACTTCAACGACAGTAACGAATTATAATGTAATGTTCAAATCAGTTGTCAATATTGATACTAATGACTGGGTAATGCGAACTCAAAAAGGTCGCCCCAACCTTCAATTAACTTTAACCCAAGCAGCGACACCCCCCGCACATGACATTATGCCGGGTATAGAAGCACTTCTCAAAGACTCTGCCGATCAAGAAATTGCCACTGTCACCATCACAGGCGATGACTTCGAAGGCGCCGATGAAACCACTGGCTTTGCTCCGACTCCTTTCCCCAATGCCAGTTTTATCCCTACCGTTCACGCTGCCTGGAACTTGGTTGGCACCGGTGTTGCCACCCTCAGCTTCAGTACAAGTGCAGAGTGGTTTGCCTATGTACAAGGCGGAGAATGGCAAGCCATAGCAGGGCCCTTTACCAATTATCCCATAACGGTTAATCTTGGCACTAAAGACACAGATTTCGAATTTGCTTTAGGTGCAGGTGATAATCCCACTCTACCCGTAGAGCTCAGCATGTTCAACGCCACATACAACGATCAAGTCAATCAAGTTGAGCTGATCTGGAGAACCGAAACCGAGACCCAGATGTCCGGCTATCGCATTTTCCGTAGCATGAGCAACAAACTTGCTGATGCCCTCATCATCTCACCCGCTTTGATCAATGCGACCAATAGCTCTATCGCCCACATCTATAAGTTTATGGACACAGATGTTGCAGATGGTGTCTATTACTATTGGCTGGAAGCAGTTGGCTATACTTCCAGTGAATTCTTCGGTCCACTGCCCGTCACGATCAAAATCGACAATTCCCCAGATACCCCTGATTTGCCGTCTGTCACCGAACTTCGCTACGCATATCCCAACCCCTTCAATCCTTCCACCACCATCTGTTATGAACTGAAAGACCCCTCCTCCGTGCGTTTGGATATTATAAACCTGAAAGGACAAATTGTGCGCACTTTGGTAAACGATTCTCAAGCAGATGGAGTTCACCATATTGTTTTCGATGGCAAGGATTCTTTAGGCAAAGACCTCAGCAGCGGAGTCTATCTCTATCGCTTGCAAGCCGGGTCTTATCAAGATTCCCGCAAGATGATCTTAATGAAATAAACAACAGATAATAAATTATCAAACGCAAGGCTCCCGATATGTGGAGCCTTGTTTTTCTTTGGCATATTTCATCTCAGAAACTGATTATTAACACACCCCTAAAATCTTATGATTGCTAAAGTTTCGCCCCAAAGCTCAATCTCAATTCGTGATAATTCGTGCTAATTCGTACTAATTCGTACTAATTCGTGTTAATTCGTGGACTAAAAACCCAATTATTCTCACCCTCCCCCTCAAAATTCCAACACCAAGCCTAAACCCTTGCTTCCCTATATCATTACGCTCATCGTCCGCTTATGATATGCTCATGCCCATGACCACATCATGACCATATCATCACCAGAACCCAGTAAGGAAGGCATAGGAGACCCCTGACTGGAAAAGATCAGTAACGCTTTGCCCGATATGTAAATGCCTTCTGCACAGGCAAGCTATAGAGCAAAGCCTTCGCTTCGTTCTCAAAACACCCCGTTTTCTCTAATGCCTCACAGATATCCGGCACTTGGCTTTCCGGCACGATCATCTTGCAGAGTTCCTTCATGCTGCGGTGGATTTCCATCTCGCCATCGAGGTTTGTATAGCGGATTTTACAGATGGTTGCGCCCGGTGCGCCGCTACTCATCGCCGCCTCCACGAGCCCCGTGCCGTGTCCTTCCTCACAGATGAGGTTGAGTCCCACGAGGTCATAGAGAAATTCCCTCCTCTTAAAGCTCTCGCGTTCCAGGCTGGATTTACGCCATTCCATGCCGCCTTTGAGCGAGTCGATGGCAGACACCATCTGCTCTACGCTCGCCGCAGAATCGGTCTGACTGCGCGATATTTTGGTATTGATGATGCCATGTTTGATGGGGAAAGAATAGGCGATTCCGCGTCCGGGTTCATCGAGTTTTGCCTCGCTGATATAGAGTTCCATGACTGCATCGGCGTCGTGGCGGCTGAGCACGAGATTGATCAGCTCTTTTTCGGCGGGCAGGGTGATGCGCAGAAGTCCGAGTTTATCGCGCACGCCGGAGCCTTCGCCGTATGTGGTAGCCGGAACGCTGGTGCCATAGTTTAGCGAAATTCTCGCCACTTTATCGCCTTCGCCGCGCTGAACCACGCACACGATGCCGGTGAGATTGCTAAAAAGGCTGCTTTCATCACCGTTATGCTTGAAGCTCAGCTCCTGTTTTGGCTTATAATCTTCATGCACATTCAAGATTTCGACATCTTGGCTGAAGATGCTCCCTTTGCCGGGGCTGCGAAGGTCATATTTCTTTGCAAAATAGCCCAATACGGCGCGATCCTCATCTTCTTGCAAAAAGAAACTCAGGATGTCCACGGGATAGCTGATCAATGCCGGCTTGCTGAAGAATGAGGAAAAACTCTTGTTCCGATCGAGGATGGAAGACCTACCTATCTCATTGAAATGATGACGGATGCCAAAGGCGACAAGCTCTTCGGCGATGGACTTGCCGATCTCGCGGCTGACAATCATGCTGACTTTGCTATATTTCATGCTGCTACATCCTCCGCTTCAAAATCGCTGTGTGATTCGGGCATCACGTTCAAAAGTCGCTTGCGTTTTAGGTTCACATAGAGCCCCATGCTGAGCACGGAAACGATTGTGCAGCAAGAAGCTAAGGAGACGATGCCAAAGCCCTCTATTGCCCCCACCTGTCCGCCGATGCCCAGTCCCATGGAGAGCACCAAGGGAACCGTGATGGGGCCGGTGGTCACCGCCGCACTATCCCAGCCGATATTGACATATTCCTCTGTGGAGAAATGAGTTACAAACAAAAGAAGGGTGTAAATCGGTGCTAAAAGATAGAAGATATGGATGTGCCAGATCACTTGCGCAACTCCTAACATGATGCCCACGCCGACGCCGATCGCAACTGCTTGGATGAGCATGCTTTTTTTGAATGCGCCGACGGTGAGGTCTTCGACGGTGATGCCCATGGCACTGAGAGCGGGTTCGGCAAGGGTTGCGCTATAGCCCATGATGAAGGCAAAGATCATGACGACGATGATGCCGAGAAGGGTGATTCTTCCTTTGCCAAAGAGGGGCCCGCGTTTGGGAGTATAGCGATAGATGCCTTGATTTAGGTCATAATTCTCTTTGTCATAGGAGATTGTCGTTGTTTTCCCATCTTCATTTAGGAAGAAAAACTCTTCTTTGTCGCCCGTGGGGGTAAGTGATTGATAGACCATGTCTTCGTCAAAGCCTTGGATGGTGCGCTGTCCGCCCGGAACTTCCATCTCCATAAAGGAAACGGGGATATTCGAGCCCACTTGGTCGCCCATTTTCGCCAAGCCAAGTTCAATTCCGCCGCCAAAAAGAGTCATGCCGATCACGGCAATTGTCAGCCCAAAAAATATCTCGTCTGCCTTGCGAAGCTTTTCTCGCAGAACGAAATAGAGCAATGCCAAAAGGAAGATGGAGAGCGGGACAATCGCTTGAATTGCACTGAGGAAATTGCGCCAGAGATAGCCCCAAAAATTGAATCCTGCTACGCTGCCGTTCTTGCCAGAATCCGCCTCCTCTGTAATCATATAGGCAAATTCATCCTTAAATTCATCGTTTCCATAGCAATAGACCCACTGTTGGAACTTGGATTTCGAGCCAAAAACTTCGTGCATGCGGCTTTCGTCTTGCGAGATTTCGCGAACATAGTCCAAAAGCCGGGGCATGTCGTTGTCGAAAAGCACGAGCTGTGCGGGCAAAGAGGCATTTGCTATGGCATAATCCGTCATCTCGGTCTTATCGCGAAAGACGTATTCACTCTTGGGGTTTTCAGGAGAAAAGAAGTCAATATCGCTCATGGGAACGGGCACCTGAAAAGAGAGCATAAAGCCCATGGAAATCACGATTATCATGGGAACTAAGGATGCCAGAGTCGCCACGCCAAAGCCGCCGTCATTGTCGTCAGAACCCTGCGAGGCGATGTGGCTGAAACCTATGCCGAGCGCGAGGACTAAGGGAACTGTGACGGGACCGGTGGTGACGCTGCCGCTATCCCAGGCTAAGCCTAAGAGATTGCGTAAATTGGGATGGAAAAGACTGGCTATGGAAAGCGCCATCATCGTGGGGACAACCACATAAAGGAAAGGCTTGAGCGACCAGCCTTTAATGAAGCGAATCATGCTGAGCACCATGGAGATTCCCACGCCGATGGCGATGGCAGTGATCAAAAGTGCTGAATGCTTGTTCAAAATCAGATATAAAAGCGGTGCGCGCCAGGCTTGGACGCTGCTTCCGGCAGTTTTGAGCACTCCGAGGGCGGGCTCGGCAAAGGTCGCCGCAACTCCCAAGAGCAGGGCTACAATCAAGATTGTTCGGGATTTCGCCTTTTGCGGCAGCTGTATGCCCACTTCCTCGCCCATGGGCATGATTCCCAAAAGTAAGCCCTCCAAAAAGAGGGTGAGACCGAGCACAACCATCACGATGCCGAGCCCGATGAGACCGGCGTCGATGATGGGCGTTCCCAAAACTAAGACCTGGAAAAGCATCAAGTAAAGGATGATTCCCAATACAACCTTGAGCTGTTCGGCAATCTTTTGCTTTACATATCTCAGAATCCAGCGGAAAGCCTCGGCGGAGCTAACCTTAAACTCTTGTCCTTTTGCATTCTTTCGCTTCACAAACCTTTCTCTCCTAAAGAGCAATAATTATATCTTTTCGTGATCTGCCATATCCGCTGTGTTGCAGGGGCTTAATCCTCTCTCACGGCGCATGGCAAATCCGTGTTTTATCATCTTTCATCGTGCTGAATATTCCTTGCTGGGGGGCGGGAATATTCGGTGCTTAGACCTATTCTTTATATAAAAAAAGGGACAGATAATGCCTATCTGCCCCGCAGTTTTTGTTTTGAAATCCAGATCTCCGATGAGTCTAATCGTTCATCTCCGCATCTGATGGAGAGCTAAATGAAAAGAGATCGGGGCACAGTGAATCATAGTAAAGCGCCGTGAGACCGCCGTCGGGGCCAAACATCACGTGCAGAGTGCGCACATCGGTCAAAAACCAAATCAATTGATTGGTCTCTTCATCCATGTGGTTCTTGGTGCCGTGCATGTTTTGGATGCGGTCGATGATGAGATGGTAGTTCATCCCGCCGAGATCGGGGAGATATTTCACAAACCAGCCCGCAACCTTGCTTGTTTGGGGCTCAAAGAAGACCATTATAGCCGAAACTGTGAGAGTCATATCGCTGTAATATTTCACGGCGTTGTCTTCGCTCTCACGCGGATAGAAGCTGGCACGCGCGAGGACTTCGTCAACCTCCTCCGTGCTCATTCCATATCTTATGTTGAACAGGCCTTTCTGGGCAAATAAGCCGCTGAAGCATGCCAACACGACTAATATCATTATTATTTTTTTCAAGCTGTCCGCCTTAAAAATCTTATGTTCTCCCAAAAAATATAGATCGCGCTATATAGTCAAGAACAATCGTTGTGCGCGCTCTATTTGATGAGGCTTATCTTGCGTATCAAGTTGAAGTTATCTCCTTTTAATCTAATCAGATAGATGCCGCTGGAAAGACCTTCGCAATCCAGCTCAAAGCTGTGCTTGCCGCTTTGTTTTCTTCCTTGGAAAAGCTGCTTGATCCGCTGACCTTTGAGGTTGTAAAGATTCAGTTCGATCTCGGCGGCTTTAGGAAGCTCAAAACTGATCGTGGTGCTGGGATTAAATGGGTTCGGATAGCAGCTCAGACTAACGGTGGGGGGAGGGCAAATATCGTCTTCACAGCTCGTCCAATAGGGCCCGATCAGGGTGTCCAAAAGCTGGCTAATCCCCTCTGCTTGCATGAAATACATGGGGAAGCCCATGAAAGCGAGTCTGCCGTCATTGCTCCTGAAAGCAAGCGGGCGTCCTGCACCCTCAAAGCTCTCGTCCATCTCTGCGAGATACAGCGTCTCAAAGTCGCCGTCAAAGGTGGTGATCTTGGGGAGCTTGTCCTGCCAGATCGTCGCCAGTTTATCGCTATCTATCTCCAGCACCGGCATTTCGACGGGGATCACTGCGCTCAGGCAAGGTGAATTGTCAAAAAAGACCTCGATCTCGCCGCCGCTCACGCTCTCCCAAAAGAAATCGCTGAAATAAGTGGCGCTGCCCCAGCCGGAAAAGATCAGCCGTCCGCCGCCTTGAACATAGGCTGCCAAAGCGTTTTCCACCAAGTGCCCTTGGTTTTGGTTGAAGTCGTCATCGTGCCACAAAACAATTTTATAGTTTGCCAGGTCAGCAAGTTCCGGCAGGCCTTGCGTGCTCACATCCCAATCGTCGCCGATATATTGCCCGAGAACTTCGCTATAGAAGTCGTCAATCTGCTGATCATCAGGACTATAGCTACTGCCGCTGCCGTTGCGAGTTTCGTCCACCACGAGCAGCTTTTCGCTCATCGTAAACGAGACGGGGCTGCCGCTTTTCACCTCGGAACTCATGCCATAAAAGGCTTCGCTATCGACGGGACAAACCTTGAAGTCATATTGCACGCCGCATTCCAAGAAATCTATGGTCAAGGGACTCTCCAAGGCAAAGATCTGCTCCCATTCTTCGTCTGTGCTTTGTTTAAAGAATACGATATAAGCGTTTGCGCCGGCCATTTCTTCCCAAACAATCATCACTGCATCGCGCAAGGGAAGCACTCTGTCGAGCGTGATCGTTTTGCTTTGCAAGCCGCGTAAAAGCGTCCAGTTGTTATGGTTTGCGCTATGTCCCAGCAGTTCGCCAATGCCTGTAAAGATGTTGTCTGTGCCCTCGGGACTTGCCACCACGAGCAGCGAATCACTGCCGGCAGCAGTCTGCACCAAGAAGGGAATGTCCACCGTGAACTCAGTCGCTGAAGTGCTTGTGGTCTTTGCTTTTATCTTGATAAAATTATCGCTGGGACGCTGCCAGACGGAATACTCAACGCGCGGGATGCCACTACCATATATCCATTGCTGGAAAAACTGCTCTAAACTCTCGCCAAATATGCCTTCTGCAAGGGCTTGGAACTCAGGAGTGATGGCGTTGCCGTGCTTATATTCCTCAAAATAGCTCTGCAAAAGCTCAAAGAACATGTCGTCGCCGAGCTTGAGACGCAGCATGTGCAGGACGGACGCGGCTTTCTCGTAGGATTGGGGATAGAAATAGCGATTGAAGGGCGGGTCGTAGATCGTGGGCGGATTGCTCTCGCTCTCCCAATTCAAATAATAGCTGTGATAACTGCTTTGCACATAGTCACATGCAGCTTGCCAGCCCTCGGTGTGATCCACCCAAAGCATCTCGCCATAGGTGGCAAAAGCTTCGGAAAGCCAGACATCACAGAAATCTAAGAAGCTCACAGCATTGCCATACCATTGGTGCACAAGCTCATGCGCAACAGTCAGCTCATGCCCGCGCACGCCGTCAATGATGTAATTGCCCAAAGTCGTCATGGTCTGATGTTCCATGGCGCCGAAAGTGCTCATGTTCACCGTGGCATTGCCATATTTCTCAAAGGGATACACTCCAAAGAGTCCGCTGTAATAGTCGATCATTTCAGGCAGTCTGCCTAAGTCGTAGAGCGCGTTTTGCTCTTGATGTGGAGCGACAAAGTTCAGGATGGGAAGCTCGCCGCCTAAAGCCGTCTGCGGGATCTCCACATAGTCGCCGGCGGTGATGCAAACCAAGTAGGTGGTCATCGGGTGTTCGCCGCGCCAGATGGTCGTGGAAGTGCCGTCGCCATTGTCCGTGATGCTCTCGCGCAGTCCGTTCGCTGCAACCTTCCAATCCGAGCGCATTGTGATGATGAGATCAACCACCGCTTTATCCCAAGGATGGTCGTAGCAAGGCCACCAAAAGCGCCCTGCATCGGGATCGCTCACCGTGAATATACTATTGGTGCGCATATACATACCAACGTTGTATGGAGTGCCGGAAAGCTGGGGCGTTCCACCATAAAAGACCTCGGTCTCAAAGCTCTCACCCGCTGCGGCAACCACGGGAATGGATAGCAAGCCGTCCTCGTGCACAAAGCTGCAAACATTACCGTTTAGCTTCACTTGCGAGACCGTTAGATGCTCCAGATTGTATGTCATCTGGCTCAGCGCTGCGGTAGCCAAAACCTGCGCTTTCACGCTGCCTTCGATGTGGTTTGGGTCTTGGCTAATCTCCAGCGTGATGGTGTATTTCTGAACGTCGAAGCCGGTGAGGCTGTCCGCGCGGGAAGGCTCTTGCAGCCCTGATAATGGCAGGTTCATATATTTGCGGGAATGAATCGCCTTTTGGGGACTTGCCCAAAGCGCTGCCATCAGCAGCATGAGCACGATTAATATCTCTCTCTTCTTCACTTTCTTTCTCCATAAGTCTTGGCGGATGCGTCTTGCCTGCTTGGGCATGCAACAGTTTGAACCATTGCGTTTTGCGCTCTGCATCCACTTGTTATTTCAATAGTGTTATCTTCCTTATATGGCTACTGGCGCCTGCTTGCATCTTAAGGAAATACACTCCTGCGGGTAACTCTCTGCCGGCTTGCGTCTTGCTGTCAATATAAATGTGATGAACTCCCTTTGGATAAGGCCTGCTCTCGAGCCCGAGAACCTCTTCACCTCTGAGGTTATACATCTTGAAAGCCACCTCACTATCATCGGCAAGCTCAAAGGAAATATTGGTGCTGGGATTAAATGGGTTGGGATAGATATCTCGTATCCCTGTAATAGCATAAGTATGCTCCGGCGTCTGGCTTTCTTCGGTATAATATTCCAGCGCAATAGGACCCGCATAGGAGTCAATCTGGTTGAGTTCAAGGATGTGTAGCCAATAGTAATATCTCGCTTCCGAGACGACGGTCTTGTCTTCAAACTCATAGCGCATATAAAGCGAGCTATTTTGTGCATGTATGAGCGGGCTTATCACTTGTGCCGATTGGAGGTTTGGACTCTCTCCTCTAAGGACATAATAGCCGTTTAGAGCGGTCTCACTCGCGGTTTCCCAGCTTATCTTGGGGGCTAAGCCCGGATATGCAAAGACCTTGAAAGCAGTGAGTTCAACCGGCAGGGTGGGCTGGGAGTCCGAAAAGAGGACAAAGAGCTCATTTCCCGTGCGCTGTGATGGTATCTCAATCTCAAAGTAGCCATCGGACTCAGAATTGCCCTCGGACTTAATCACCTCAACCCAAGCACCGCCATGGTTATAAGCACAATACTCTTTGTCATTCTCAAGGATTATGCGCCACGGCCCTTCGCCCTTCAAATCCAAGGCAAGAGATTCTGAACCGTCCGCTGCATTTGGAGGCAAGGTAGGCATCATCGCTGTATTCGTGATGTTATCTGCCACACCCTCTTCAAAAGTGATCGTGGTGTTTGCAATAGTGTCGGTTCTATCGGGGATGAAATCATATATAGGCGTGCCTGTGATGAGGAAGTTATCGATACGAGTTTGTCTTGCTTGGTTACCCGAAAGGCTCAAACTTATTTTGATGTTAACCTCTGAATTATCATTTACTTCTGTAATACCATGTAGGTTAAAGACTTTTAGATTCCATCTATTATTTAACTCAGGCGTAATTGGATCATTGATTGTTTCGTAAACACCACCATTATAAGAGTATTGTATTGTGTGTGTAGTTGTTTCTATGTAGTCGCCGGTGTTTGCTGATCCAAATAACACCGCATAGCTAACAGTGATATCTTCATAATATTTTGTCGAAAACTTGACTTCAATGTCTCGTTCAAACAAGTAAGAACCGCTTGCACTAGGTTTTGTAAATCCAAGGGCACGACCACCATCATAACCTGATACTACCAAGTTCGTGCTTGTACCAGTATAAATTGTTGAAGTATTAATAGGAAATGTACACTGTATCTCTCCGCTACCCTCATCTGCATACAATTCACCATTCGCACCGGGCGTTTTAGATATTTCACCAACATTAAAGCTCCAATACGCGAGCACATCTTTCCCGTCGTCTGTCTGGACTACACCCGACAGGGCGGTAAGCACCATTAGTATTAGTGCACTAACTATACATATTCTTTTCATTTCCACCATCCGAAAATAGTTTGCATTCTAATTAATAATCCTTGTCAAACTTGGCAAGTTAAATCTTTCTTTGCAATGATTCTTCTAAACGCGGTCACGGCATCAGGATTTAGCGGCAAGCTCCGGCTCTTCCGGCGGGTTAAGCTTCCTTTCCATCCTGAGTTTGATCTTCTCTTTTTGCTGAGCAAACTCTTTCATTTGCTTGTCGTTGAGCTTCTCTGCGCCGACCATGCGCAATTGATTGGGATTGATATACTTCCCGTTATTAATGAGCCCGAAGTGCAAATGTGCACCCGTGGAGCGTCCCGTTGAACCCACGCGTCCTATGATCTGCCCACGTTTCACGGTTTGTCCCACTCTTGCCGACATCGATAAGATGTGTGCATATTGCGTAATCATCCCGCTGGCGTGTTTGATCCTGACCTCATTGCCAAAGCCTCCGTTATAACGAGCTTGTGTGACGGTTCCATTTGCCACGGCATAGACCGGCGTACCGGAACGCGCACGATAGTCCACCCCGTTATGAGTTGACCAGCGTCCGGTGAAAGGATCAAGCCTACGTCCAAAAGAGGAGCTAACGTGAATACTGGCAAGCGGAAAGCCCACGCCGGAGGCATTATTGCTCTTGCCTTCCTTATTATAAAGCCCATTGAGCACAGACTTTTCGTCCTCTTGTTCATAGCGATAAAGCTCATGAAATCCCGTTCTTTGCCCCTCATAATTCACATAGAGTATCTTCGCTCCGGGCAAGGGTTTACCCTCAAATATCCGCTCTTCCAAGAAGACCCGGAACTTATCCCCTTTTCTGGCATCGCTCTGGAAGCTAATCTCGCCCTCTAAGCCATTGTTGATGCTCTGTTTAGCAGCAGGACTGAGTCCGAGCGACAAAAGTGCCGCATCCAATGTCGTTTCCAGAGTTCCATCCAAGATTTTCTCTTGTCTTTTCACGGGCAGTGCTTCTTTGAAATATGCCAAAGAGTCGCCGACTACCTCAAAATGGTGTCTGACCGTAGGTTCTTGGACAAACATCATCTTAGATATCTTTTCCCGGCTCTCATCGAGGATAACTTTCAGCGTATCTCCCGGCTGGATGGTGGTCACATCTATATAGTCTCCAAAGCGATACGCCATCATTCCGATCTCGGTGCCGGACAGTTCAAAATTGCTTAAAACTGAGAAGATCGACCCGCCAGGAGGCACGATTTGCACTTCCCAAGGATCGATCAAAGGCATGAATTCTTCAACTTCCTTTCCCTTTTTTGGGGAGAAAAGCGAGGCCAAAGTAAAGCTCGCCATAGTGATGATGATGATTGTCAATAAGACCTGTCTTCCGATATTCATAAATCATTTCCTTTATTGATGTTACGCACTCTATGAGGATGATAATGGATGTGGACGCGATTGATGCCGTCGTCGAAAGATTCGAGCAAGCGTTGTTCCACTTTGTGCGAGATATCGTGTCCTTCATCGATGGAAATATCTCCGGACACGCTGATGGTTATATTCAAAGTATAATGTTGCCCAACCTTATGCACTCCAATCTCTTCCACGCTCCGAACGCCATCGACGGACATCGCAATATCCCTGAGCTCACGCCCAAACTTCTCATCCGGCACTCTATCCATGATTTCGCGCGAGGATTCCACGATGATCTCGATCCCCGTTTTCACGATATAAATCGCCACAATTGCCCCCGCCATGGGATCAGTCCAAAACCAGCCAAATATGCGTCCGGCAAGGATTCCGATGATGACGGCAAAGCTTGCCATGATGTCATTTAGGTGATCGCTGGCAAGTGCTTTGAGAGTGAGATTCTTGGTATCTTTTGCCGATTTGCGAGTGAAATAATAGAGCCCGATCTTGAGCAGGAAAGTAAAGATGGCGGCAAGCAGTGCCCAGAGCGAAGCGATCTGCGTGATTTCCGAGCTAAAAAAGAGCGCATAGACCTTCTGCACACTATCCCAAAAGATGGCAAGTCCCGTGGCGAGAATGAATGCCCCAACCACAATCGCCGCAATGGGTTCCAACTGTCTATGTCCATAAGGATGCTCCACATCCGCCGGCTTTTTTGCCTGATGGATAAAAAACTTTACCACCACATAATACATGACATCCGAAGTAGAATTGATCCCGTCTGCGACCAGCCCCGGGCTATGTCCAAAGATGCCGACAAAGGTCTTGAGCACAGCAAGAATAACGTTTGAACCCAAGCCGAGATTCACCACAAAAGAAGTCAATTTATCCCTTTCTTTCACAGTTTAGACCTCCATAATATCGATGAATTCAAGCTCAGGGAAGCTTTTCCTGATCTCACTGCGATATTCATCCGCCGCCGGCTGAGCCGCCCCGATCGCCGTGCTATTGATAGCAAAAGCCTTGATCTTAAAGGGTATAAGGCTTCGCACTCGCGTGATTTTCATAAGTTTGTTTAGATTAGATAGTGAAAGCTGCAGATTCTGAGGATGGCGAATGATCAAACTCTTGAGATGCCGCAATTGACTTTGATAGTTCTCAAAGACTGCATCCGTAAGCGCAGTCGGCAGATAGAGACTTTCCACGCCCTGCGCAAATAGCTCTTGCAAGCCATCTTCATCTCCCAAAACGCTCTTAATTCCCGTCTGAAACCAGCGGCCTTTGAGACACTTCAAAAGCTCATCAGAACCTGCAAAACGTCTCCTGAGATAATATGACCCCTCAAAAAGCGGAATATCCCGCATAATAACAAGCCGCCGTATCTCTTCTTTGATACTGGGCAGAGCCCCAAAACTCGCACCAATACAGAGAATCAGCGCATCTATCCCCTCATCAAGAGCTATGGATTTCCTGTCTAACGCACCGTCCACCAAGACCTTCTCCGCCCCCTCTTTTTGCAGGATACGGATAATCTTGCGCTGCGATCTCACGCTTGCCGGCCCCGTGATGCGAACCTTGATATCTCGCTCTGCGCATGCAATATAGAGGATTCTGCCCACATCCTCAAAACGTCCGAGCAGCCTGATTCCGCTACCCCCGCCTTTGAGGGACTCCTCATCGCACACGAAAAGGCTTCCCGCGGCAAGACTTACCTGCGGTTTCGGCGTTTTGAACAGCGCATCCAGCTCTTCCCCATCGATCCCCGTGCTCAAAACAGCCCAGCGATATTGCGGAAAATCCTGCAAAATAGCGTTTAATACGCTGGTTTTCCCCGAATTTTTGCTGATTCCCACCAGGGCAAAGATTTTGTCCACCCCGATGGGAATCAACTTTTTCATATTATCTCTATCGAACTATATGATTAATCTTTACGACGCTTATTCCGCCTTGTTTCAGCCGGCCCGATGGACACGCGACGTCCCTTGAGCAAGCTCATGACGCCTTCACAGCTTTCCCTTTCTTTGGGGCTGAGTCCCGTGTAATCTTCATCTTTCTGAGGCTCGAACTCCGGCTCGGTATAGCTGGTGATAAAGCCTTCATAATTGCGTAAGATAACCCTTCCGGGCATCTGCGAGATCACATAGTTTGGCATGACCGGAATCTTGCCGCCGCCACCAGGAGCGTCCACAACGAAGGTGGGAACGCAGAGCCCGCTGGTATGCCCGCGCAGAGCTTCGATGATCTCGATGCCGCGCGAGACGGGAGTGCGGAAATGGGTGATCCCTTCCGAGAGGTCGCATTGATAGATATAATAAGGACGAACGCGGTTGCGAACGAGCTTATGCACCAAGGCTTTCATGACCTCAGGATGGTCGTTAACCCCTTTGAGGAGAACGCTTTGATTCCCCATGGGCACGCCTGCTCCGGCAATGCGAGCAAGAGCTTCGGCTGCTTCAGCGCTGAGCTCCTGCGCATGGTTATAATGCGTATTCAGCCACACAAAAGGATATTTTTTGATTACGTTCAAAAGTGAATCCGTAAAACGCATAGGCAGAACGACGGGCGTACGGCTGCCGAGGCGAACTATATCCAAGTGATCTATTTCACTAAGCTTTGCGAGAATCTCATCCAGCCGATCATCACCGAGGGTGAGCGGATCGCCGCCGGACAGGATAACGTCCCTGATTTCCGGATGATTACGGATATATTCAATTGCTTGATCCACGTTTTCTCTGGGCATGGGAGCATCGTGCTCACCGGCTTTGCGTCTGCGCGTGCAATGACGGCAATACATTGCGCATTGGTCGGTTAAGAGCAGCAAAACCCTATCCGGATAGCGGTGCGTCATTCCCGGAACGGGAGCGTCTGCATCCTCGCTGAGCGGATCAGCCATGTCCGAAACCCCGATCTCACTCTCCTGAATGCGCGGAATTGCTTGCATACGAACAGGATCCTTAGGGTTTTCAGGATCAATCAAAGAGAGGTAGTAGGGGGTGATTGCCATGCGGAACGAGAAGCCTTCTTTGGCAAATATTGCTTCTTCCTCCGGCAAGAGTTTGATATATTTACGCAGCGTTTCCACATCCGTGATGCGGTTTTTGAGCTGCCAATGCCAGTCATTCCACTCTTTGTCGGTGGCAATTGAGCGAATCTTTATCGTGCTCATAATTGCTCCTTATATCTTGTCTTTATTATGTTTAGTCGATGTATCTTTCTTGGAAAAGCTTCATGAGGGTGGGGTTGCGACGCAAGAGATCGAGCGACACTGCAGCGTGATTGCGTGCATAGCCATTTCCAAGGATCATATCCACGTCTGCGCCGATTCCTTCCGCTCCCAAAGCAGCCTTGGTAAAGGAAGTTGCCATGGAGAAGAAATAGATGAGTCCGCGGTCTTTTGCAGCCATAATTGTCGGCAATTCAGTATCTTCGATGTTCACAACGTTGATCACGACATCTGCCATCTTGCCATCGGTGAGGCGAGCAACTTCATTGCGGATGGTGATTGCGTCAGTTGCGCCAGCGAGGATGACTTCATCACAGCCCGTGGCTTTAAGTGTATCGAAATAAGCAGGGTTACGGACAACGCCGATCACCTTTCCGCCCACTCCGGCACGCTCTTTGGCGACAGCATTGCAAAGCACGCCGCTCTTACCATTTGCGCCGATGATCACAACGTTGTCACCGGGTTTCACCAAACGCTCAACCTGAGCAGGAGCGCCGGCTACATCGAGGATTGAGAGGGCAAGGTTTTCATCCATATCGTCCGGAAGCTTTGCATAAATGCCGCTGGAAAAGAGGATTGCCTGACCTTCGATTTCCACTTGGTCTTTGTCCAAGAGAACTTTTTTGACCTTATTGATCTTGAGCGGGGTCAAGGAAAGCGAAACCAAGCTGGCAACTTTGTCGCCCACTGCAATTTTGTCTTTCATTTCAAAGTTCGGACCAATCTTAGCCACGCGACCGATGAGCATTCCGCCGCTACCGGTGTCTTCATTTTTGTGTTTACCGGTGCGATTTGTGAGCTCTATTGCATGCTCGGCAAAGGCTTTTTCGACATCTTTGTGTCCTTGATCGATAAGTTTGTTTTTGATCTGATGGAAAGAAGCACTATCCACGTTCAAACGGATAACATCAATCAAAAGTTCGTTATCCCAAATCTGAGTCATATCGTTGTTCAAAATACGTGCGGGCTGGGGCAAAACACCCTGTGGCTCCACAACTCGATGGGTTCCATAGCGACATCCGCCAGTTTTCATTAATACCTCCAGGCATCTAAGCTATATTATTTTTATGTACTTATCTTAGTCTATCCACTTTTTTCTCCTTTAGGAAAATGTCAACCATAAATGTTTGCAATCCACATCGAGCATCCCCCAATGCTTACTTACTGCATTCAGCTTAGCTTACGCTTATGATATGGTCATGCCTATGACCACATCATGACCATATCATGACCAGAACCCAGTAAGGAAGCAGTGGAAAAATACCAAGAATTTTGAAGAAAAACAAAGAAAATCATATACAAAGCTTGACCAAAACTAAGGGAATTTTTAGGCTGTCCACATAGCTATAAATCGCTACACGTCGGCTTTGCGTAGCTTTTTTAAGAGAATCTCGCGTGAAGAGCCGACCAAGATTTAATATGAAAATTGAATATATAAGGAGAAAAAATGTTCCACTCAGTTCCAATCCCTCAAAATGAACCGGTATTTTCTTATGCACCGGGAACAAAAGACAGAGAGCTCCTCGAGGAAGCACTCAAAGAGCTTTCGAGCCAACAGTTTGAAATCCCAGCCATTATCGGCGGCAAAGAAGTCTTCACCGGCAACACCGGCAAATGCGTTTGCCCTCACGATCACAAGCACGTCTTGGGAACCTATCACAAGGTGGGCGAAAAAGAAATCAGAGACGCCATTGAGGCATCCTGCAAAGCTCGTAAAGAATGGGAAAACATGCCCTTTAGCCACAGGAGCGCAATCTTCCTAAAAGCGGCTGAATTGCTCACGACAAAATATCGCTATAAATTCAACGCCATCACCATGCTTGGACAGAGCAAAAACGCTCACCAATCCGAGATCGATGCAATCTGCGAACTCGCTGACTTCTGGCGTTTTAACTGCTATTTCGCCCAGCAAATCTATCAGCAGCAGCCCATGTATTCCGCCAAAGGCGAATGGAACTATTCCGAATATCGCGCGCTGGAAGGATTTATCTTTGCGATCACTCCTTTCAACTTCACCTCGATCGCCGGAAACCTGCCCTCATCCCCCGCTCTCATGGGCAACACCGTGCTTTGGAAGCCCGCCAGCTCTTCAGTTTATAGCGGATATTTCCTCATGAAATTGCTCATGGAAGCCGGTTTGCCGGATGGCGTGATCAACTTCATCCCCGGCTCAGGCGCAATCATCGGTGACACGATTGTGGACTCCCCCGAACTCGCCGGCATACACTTCACGGGCAGCACCGAGGTCTTCCAAGACATCTGGAAACGCAGCGCAAATAACGTGGCAAAATATAAATCCTATCCCCGCATCGTGGGCGAAACCGGCGGCAAGGACTTCATCTTTGCCCACAAATCATCCGACGTTCGCGCGCTCGCCGTGGCTTCCTTGCGCGGTGCCTTCGAATTCCAAGGTCAGAAATGCAGTGCAGCCTCCAGAATGTATATCCCCGAGTCAATTTATGACGAATGGCTTGGCCACATGCAAGAAATGATGCCTACGATTAAGATGGGCGATGTTACTGATTTCTCGAACTTTATGAATGCCGTGATCGACCAGAGCAGCTTCAATCGCATCAAAGGCTATATCGATCATGCCAAGGCTTCACCGGATGCTGAGATCATCTTTGGCGGCGGTTATGACGATTCCAAAGGTTATTTCGTCGAGCCCACCATCATCAAAGCCAAAGACCCTCATTATAAATCTATGGAAGAGGAAATCTTTGGTCCCGTGCTCACGGTCTATGTCTATAAAGATGAAAACTTTGAAGATACCCTTCGCCTCTGTGATGAGACCTCACCTTATGCGCTCACGGGAGCCATTTTCGGTCAGGATCGTGAGGCGGTTAACTATGCATTTTGCGCTCTCAGACACAGCGCAGGTAACTTCTACATCAACGACAAGCCTACCGGTGCAGTGGTTGGTCAACAGCCCTTTGGTGGCGCAAGAGCTTCCGGCACAAACGATAAAGCAGGTGCCGCTCAGAACCTCCAGCGTTGGGTCTCCGCTCGCTCGGTCAAAGAAAACCTCAATCCCCCGCATAACTACGAATATCCCTTCTTGGGATAATCTGAAATACAATCACAAAAGCCGCGGATCGTCTGCGGCTTTTTTTCTTTCCTCTCGGCTTTTGGCTCAAAATGCAGAAAAGACAAAAAAAGTCTTTACAGATTAGTGCATCTTTATATATTGTGAAAATAGACATAGTAACTTGAAATATGAATATGATAGAACTTTTATTAACTGAGAAGATTTATAAGGAATTGCGATGAAAAAGCTCGTTTTGATTTTGTTGAGCATTTTAGTCTTGGGCATTCTTGGCGCCAAGGTGGACCTCAATACCGCCACTTTGGATGAGATCAGAGAGCTGCCTATATCTGAAACGCAAGCACGCGACATCTTTGAATATCGAACCTTTGTCAAGATCCTGCACAGCATCTATGATCTGAGGGATATCCCCTCCATCGATCAGCAGACCCTGAACCGCCTCAAGCCAATGGTGATCGTATCTTTACACGTGGAAAGCGACGATGTCACCCTGCGCCGCAGCGAAGTTCAGACCCTGCTCGAAAGATTGGATAGCAGTGAAGGTTCCAGCGAAGGAATGGCGGACGTCTGGGAGGACTATCTCATGACGCCGCAAAATGTTAACCGCATGCATTATGACGATTTGGTGAGCCTGCCAAACGTCTCCGGAGTGGATGCGGTTGCCATTCTCAGGCGTGTGGCGCGCGGGGATACCATCGCAGAGATGCGTGACCTCAGAAACACCGTGGGGCTTGCCTATTATGGCTATACAAACCTCAGGAACTATGTATATTACAAAGAGCCGCCGGTGAAAAACAGACTGATGTTCGACCTCTCTATGCAATATTATACGCGCTATTTTGACGAAGCTCAGCAGAACATGCTCAAAGAGTCATTTGTTCCGCTAACTACTGGAAATAGCTGGGTTTCCATCCCTCACGACAAGCGTCTATCCTATTGGGGATACTTCGATTTGGATCAGATTCAGCCCGATCTCTTGCTCAAGATGAGAATGCGCTATGGCAGCAATTATAAGATGGGGCTCATGCACTTCTCTCAAAAGGCGGATGAGGGGCTGCTCAAGAGCAATGCGCGGGACTTTATCAGCGACGCAAAGTATTATATCGGATATGAAAACACCAAGCTGCCTTGGCTGGAAAATAGCAATATCAAGACCTATCTGGGGCACTATCGCGCAACCTTCGGCGAAGGGCTGGTGATGGAAAACACTGACTATTATTCCGCGCGCAAGACGGGATTTGGCTTTAGTAAGCGCATCATGGGCATCACGCCTGACCTTTCGCGCACAAAAGAATATGCCCTCAAAGGTGCTGCGCTTGAGTTCTCACATCCCAATTTCGGTGCGTCTTTCTTCGTTTCACAGGAAGACAAAGACGCGCTGGCTTATGTGCATCCCGATGGCAGCTATGTGATGTATGACAAAGATAATAGGGAAATCTTCCGCGATGAAAACGATCTGGATTATGTCCTCATCGAAGGCGTGCGTCATTACAGCGATGAAAATGGCGATCCGATCGTGGGCAACAAACGTAAACTCTTTAGCTATATCAATCCTACCCTGCCTTATGATAACGAGACCATGCTGGAAGCGGAGCAGTATTTCAATCAGCAACTCAACCCCACGCCGGGAGCAGGGCAAAGCTATAACCCCTATGCCACGCCATATATCAACCTCGCAACGCGTAAGGGTGCGCTGAACGAAAAGCTCTGGGGAACTCATCTGCAATTCAGCCCCATCATCGGGACGAGACTGGGTTTCACGACCTATACTGCGCTCTATGATGATGCTTATTTCGTCACGCCGAACTTCACTGATATGCTCCCGCTCTTGCTGAGAGATTCCTATAACTATTCCAAGCTGCAAAAAGCGCTGAATGCGGAGATCTCATCGATGTATGGCACGCTCACCGATAGCTATGCGCGTAACTATCGCCGAGTCATCGGCTTCGACGGCGGAACGGTCATCGGCAATACCTCCATCCAGGGCGAATATGCCGAGCTCAGCGTGGACGGCAGCGATTTCAAGCTTGGGGATGATCCTAAAGCCTATCTCGTTAGCGCACATACGCAATATGAAAACCTCTATTTCATCACACTTTTTAGAAATTATGACATAGGGTTTGATAACCCCTATAGCAATAGCTTTTCCGAGCATGAACGCTTTGACGATACCATGCTCGAGAAAAACGTCTATGCGCTCACCAATCCCACCATTGGCGATATCTTCAACAATTCCAATCAATCACAGCCGGAAAAGGGAGTCTATTTTGAGACGCGCTATAAATTCAGCAACTATTTCACCATCGGGCGCAGCTATCTCGACCTCTGGGAAAGGCTTAGCGATGGACGCCGCAGCGCAAGATTCCAAAGCGAACTGGAGTTCCGTCCGCTCTTCCAATTGGCGATGAGGCTCAGATATAAAAATCAAGTCAATCGCTATGATGACCTCGCCGATAGAGGGGTCTCGAAGACGAATGAATATACCATCGCCGTGAGAACCTTCCTCTCCAACAACGACTTCTTGGAGCTGGAATATCGCTATAATACGGTGCTGAGCCCGCCATATACAAATCTCACTTGGCCTGCCGCGGGAGGAAATAACTCCATGGCAGCCGCTCAAACGCTGATGACGGGCGACTATATCTGCGTCAATTATACCCATAACTTCTCGCCGGCGCTGAAGCTGCAAGGCTCCATCCTCTATTGGTATGGACACGGCATCTCGCACTGGGATTGGGAAGATATGGAGATCGACTTCATGGGCGAAAAAGGCGCAAAAGCTTGGGTCGCCATCTCCAGCCGCATCTCAAATAATATGTATCTCAACCTGAAGTTCCGTAATAAGACCTATCAGGATAAAGAACTTAGGATTCGTCAAAACAACGATCCAAATCACTCTAACTTGGCAGATCAACTCACCTATTTCGAGCGTGTCGAACATAGCGAAAACACGATCCGCCTCTCGCTTGATTATCGCTTCTAACGTGGAGGAAACATGTTATCACATAAATCTTTAATCATCGTCGCACTGCTGCTTCTCAGCACTGCACTCTTTGGCTTTAGCATCAGCGATGCAGAGTTTGGTCATGCTTACAAAGCTTTTGATGCCCGCGCGCTGGCAATGGGCTCGGCGGGGGTCTATAACAACGTTCGCCTCGGTGGGATCATGCAAAATCCTGCCAACGTCACACAGCTCGATGGTCATGCCGGGCTCTATCTCAGCGGGATGGTCAATCGCGCCGAGGATGTCCGCATGGTGCCGCTGTATAACTCCTTTGATGTCTATATCGATGACTCTGTGCTCGCCTCAAATATCAACGCCTATTCAGACTTTGGTTTTGGTGCTTATGGTGCGCTTAAATTCGGTAGATTCAAAGTGGGAATGGCATCCTATCATGCGCCATACCTGAGCTTTGAAGGCAATTATCGCGAGGAAATCCGCAACGATCGCAATACCGATAACGATGGCTATCCTGAGAAGATTGCCCAAAATGATATTGAAAACACCGGAACCCTCTTCAAGAGCGGGCTTGCACTGGCATTGAACTATGAGATTGCCGACTATTATGAAGCAAGCATCGGCTTGGATTATGCCCTGATGGCTGCAGATGTGAGACAAGAAAAAGGCATACGCTGGACGGATTGGTCGATCGCGCAAACCGGCGAAGACGTGCTTCCCGAATATAATCGATTGGCAAAATATGACCTTTCCGGAGCTCAGCTTACCCTCGGAACCGCTGTCCGTATAGGGCCTCGTTATGGCGTGGGACTCACTTACATCCCTAAAACAACTCTGGATAAGAGTGGAAAAGAGACCATTCATCGCGATGCATACCGTTTGACGGCTGCGCTGGACGTGGAAAACGATCTTGCCGGCGACTTTATCCTCCCTGCCAAGACTCGCCTCGGCTTCTCTTATTTCCCGCGTAATGTGACGCGCACAATCTTCAATTTCGACGTGGAATATGAAGAGTATTCCGGCGTGAATGAGTTCTTTGATGATGT
>DIQS01000062.1:16153-24009 GCA_002427325.1 Cloacimonetes bacterium UBA5456 | reverse complement strand
TGAATGAGTTCTTTGATGATGTCGTGAACTTCTATGGCGGTGTGGAGCATCACGTGATTCATCGCATGCCTCTGCGCTTGGGCTTCCAAGCCACAAATAGCTATCTGCTCTTTCCGGATGGAGGAGTGGATTTAAACGGCGAACCGTTCAAGCCTATGGTGAAAAAGATCATCACTCCCATGATCACCGGCGGCTCGGGATTCGAGATCACGAAAGGGCTCAATGTCGATCTCGGTTTCGGCTATGGCTTCCGTGAATATCAGGCACTCGACCTCTTCCCTGATGGCTATTACAACGATAAAACCTATACCGGTTCTGCAAATTACACACTCTGGCCAAGAGGATATATTGATCTCGTGGATAGAGACTGGGGAAATCCCGACAAGGTGAAAGAGAACTTCATCACCATGAACGTCGGCATCTCCTATAGCTTCTAAAGCTCTTGAGGTAAAGATGAAAAAGTATATTGTTCTGATTGCGCTCGTGCTGACGCTGGGCATTGCTCTCGCTGAAGACTTGCGCCTTGATATAATGTGGTCAAACGACGTGCATGGCGGAATTGATCGCGCTCAGGCAACCTTCATGAATCCTGACTTCCCGCCTCAATTGGGCGGTGGTGCTTCTGCGGCGACCCTCATCAAAGAGGTAAGAAGCTGGCAGTCCCCAAACCGTGAGTCCCTGCTCCTCGACGTAGGCGACTTCTTCCAAGGGCGCCCCGTGGGAACAGTCACCAAAGGCAAGTCCGTCATAGAATATATGAACCTCATCGGCTATGAAGCTATGACGCTGGGCAATCACGAGTTCGACATCATACAGGATGAGCTCATCCCCACCCTTGCTCTGGCTGAGTTCCCCATCATCTCTTGCAACGTTGTGGACGCTGAAACAGGCGAACTTCTCCCCTACATCACACCCTATATCGTGCTGGAAAAGATGGGACTCAAGATAGGCATATTGGGCATGACCACGACCGATACCGAGCTGATGAGCTTCCCCGAGCACATCAAAGGGATCAAGTTCATCAACGAAAAGGAGTCTCTCACGAAATATGTGAAGATCCTCCGCGAAGATGAAGGCGTGGATATCGTAATCGTGTTAGGACACGCCGGCATTCCCTATGACCCGGAAGCCGGATACCTCTCCCGCTATGACACTAAGGGCACGCCGCGCTATCCTGTTCGCACAGCAAACTGGGGATATGACGCTCAAGAACTCGCCCGTGAAGTGGATGGAATTGACCTCTTTATCGGCGGACACATTCATAAGGGTTTCCCCGAGCCTTGGATTGATCCCGTGACGCACACCATGGTCGTTCAAGGCTATGCTTATGGCTCGAACTTAGGAATCATCACGCTGAAGATAGACCCCGACACTAAAACCGTTAGCGGCTGGGAAACACCCGCCCTGCGTGAAGGTGCAATGATCACTCTCTTTGAAGACCAATTCTTCCCCGATCCCGAAGCAAGCGAGCTCATCGAACACTATGTGAGCATCGCCGAAGAAGGCATGGACGAGATCGTGGGCTATGCCGGCAGCCACCTCTCGAGAACGAACGTGGACGCTCAATCCCCGATGGGGAACATGATCGTGGACGCCATGCGCTATATGGTTGACGCAGACTTCTCCTTCCTCAACTTAGGCGGAGTAAGAGCCGAGATCAAGAACGGCGCTGTCTCCTATAGAGACATCTTTGAAGTGATGCCTTTTGACAACCTGCTGATCACCTTCCAATGCGATGGCAGACTGCTCAAACGCATCATCGAGACCCGTGTGGAAGGCAGTCGCGCCGGACTCATCGTGAGCGGAGTAAACGTGGTCTATTCACGCAAACGCCCGAACTTCGACCGCGTAACCTCTTTGATGATTGGCGGAGAGCCTTGGGACCCGGACAAGATATACACAGTTGCCACCACCGACTTCCTCATGCAAGGCAACGCCGGACTCACCCTGCTCATGAACGTCCCGCAAGAAGATATCAACAATCAACAGATAAACTTGCGCGATGCACTCGTGCACTATTTTAAGAACAAGTCTCCCGTCACCAGCAAGGTAGATAATCGCTGGAAGCGTGATGATAACTCAACAAAAGCACGCTGGATGAAAGAATAGAGGGCGGCATTGCTGCCCCCTTTTTTGCCCGCAAGAATACTTGTTATTAGCATGGCGGAGCGAGCGAGCTCATCGCCTGCACCACGACCCTTGATAGACCTCATTCTTTTGGAGAACCCATGAAAAGAACGATACTGCTCATTCTCAGTCTAATGCTTTTTAGCCTAAGCTTTGCCTCACCGAGGCTATTCATCAGCCAAGACCCCGGCTCTATTCACTCTTTGAAGACAGCCGGTGCCGAGATACTATACCACAATAACGACTTCATCCTCGCCCAGAGCGAAGCTGAAATGCCTCCCAATACTCAAGCTTTGCCCGCACTAAGCACAAGCGAAAGACTCTATCTCATCCAAGACACTCCCGCCCAAGGCTTCGCCTCGCTGATACCCCACGGCAGGATAATCTTCAGCAGCCGGAGCATCGCCCTCTTTGCCACAGACTTAGACGAGATAGCCCTACGCAGCAAGACTCATGCAGACTACATTCTCATAGACTTCCAGCCCATAATCGAGAGCAGATATGAGCTGAGTCTCCCCGATAGAAAAGGTCTCGTGCCGGAAATAGTCGATCTCGTGAGCCACGTCTCTGCCGATAGCATTGAATCTTACATCCAAAGCCTGCAGGACATGCAAACCCGCTATGCGCTTGCAGATAACCGCTATGAAATTGCCACTTGGATCAAGGATACTTTCCAGCGCATCGGCCTCTCGAACGTAGAAATCCAGCCCTTTGAATGGAACACAACTTACAACGCAAGAGACCAATACAACGTTGTCGGCGTGATCCCCGGCTCGCTTTACCCCGATGAATACATTGTTCTCGGCGCGCATTATGACAGCATCACATATAGAACCCCGATGACTTTTGCTCCCGGCGCAGACGACAACGGCTCCGGAGTAGCCGCCACGATTGAGATAGCCAGAGTGATGTTAGAGAACAACTATCAACCTCTTCGCAGCATCCGTTTCATCGCCTTTGCCGCAGAAGAGTTCGGTCTTTTTGGCTCGAAGTATGACGCCCAGAAGTGCCTGGACGAAGACATGGACATCTATCTTTATATCAATCACGACATGGTGGCAAACAACGCCGGGCTAAACACCGTGTGCGTGCTCCCCTACAGCGGTTCAGAGCTGATGGCATCCCACGCCGTGGAGATCACCCAGCGATATGGCGGGCTAAACTCCGAGCTCGGCGATCTCAACAGTGCAGGCAGTGATTCCCATTCCTATTGGACTCGCGGCTATCCCGCTATCTTCTTCTTTGAGAAAGAATTCAGCCCCGTATATCACAGCGATAACGATCTCGTGATCAATCTCGACCCCGAATTTTGCTCACGCGTTGTGCGCGGTTCACTTGCAACAACCATCAGTTTTGCAAACATCCCTCCCGCCTTGATGTCGCTCACTCCAAGAGATGCGGGCAATGGCGACAGCATCTATCTCAAATGGACAGTGAAAGAAGGCGAGCCTGCATATAGCTTCAGGATATATCACGGCACTGAAGACGAGGATATTCTCCTAAACACTCCTCAAACCACCGATCAGCAAGAGTTTATCGTGAGCGACCTCACCCAAGGAAAGCGCTATAAATTCGCCGTCACCGCAGTGGATAACGAAGGAAACGAAAGCTATGCGCTCTATGTTTATGCCACCCCTCACAGCATCCCCAGGCAGGTGCAAAACTTCAAAGCCGAGCCGCACACTGAAGGCATCAAGCTTAGCTGGGATCCCAATGATGAGCTCGACCTCGCCGGATATAAAGTATATCGACAAGGCTATCACCCCGACGATTATTACGACATAAACGACGAACTGATCACTGATTGCGAATACATCACCGATGACTATTATCCATACTACTATTCCGACTATGCATACTACTATGTCACCGCAGTGGATAACGACGGAAACCAGAGCGTGCCCAGCGAAAAATCAGGCTCCAAGCCCATGGACTTCGCTCAGGGGCTACTCATCATTCACGACGATAGAGTGAACAACAAGGGCGACATTTCCCCTCTCGCAGATGATGATGACGATTTCATAGAATATTATTACGAGCTCTTGGGAGACTATTACGGCAATCGCCTTGATCTCAGCAGTTTAGATCGCCCCTTAGAGATCGAAGATATATGCCGTTACAGCATTGTGATGTGGCATAGACCCAGCTACTATCCACCGACTTTTACCAGCATCTCAAACGTATTTGAGACTTACATCAAAAACGGCGGCAAGCTGCTTTTCAGCGGCTATTTCCCCAGCAGGATACTACACAATCAGGTGAGCTATCCCAAGGAATATGACGAAAACGAGCTAATCCGCAAAGTATTTGGCATCACGGGAGCTGACTTCCACGGCGCCACCCTTTTTAAGGAAGCACAGTCATCTTGGACAGACTTCCCGCTTTTGCAGCCCAATCCCGACAAGATCAGCGGCAATTTTGGCGGACACATGCCCCGCGTCGAAGCATACACCATGGACGAAAACGCCGAGTTAATCTATAGTTATGCAACAGACCACGATCCGAACACCATGCAAGGCATGCTCTCGGACATGGCTGTGGGAGTGGCAAACCGCTATGGAAAAGGTAAGACCGTCTTGCTAAGCTTCCCGCTTTATAACATCTATGACGACCAAGCGGCAAAGGTGACCACTGAAATCCTCTCCTCTTTTATGAACATCGATTCACCTTACAACAAGCATGCCCGAGCCCAACTGCTTTTCAGCACGGGATATCCCAATCCCTTCAAGGAAAGCGTGAGATTTGCCCTCAAGCGCAGAGACATGGAACAAGAGCTCACAATCCGCATCTATAACCTCAAGGGGCAGAGAGTTTGCACGATTGATGCCGAGCCGAGCATCCGTGAATATAGCTGGGACGGCTGTGATGAAGAGGGCAAAGAGCTGCCCGCCGGAATCTATTTCATCTACGCCAAACAAGGCCGAAATCAAGCATCCATCAAGGTGATCAAACTTAAATAAACATAATTTAAGCAAAGAAAAGGCGCGGATCGTATTGACCTGCGCCTTTTTCTTAGTTAGTTATTTGAGGATTTTATATGAAGAGGTTGAGGTTACTCTGTTCAGCTTCTTCGAGGTAGGCTGCTACCCCACCGATGTTTACACCATCGATAAGCTCATGAGCTTCAACACCCATAATATCCATACTCATCTGACAAGCGATCATCTGCACGCCGGCTTTCTTTGCCTGCATGATCATTGTTTCCAGAGAGTCAACATTCTTATCTTTCATGCGTTTGCGCATCATCGTTGCACCCATGCCGCCCATATTGATCTTGGACAGCCCGAGCTTGGAAGCTCCGCTGGGAAGCATCATGCCAAACATCTTGCCCATGCTATCTTTACCGCTCTTATCAGCACCCGGTTTCTTGATTACATTGAGCCCCCAGAAGGTGAAGAACATAGTGACTTTCTTGCCCATTGAAGCGGCGCCGTTTGCGATCACGAAGGAGGCAAGCGCACGGTCGAGATCATCGCTAAAGACGATGAGCGTCTTATTTTTACTGCCTGCACCGGTTGCAACGGGAGCTTTCCCGCCGCCCTTACGGATCGCAGCGATGATATTCTTGCCATGCATTTCCACCCCGAGCAAGGTGTTACCGGTCATATTCACCCAAGCAGGAACGTCTTTGAGGAAGCCCGGGTCATTGGCGGTAATCTTGATGACATCGCCGGTATTAAGCTTATCCATCTCGTTCTTAAGACGCATGATAGGTCCGGGGCATTGCAAGCCCGTTGCATTGACTTCCACCACGTTTGAACCTTCAAAAGCATCCGGAGCGATCTTGCCTTGATAGACACGGTCGTCGATGCCGATATGTTCTTGCGAGAAGATATCTTCGTTACTCTGCTTCTGCGTAGCGGTTTCATAGGTGATATATCCGCCGCTGAGGTTATAGACATCGTCATAACCATTTTGCATCAGGATGCGTGCGGCAAAATATGAGCGCAAACCGGAAGCACAATGCACGATGATTGTCCTGTCCTTAGGAATGCGCTGTAATTGATCTCTAAAGCCCTGCAAGGGGATATGTGTGCTGCCGTCGATGGCGCCCAAAGCATGCTCATCCGGAGTGCGAACGTCAACGAGGAAATAGTCGTTCTTATCCATCGCCCTAAGTTCTTCCCAGTGAATGATCTTCATCCTGCCGGTGACGATGTTTTCAGCCGCCATTCCAGCGATATTGACGGGGTCTTTTGCACTGGAGAAAGGCGGTGCATAAGCGTGTTCGATTTCCTGCATTTCATAGATGGTCTCGCCGTGTTTGAGGATGTGAGCAAGCATATCGATACGCTTGTCAACCCCTTCAAAACCAACGATTTGAGCTCCGAAGAGTTTGCCCGTATCAGGATCAAAAACGATCTTGATGGTCATCACTTCTGCGCCGGGATAATATCCGGCATGGTTACCCGCATGAATAATCGATGCAACGTATTTCTTATCAAGAGCTTTCAGGGTCTTTTCGGATACTCCCGTGGAAGCCACTGTGATGTCAAAAACCTTTGCAATAGCGGTGTTGATGCTACCCTTATATGAGCGAATTCCGGGCTTCACGATGTTGCAAGCCACCATGCGTCCTTGCTTGTTTGCAGGGCCGGCAAGATAGCTGTGGCTTTCCTGACCGGTGATGGGATTTGGGAAAACGATGGCATCGCCCAAGGCAAAGATATCCGGATCGCTGGTCTGCAGGTGTTCGTTGACGCGAATTCCCTTGTTCAAGCCCAGTTCCAAACCGGCTGCTTCAGCGAGCTTGCTATCCGGACGGACGCCGATGGAAAGAACCACCATGTCCGTGGGGATTGCCCTGCCGCTTTTGAGCTTTACTTGCAGTCCGCTCTGTTCACGAACGAAGGAACCCACTGCGTCTTTGAGATAGAACTCCACGTTTTTGGTCTTGAGATGACGGTGAACCAAAGCTGCCATCTCATAATCCAGCGGAGTCATGACCTGTTCTGCCATCTCCACGATTGTCACTTTGATGCCGAGATGGTGGAAGTTTTCTGCCATCTCGAGTCCGATGAAACCGGCGCCGACGATCACAACGTGGCGAACCGTATGCGTCTCGGTATATTCCTTGATTTTATCGGTATCGGGAACGTTTCTCAAGGTGAAAATTGCCTCATCATTGATACCGGGGATGGGAGGTCTGAGCGGCTCTGCACCGGGCGAAAGAACGAGCTTGTCATAGTTTTCGCTATATTC
Organism: Cloacimonetes bacterium UBA5456; assembly: GCA_002427325.1. Taxonomy (GTDB): domain Bacteria; phylum Cloacimonadota; class Cloacimonadia; order Cloacimonadales; family Cloacimonadaceae; genus UBA5456. The sequence goes on along the minus strand of DIQS01000062.1, from coordinate 16,680 downwards.
GCTGCCGTCCTTGCGGCGAACCAAGACAGTTTTTTCCTCTCTATTGATAGAGATTACTTCTTGTTCGATGCGCACATCGACGTTTAGATTTTGCTTAAAAGTCTCGGGAGTCTGAACGAAAAGCTGTTCGCGCTCTTCGATGATTCCGCCGATATAATATGGCAAGCCACAGTTTGCATAAGAAATGTAGCTTCCACGTTCAAAAATAATGATTTCTGCATGTTCGTCGAGGCGTCTAAGTCTCGCTGCTGTCGTTGCTCCGCCGGCTACTCCGCCGACAATGAGATATTTGGCCATTGGGTTACCTCCATGGTATGGGTTTAGAGTTAATTTATTATAAACTATAACCCGCTTTGATAGTTTTGCAAAATAAATTTTAACGAAACTATAAACAAAGTGAAATAAGAGAAAGAGTGAAATGTTCATTGTTTTAGAAGTAATCTACAATAAAATAAGATAAACCTTTGATATTGAGTGATATAACCAATTCTCCCCCATGACTTCCCCATGCCTTCCTTATATGGTTC
>DIQS01000062.1:1631-15966 GCA_002427325.1 Cloacimonetes bacterium UBA5456 | reverse complement strand
TGGTCATGATGTGGTCATGAGCATGAGCATATCATAAGCAGAACATAGGCTGAACCCTATAAGGAAGCTATGGTTAGGAATTGAAAACAGCGAGAGTAAAAAGTGATTTCAGACTGCGTTTTTTCAATTTTTCAACAGCATTTTTCCACTGATTTTCAACGCATTCACAATCCATTATATTTCAGTCACTTACAACTCAATTTATTTTAATATTTTTCTTGACAGAAATAGCATATCATTTTAACTGGCAACAAGATAAAGGTTTTAATATAGCAGAATATAAAGCGTGCTCGAAATATTGAGCCTTAACACTGTTTAAACATATAGGAGACAATACATTATGTCAGACACAACCTACACTGCGAGTAACATTAAGGTGCTCAAAGGACTTGAAGCGGTTCGCAAGAGACCTGCCATGTATATCGGCGGGACGGGCGAAAGAGGCTTGCATCACCTTGTATATGAAGTAGTTGACAACTCCATTGACGAGGCTTTGGCGGGTCATTGCGACGAGATCAAAGTGTGCATCAAAACAGACGGAAGCGTCGAAATTGACGATAACGGTCGCGGCATCCCCGTTGACATCCAAAAAGAAACGGGACTTCCCGCCCTGCAAGTGGTTCTCACCGTCTTGCATGCCGGCGGAAAATTTGACCAAAATTCATACAAAGTATCCGGCGGACTGCATGGCGTCGGCGTCTCGGTGGTGAATGCTCTTGCCGAATGGCTGGAAGCAAATGTTCACACGGACGGCAAAGAATATCGCATGCGTTTTGAGCGCGGTAAACCGATGTCCAAGCTCGAGACCATCGGCAATTCCAATAGACGCGGGACGATCATCCGCTTCAAGCCGGACCCGGAGATATTTGAAACAGTTGAATTTAGCTTCGACTATCTCACGGTGCGCTTGCGCGAGCTTGCTTTCCTCAACAAAGGCGTGCGCATCCTGCTCACCGATGAGCGTAGCGACCGGACTCACGACTTCCGTTATGAAGGCGGCATCAACAGTTTTGTGGAATATCTGAACCAAAACAAGAAGCCGCTCTTTGTGAAACCCATCTACATCGAGCATGAAAGAGAAGGCATGGAGCTTGAGGTATCTATCCAATATAACGAAGGTTACCAAGAAAATATCTTCAGTTTTGCCAATAATATAAATACGATTGAAGGCGGAACTCACCTATCGGGCTTTAAACGCGGTTTAACCTCGGCGGTGAATGCTTATATCAAAAACAATGATTTGCTCAAAAACGAGAAGATTAGCCCCAATGGCGAGGATATTCGCGAGGGACTGACTGCCGTGATTTCGGTGAAGATTTCTAATCCTCAATTTGAAGGACAAACCAAGACGAAATTGCAAAACACAGAGGTGGAAGGTGTGCTCGGTTCTGCCATCTATGAAAACCTGCTCATCTATCTCGAAGAGAATCCTGCTGTTGCCAAAAACATTGCGCTTAAAAGCGTTATGGCAGCACGAAGCCGTGAAGCAGCGCGCAAAGCACGTGAACTCACGCGCCGTAAGAGCGTTCTCGAAAGCGGCTCACTTCCCGGCAAATTGGCAGATTGCACGATCAACGACCCCGCTCAGACTGAGCTCTTCCTCGTTGAAGGAGACTCCGCCGGAGGTAGCGCCAAGCAAGGGCGCGATCGCAGTTTCCAAGCCATTCTCTCACTCTGGGGTAAGATGCTGAATTCCGAAAAAGCCCGCATGGATAAGGTGCTCAACAACGAAAAGATCCAGCCCATCATCCTCGCATTGGGTGCAGGAATCGGTCAAGATTTTGATATCAGCAAGCTTCGCTATCACAAGATCATCATCATGGCGGACGCAGACGTGGACGGTGCTCATATCAGCACCTTGCTTATGACCTTCTTCTATCGTTATATGAAGCCGCTCGTTGAACATGGACACCTCTACATCGCCATGCCGCCGCTCTTTTTGGTGCGCAAAGGCAAACAGAAACGCTATGTCTTTTCCGAAGAAGAGCGCGATGAAGCGATTGCCGAATTTGGCGATAAAGGCGTATTTGTCCAGCGTTATAAAGGTCTCGGTGAGATGAACGCCGATCAGCTTTGGGAAACGACGATGGACCCTGCAAATCGCAGTATGGTCGCCGTTAAACTCGACGACGCCATCGAAGCCGACCGCATGTTTACCATCCTGATGGGCGACGAAGTAGAGCCTCGCCGTGAATTCATTCAAACCAATGCACGCTACGTGAAAAACCTTGATATTTAAGGGAGTTATAGATGTCAGACCAATCAAGAATAATACCAACACAAATAGAAGAATATCTTAAGCAAGCCTATCTTGACTATTCGATGAGCGTCATCGTTGCACGTGCCCTGCCGGACATTCGAGACGGGCTCAAACCCTCGCAACGACGCATCATTTATGCAATGCACGAGCTGAATCTCAGCCCGGGCGGACAGTTTAGAAAATGCGCAAAGATCGCGGGCGACACCTCCGGTAACTATCACCCTCACGGTGAACAGGTGGTCTATCCCACATTAGTGCGCCTCGCTCAACCTTGGAACATGCGCTATCAACTCATCGATGGGCAAGGTAACTTTGGCTCGATCGATGGAGACCCACCTGCCGCAATGCGTTATACAGAAGCGCGCATGCAGAGAATCACCACGGAAATGCTCTCCGAGCTTGATAAAGATACCGTGGATTATAAGGGCAACTACGATGATACGCGCAAAGAACCGGAAGTGTTTCCCAGTCGCGTGCCGAACCTCCTGCTCAATGGTTCTTCGGGAATCGCCGTGGGAATGGCTACCAATATGCCGCCGCATAATCTCAGCGAGATCAGTGACGCCATCGTTGCGCTCATCGACAATCCCGAGCTCGAGCCGCTTGATCTCTTGCAATATGTGAAAGGACCGGACTTCCCCATGGGCGGAATGATCCTGGGAACGGATGGGATTCATGACTATTTCCAGACGGGACGCGGACGCATTCTCGTGCGCGGTGAAGTGGATGTGGAAACCCTTGCCAATGACAGTGAAAGGCTGATCATCCGCTCCATCCCCTATCAAGTGACCACCACGCTTCTCATCAACCGCATGGTTGAGCTCGTGAAAGAAAAGCGTATCGAAGGCATCAGCGATATCCGCGATGAATCAGGGCGCGATGGCATGAGAGTGGTGATCCAGGTGAAACGCAATCACGATGCGCACGTTGTGCTCAATCTCTTATATAAATACACGCAGTTGCAGAGCACCTTTGGCGTGATCAACCTCTGCTTGATTGATTCTGTTCCGCAAGTCGTGAACATGAAAGATTTGATCACAAACTTCATCGAGTTCCGTCATGACGTTATCCTGCGCCGCACGCTGTTTGAACTTCGCAATGCCGAGGCTCGCCTGCATATCTTGGAAGGCTATCGCATTGCTTTGGACCATCTTGACGAAGTGATTGCCACCATTCGTGCATCGAAAACCCCGCCGGAAGCAAATGAGGCATTGCAAGAGAAATTCGGACTCACCGAGATTCAAGCAAAAGCTATCTTAGATATGCGTTTACAGCGTCTCACCGGCATGGAATTGGAGAAGATCGAGCAAGAATATAACGAACTCTTGATCCTCATCGAAAGACTGCGTGCCTTGGTGGACCGCCGTGAACTCAGAATGGAAGTGGTGCGCGAAGAGACCTTGGAACTCAAAGAGAAATATGGAGATGCACGTCGCACGACCATCCTCGAAGGACACGGCGGCAGCTTCAATATGGAAGACCTCATCGCCGACGATATGATGGTGGTGACAATCACGCATGACGGCTATGTAAAGCGTCTGCCGGTTGATACTTACAAGGTTCAAGGACGCGGCGGGAAGGGGCTGAGTGCATCCAATCTCAAAGATGCGGACTTCATCCAATATCTCTTCGTTGCCAGCGCGCATTCCTATATCCTGCTCTTCACCGACCACGGCATGTGTCACTGGATCAAGGTCTATGAAATTCCGGAGGCAAGTCGCACGGCGCGGGGTAAGGCAATCGTGAATGTCGTGAGATTTTCCGAAGGCGAAAAGATCAGGGCATTTGTGACGCTAAAAGACTTTGATGATGATAAATACATCATGATGTGCACCCGCAACGGACTGGTGAAAAAGACCCTGCTGAAGGCATATTCCAATCCGCGCGTCGGTGGTATCCGTGCCATCAACCTCAGCGAAGGTGATGAGCTCATCGAAGCAAAGATTTCCTCTGCAGGAGATAACGTTCTCTTGGCTACTCGCAACGGTTTCAGCAACCGCTTTGACGAAGAGCAGATTCGTGCAACCGGCAGAAATACGCGCGGCGTGAAGGGAATCGGGCTCAGAGATAAGGACTATGTGATCTCCATGGCTTTGGTGACAGCCGAGCAGATGGAAGACGAAAGCAGCAAGAAAACCACGATCTTGGCGATTAGCGAAAACGGCTATGGCAAGCGCACATCCATCGCTGCATATCCGGAAACAAACCGCGGAACGAAGGGAGTTATCACGCTGAAAACTAGTAAGCGCAATGGTAAACTCGCCTCGCTCATGTTGCTCTCCGATGACGACGACCTCATGATCATCACCAGCGAAGGCATGATCATCCGTCAGGCGGTCAAAGATATCTCGGTCATCAGCAGAAATACGCAGGGCGTGAGACTCATCAATCTCTCCGCCGATGACAGCGTTCGCGATATCACTCGCATTCCGCCGGAGGATGAGGACGATTCCAAGCTCGATCGTGAGGTGGAAGAGCTGAAGAAGTCGAAGAAAGTCAAACCTGTGCAAGAAGTGGAATATGACAATGAAATCAAAGCTATTCCCGAAGACGAAGATGAAGAATAAAGTTAAGATACTGATAATCAGTGTTATCCTGCTGATTGGTGCCGGATGTGCCTACAAAGCCTTCCGGCCCCAAAGCGGGGACTATCATATTGAAGATGGATTTGCGATCGTGAGAGCGGATAGTCTCAGCATCGCAATCCGTCCTCAGAGCTATCGGGGCTTGAGTGATCTGGGAACTAATAACTATTTCCCGATTTATGTGCAGGTCAAAAACCTTGGTAAAACAAAAAAAAGCCTCCCGATCGAGGCTTTTGGTATAGTCGCAGGAAAGATGCAATATGATCATATCCCAATGGATTACATCTTGGGAGACTATCAGAGAAGGCTGTATCTAAGTCAGTGGGATGCCATGCAGAATGATAGCCCGAGTTTGGTGGATCAGAGGCAAAAGGATGTGGATGGATATTATAATCTCATGAGTGCGGCACTGAGCTTTGGGGACATCCTGCCGGGCGCCACGAAAGAGGGGTATCTCTTCTATAGTCCGGCGGTTAGGAAGTCAGAGAGCTTCATTGTCGATGTCTTTGGGAAAGAGGTTCATTTCGCGAAGTAGGTGCGGTGATAATATTTAAAGAAAAAGGAGCTTATTCTTAATTGGATAAGCTCCTTTTCTTGTGTTGGATATTCTTAAGTGTTTATGAGAGGCTTATATCTCGCCTCTTTGCAAAGCCTTGTAATAGGATATTACCTCGGCTATGCCTTCGCTGAGGCTATAATCCGGCTGCCATCCGAGTTCGCGCTTTGCTTTGTCTATGTTCAAAAGCGAGCGTTTGAGGTCTCCCTTGCGCGCGGCTGCCATCGTGGGCTCAATCTCTTTGCCAAGCTGACGGGCGATTTCGTCATAGAGTTGGCGGGTGCTGGTGGGGATGCACGTGCCGAGGTTATAGGCTTCACCGCTGCCTTTCTCAAAAGCGATGAGGTTTGCTTTGACTACGTCTTTCACGAAGACATAATCGCGGATCATGCCCTGAGGCTCGTCGGGATAGCAGTTCAAGGTAGGAGTCTGGTCACTGAGTAGCTTTTCCACGAAGATAGAGACCACACCTGCCTCGCCGTGAGAGACTTGGCGAGGGCCATAGACGTTGGCATAACGTAGGACGGTGTAGTCCAATCCATATGTTTCTTTGTAGAAATAAAGGTAATCCTCGCCGACCATTTTGTTGATCGCATAGACGGAAAGCGGCTTGGGATCATAGGTCTCGGTGGTGGGATACTGCGTTGCTTCGCCATACATTGCGCCGCCGGAGGAGATATAAACGATCTTTTTAACCTCTGTTCTTATTGCCGCTTCGAGGATATTGATCAGGCCTTTCACGTTGATTTCGGCGTCGGTGAGCGGGTCTTCCACAGAGAGCGGGACCGAGATCTGAGCGGCATGGTGATCCACAATGTCCGGCTTTTCCTGCTTAAAGATATCAATAATGGCGGGGTCACAGATGTCCATCTCATAGAACTTTGCTTTGGGATTGAGGTTGCGCTTGTATCCCGTGCGAAGATTGTCCACGATGACAACCTCGTGCCCTTGTGCAATGCAAGCATCCGCAAGATGTGATGCGATGAAACCGGCAGCTCCGGTGATTAAAACTTTCATTGATTCTCCTTATTTATATCAAATTCTCCGATGATTTTAACGTAGGATGCATCCACGGAAATGCGCGTTGCTCGCTGCATCATCTCTACCTGCAAATTGACAATATCAAGCTTTTTATGAGATTCCACCACGCCTTCCAGGTCTTTGAAGGGACCGTCTATAATCTTCACAGAGAGTCCCTTAGAAAGCCATTCTGCTTCTTTGAGATCGGGCTCTATCTTACTGGCGTGGCGAATGTAAGAGAGGTCTCGCATGAGCTCTTCTTGAGAGTCAACCGGGATGAAATTTGCCACCGAGCCGGAGAGCTTGATGGTCTCCTTATCTTGGTGGCCGAGAATGGTGAAAAGATAGCCGCTAAATAGGGGCAGGTGAGTGACGACCTTTTTCCTATTATAGACCTTTTCTCGCACGCGCTGAGGGAGATAATAGCGTATTCCGTTATCTTTGCAATATTTTGCCAGCTTCTTTTCCTGACGCGGGCGAGTGTGGATCACCACCCATCTCTGAGGCTCTTCGGGAATGATTAGTTCGCCGAAAAGGTCGTCTATTATCACGGGCTTGTTCTTGTTCAAAACAATCCTCTAATAGCGGTAGTGATCGGGTTTATAGGGGCCAGTAACGGGCACGCCGATGTAGTCTGCTTGTTCTTTCGTGAGCTGTGTGAGCTTCACGCCAAGCTTGCTAAGATGCAGACGCGCAACCTCTTCATCAAGCTCTTTGGGCAGGATATAGACTTGCTTGTCATGGCTTTCTTGCCAGAGCTTGATCTGGGCTAAGACTTGGTTTGTGAAGGAACAGCTCATCACGAAGGAGGAGTGTCCCGTGGCGTTACCGAGATTGACCAATCTGCCTTCCGAGAGCAGGATGATGCTGCGTCCGGTGGGAAGTTCTATCCGATCCACTTGCGGCTTGATGTTGATCTTCTTCACCGAGGGCAGGCTGTATAATTCATTTACCTGTATCTCGTTATCGAAGTGACCAATATTACAGACGATGGCGTTGTGCTTCATCTTGAGCATGTGCTCGGTGCGGATAACGTCCATGTTTCCCGTGGCGGTGACGAAGATATCTGCCTCGGAGACCATGTCTTCCAGGGTGCAGACTTCAAAGCCTTCCATTGCCGCTTGCAGGGCACAGATGGGGTCGATCTCGCTGATGACAACACGTGCGCCAAAGCCACGCATGCTCTGAGCACAGCCTTTGCCCACGTCTCCATAGCCGCAAACCATGACCACCTTGCCGGCGATCATCACGTCTGTTCCGCGTTTGATGCCGTCTGCGAGGCTTTCTCTACAGCCGTAGAGGTTGTCAAATTTGCTCTTGGTGACGCTGTCGTTCACATTGATTGCGGGGAAAAGTAGTTCGCCTTTTTGGGCAAGGAGATAGAGGCGATGCACTCCCGTGGTGGTCTCTTCGCTTACTCCTCTGAGGGCTGCGGCGACCTTCTGCCATCTATCCGGCTTGTCGATGAGGTGTTCGAGGATGACATTTTGCATGGTGCGAAACTCTTCGCTTGCTCCGTCGGCGGAAGGTAATGCACCGCTTTCTTGATAGAGCTTTTCGAGGCGGACTCCTTCGTGGATCATCAAGGTGGCATCTCCGCCATCATCGACGATCATGTGGAAGTCGCCCTCTTGCCAGTTCAGAGCTTGATAGGTGCACCACCAATATTCGGGGATGGTTTCGCCTTTCCAAGCAAAGACGGGGATGCCTTTTTCCACCATCGCTGCGGCGGCGTGGTCTTGGGTGCTGAAGATATTACAGCTCGCCCATCTCAGGCTTGCGCCGAGCTCCACTAAGGTTTCCATGAGCACTGCCGTTTGGATGGTCATGTGCAGGCTACCGCTGATTCTTGCGCCCTTCAGGGGCTTTTGATCTTTAAATCTCTCTCTGAGCGCCATGAGTCCCGGCATTTCTTGTTCTGCCAGTTCCAACTCTTTGCGTCCAAAAGCTGCAAGTTTGATATCTGCTATCTTGTAATCCATGTATGCCTCATCTTTTATAAAGAGCGGGCACGAGTCTGAGAATTCCCGGAGCTTCGTGCCCGAATCTGTTATCTGTTAGTTTATCTTAGTTGCGACGATAGCGGTCTCTATTGCCGCCGCCGCTTGAACTACGGTTTCTATCTCTGTCGTTACGGCGATTGTCGTCTCTGCGCGGAGGGGCAGCACGACGCTCGCTGATCTTGTCGGGATCGGGTTCGGGATTGCCGGGAATGCCTTTCATAGTCAGAGAGAGCTTGCCCCTATCCATACCGAGTGCTTCGACTTTGACCACATCACCGAGCTTGACCATATCTTCGGGATGCTCCACTCTGGAGGTGTGCATCTGCGAGACGTGCACCATGCCTTCTTTTGCGCCGCCTAAGACTTTCACAAAGACGCCATAAGGCTCGATGCGCGTGATGGGACCCTCAAACTTATCACCCGGAACTGGGTCGATGGCGATTCCTTTGATGATCTCTTTCGCAGCTTCGATGGATGCTTTATTCGGGGAGAGGATGCGCACTGTGCCATCGTCCTCGATATTGATATCGACTTGGCAGGATTCGATGATGGATTTGATCATCTTGCCGGAGGGCCCAATGATTTCGCCGATCTTATCGGTAGGCACCTTGAAGCTCTCGATTCTCGGAGCTGTGGGTGCGAGGTCTTGGCGCGGTGCTTCAATGCATGCGCTCATCTTTTCGAGGATGCTGATGCGAGCAGCTTTGGCTTTTTCAAGCGCAATACGCATGATATCTTTTGTGATTCCTTCGATCTTGATATCCATCTGCATAGCGGTGATTCCGTCCACTGTTCCGGCGCATTTGAAGTCCATATCGCCGAGGTGGTCTTCGAGACCCATGATGTCTGTGAGAACCACATATTTGCCATCTTCCATGATGAGGCCATTGGCGATTCCTGCCACGTGTGACTTGATCGGCACGCCGGCAGCCATGAGCGCCATGCTTCCGCTGCAGATGCTTGCCATTGAAGATGATCCGTTGGATTCGAGGGTCTCAGCAACGATGCGGATGGTATAGGGGAAGGTTTCGTTATCCGGCAAAACATATTGCAGAGCGCGTTCGGCGAGATTGCCGTGACCGAGCTCGCGTCTTCCCGTTGCACCCATGCGTCCGGCTTCGCCAACGCTGAAAGGCGGGAAGTTGTAGTGCAGATAGAAGCTTTTCTTATATTCCACTTCGAGGGTATCGATGATCTGTTCGTCGCTGGCTCCGCCAAGGGTGACGGTACCCAGAGATTGGGTCTCGCCGCGGGTGAAAAGTGATGAGCCATGAACGCGCGGGATGGGGTCAACTTCGCAAGTGATGTCGCGGATTTCGTCCAAGCCACGTCCGCCTACGCGCAGGTGTTTATCCAAGATGGATGAGCGCACATATTGGCGGATAAGTTCTTCGTAGATATCCTTATATGTCTTTTCATTTTCGGCAAAAAGCTCTTCGCCATCGGCTGCAGCACGCTTTTCGAGCATCTCTTCTTCGAGGGCATCGAAGGCGTCCTGTCTTTCTTGTTTGCCGAGGATGGTGCTGGTTTCAGCGATGCGCTCGCCGTATTCAGCCTTCATTTCTGCCAAGAGCTCTTCGGGCAAGCCGATCAGCTTGACTTCGACCTTTTCTTTTCCGCAGACGGAGACTATCTCGTCTTGGATTTTGCAGAGTTCTTTAATGGCTTCATGACCGGTGTAAACCGCATCCAGCATGGTTTCTTCGGAAAGTTCATGCGCTGCGGATTCGATCATCACCACGGAGTTTTCACTGCCGGCAACGGTGAGATTGAGCTTTGATTTCTCTTTGAGAGCGGCGATGTCGGGGTTGATGACAAGCTCGCCATCGATATATCCCACCGTGACGCCTGCGATGGGGCCATGGAAGGGGATATCCGAGATGGAGAGAGCCAGCGATGCGCCGAGCACGCCGAGGTTTGCGGGGTCCACTTCACCGTCATAGGAAAGAGTGGTGAGCACCACGTGCACCTGATTGCGGAATCCATCGGGGAAAAGCGGACGGATTGAGCGGTCGATGACGCGTGCTTGCAGTGTGGCATCCGTTGAAGGTTTGGCTTCGCGCTTGAAGAATCCACCGGGAATCTTGCCCGCGGCATACATCTTTTCGATGAAGTCCACGGTAAGCGGGAAGAAGTCTTGGTTTTCGGCAGCGTCTTTGCTCATGGTTGCAGTGACGAGCACGGCGGTTTCGCCCAATTGCAGATACACGCTACCATTGGCTTGCTTAGCCATTTTGCCGGTTTCGATGATGAGTTTGCGACCAAAGAAGTCGATCTCACGGCGTGTGATGTTAAAGTTGTGCATTATTTCTCCTTGTTTTTTTCATGCCCGAGGAGAAGAAGCAATAGGCAAAAGCGTTAAAAGTATTCAAACCCTTTTGCTTATTGCTAATTACCCCCGGGAACATATTTGGTCTGTGATAAGGAAAAAGCGGATGCCGCAAAAAGCAGGACATCCACTTTTAACCTTCGTTTAATATCTTGGCTGAGAGTTTACTTTCTAATGCCAAGCGCTTTAATCAGTTCGCGATAGCGATTGATATCTTTTTTCATAAGATAATCCAACAAGCGCCTGCGCTGCCCGATCAGCTTAAGAAGTCCGCGACGAGTGGAAAAGTCCTTGCTGTGCACTTTCAGGTGTTCAGTGATCTCCTGAATGCGCTTTGTGAGCAAGGCAACTTGCACTTCCGGCGAACCTGTGTCTGATTCATGGAGTTTAAACTCTGCCATGATAGCTTGTTTAGCCTCAGGTGTTAACGACATGTATCCTCCCGGATATTTTTCTTTTATTTTGCAGCTTGCTTAAATTTCAAGCCACAACGCTTTATGATGCCATGTTTTTTGTATCTTGCATTCTGTCCAGCAATTTATCATAAGAGACGCGCAAGAGACAAAATAGGCAAAGGCTCCGGGATGGGCTGTGATGCGCCATCCCGGGCGATTATTTCAACAATATTTAACTTATTCTCTGATAGCAGCGATTGCGGCAGCGAGGCGAGCAATCGGCACGCGATAGGGCGAGCAGCTCACGTAGTCCATGCCAACTTTGTGACAGAATTCCACGCTGCTGGGCTCTCCACCGTGTTCGCCACAGATTCCAACCTTGAGATTGGGGTTAGTGCTACGTCCACGAGAGGTTCCGAGCTCCACGAGCTGTCCCACGCCTTCTTGGTCGAGAATCTGGAAGGGGTCTGCGGGAATGAGATTCTTTTCCAGATAGACGGGCAAGAATACGCCGGCGTCATCGCGGCTATATCCAAAGGTCATCTGAGTGAGGTCGTTTGTGCCAAAGCTAAAGAATTCAGCGCGGCGTGCGACTTGATCAGCGAGCAGAGTAGCTCTGGGAATCTCAATCATGGTGCCAACGAGATATTCCACCTTCATGCCGGTTTCGGCAAAGACCTTTTCGACTGTAGCGCGGATGATGCTTTCCTGAAGCTCAAATTCTGCCAGAGTTCCAATCAAGGGAACCATGATTTCCGGCAGCACTTTGACGCCTTTTTTGCTCACGTTGATAGCAGCTTCGATGATGGCTCTTGCCTGCATTTCAGTGATTTCGGGATAGGTGTTTCCAAGGCGGCAACCGCGATGTCCCAGCATGGGATTTATCTCGTGCAGGGCTTCAACACGGGTCTTGACTTCGTCGAGCGAGAGTCCAAGCTCTTTTGCCATCTCAGCCTGCTGAGCTTCTTCGGCGGGAACAAACTCATGCAAAGGCGGATCAAGCAAGCGAACCGTGACGGGAAGTCCGTCCATCGCTTCAAAGATTCCTTCAAAGTCTGCGCGCTGGATGGGCAGAAGCTTATCGAGGGCTTTGCGGCGTCCGGCTTCATCTTTAGCAAGGATCATTTCGCGCATGGCTTTGATTCTATCACCTTCAAAGAACATGTGTTCCGTGCGGGTGAGTCCGATTCCCACAGCACCAAACTTGCGAGCGACGAGCGCATCTTGCGGAGTGTCGGCATTGGTGCGAACTTTCATTCTGGTATATTTATCAGCGAGGTTCATGACCTTGGCAAAGTCTCCGCTGAGCTCGGCAGCTTGGGTCTCCACCTTTCCTTCGAGAACCTGTCCCGTGGAGCCATTGAGTGAGATCCAATCGCCTTCTCTGAGAACCTTTCCGTCCACTGTCATGGTGCGTTCTTTGCTATCGATTGAGATGCCGCCTGCACCGGATACGCAGCATTTGCCCATTCCGCGAGCAACCACTGCAGCGTGGGAAGTCATACCGCCGCGTGCGGTGAGAATTCCTTCAGAGACGGTCATGCCGCGGAGGTCTTCCGGAGAAGTCTCGGTGCGAACGAGGATGACCTTTTTCTTGTCATTAAACCATTTCTCAGCGTCGTCAGCAAAGAAAACGATCTGTCCACTTGCTGCGCCGGGAGAGGCGGGAAGTCCCTTTGCCAGAAGCTTAGCTTTTGCCAGAGCGTCCGTCTTGAACACGGGGTGCAAAAGCTCGTCGAGTTTCGCAGGGTCCATTCTGAGCAGTGCTTCTTTTTCATCGATGAGCCCTTCGTCAAGCATGTCCATAGCGATCTTGACCATGGCGGGGCCGGTGCGCTTTCCGCTACGAGTTTGCAACATCCAGAGCTTTCCATCCTGAATGGTGAATTCCACGTCCTGCATGTCGCCGCTGTGGCGTTCAAGCTTTCTTTGGATATCAAAGAGGTCTTGATATGCCGCCGGCATAAGCTCTTCGAGTGAGGGATATTTCTCTTTTCTTTCTTCTTCGCTAACGCCTGTGAGTTCTGCCCATCTCTGAGCACCGATCTTGGTGATCTGTTGCGGGGTGCGAACTCCGGCAACCACGTCTTCGCCCTGAGCATCAACGAGATATTCACCATTGAAAAGGTTTTCACCGGTTGCGCTATCACGAGAGAAAGCCACGCCGGTTGCAGAATTTGAGCCCATGTTTCCAAAGACCATTGCCTGCACGTTCACGGCTGTTCCCCATTCGTGAGGAATCTTGTTGAGCTGGCGATAGAGCACAGCGCGGTCGTTGTTCCAGCTATCAAAGACGGCAAAGATTGAGCCCCAGAGCTGTTCCCATGGATCTTCCGGGAAGTCGTGACCGGTGTCGTCTTTCACGGCTTTTTTGAAGCGTAAGACCAATTCTTTGAGGTCATCGGCAGTAAGCTCAAGGTCATCTTTTATGCCCTTCTCTGTTTTCATCTGATGGATGATAGCTTCAAAGGGGTCTTCTTCATCGCCTTGCGGCTTGAGTCCGAGAACCACATCGCCATACATCTGAACAAAGCGGCGATAGCTATCCCAGGCAAAACGCTCGTTGCCGGATTTTTTGATGAGTCCTTGAACGGCCGCATCGTTCATGCCGAGATTGAGGACTGTGTCCATCATGCCGGGCATGGATGCTCTGCCGCCGGAGCGAACCGAGAGCAAGAGAGGGTTGTCGTTGGAACCAAATTCAGTTCCCATAATTTCTTCAACATATTTTACTGCGGCTTCCACTTCGTCTTTGAGAAGCGTGCGCAACTTATCTGCTCCGAGCTCGTTGAATTCTGAGCAGGTGTCTGTCGTGATGGTAAATCCGGGGGGCACGGGTACTCCGATGAGATTCATCTCGGCAAGGTTTGCACCTTTGCCGCCGAGGAGATTCCTCATGTCGGCCTTACCTTCGGCCTGTCCGTTACCAAAAAGGTAAACGCGTTTAATTGCGGTCATTTATCCTCCATGTTCTATTATTAAAACAATTTATTTCAAGAATTTCCATAAACATAGAAGGGCTTTTTTTGTCAATAGCTTTTGTTGAACTCGCGATTTTCTTTGGTGGATTGCAAGAGTCCCCGCTTGCATTAAACATCTCGACACGGGGATGCGAAAGAATCCAACAACCTGTGCGCAGCGAGCCCTCCATTCTTGGACGGGTAACGTCCTCGTTGCCCATGAAACC
>DIQS01000062.1:0-1404 GCA_002427325.1 Cloacimonetes bacterium UBA5456 | reverse complement strand
GGTTCTGGTCATGATATGGTCATGATGTGGTCATCGCCATGACCATATCATAAGCAGACGATAAGCTGTAACCTATAAGGAAGCAATAGGTTAAGAGTATTAAATCATCAAGTCAGAGTAAGTTCCCAAATCATCAAGGCTATGATAGCGGTATTCTATGCGATATTTCGGATATTGCTGCTTCAGTTTCAGAGCTTTTTCCACCAAGTCTTTCTTGCTGATATTCTTCTTTTGCAGCTTGATCTTAGCCAATATCTCATGTCAATACAAATTATTGTCAAAAAAGCTCTAAACGTGGGTACTGTCAAAAAAACATAAAACTTCAATTATTGAGCTTGACATTTTCAAGTGCCATCGTGTACCATTTTTAAATGCCATCTACAACTTAACAAAACATTGTGGATAAGTCCCGTTTTTACGCTCAAAATTGTGATTTGATATCGAAACAATGCCCGGATTACTGAAATGAGTTCTCTGTGAGCCATTTTAGGCAATTTTCAACAGTTCGCCAAAGCTTAATCTCGTCGAAATATGCTTTACGGCAGAGGGTGTGTAAATTCTGGGGGGATGTGTGTTTTATAAGCATATGTGAATTTTGTAATTTCCGGTATTTTCACCTTATCCCTTTCGTATAGCAATTGTATATCATTCGTTTTAGAAACATTGACCTCGGTCTGCTTGATTATTGCCTATAAAAAGAAATATCTCCAGGTCAAGACAGTAATATAAGAATATTCAAAGCATGCCTTAAAGGTCACTGAAAAATATGCAATAGTATTTTATCCAAGCTAATAAGGATTACGGTTAGCAAAAGTCCGTATATGTGAGAGGGGTTTCTTTGGTTAGGTGAATTCTTATCCACGAGCACGCGTATAATCATATATATAGCCTCCATGAAAATAGAAATGAGAAATAACCTTTCAAATGAGAATACCCTAAACAGTGAAAGAATTATGTACAGCAACAGCGTCGTTGCAAAGGCAGCAAATGTGCTCTTTAAGTTTTTTCTTTTCATTATTATCTCCTTATCAAATAGCATCAATCAATTAATATTAACACGCCTTTTCATAAACTAAAGACCGGTGGGTGCCAGTTGAGTCCCAAATGTTGGTGTAAATTCCAACTCATTGTTTCTCAGGTTAGTTGAGGACATTCTTATTATCCTCGTTTATACACGCTGCATATGATCAGATGACCAATGAAACTGTTTTTCATACTCGTTTTTTTGTCAAGAACGATTTTCAAAGCGACCTCATTGCGACGGGCGAGACTGTTCAAATCTTCCATTATAGTTAAGCCACGTTTGCTGTATTCTTCGAAAAAAGCAGGTCGAGATTGTTCCAGTCGATCTTTTCTTGACATATTTGCGATATATTTAAATTTGCAATCAGCGATTCATCCTGA
>DIQS01000026.1:27340-27510 GCA_002427325.1 Cloacimonetes bacterium UBA5456 | reverse complement strand
TATTCTTCCATATCTCCACTTCTTTATCGATCTGAGTAGCGCAGCGGCTGACAAAGCTGCGATCTATGTTTTCCAAGCCTAAATCAATAAACAATTTGTTCATCTTTCGAGTAGAAACACCGGCAAAGTAAGCTTCGCTGATGATGCTGATCAAGGCTCGGTCGACCCGT
>DIQS01000026.1:26592-27094 GCA_002427325.1 Cloacimonetes bacterium UBA5456 | reverse complement strand
TTCGGAATGCTTACGCTTATAGGCCCCAATCCTGTGCTGAGAGGCTCTTTACGCTCACGGTAGCCATTGCGGTAGTTAGTCCTACTTTCCACTCGCTGATAAGGCTCTGCTCCCAATCTGGCGGTGAGCTCAGCATCAATGATACTCTGAATGCCGCTTTCCAACACCTTAACAAAGTCTCCCGGTAAAACTGTGCGAAATAACTTGACCAATTCCGCTCTTTCATCTTTCTTTCTCTTTGGTTGAGTCATGATCTTCTCCTTGTTCTTTAGTTTTTGTTCAAAACCATCAAAACAATGAGTGGGATCCGGCTCAACCTTTTTCTTCATCTGGCTGACTGCAATTTACACCAACCTTTGAGACACTACCAATTCCAACATCCTTCTATAAAGTTTTGCAAGAACATCCTTGCGCTCTTTGCCATATCATTTTTCAATTGATGATCAATGAACACGATATTAATCGGCACTGTTTTCAGGTCAAGTGCTTTCATTTTTATTCT
>DIQS01000026.1:23802-26338 GCA_002427325.1 Cloacimonetes bacterium UBA5456 | reverse complement strand
AAGTATTTTTCAGCGCATGGCAAGACGACCAATGTGAAAGCTTTATTACATAGTATCTTAGCCATCTTTTTATGAATGACAATTATTTGGCATATTTTTATGCTTTTTTTGGGTGGAAACCGTTTTTTGTGATTTTTAGCTTTAAAATATTGTATTTTCTTGGCAGTAGTTTTCTATGCCAAAATCAAAGCGCGGGCGTGAGTTTTGTCTATGTTCAATTCTTTTGTCGGCAGAATAGGATGCTCCTACACGTTAATAACAAGGATAAAAAGCCAAATAATGTTACTGCCGTTGTAAAGCCCTACTTACAAAAAAAAGGCAACAGCCCTCCAGATTTATAGACTCTTATTGCTCCAAAATAGACACAACCTTTGCATAGCTCCACAAAGATTCGCCTAAATGTATTGGTATCCTAAGGTTTTCCGGCATTTTGTGTGTTGCCACCAATTCGGTCTCTTTACAGCTTTCAAGCACTATACTATTTCTATCGTTAAGAATGATATTAAAAGATATATTTGTCGGGGTCTTGCCGCCTTTCAAACTAAAGATATGTAGCATAAATCTATCGTTTTTGAGCATGACTATCCCCCAGTCATGGACTTGCTCTATTCCCTGCATGGTGTCACTAACTTTTCGAGATAGTTCTTCATTTGATTTCACATATTTTTCTATATTCTCAAGACTCAATAGTTCGCGAATAAATCTTTGGATTGCATGATATTGATTGTAATTAAGGATATCTTGACTTGCTTCCCAACCCATGGCAAGCATGGTCTTTGACTTCAGGTCGCGGATGATCTTTTCTTTTCTTTTTTGAGCCGTTTTTTCACTAATGTCCAGGGATTGTGCAAAGTCTGTTAGGCTCTCAAAAGAAAGCAGCTCTTCATATTTCTTATATTCTTCGCTGGCAATGATCATTTTCTTGTCAGCATCATTCAGATATGTAATATCAAAGTTATCTTCTTGCTTGCTGAGCTCTTGCAGGATAGCGGAATCGCGCCTCAGGAGTTCATATACTCTTTGCTCTTGGCTTAATCTTTCATAGTAGGCACACAGTAAGTTATGTGTCACTTGAAAGAGCCAAGCACTGATGTTGTTGATATTGTTTCTTGATAAGAGCATCTCCATGATTGCTTCTTGCGAGATATCTTCCGAGAGTTCCGGCTCTTTAGTTTTTGAAAAGCAATAGGCAAAAGCGGCTTTTTGATAGTTTTGAAAAGTGTCTTCAACCGCCCTCGGGAAAATTGTTTCAACAAATTCTTGGGCTTTGAAATCGGGCTTTGCCGATGATGCAAACTTGAAGAGCCTCATCAAGATGTGATTTGCAATATCTTCGACTATATTAAGAAAGTGAAACCTCTCTTCGCTGAGCTCGGTAATTGTTCTTAGAACAGCTTCATAATCCGCTCCACTTATGTCGCGGATATTCATATCACTCATTGCTTTATCCTTAGTTTTATTTACTGAGCCTTGTAGGATGGGGCTAAAATATTGTCAAGCTGTATCTGAGAGGATTAAGTAGCACGGTAGGTATTGAGACTGTTCGTGGCAATAGGATGTTAGCACCCCAACATGCAAAAGGAGTTTGTGGCAATAGGATGTTAGCACCCCAACATCCCAAACAGCAAAAGGCTCCGCATGACCATGCAGAGCCCTTCACGTTTATCACCTGTATATTATTTATTGAGCCTATTCAAGATCAGCTCAGCGCCTTTGGGCAGTTTACCTTCATGTGTTTTCATTTTATCCCAATTTTCAGCATCATAAAAAGCATCTGAATATGCTACAACAGAGCACTGTGAACCATGCTTTTTAGCGTTGTATGCCAAAAGAGAGACGTCAATGTATGAAACCGAATCGAGAACGCCCCATACGCTTTTCTTGATTGTATGTTTTCTGGCTGAAGGCTTGAGATCTACATCTTCTTCAACCTCAAGCCAATCACCCGCGGATGGGCCACCTAAATAATAATCGACAAACTGGTATTGAGGATTTGATGCTAAGCTCCAATTGAATGTGTAGTCCTTATT
Source organism: Cloacimonetes bacterium UBA5456 (assembly GCA_002427325.1). Classification (GTDB taxonomy): domain Bacteria; phylum Cloacimonadota; class Cloacimonadia; order Cloacimonadales; family Cloacimonadaceae; genus UBA5456. The sequence continues at coordinate 24,308 of DIQS01000026.1, read as the reverse complement.
ATAGTCGAAATCCGGGAAGCTCGGTTCATATTTATCGGGATGCTTGATGCTGCCTGAATATTGCTCGTTGCCAACCTTGACCACATAATTGAAAGATTTACCAAACTCAACATAAGCGACATCAAAGAAGTAATTCATCCTACCATCTTCTGAAGGGTGACTATAATACAAATCGCCTGCCACGCCATTAACAGAGAGGCTCACATCTGAAGCGATGCTTTCTTCTACGGACACTAAAGCGAAGGTTTCTTCGAATTCAAAATAGTTGCTAAAAATAGCGATTATGTCCTTTTCCATGACGAGGTCAAAATCTTCGGGACTGGTGCTTGATTTGCAGGAGAACAAGAATAGTCCTGCAAGAACTACAAATAATATCACTAATAGCTTTTTCATGGTTACCTCCATCTTAGCTATGCTTTTTGCGGGAGTCTATTTCCCGGCATAATACATGGTTACGAAGCTCTTGCCGTTAGCACAGCTGGCGGCAGTTAATACAAATATGAGCA
>DIQS01000026.1:5003-23564 GCA_002427325.1 Cloacimonetes bacterium UBA5456 | reverse complement strand
TCCATTCGGCCTTATCAACATCAAAATTATCAGCAGATGAATATGCTGCCACAGTGCATTGATCGCCATGTGTTTTGGTGTTATATGCAAAGAGGAAGACCTCTGCAGTGGTGACCACCTCGATATCGCTCCACATGCTTTTCTTGAGAGTATGTTTCCTGGCTGAAGACTTGAGATCGATATCTCCATCAAAGCCATGATGGTGACCATCTGTATAACCACTAATCCAATAGTGAATTGCTTGATATTGCGGGTTTGATGCCAAGCTCCACTTAAAGCTATAGTCCTTTTCCATATCATATTTCGGAAAGGTCGTTGAATGTTTATCGGGATGCTTGATGGTGCCTGAGAATTGTTCGCGGTCAATATTGATAACATAGCTGAAAATTTCGCCAAAATTAAGAGTCTCGACTAAAAACCTATAGAAAACAGTGCCATTTTCTTCTGAATGATACATATAATCAAAGGTGCCTTCGACGCCTTTAACAAGAACATTCACTTCTGAAGGTGCATCTTGTTTTATCGTAATTAAAGCGTAGCTTTCTTCGCTATAGTTACTTCTGGTAAACACGGCAATAACATCCTTGTTCAAGAGGGTGTCAAGCTCGACATCGTTATCCGGGCTGGTGCTTGATTTGCAGGAGAACAAGAGCAATCCTGCGAGAATGATAAATAGTATCACTAATAGCTTTTTCATGGCTACCTCCATAAAAGCTATGCTTTTTGTAGAGATTATCCCGCACAATATTTGGTTGAGGACACTCTTGCCGTTAGCACTGCTGGCGGCAGTTAATACAAACCTGAGCAAATTGCTCGTGCGGATTTTTGTTATTGTATATGCCTTTTCATGATGAGTTCGAGCCCTTTGGGCAATTCATCTTTATTTGTTTTCCAGTCCTCCCAATGATATTCGTCATAAAAAGCGTCAGAGTATGTATGCACCACACAGTTTGAGCCGTGTCTTTTGATGTTTTGTGCAGTAAGAACAAAATCGACATATCTCGCATTATCGAGTGAGCTCCAAGTATTTTTCCTAAGCGTATAGCTTCTGGCAGAAGGCTTGAGAGTTATGACATCAGAAACATCATCCCAGTCATCCTCTGCTCCTAAATAATAATCAAGAAACTGATATTGAGGGTTGGAGGCAAGAGTCCAGTCGATTGCAAAGTCTCTGTCGATATCGAATTCCGGAAAGTTTACATCATATTTATCAGGGTGCTTGATACTGCCGGAATAAAGCTCGTTGCCAACTTGGATCTCATAGTTGAAAGTGCTGCCAAACTCAATATAATCGACAATAAAGAAATGAAATACCCTGCCCATCACAGAATAATCAAAATCTAATTCACATTCTACACCGTTAACTTTGAGCGAAACATCTCCGGTGATGCTTTGCAATATAGAGATTGCAGCATAGGTTTCTTCATAATCGTTATAGTTGCTAAAAGAAGCCACAATATCCTTCCGTAAATTAAAATCCTCTTCCGGGCTCGTGCTTGGTTTACAGGAAAACAAGAGCAGTCCTGTAAGAATAATTAATAATATCACTGATAGCTTTTTCATCGTTAACTCCTTGCTTTTATCAAGCGGGTTTTGTCTAAAATGTCCTGAATTGTGGGAGAGCTTTTTGCTTCCCACTTTGATTACGTTCTCGTTATTTCATTTGCTGATTGCATTGTATTTGTGTTTTAAATATGTGTCAAGAAAAACGTTGGCGGGAAATGTCTTCTTTATGTGGTGAGCTGTTGAATTCAATCAACTATTTGGTCTGCAAACACGCAAGTCAAGAGGAAGCTACACATTTATCTTCATGATGATTGCATTGTATTATTGTATTTGAAATTAGTCAAGTTCTTTGTTGATTATGTTGTTGTGGGATCAGCTGATAAAGCTCGTGGCAACGAGGGCGTTGCCACACCAATCGCATCACTGCTCCAGCCGCTCTAACTGCCTCAAAAAGTTCGTGGAAACGAGGGCGTTGCCACACCAATCGCACCACTGCTCCAGCCGCTCTAACTGCCTCAAAGAGCTCGTGGAAAGGAGGGCGTTGTCACACCAATGCTCAGGCTCTATTGCATTCCCTTCATCATGGATTCCAATTGTTTCATTCCCTTGGGAGTGCTCATCTTCCTCATCATCTTTTTCATCTCGTCAAATTGACGGATGAGGCGATTGATTTCCATGACGGGGCGTCCGCAGCCTTTGGAGATTCTCAGACGGCGGCTGCCATTGAGGATTTCCGGTTTCCTGCGCTCTTCATTGGTCATGGATTGGATGATGGCTTCCACGTGTAAAAGTGCTTTGTCATCGAGGTCCAAATTGGCGGGCAGTTTTGAGCCCACTCCGGGGATCATGCGCATGATGGATTCCAGTGAGCCCATCTTTTTCACGCTCTGCAATTGCTTGAGGAAGTCGTTGAGGTCAAATTGGTTTTTGAGCATTCTCTTGGCGAGTTTTTCCTCTTCTTCGAGGTCGAGGGCTTCTTCGGCTTTTTCGATGAGAGTGAGGACGTCGCCCATACCGAGTATGCGTGAAGCCATGCGTTCGGCGTGGAATACTTCGATATCGGGAATCTTTTCGCCTATGCCAACGAATGCTACGGGGCGTCCGGTGACGGCTTTGATGGAGAGTGCAGCACCACCGCGAGCGTCGCCATCGAGCTTGGTGAGGATGACGGCGTCAAAGGCAAGTTTATCATAGAATTCGCTTGCAACCGTGACGGCATCTTGTCCTGTCATGGCGTCTGCAACGAAGAAGATATAGTCCGGCTTTACGTGTGCTTTGAGTCGCTGTACTTCGTTCATCATCTCGCTATCGATGTGCAGGCGTCCTGCCGTGTCAAAGATAAGGAGGTTGGATATATCTTCATAGGCTCTTTTCAGCGCCTCGTCGGCGATCTTGATGACGTCTGTGCCCTCTACTGATACCACGGGAATATCTATCTGTTTGCCGAGGATTTTGAGCTGTTCAACGGCGGCGGGACGATAGACGTCACAAGCAGCCATCATGGGCTTGATTCCCTGTTTGCGATACATGGCGGCGAGCTTTGCGCAGGCGGTGGTTTTTCCACTTCCCTGCAAGCCCACCATCATGATCTTGGTGAGTCGGTTGTTATAGACCTTCATCTCAAAGCCTTCCGTATCCATCAGCGAGATCAGCTCTTCGTGGACGATCTTAACGATCTGCTGTCCGGGGGTTAGAGATTTCATCACCTCGGCGCCGATGGCACGCTTTTCCACTTCTTTCACGAAGTTTTTGACGATGCGGAAGTTGACGTCTGCTTCCAGCAAGGCTATGCGGATTTCGCGCAGACTGTCCTTGATGTTTTGTTCGGTGAGATAGCCGTGTCCTTTGAGATCACGGAAGATTTTATCCAGACGGTTTGAAAGACTGTTAAACAATTAAATACCCCTCAATTTTTTGATTGAATCTGTGTAATTATCCGAGGAAAAGATATAGCTGGCAGAGACGAGCATGCTTGCGCCTGCTTCTCTGAGCATTGCTGCGTTTTGATCGGTGACTCCGCCATCGATCTCGATCTCAAAATTCAGCTTATGTTCTTTGCGCAATTGGCTCAATGCCTCGATCTTTTTAATGGCAGAAGGGATGAATTTCTGGGCTGAATATCCCGGGTTGACGCTCATCACGAGAACGAAATCAAGCTCGGGTAGGATGTCCTCCAAGGTGCTGACGGGTGTTGCAGGATTCAGCGCAATGCCTGCTTTTATCCCAAGAGATTTGATCTTTTGCACAAGGCGATGGCTGTGGAACACCGTTTCTTGGTGAAAGGAGATATATTGCACCCCGATTTGAGCCAATTCGTCGATAAATTCATCTGGATTGGTCACCATGAGATGGGCGTCCAAAGGCTTATCCGTGAGTTTTCTAAAGCATCTCACCAACGGGTAGCCGTAGCTTAGATTGGGGACGTAGTGTCCGTCCATAATATCGAGATGGATGATATCTGCTTCGCTTAGCAGGGCAATTTCTTCACCGAGTTTGGCAAAATCTGCCGAAAGCACCGAGACGGCAATCTTTGTCTTCATTTCTTTTTTCTCCTCGCTGATGTGATGAGAAAGACTATGTCGCTTAGTTCTTCCTCGTGTTTTTGTTTGTATTTGTGGATGATGTCCGGCTTGAGCAAGATCAATTCTTGCATCCAAGCGCTGTTTTCCACTCCCACAAAGAGAGTGTTCTTATCCAAACGCAGGGGATGTGAACGCTCTGCCAAGAGTTCACCCACCACGCTTTTCCATGCCATAAAGATATTGATGAAACGATGATAGCGCTCTCCCCCAATGCGAGAGATCAACTCTTTCAGGCTATTGTCTATGGGTTTTAGCGCCATGATTTACAAAAAAAGGAGCACGACGACCGCGTTGGGCGGTGCGGCGCACTCCTGATATTGTTTGAGCTATGCAGTACTATTCTTTGGCTAAGAACATAGATTTGGCGTTGTATGCCAAAATCAGAACTACCAGCGCCACATAGTAAACAGAGCCGATTCCCATAGTCGAGCGATCCGCTGTGGACATCAAAAGTCCGGGGAAAGCTGCGGCAATGATATAAATCACATATCCGATGAATCTGTTTACAAAGGTGCTGCCTCTATCGTTTATGAAAAAGAGCGATAGAAGTAAGAGAACGATAAAAAGAACCGCAGTTGAGAGCATAATTCCAACTACTGCTCCTTCTGAAATACCGTCCGGAAGCGAGATCAATTCAGATTGTAAGGCAACGATGAGCGGGGCAACTAAAGCCAAAATCATCATGACTACGCCGGTCACTTTTCTAATGATTAGTCCCAGGTTTCCACTGCTCTCTTCATGGCGCATCTTGTTTTGACGATTAAGGATCAAGAATATGACCAAGCTCATCAAAAGAAAAAAGCCGCCATAGGCTATCATCATTACAGGTCTGCCGGTGATCATGCCCATCACAGAAAGTACTGCGGAAAAGGCAATCACGCTGATGATCTGCTTTACTTTGTAAAGTTTATCTTTCATGGGATCCTCCCGAATCTTATTATTCTATTTCGGCAGCCGGCTCTTCTGTCGGCTGAGTTTCCTGTTCTATTTCTTCTTCTACTGCATCTTCGGTTTCCGGGATTTCGGGCTCAACAATGGGCTCTATTTCCGGTTCGGCTTCCAATTCTACTGCTGGTTCGGCAGGCACTTCAACTGCGAATTCCTCAGCGTTCTCTGCCTTGACGATAAAGCTCAAGTTTGCGAGAACTTCTCTATGAAGCTTGACCTCAACCGTGTGCTCACCAAGGGTTTTGACGTGGCGTTCAAGCGCGATCGCAGAGCGATGGACATCAACACCTTCTTCCTTGAGAGCGTTGGCAAGATCGTGTTCGGAAACGGAGCCAAACATGCTACCTTGTTCGTCAATTTTACGAACGAATACCAATTTAGTAGAAGCAATTTTTTCGGCAAGCACTTTTAATGCAGCTACCTTCTTTTCTTCTTCGGCTTTGAGATTTTCCTGGATGACGGTGAGGCGCTTCATATTTGCCGGAGTGGCATATAGCGCGAGTTTGCGCGGCACAAGATAATTTCTTGCATAACCGCTTTTGACGTTTACAACATCACCAGCATTGCCGAGTTTTTCTATTGTATCAAGCAATATTACTTTCATGCGTTTCTCCTGAATCTTTTTTGTTGATCGAGCTCACCCAGCTATTTGCATAACCGTAGATGGTGAGCGGAATAAAGGCATAAATGAGCACGAATATCATGATTATGCCTTTGATGATATTGCTGCTAAGCACCCTCGACAGCCATCCCCAGAGGGCAAAGAAGCCTTGAATTAGGGGGATGGTCAAAAGGAGGGACAAAGCACTGATAAAGTATGTGAGATAAGTCTGTTGCAGACACCAAGGCAAGATGGCAAGGATGAGTACGTTGTAGAGCACGGGAAACCTAAAGGTGACATCGCTAATAGACAAATTGATCATCCTGTGGAAGAGCAAAAAGCCCAAGAGCAAAGCGAATATCTGCATGATTCCCCAAAAAGCGGGGAAAAACTGTTGCCAAATCTTCATGCTCAGATCATATCCATCAATGCTTTCCAAGCCGGGCATCATCTGCATTATTTGATTCATTCCTTCCTGTAAACTGCTGTTCAAGATGTTTTTAAAAAGTATCATTCTGACGATGGTGTAGATCATTAGCATGATAGCCGAAGCTAAGAAAGCTTCTGTGAGAGTTTGATTGCGCCTAAGCGTGATCAAAAAGATATAGACTATCAAGCCTGCCCCAAAGATTGCGTCCATGCTCACCATCATAGAGGCGGCGTCTTCACTTGAGACCGCTAAAAAAACCAGCGGCAAGATGAAAAAGCCTAAAAGAGTTCTATATGGAGAGACGAGCGCGGGGCCTAACACCTTCGCAGCATAAAACATTAGCAAGATCAGTGCTAAGCCTGGATTTATCAAAGCCAAGCCGCCGCTGAGGAAGGGAATCAAAAACATTCGTTTATTCTATCACGTATGGGATAAGAGCCATCTGACGAGCACGCTTGATCTCAAGAGCAAGCTTGCGCTGATGTTTTGCACAAGTTCCGGTGAGGCGAGCTGCTTCGATCTTGCCAACATCGGAAATGTATTTGCGCATCAAATCTGTGTCTTTGTAATCTATGACCAAATTCTTGTCGGCACAGAAAATACAATATTTCCGGCGAGTGAATCTTCTTTTTCTGTCTGTGTGGTTCATTTATATCTCCTAAAAGGGCACATCATCGTTGGTGGTTTGAGCGCCGTTGCGAGGCTCTTCGCTGGGAAGAGGAATGTCTTCGGAACCGGCTGCGCTGCCGTCTTGGCGGTCTTTCCATTCCAAGAAATGGATGAAATCTGCCTGCACTTCCGTGATCTTTCTGTTTTGACCATTCTGATCGGTGTATGTGCGGGACTCAAGTCTTCCTTCCACGAGAACTGCAGTGCCTTTGCGAGCGTTTTTCTCGAGTTGTTCGGCATTAAAAGTCCAAGCAACACAATCGATCCAACTGGTGGCTGTTTGCCATTCGCCGGAATCGTCTTTGTAACCGCGATCGCTGGCGACAACGAAACGCATTACGGGAGTTCCCTTGGGGGTGAATTTGAGTTCAAGATCATTGCCAATTCTGCCGCTGACAAAAACCTTGTTGAATCTGGGTAATCTAAGATCTGCCATGATTTTCTCCTTATTTGCTGTCAAGCGCCACAAACATATGGCGTATAATCTTTTCGTTGATGTTGAACGAAGCCTGTATGTCTTTGACTGCAAGGCTTTCGAATTTCAGATAGTTCACATAGTAGTAAGCTTCCTGGAGCTTGTCAATGGGATAGGCAAGCATCTTTTTACCCCAGGGGTCGGTCTTGATAATCTCTGCGCCGGCTTCCTTAAGCTGATTGAGAATGGCTTCATTTGCCAAATCTGCTTCTTCAGGCTTGAGCTTAGGCGTAAACATTACCATCAGTTCATAATCCTTTATCATTATTCCTCCTTTGGACTTTTGATCCCGACAGTGTCTCCGTCGGAATAGGATTTTTTCCATTTACTGTAGTCGTTTAATACTTCTTTGAACCCACGATGGACAAAGGTGTCAACAAAGCTTGATGCCAGAGAAAGACAATCGTGAAAAGAGTCCAGTTCTTTTTTTTCAAAGTTTTGTAAGACATAGCTGTCCGTGGGGATTACATCGCTTTTCCCAATGCCGATGCGCAAGCGCCTCAATTCGGAGGGAGGCAACACTTCAAAGAGAGATTTGAGGCCGTTGTGCCCGCCGTCTCCCCCGCCGAGGCGAACCCTGAGCTCGCAGGAGGGAAGTTCGACATCGTCATGAACGACCATTATCTCTTCAAATTGCCATTTGCGCATGGCTGCCTTGAGGGCTTGTCCGGAAAGATTCATATAGGTCTTGGGCTTGATGGCGACGGCATCTCGATGGACGAGATAGTCGTATTCAGGCGCACTTTTGAACGCCTTTTTGTGCTTCAAAGCCCAACGATCCAGACAGATGAATCCAATATTGTGTCTGGTCTGCCAATACTTTTCCGGGTGATTTCCCAAGGCAAGGATCAGTCGCATGTTTTGACTTATTCTGCGTCAGTGACTTCGGGAGCTTCAGCGGCTTCAGCAGCTTCGATGCCTTCTTCGCCTTCTTCGAGTTCAGCGGTTTCAGCAACTTCTTCAGCCATTCTACCTTGAACCACAACGATTGCGACGTCGTCGGTGTCTTTGAAAGTCCAGCTACCTTTTTGAAGATCGCCGATCTGTTTGGAATCGCCGATTTCCATGTTAGTAACATCAATTTCAAATCCGTCGGGCGTTTCACCTGCTTTACAGACCACTTTGACGGTGCGTTGCAAGATGTCAACAAATCCGCCTTCGAGGGTGCCTTTGGCTTCGCCAATGTAATTGACGGGAATGTCCACTTCGATGGTGGTATCTTCACTAACTGCGAGAAAATCCAAGTGCAAGAAGTTTCTCTGCACGGGATGGATTTGTCTGTCTTTGAGCATAGTATGATACTTTTTGCCGTCTAAGACGATATCATAGAAGCTGAGCTCGGTGAAGCTCTGTTTGTAGCACTTCATGAATTCTCTGTCTGAGAGGGCGATCTTTATCGTATCGACACCTTTTCCATAGATCACAGCGGGAATCTTACCGGCAGCTCTGAGCTGGGTAAGGTCGCTTTTTCTAATGGTTTCTCTTGATTCTGCTTGTAGAGTAAATATCATTTATTCCTCCATTATTTCCTTATCTAAATAATAGGCTTATGGATTCGCCTATGTGTATTTTCTTTATTGCTATTGCCAGCATTTCGGCAATGCTGAGCTGAACAATCTTCTTGCATTTTGCTTTATTGCAATCCAGTTGGATGGTGTTTGTGATGAAAAGCTTCTCTATTGGCGAAGTTTCGAGATTTTCAACTGCTTTGCCGGAGAGAACGCCGTGGGTGCAAGCTGCATAGATGCGACGAGCTCCGTGTTCTTCCAGAGCTTTCGCCATCTTGATCAGGCTGCCGCCGGTGTCAACGATGTCGTCATAAAGAATGGCGGTCTTACCGGCAACATCACCGATGATATTGAGAAGTTCCGCTTTGTCGTCATTGCCCACTCTTCTTTTATCGCCAATTGCCAGTGTGCAGTTCAGTCGTTTGGCAAGCGCACGAGCTCGGTTTGCTCCACCGGAATCCGGGGAAACGACAACCGTGTCTTCCATCTGCATGGTGCTCTTGAAATAGCGAGCAAAAGTGGGAATCGCATAAAGATGGTCAACGGGAATATTGAAAAAGCCTTGAATCTGATCGGCGTGAAGATCAACGGTCACCACTCGATCCGCTCCCGCAACCGTGATGAGATCAGCCACCAATTTGGCGGTGATCGGAACGCGGGGTTGATCTTTCTTGTCGCTTCTCGCATAGGCATAATATGGAATCACGCAATTGATACGCTTGGCGCTGGCGCGCTTGAGAGCATCCATCATGATGAGAAGATCCATGAGACTGTCGTTCACGGGATAGCTCGTGGGCTGGATGATAAACACATCTGCGCCGCGAACGTTGTCGTTTATCTTCACAAAAGACTCGTCATTAGAAAACTTAAATAACTCGATATCGCCAAGTGGGATGCCCGCATGGCGTGCGACTTCTTCGGCAAGAGGCCGGTTTGCGTTGCCGGTAATAAGCTTTAGCTTGGAAAACATCTTTGGTACTCTCTCTGTGAAATAGTTCGTGTTTCAAGGGCAAAAAAGCCCTTTTCTTTAAAGTGGGAACGGCATATAGCCAAATCCCGTTCATTCTCAAATATTCCCAGACAGGTGGAACCGCTTCCACAGAGCATGCTCTTTTTTGCGCCAAAGCTATTTAGCTCATCAAGAAGAGCTTGCACATCTGGATATAATCCACACACCGTCTGTTCAAGTCTGTTATACATCGTGTTCATCAGATCGGCAGGATCAAAAAGCTTCGCCTCGCCCGGAGCCGGGAGCTCCAAAGCGCCATAAGCAAGTCCGGCAGAGATAGCAATGCCGGGATTTACCAGCAAGATATTATCCACGAGGATATCATCCTGCGGCGTGATCCTTTCGCCTCGATTTTGACCCAAGGCTGTCCCGCCATGAAGAAAGAAATTGATGTCGCTGCCAAACATCGCGGCGATCTCTTCCTTTTCTTTCTGCGAGAGCCCAAGCTGCCAAAGTCTGTCTAAAAAGATGATGGCAATAGCTGCGTTTGAGCTGCCGCCACCCAGTCCGGCTGATACCGGAATGTGCTTTGTAAGCCTGATTTCAGCTCCGGCTGACACCTTGAATCTATGCTGTAAGTATTTGGCAATCTTATAAATGAGATTATTCTCACCACAAAGATCGTCCAAGTTTGACCAAATTATTATATCACAGCTTTTTGTCAAAACAAATCTGATCTCATCAAAAAGGTCAATACTGCATAACACAGTATTGACCTCGTGATAGTTATCGGGAAGCTTTCCTAAAACTTCAAGAAAGAGGTTTATTTTTGCGTAGGAAACGGCCAACATTCTTTTTCTGCTTTTTAGGAACCTCATCTCCGTAATAATAGTAGTAATAATAGTAGTAATAATAGTAGTTCTGTTTACTGTAATATTTCTGCACAAAGATGCCATTGACGATGATTCCATCTATTTTGGCACCAACGTTTGACATGAGCTCTTTAGAGCGGCGAACAATGCCCTTCTCGGTGTGTCCGCTGCGGATCACCATAAAGGTCATATCCACCTTCTTGGTGAGGATAAGAGCGTCCGTTACAGCAATCACGGGCGGTGTATCAAAGAGGATGTAATCAAACTCATCTTTTAGGTCTTTGATAAGATCGTCCATGCGAGATGATGCCAAAAGCTCCGAAGGGTTGGGCGGCACAAATCCACTGGTGATCAAGCTGAGATTCATGATCCCGCTATCTTTAACGATATCAGAAAGCTTTACGTCCGGATCCACCAAATAGTCGCTGGAGCCGTTTTCTTTTTCCACACCAAATCTGACATGCACGGTTGGACGTCTCATGTCCATATCCACCAGAACGACCTTAGCGCTCATTTGCGCCAATGTTATGGCGAGATTTGATATGGACGTCGTCTTTCCTTCTTTAGGGCCTGAAGATGTCACCAAGAGCGTTGCACTGCCTTCCGGTTTGCGAGCGATAATATTCGTTCTCAGAGTTCTGTATGCCTCTGCAATAGGTGATTTGGGAGCGTAGTAAGAAACCAATTGTTGCATCACGTAGTGCATAGAGCGAGTAAGCTGCTCTTTAGCGTCACCCTCTGCCATATCGATCTGCTGGCCAAATTCCTGCAATCTGCCTTCAGCTTCTTGAATAACGGGAATAGTTCCCAAGATGGGCAACTTAACAAAGTTTTCCATGTCTTCCAAGGTGCGCAATTTCATATCTAAGGAGTGCACCACGAAAGCGGCACCGATACCTAAACCTAAGCCGAGAATGAGTCCCACGAGGATATTCATCGAGACCTTAGGTTTGATCGGCGTGACCGGGCGTTCTGCATAGTCGATGATGCGGATGTTTCCAACCTTTGCCTGTTCAGCTATCTTTGCATCCTCATATTTCTCCATCATCATGGTGTGGATTTTGCCATCCATCAGCATATTGCGAGAGAGGCGTGCAAGTTCAAGCTCGGTATTGGGGAGCGCAATAATGCGTTTGTCATACATCTCGCGAGTCTGCTCAAGACCGCTTACACGAGTGCGAGCCAATTCCAAATCAAGGTCTGCCTGTATCAGGCGATTGAGCAAATCGTTGCGAAGTGAGAGCGGATCGTTACCTGCAGATACGGTCACCAATTTGCGAATCTCACGATCGAGATCAGTGCGAGCATTCTCCAGCTCACGATTAAGCAGGAGTATCTGTGGATGATCCAAAGGATATTCATTTTTGGTGATCAGTTTAGTGATCAAAGCTTGAGTTTCCACCACCTGCTTGCGCAATTCGGTAACATAAGGTGCTTTCACAAGATTATCCACATCCACGAGGATAGAATCCTGTTCGGAAAGCTGCCGCGTGATCATTTCCACGCTTCTTGCCTTCACAGCCATATTCGTGAGTGCTTCCTCAAGTTGAGCTTCGAGATCGGCAGATTTTTCGATGAGTTTGGTGGTTTCTGCAGTGAGTTCGGTGAGCTTATTGAGGTTTTTAAACTCTCTGAGATCGTTTTCCGAAGCCTGCAAGCGTCTGCTGATAGCATCCAATTGGGTTTCCAGAAACTCTCTGATTGTGATATATTCCAGACGTGCATGCTGAGTATTTTGCTGCTGAATTGCCTCGGCGATAGCATTTGCCGCCGCTTGGGCTTCCGCTGGGCTGGTGGACTCTATGGAGATGGTGAGAAGGTCTGTCTCACGCTTGGATTCCACTTTGACCCTGCCCAGTCTTGCCGCTGGATTTGGAGAGGCTGCCATGGGGAAAAGATCCCAATCAGGGTATTTCTTCATGATCTCCCAAGCTAACATAAGCGTGGGCTTACTCTTGATGATCTCAATCTGGTTATTGATAGTGTTTTTACCCATTCCGCCCGCGCCCATAAAGAGGAAATCTGCGCCTTTGGATTGGTCTTCAAGCATGATGCGCGAAGATGCGGAATAGATCTTACTCTGGCGCGCGGTAAAGAAGACCGTGCCTGCCATAACGAGAACAAATATAAAAACGATGAGATAGCGATATTGCAGAGCTATCCGAAAATATTCCGCAATGTTTATTTCATCCTGATATGCTTGGTTTTGATTTTGATTTTCCACGCCTGCCTTCCTTTATAATCCGGTTACTAAGTTATATACGCTAAGCGCAATGGTTAATTTGGACAAAAAATCTGCTACACGAGAAAAGGCGTAGAAGATAGTGCCGGATACCACAACGGTGTCACCGGGTTGCAGTTGTGGGATAAGCTCAGAATCACCCGTTTCAAGGTATTGCTTGAGATTGACCCACAAAACCTTATCTCCTTCTTCGAGAGAAGGACGAACTATCCTAATCTTTGAGAGCTTGGCATCAACGCTGGGACCGCCTGCCAAGGCAATCAAGGTCAGAAAATCTGTATCATCCGGGACAACATAGAGCCCCGGTTTGCCTACTTGTCCCAAAACATAGGTATTCATCTTCAGCTTTTCCACACCGCTGCGTGCACCATCAAAAGTGTAAGCAGAGATATTGCTGGACGGAGAGACCGTCACCGATGTTTGGGCAAACAAAGTTAACGTTATGCCGATCAAGAAGATCGAAATCAGTACTTTCTTCACAATTTCCTCTTTCGCAATTTGAGTCAAGTTCCGCCACTTGTAATTTGAGTCAAGCATTTTCTGATATCAAAGCAAGATAGCGGTATATCATTATTCATTATTTATCCCTAATCTCCAACATGAAATTGGGAGTTATCAATCACAAATTAGTGTTCGCTCCATGGATTCCGAGCCGTAATTCACGCCGCCCACCTCATCATTTCTAAGAAAATCTACGCGCCACTTCAAGTGAGTTCCACCGGGAATATATGGGAAATCTTCAGGGAGAGTAACACTCATTGCACCTTTTTCATCACTTACGAGAATGTCCTCGTGCCAGATCAAATAATCATCCTGAGTCCAAAGCAAAACGCGATATTTCCCTGTTCCAAGGTCCGGAGCTTCCCACTTCAGTTCCAATCCATTCAAAGGAACAAAAGCATCTGCCAACGGCGAGATAGGTTCACACTTCGGCAATATTTTATAGCTGACAACATTTGATGTGCTACTGTTGCCACTAAAATCAAAGAGTTTCATGCGATAGCAATACCAAGTATCAAACTCTAAAGATGATGAATCCACATATTCATCAATCTCCCAGTTTTGCTGACCGATGCTCGTCCAAGGGCCATTCGCAGCAAGTGCTCTTTCTATCTTATAATAATTGAGATCAAAATCCACAAAGGGCTGCCAAATCAGGCGTATTCCATCCGCTTGCGGAACTGCATCAATCCCGTTATTCGCCTCAGTCAAAGTGATATATTGTCCGTTATAGAGCACAGGTTCATCGCCCGTATCCCCCAGATGAGGGATCAGGACAGGAGCTGCGGGAGGGGTGACATCCCTTATCACGGCATAGTAGCGTTCGTTCGATTCCGAGCCCATAAACATCTCGTTTGCATCATCCCAATCAAAATAATCCACCCTCCATCTCAGCAGTGTTCCCACCGGAATATCATATTCTAAATAAGGGAAACTGACGCTCATTTGATCATGACCAAGGTTTTCAACATCGTGGAACCAGATCAATTCGTTGTTTTCACCAAATACCAATACGCGATATCTTCCCGCCCTGTCATCAGCACGCCTGAAGCTGAAGCGCAAACCCTCGATCCCGCCCGCATAATTGTTAGCCGGCGAAACAAGCTGAGTTTTTGGCAATATCCCATAGGACACGGTGTCTGAGACGGCACTATTGCCACTGGAATCAAAGAGCTCGATATAGTAGGAATAAAACACTCTTTCCACCAAGGGGCCTTGATCCAGATAGTGTTGACGATCAGCCCGCACGGAGTCGATAGCCACCGGTTCCGGCTCTAAATCCGAAAAGCGGAAGACCTTGAAGTGACTAAGATCTGTATCCTTAAAAGGTTCCCACATGATGCGCATCATATCACCCTCGGGAACAGTGTCTATGCCGTTATTATCATCATTGAGCACGATCTCAATTCCGTTATAGACCACAGGTTCGTCGCCCGTATCACCCAGATGGGGGATCAGGACAGGTGCAATCGGCGGAGTTTTGTCCTTATCCGGCTTATCCTCTCCGGCGCATCCTGCCAAAACCAATAAGATGAGTATAAATATCATACTATTTTTCATGTCTGCTCCCTAAAATCTGAATCTGAGACCCAATCGGTTTGTGATGCCGACGGGGTTTGTAATCAAAGCATAATCCAGCCACGCCCCATAGATGTTAAGGCTGGCTCCACAGCTGAAATTATCGTCATAATATCCCAAACGCAGATTTGCCATCTCATTATATGACCAATCCACGCCGAAGTGATGGGTTCCACCATGCACATAGTCCTTGTCCCAAGCCACAATGATCTCGCTATTTAGCGAGGGGATGGGCTGTTGTGCGGCTAAACCAAATTTGGTGTTAAACAGTATCTTATCCCGGTTTTCGCTTACTGTATCCCAGCGCACGGTTGTCCCCGCAATATCTTGAAAGTTGAAGCCTATATGCAGGTTTCCAAAGTCATCTTCATCAAAGAGCACCGCCATATCCGTCTTGATCTTGACGCCAAAATCCAAACCGGTGCCACTGCCCGAGTTATCCTTGATCTTGCGCTGTATGAATTTCACGTTTGCGCCTAAGCCAATCTCCATGGGAATAGCAAAGAATTGCCAGCCCATATCGGCATTCAAATTGATGTTTTTGGAAAAGGAGAACTGATAGAGATCATCTGTAGAGCGAAACTTGCCATCAGGAACGCCCGGCAGATGGTAATCACTATCGCTGATACGCTGGTCAACGTTTGTCCCGATCAGATATTTCTCATCAAAAAATGGAATGTCGCTAACTGTGAGCCGTGTGACATTAAAGCCGATGGAAACCTCATTTGGCAAGGGCTGGATATAACTAAGATGATCATAGCTCGCCAGATTCCCATAGAGGAAGGCGTGCATTGCAGAGGCTTCGGATTCTCGAATCTGAGAAATCCCGCCACTATTCCAATAGATCGCTGAAGAGTCATCTGCCAGAGCGACAAATGCGCCGCCCATTCCCAGAGAGCGAACCCCTGCCCCGATCATCATAAAATCTCCGCCATAACGCCCGGCAAAAAGTGCCGTTGCAGCCACAAGCAGGAAGACAAATATCATTACTTTCTTTTTCATTTTCTCCCCCAAATCACCTTAAGATCGCCATCTTCATGGTTTTCTCGATCTTGTGTTTTCCCTTTCGTGCAACGACCTTATAGAAATAAACCCCATTCGCAAGGGTATATCCCTGATCGTCTCGACAGTCCCAACCGTGCACGCTACGCGGATACTCGTGATATCCCACGCCCACGGGCAGATCCTTGAATGTTTTGACCAGCCTGCCGGAAACGGTGTAGAGCTTGATATAGACCTCATCAGCGCTATCGGTGAGAACGTAGGTGAATCTCGTTCTCCCATCATTTTTCGGGTCTTGTGCACGCCCCACCACGGGGTTGGGATAGTTGCCGATATTCACGATATTAAACTTCTTATTTACGGTGAATTGGATCACTCGTGTAACAAAATTACCATTTAAGTCACTACAGTCAACTTTCATCTCATGAATGCCGGCATCAAGGCTGAGCTGATATTTGACCGGGATACTGCTAATATTATCCTTATTCACACTGATCACATACTCGCCGTCATCCACCACACTTCCATTGAGATAGAGCTTGATGGAGTCGTCAATCACGTCAATTCCATTAGCATCGCTGAGCAAGATGGAAACTACCCCGTCCGAAGAGACATATCCTCCCAGGGTAAACTCCTGATCTTCCACGTTCACGTCAATGGTAGGCGCCTGCGTATCCGTATTGCGGAAGATGCTATAAACGCCATTGCGGATGATCTCAAAACCGACCGTATTATTTGAAGTTGAGATGTGTCCGCCCAACAAGATCCAGCGCTCGAACTCCTGATTCCAGCGATAGAGTTTATAGCTGTTATCTCCCTCATATCCCTGAGTCTCTTCATCCGTTGCGTGATATTTGAAGAGCAATTCCAGCCTCTTGCCGCCTCTAAAGAAGCCCAGAGAGTCCACCACCGCCGAATCGAAAACCTGAACGTCATAAGCGATCGAGCTTTGAGAACTCAGTCCCTCGGCAGGATTACGCATGAGAATTCCATGCAAGTCCGGCTGATGATGCGGTAGCTCTTCACTGACAGTGTTGATAGAAAGCGTGCTATTGCCGGAGACAAACCCGCTGGGAATCATGCAATCAACATTATTGTCCGCACTGCTAAACACTCCACCGCTGCTATCCACATTATGGTAGTTAAACGGCACAACGATATTGATATAGTTATTTGTATTCACAAAGAGATGCAACTCAGTGAAGGCATTGCTGGCATTCACTCTTACTTCAATTCTCAAAATCCCCTGTGGTGCTCCGCTTAACGGAATCTCATCCCATCTCTCCTCGTTCACGCCCAGAGGCGCAAAGTCTTGAGTGGAAAACAGCACCGAAGGGTAAGAGGAACCTTCGCCCAATCGGTAATAGGTTCGAAGATCGGTCATTGGCGCAGCGACATTTCCGACATTTGTCGATTTCACCCGAAGTTTGGGAACTCCACCTTCATCAACAAACTGAATATCTTTGAGCATCAAGTCCGGCCCTTTTACCAAAAAGGAGGTCAATCTACTCTCATACCCTCGCGACAGATTATCGGTAAGCCTATACTTATAAAAGAGTTCCTTTCCCGAGCGCTGCTTCTCCAGCTTCGTACTCGTGACCCAGATAGTGGGTTCTGAACTGCTCTGCACCATAGGCAAATCTACCCAGATAATTCTCCACTGATTATTCACAAGAACACTGTCTGTTCGCACCCTACATATCAATGAGGCGACATCGGAGGGACTAAACACACTCGCCTTAAAACCGATTGAATCAGAGAAAGCCGGTGCTTCTGGAATGAAAGCTAAGTGCTCGATATTCGCTCTGCCCACGGCATACTTCTTTGAGCCGATATACTCTTTCTGCGAAGAATAGCCTGCCACACGAATTCTGTTCATATAGTTATTCAAGTTCTGAGGAATAGTATAGTTAGCACTGAAGTTCCCACCCACCGCCGGCATATCGTAAGGCACATTTTGCACAATCTCATTTTCATTGAGCACATAGAGTCGCGCCATGTTCACATCAGTTGGAAATTCAGCTTGCACATTGATCGTCTCACCGGGATTCAGCGTCCCCGCAGACAGGCTGACCTCGACATCTGTGGAAGGCTTATTAAATCGAATCAGCGGATCGCCGAGATAGGCACTGCCGTTGGTGAGCGCATAGCGTGCATCCATACCGGAGGTCGTGGTAAAAAACCGAGCCAAAGTATAGATATAAGCATCTCCGAGCGTAGGGAAATCCTGCTCAAAAGCTGCCTCACAAAAAGCCAGTCCCCACTCTTCGTCTTGATAGAGATAACCCAAGCCGGCAAAGCCAAGGGTGGCAATCGCACCCTTGTTTGGCTGTAATATTAGTGCTTCCGAGATCGATGACGATCCATTTGTATCAAACGCTGAAGCATAGCATGAGAGAGACAAAAACACCGGATAGGTCCTATTGTTCAAAGTAGCAATATCATTACGATTGAAGAGGTTATAGTCCGCCCAGACCATTCCGCCACCGTGACCCATAAATTGAACATATTGAGTTCCGCTATTGATGGCATCCTTAAGGTCAAAGGTTCCACCAAAATATTCGCGACTAACGGTTTGCGTGCTGGTATATACTCTTTTCACATGATATTTTTCGGGAACCGAAAGTTTACGGATATTTTCGGACTGACGCGAAAACATATCGTGTCCGTCGTCAATCTTTCCGCCCGCCGTGAAGGT
>DIQS01000026.1:0-4856 GCA_002427325.1 Cloacimonetes bacterium UBA5456 | reverse complement strand
GTCAATTTTCCCGCCCGCCGTGAAGGTCAAGGTGCTATTCCACAGCCTATTGGTCTGCAAGCTTTCACGATAGGATCGCGCTTTTGCGGCATAGTCTGCGATCTGTTCCACTTCCCAGGCAGTGATGCGCGCAACGCTGATATCGGGGACAAGATCGTCGCCCACAATGCGTGCATACCAGTTATCGCTGGCGGTTGCACCGTGTTTGTCTGTCCATGTTTTGCGCACGGGGATGAGGTTATATTTCCTGCTGGGGCTATTATCGCGCGTATCCGCAATCCCTTCACCCAAGAGGATGGCGTGGCTGAGTTGCGGTGAACTCCAATTATTATAAGCATACCGGAAGAAATCTTTGATGGCATCCGCCGAGACAATTCCATGATTGAACTCATTATAGATATCTTGCACATCGACAACCATCACGCTATGCCCTTCAGATTCCCAGAGCTCGACCAAGTCCAGTGTGCCCTCTGCAAGAGTGAAAGCATAGGGCGCAACGACCACAACATTAGCTGAATTCATGGGGTTTTTAAGATCAGATGGCAAGCTCAAGCGCATGCTCTTAGGAGTCTTTTTGGCGCTTTCTTCAACGGCATAATAGCGCACACTTTGGGAGTGGACGCTATCCTGAAAACTCACCGACCATGGCGCATGTCCGCCTATGTTAAAAGGTTCGATCTGCATACTGTTAAAGATGCTGGAGCCTATCTTATACACCGATATATTCGAGGAAGAAAAGCCCTGCACTTCAAACTGATAAAGCCCATTGGGGCGATTTGAGGGCTTCGTAAACTTGATAAAATCCTCATCCGTCTTATATTCACGCCAATAGGTGAGATTGATATAGTCCAACAAAACCTGTTCATTATCTCCCGAAGGTGTATTCCCCGAAAGACTGATATACACACTATTCTCACCATGTTTCAAAAATGAATTGGTGATGGTTTTATCCGCAACAAAGACCTGTTCCGTTTGCCCAACCCAACTGTGAGAGCCTATCATCGATTGATTGATGCGAATCGTTGCATCGTGATCAAACTGACCGGCTGGCAATTTATTCACATAGGTCAAGCCCTGCAGCGACACCTTTGCACTTCCCTTTTGGGTGTCACTATCCAAAGGATATTGCAGTCGGACAGGAACGATCTCCAAGTTAGGTGCTCTCACCCTGCGCCAAAACCAGTTGTCTTCACGATAATACTCAGGATTTGACGAGCTCCATGCCTGCCCCAGCTTGTCTGTAATCAGTTGCTGTTCAAAGTGAATCGTGTGCTCATAAGCCTCAGGACGGGTGTAGTTTGCGGCGTTGCTATCCACCAAACCGCCATTTTCCACCACCATCCTCGCACCATAGCCGGCAACAGGCTTCAAAGTATATACATTTTCCGCAGTATGCGCACCAAAATATGAGTTTTCGCCCGCCAGCCTATCGCCATAGAATTCAAAGTAGTCGCCTTGATTAAACTTACCGTCGTTTTCACCCACAAAGTGTATGGGCACCTGACCATTTCTATCGTTGAGTTCCAGCCTCCTCGGATCGATCTTATCGATATCCCAGGCCATATCCACATTCAGGGAGTCTGTCATCTCCACGATCAGCTCTTTGAGCTCATCATAGCTAAGCTTATATATTCCCTCGGCATCCACCACAAATTGAATCTCATTGATCCCGCTAAGAGACGATTTGGGAGAGGAATAGCTATAGTCTCTTGTCTTTTCCAGACGCCAGCCGAGTGAGCTTTGATTGTTGATAAAAAAGCTGTCTCCCGCCTTGTCTATGGGATTCTCGCTCATGCGCCAATTCCGGCTTTCTCTCTTTGTGCCTCCGATGTTGACCAAAATCTCTATATCTTCCAAGATAGTGAGCCTTTCTGAAGCGGCATAATAGCGAAAAGGATATACGCGCAAGGTTACGAAACGCCTGTCCCCCACAAATGCCGGCTCCGATACTTCCAAAATCTGGTTCGGATATGCACTTGCCCGCTGATATGCCATAAAATCACGTCGCGTTTGATATCCCACTTTATCCCCATCCA
Source organism: Cloacimonetes bacterium UBA5456 (assembly GCA_002427325.1). GTDB lineage: Bacteria > Cloacimonadota > Cloacimonadia > Cloacimonadales > Cloacimonadaceae > UBA5456. The sequence continues at coordinate 2,820 of DIQS01000026.1, read as the reverse complement.
CCAGCATCTCCGGCACGGGCAAAAGCCTGACATCAGAGAGCTCTCTTTGGCGGGATGACACGATCTCTGCACTTACATATCCATCAATTGGGATGGCAATCGGCACGGCAAACATCCTCAGCTGTGGATGTCCTTCCTCTGCGGTATAAGCTCCCTCATCACACACAATCTGTTGCCAAATCTCGCCACCGGACTTAATCTCATCAAGACTAAATTCCGGTATCTCAAAGCTCAATCTCAAAGAGGAAGCATCTTCACTGATCAAGCTGATGGACTTACCAAAAATAAAGATGGGAAGCATCGCCAACAAACAAAACCAAAATCTCTTCATAAATTACTCCACCCTGGAAATACGATTTATTCTCGTGCCGATATCCTTGCGATATACGCTTTGCGGGATGGATATCCGTCCGAGGTCTGCATACGCCTTTTCACGCGCACTTTTGAGGTCTTCACCCCCATTAACCACCGCCAATATTCTGCCGCCACTGCTGATGAGCCCATTTTCGCCCTTTGTTACTCCGGAATAATAGACTCTGCCCTCCAGCTCAGAAATGCTGATGGGGAGGGATTTCACATAAGTACCGGGATAGCCCTCGGCAGCCATGATCACGGCAACGCAAGAGCCCGACTCCCAGTCAAGATTGATCTGCCCCACTTTGCCCTCAAACATTGCCTCGCAAAGCTCCACAAAGTCTGTCTTGAGCATAGGCAAAACCGCCTGCGCTTCGGGATCGCCAAAGCGACAGTTAAATTCTATCACATGCGCACCGCGAGCCGTCATCATCAAGCCCACATAGAGAATTCCAAAATAAGGATTTCCGCGCTTTTTCATCTCAGTCAAAACGGGTGCGACAATCTTTTCTTCCACTTTGCGCCGATAGGGCTCGGCTTCGGCAACCGGACAAAATGCGCCCATGCCGCCCGTATTAGGTCCTTTGTCATTATCCAAAAGCTGCTTGTGATCTTGTGCAAAGACTGTTGTGCAAAAGCCATCGCCATCGCTAAACACAAAGAGCGAGGCTTCCCAACCTTCCAAATACTCCTCTGCCAAAACCCCTTCTGCCCCACACTGAGCCGCTAAAAGCTCATTACAAGCTTCTTGTGCTTCATCATGATCATAAGCGATGATCACGCCTTTTCCGGCAGCGAGCCCATCCGCTTTCAACACGATGGGAAGCGCCAAGGTGGGCAAAATTTCCCCAGCCTCTTCAGAACTCTTTATCATGCGAAACTTTGCACAAGGTGCAGCGCAACTCTGCATGATCTCCTTTGCAAAAGCTTTGGAGCTCTCGAGTCTTGCAGCCGCCATGGATGGCGCAAGCACGCGCACACCCTTTGCCACAAGATAGTCCGAAAGTCCTTCAGCGATAGGCTGTTCAGGACCTATGAAGACCATGCCTATCCCCTCATCAAGGCAAAACTCATATATCTTCTCTCTATCGGGAAGCATAACGCAGGGATATTCCAGCGCAATACCCGCATTCCCGGGAGATACAAAGACCTTTTCACAGCGAGCCGAACGCGCAAAAGCGTGTGCTAATGCGTGTTCCCTGCCCCCGCCGCCTATGACTAATACTTTCACTTTATTCATCCATTAAATATTTATAAAGATGCAAGATAGCAGCTTCCGCAGCACGATGGCGTATGCTGTTTCTGTCACCGGAAGAAATCTGTTTTGCGTCGAAGGATTTATCACCCACGCAGAAGCCGAAATACACTGTTCCCACGGGATTGACCTCAGTTCCTCCATCGGGACCCGCCACGCCTGTCACCGCAATCGAGATATCCGCATCAAAGAGTTTTTGCACTCCGCGCGCCATCTCCGAGACCGTCTCCACGCTCACGGCTCCATGCTCCGCCAAGGTCTTTTCACTAACGCTTAAGAGCTTCATTTTGGATTCGTTGGAATAGCTAACCACTCCGCCCAAAAACGCTTCAGAGGAGCCGGGCACAGCAGTGATATGCTTTTGCACCCAACCGCCCGTGCAGGATTCCGCAATGGCGAGCTTGAACTTGCGTTCTTTGAGCCAACTTAGCAAAACCGCCGCCGGCGACTCGGCATCAATCGCCCAGATATATTCTCCCGCCTTGCGAACCACCACCTCACGTGCTGCCCTAAGCGCATTCATATCGCTGCCATAGATGCGCAAGTCCACCCTGCCCATCTGCGGCAACCACGCCAAATGTGCCCCTTTGGGCAATTCTTTTTCGGAAATCATCTCGGCAAGTGCAGATTCAGACACTCCAAAGGTATGCAAATCCTGTTGCACCACTCCGCTGATATCCTCAAAATTATCCATCAAAATCTTACGCAGATGGAAATTGAAGAGATGCTTCATCTCCATCGGCACTCCGGGCAGCGCAAAGAAGTGTTTTCCACCCTCGCTGTAATACAAGCCCGGCGCCGTGCCTCTATCGTTTTTCAGCACAGTAAAATCCTCTGGAATCATGGCTTGAACTCTATTTGAATCAGCCATTTTAGTCTTTCTATATTTGAACATATTTGTGATGTGTTCCCACACCTCTTCGTCAAACTTTAGTCTTTTCCCAAAGAAATCTGCAATAACATTGCGGGTGATATCGTCCTCTGTGGGACCCAATCCGCCCGTGCTGATCACGACATCATATTTTTCCCAACAGCGAGATATACTCTGCAAAATAGCATCCCGCTCGTCGTTGATCATCTCACAGACATCCACGGGGAAGCCCATTGCAGCGAGCTCCGAGCCCAAAAACCCCATGTTCCCGTTGATCGTCTTACCAATCAGCAATTCATTGCCGATGCTAATTACTGCGCTTTTATATTCCATAAGATCA
>DIQS01000035.1:78181-78803 GCA_002427325.1 Cloacimonetes bacterium UBA5456 | reverse complement strand
CGGTGGGTGCATAGATGGCATTGAAGTTTAGAGTCTGACCTGCAGCAAGGTTAGCCGGAAGAGTGGGCAAGCTGCCGAGGCTCATCATCGCAGCACTGATTGTGATGGAGTTGATGGTAAGCGTTCCTCCGCCTGTATTGGAGACGGTGAATTGCTGGCTGCGGCTTTGTCCCACACTCACCTGACCAAAGTTATGGCTGCCAGGCGTGATTGCAAAGGCAGGGGCTGCAGGCTCATTTACTACTACTTGAACAGGCCCTGCAGGAATTGATTCGCCGTCATCATAGATTGCGGTGACAGTGTAGGTATATGTCCCGGCTGCAGTTACAGTATCGAGATAGCTCAGCGCTGCAGGGTTGTTGATCGTTGTAATCAGGTTACTATTGCGATATACCTTATAGCCAAGATGAGCGCGATTCAGCTCGCGGGTGAAGGGCTCAATTTGTTTGAGGCTCATCATTGTTTGTGCGCTGAAGTTTAGCTCACTAAGGATCTCTCTTTGTTCTTCCTGAATGGGCTGGAATGTCAGAGCTTGAGCGGCTCCTGCGGCATTTTCCACATAAGCCAAGATCAGCCAGTTATATGTAAATGAAGCATTGGCTTGGGTAAGCTGTATCCACTG
>DIQS01000035.1:67456-78020 GCA_002427325.1 Cloacimonetes bacterium UBA5456 | reverse complement strand
GGCTTGGGTAAGCTGTATCCACTGATTATTGAAATACATCATATTCCCTTTTCCTGCTATTTGAGGGCCGCTGTCGCAGGTTGCAGGGTGTCCCGTTTGGGTGTTTACTTCATAACCGATCCAGAGTTCGCCGGTAGCGGGAATCGGGATGGGAGTATTGAAGGAGACTACATTCCATGCTCCGATAGTGGGGGAGGTGATAGCTTGGGTATAAATAAGAGTGCTGGGCGCAGATGCACTTGTTCCTGTCCAAACTTTTACGCTATAGCTGCAGTTCGCTTCGTTTGGCATAAACTTCATCTTGGTAATGGCCATGCCTTGGTAGGGCAAGAGGTCGCTTGCTTCATAGCGGTGAGCTACGCTGAATACTGTCGCACTTCCGGTTCCGATGGAACTGACGTTGCTGTTCTCATTGCACCAAGTGATCCATTGCGGCTCTACTATATCATCGGGAGCATTCCAAGTCAGCGAGACATTCATGCCGTCAACTGATGCCTGAAGGTTGTTTGGAGGCACGAGGTTTTCGCTATTATCAACCAAGTCGATGGTGATGTCATCAAGGCTGAGGAACCAGGGTGTGGTGTTGACATAGCCATAGATTCCGATATAATAGAGTCCCGTACCGGGAGCCGTGAATTCGGTGTAGAAGCGTTGATAATTGCCATTTACAACGGCAGAAGCCGGCATTATCTGAATAACATCTCCGCTTAGCAGTTCGTTATCGCCAAGCACAGCTTTGACTGCTGCACCAATGGTACCATCTTGCCGCGCGTAAAACTCAAGACTATAGCTCTCTCCGGCTTCAAGCATGATAGGGTGAACTAAAGTTGATTCACCAGCAAAGACCAGGGTTGCGTTCCAGTTCCCGCTTCGGGGCGTGCGGTTATACATAGTTTCTGTGCTATTTGCAGTCCAATATTGGTTTAAATATTGCGGTCCGCGCACCTGAGTCCATTGGTAGATATCCATTGAATCTTGGGTGTTGCCCACTTCAAAGCCTTCAAAGAAGGGGAACTCAGTGATGACAGAAGATACGCAAGTGCCGCTGAGCAAAACCGCAATGGTTTCTCCGCCATAGTTAAATTGCAGAGCTCCCGAAAATGCTCCTAATGCTGTCGCAGTAGCGCTTATGGGGATTGTAGCGCTTTGACCGGCACCCAAGGATATAGGGAAAACAGTATTGTCAAAGCTGAAATAATCGGCTTGAGCACCTGTGAAAGATAGGTTGCTTGCATTGAGCACCAAGTTGCCGCCGCCCATGTTAAATACAGTGACAGTAGCTGGTGCTGAGCTTATCCCCAAGACAACGTTGCCAAAATCAATGCTACTGGGTGCAGCTCTCAAGATCGGGTCGTCACCGCCGCCACCAAGAAGGATAAACCGCATATTGGCGCGTTCTTGCGAGTAAGTGCCTGTTGTTCCTGTTATACCATTAGCAGAGTCGCTATTAAAGCGCAGAGCACTATTAAATGTTGTGGGCGTGTAATACACAGAAGCATTATTTGTATAGCTTCCGGGGATAAGATCGGTTAAGACTTCCACGATGATATTTGACACTCCGTCCCAGAAGAAAGGAGCTTGAAAGACGTGATTGTTCCAACCGGATGTCGGCATATATTCAGCATATTGACACACGCTTTGATAGTTGCCGGTTTCAAAATTGCTGCTCAAAGCGGTGAGGTTAGTGTGCTTCAATCTAATCGTGTAGTTCGGCATGGGAGAGCAATTATTTAAGTTTGCCACCTCAAAGCCCAAGCCTGAGATATCTCCCGTGCTCACGCCTGCTGCCGATAGTTCACTGCTTAAAATTAGATATTGCTGGCGAAAAGCCTTAAACCATGTCCCGTAAGGCGTAGCCCCATCCGTGGTGTTATTGTAGTCTTCACCAAAACCGATCTGCACAATAACACTTCCTCCAGCTAAGATATCTACTGCAAGGGTGGAGCTTGTGTTATTTGCCGGGTTTTGATCACTTGCCAAACTCACAGCACCATATAGAGTGTGCGCACCTTGAATGTCGGGAGTCCAAGCGATACCAAAAGTAATGCTTTCTTCGGGTTGGATAAGGCTGCCGGCTGTGGCGCCAATCAATATCCCGTTATCTCTGTAAAGCTGCACAACATAATCGCTTTGAGCACTAAGTCCCACATTCTGAATCGTTATTTGATAGCTATATTCCTGCCCGGCATTAAGCAGATTTGCGCCGGAAATCGATGTTGCAGCCAAGTCATTTTGGTTTTCTCGAATAGGTCTGATGTGTAGAATTGCTTCCTGACTATTGGTGAAGCTCATTGAACCGGGATTCAGGTTATTAAGATAGAAATAGCCATCATAGGCACCGCTCCAACCCCAGTTGAAATGGAAGTAGTTTGTCCCTTGATAACCGTCGAGAACGAAGGCGTGCCCGCCGTCCGGACCGGAGCCTCCATAATATATGGGTCTCGTTAAATCCAGATCATTTCTCAACATGGAAGCCCATTCAGATGTACTATAATAGCTTGCAAAAGTGTATTGAGCGCCTTCATCATATTTGAAATAGTTAATCAAGGCATTTCTGGCATCAATCGAGTATGCACCGCTCCAATCCGGGCCGTATTGCATATTTACAGCCACTCCGCAGTGATATATAAGGGTGGAGATGTCCAGATTTTCTTGCGCTATGCTATTTGGCATATCTTGCCAAGCGTAAGTTGTGTTCCCAAAATCTGCTGTTTGGTTGCCATAGCCGCTGGCATAATAGCTATGACTGCCTTGTCCTTGCGTGGGATGCTCCCACTTTTTCATGATCTGTGCCATAGCAGTTGATACGCAGCCGGCAAGAACCCTGCCGCCGGAGCCATCGACATCCTCAGGGCACAACGAGTTGTATGGCCAATTCTGATTCCAAGTCGTCTGGCACAGAGGGCTCACATCACGTGTGTAATAATATTGCGAAAAGTTATGATTGATCAGCTTCTCCCAGTTGGGGTCTTTTTCCCACTCAGGATGCTCCCGAATCTCGGCAATGCTTTTGCTATATTGGCTGAGATACCATTTCACATGCGCGGGGATATCATTTAGAGGGAATGAAGAATCTATGGCGTAGCCCAAAATGGGTTCGGATCTATCGTCTGCAGCAAGCAAAACATAGCCGCTTGGCTCAAAGCTTACTATATATAAGTCAGGCTGAGCTGCATCACTAAAAGGATAGCCCTTTATCGATGATACAGTCCCGGTGCTTTTGGTCATATGCGCAAAGAAACTGCGTGCGACGGTATTTGCAACACCTTCCTCAACAATTTCTGCCCACATAAAACTCAGGATTATACTGAGTATTAGTATAAATACGGCCTTTTTCATGGCAAACCTTCTTTTATGTATTGCTCTCTACAAACAATACGAAATTTTAGTATTCACAAAGACTATTCACGCCCATTGCAAGAGATTCCGCAATAATGCGTGAATAATAAAATATCTTACCCATCGCAAACTGAAAGCTGTGATGTAAGTGTCTTATCCATAATGGATTCTGTGGCACTATATTTTAGGTTTAGAGCAAGAGTTCTTTTACAACCTCCTCCGGTTCCAGGCGAAACTTCGAGCCCTTGCCTTCGAAAAAGCCATGCGCACGGATCATGTGCACATTCATTGCCGTATATCTAAAGCTTTTCCCGCTTTTGAGGTTTTTGACGGTGGTGATGGCTTTGCGAAGTAGCCCTCTATGCATAAAGGGACAGGGCAGAAAGCCGCGCACCACGTCCGTTTCCACCTCATAGATTTCGTCTATGATGATGGGACCCTGAAAGCTTTCAAAGCTTTGTTTTTGAAAATAGTCCAGTCTATTGCCCACTTCTTCGGCACTCACGCCCAGAGTCTCCAAGGTCTTGGCATCGTCTTCGATGATCTGGGGAAAGTCCCGCTTGTCCTCACCCAAAAATCCATTCAGGGTGAGCACTCCGGGCTGCATGCGTTGTGTGATCTTTATTTCTTGTGGTGTTTTTTTCATAGCATCATCCAAAGTCGTCATATCTGATGTTCTCAGCGGGAACACCATATTCTTTTAGTGATTTGGTCACCGCCGCGATCATGCCCGGGCTGCCACAGAGATAAGCCTCCGTGTTGGGCGGGTCTTTGATCACTTCTTCAAAATAGGGCATGATGAAGCCCGTTTTACCCGTCCAATTTTCCTCGGGCGTGGCATGCGATAAGACCGGTTCATAACTAAAGTTTTCAAAGTGTTTTTCAAATTCTGCCATCTCTTCATTCAGATAGAGGTCTTTGGTGGTTCTCGCACCAAAGAAGAAAGTCATATTGCGCTTTGTTCCCACTTCTTGCAGATATTCCAGCATGGATTTGATCGGCGCCATACCGGAACCGCCCGCCACGAAGAGAGTATCCGCATCGCTATCTTTGAGCATGAAATCGCCATAAGGCCCCGTGAGCGAAACACTATCGCCCACCTTGAGATGTTTATGCACCCAAGTGGAGCAGATTCCTTCCGGCACGAGGCGGATGATGAGCTGCAATCTATCCTTGAGTTGCGGCTTTGAGGAGATGGAATAGGCACGCACAGCTTTCTCTTTCACCTTGTCATAGGGCTTGCTTTCAAGCTGCATATATTGCCCCGCCTTGAAGTCTATCTCATTGCCTTCTTTGAATTTGAAGGTGATGCCTTTAATGTCGTAGGTATAGTCGATGATCTCTTCGATGCTCGCTTCATAGCGGCGGATATTGAAGAAAGTCTCCGGGATCATGATGCCGATATCGTTTTTCACCTTCACCTGACAGGAGAGCCGCACGTTTTCTGCCATCTCGCTCGCTGAGAGCATAGGCTTTTCCGTGGGCAAAATAGGCCCACCGCCTTCCACAACCTTGCATTTGCAAGCGCCGCAAGTTCCGCGTCCACCGCAAGCCGAAGGCATGAAAATCTGACTTTCAGCCAAGGTCGAGAGCAGGCTATTCCCGCCTTTCACCTTGATCTTACGCTTGCCATTGATATCGATTTGAACTTCACCATAGTTGCTCAGCCATCTTTCCGCAATCACCATGAGCAGTGCGAGTCCCACGCCGATCCCGCTCATCCAGCCTATATCGAGAAATATTCTTTCTATCATCACTATTTCCCCTTATTGAATCTGCACGATGCCGGAAAAGCCGACAAAGCCCAGCGCCATGATACCGGTGATGATGAGGCTGATCCCCGCTCCGCGCAAGCCCATGGGAATCATCTTTTCCCGCAGTTTACGCCGGATTGCGGCAAGCATCATGATCGCCAAAAGCCAGCCAATCCCGCTCCCCGCCGCAAAGGCAATGGTTTGCAAGAAATTATAATCACGGATCACCATAAAGAGGCTAACTCCAAAGATGGCGCAATTCACCGTGATCAACGGCAAGAAGATGCCCAGCGTGAAATATAGAGCCGGCAGATAGCGCTCGATGAGCAACTCCAAGAGCTGAACAAAAGCTGCAATCACGATGATGAACACGATGAATTGCAGATAGACCAGATCAAAGGGAACAAGCAGCAGGTGATAGACCAGCCAGTTCAGAGCCGCCGTGAAGGTAAGCACAAAAAACACGGCAATTCCCAAACCGATGGAGCTTTCCATCTCACGCGAGAGCGAAAGATAGGAACACATCCCCAAGAAGTTTGTCAGCAGGATATTACTCGTGAAAATCGCTGCCCAAAACAATACAAATGCGCTGATATCCATTATGCGTTCCCCTTATAAAACTTCGAATTGATGATCCAGATGAGTATTGCCAAGAGGAAGAATGCACTCGGCGCCATCACCATGATGCTCCACTTTGTCCACCAGGCACCCAAGACCGACACGCCAAAGAGGGTGCCGAAGCCAAAGAGCTCGCGCACAAAGGAAATCATCAGCAAGACAAGAGTGTAGCCCACTCCCGCGCCAAGTCCGTCCACAACCGAATCCAAAGGCTTGTTCTGTGAAGCAAAAGCCTCTGCTCTTCCCATCAAAATGCAATTTGTGATAATCAAGCCCACATAGGGTCCCAATTGTTTGCTGATCTCCGGCATATTTGCCTTGAGGAAGATATCCACGATGATCACATAAGCTGCGATGATAAGAGTTTGAACCATCATGCGCACACTGCGCGGAGTCCATTCCCTGATCAGCGAGATGGTGAAATTTGAGAGCGTGAGCGAAAAGATCACGCCCAAGCCCATGATCAGCGAATTCATCATGAGATTCGTCACCGCCAAAGAGGAACATATCCCTAAAACTTGGCGCCAGACGGAGTTCTCAGTGAACGCCGAAGTCATAAATATCTGTTTTTTTGTCATGGCTATTCCTCCCTCTCAAAAGCATTGTATATATATGTGATTTCATCTTTTAGCATCTGCAAGACCGCACTTGAGGTGATGGTTGCGCCCGTCACCTTACGCAATTGCGCATCGTCTTCCGGAGTCTGGGTCTCGGCGATGAATTCATAGACTTTGCTCACATCGCTCTTGCTCTCGGGATTAAAAACAAAGAGGCGATCTTTGAATTGATTTAAAAACCAATCTTCTTCTATGCGTGCACCCAAGCCGGGAGTCTCCATTTGCTCCACCATGCGAAGCTCAAGGATCGTATCCAGCGCGGTATTCATCGAAACCAGCGCCGACATACTGCCCCAAAGTCCATTGCCCGCAATCTCGAAAGCATAGCCCAAAACTTCGCCATCGACGAGCGCGGCATAGACATTGCGCTCAAAGCCATCTTGCGTGATTACAATGATATAGTCCTCATAGCTCTGGGGATATAGAGCGATGATCTCGTCCGCACTTAGATCCGTCTTTTCAGCGATCACACCCGCCAACGTGATGAGAACCTTGCGGTTGTAACTATCTATCTGATGCGCTTCGATCTTGCCCTCGCTGAGGCGATACATCACCGCCAAGATGCCGACAAAGATCAAAACCGTGATCAACATAAAGATGATGGGGTAGAGGAAACTATCTTTCATTTTAGCCCCACCTTTTCAAGTCCATATTCAATCAAGGGCATGAAGGCATTGACCAGCAGAAGCGCAAACATAAAGCCTTCGGCAAAAAGAGAATACTTGCGGATAAATACCGTCAAAAAGCCGATCAAAATGCCATAGACCCACACCGCCCAAGTGCCCTTGGGACAAGTGACGGGATCGGTCACCATGAATACTACTCCAAACATCGCCCCGCCGCTCACTAAGAAATAAAGCGGATTGACACCGGGATAGAAGATGAAACTAAAGAGGCTCAGCGAGAGCAAAGTGCTCAGCATGGGCTGCAACTTCGCCGTCTTGGTGACGATCAAATAGATTGCGGCAAGCAAGATCAGAAATGCGGAAGTCTCGCCCGCAGAACCCGCCTCGAAGCCCCAAAAACTATCCATGAAACTATATAATTGCTCGCTGGACATGCGCATGTGGTTCAGGATCGTGGCACCAGTCTGCATCGCTTGCGGTGCTGCCCATCGCACAAATCCGCCGGGGAAGTCACTGAGCAGATATGGCTTTACCCAAGAAATCGTCATCTGATTTGGGAAAGAAATATATACGAAAGTGCGCCCTAAGATTGCGGGATTGAAGATGTTCATGCCAAAGCCGCCAAAAACCATCTTGCCGAAAGTAGTAGCGACGATTGCCCCAACTGCCGAGATCCAAAGAGGAATCGTGGGAGGCAAACTCAGCGCAATTAATGTCCCCGTCACGAATACCGCCATGGAAACTTTGCCCGGCTTTTTCTTCATCACAAAGAGGTATTCCGTGAGAAATGCGGCGAGATTTGCCACGATTACGGATGCGAAGACCCTCCACCCAAAAAGGTAGATGGCAAAGAGAATCACAGGGATCAAACTATAGAGAACCCGGTTCATCATCTGCTGCTTTAATATCCTTTTTATCATAAAAGAATTTCCTTTTCTCTTGATGGATTGTATTATTTTTAGATTATAAATCCTGTCAATATAAATTGCTCGCAGGCGAGACGATTTGGCGATTTAACGATTTAGCGATTTAGCGATTTAGCGAAATAGAACACGGATTTGACGGATTGAACGGATTTGCACAGATTATGTTCACAGCGTGAGCCGATTTAACGAGCGCAGCATAGACATTGTAACGCTGGATTTATCCGGCCCTTGTGTAGGCTTCAGCCGGCTTCCAGCCTTGGGCAGGCAACATCCTGTTGCCTGAGAACACGCAGCTTTCTATTCGGTCGGGCAACGCCCCCGTTGCCCATGAACCCTTAAAAAATCGTGCGCAGCACATCTTATAAAACATGAGTGCAGCGAACTATCTCCCTTCGCTCAGATAAAGCCAATGCTACTAATGCATTGCAACCCAAATGAGCTGACGCTCATGCGGCAACAGGATGTTACCGCCCCAAAATCCTTTTCCCCAAAAAAAGAAGCCCGGCACAAACCGGGCTTCACATCTTAGCTATTCAGATCATTCACTCAGCTTTAACTTCACTCATGGGAATCCCCAAAGCCATAGCTACACCCTCGCCATATTCGGGGTCAACCATGCAGCAATTGTTGATATGCCTGATCTTTATCATCTTCGGCGCATCGCCCATATTTCTGGCGGTGTTTCCATAAAGCGCCTCTTTCTGCTCATCGTTCATCAATCTAAAGAGCTTGCGCGGCTGGGTAAAATAGTCCGTATCTTCGTGGTGATCCCAAAAAGTTGCCGGGCTTTCCACCTGCATAGGCGGCTCTTTATGTTCCGGTTGTTCATCCCATTCGCCGTAGCTATTTGGGTTATAGTGCAATAATCCGCCATGATTTCCGTCCACGCGCATAGCACCATCGCGATGATAGCTATGTGCAGCGTTTTTCGGGCGATTAACCGGAATCTGATGATGATTTACGCCCAAACGATAGCGGTGGGCATCGCCATAGGAAAACAGCCTGCCCTGCAACAAACGGTCGGGCGAAAAGCCAATGCCCGGCACGATGTTTGCGGGTGCGAAAGCGGCTTGTTCCACATCCTGGAAATAGTTTTCCGGATTGCGATTTAGTTCCATCACGCCTACTTCAATCAGCGGGAAATCCTCTTTATACCAAACCTTTGTGATGTCGAAAGGATTATATGGCAAGGTATCCGCCTCGGCTTCTGTCATCACTTGAATGAAGAGCTTCCATCTGGGAAAATCCTTCTTTTCGATGCTCTCAAAGAGGTCGCGCTGATGACTTTCACGGTCGCAGGCGATGATCGCTTCGGCTTCGGCATCAGTGAGGTTTTTGATGCCTTGCTGGGATACCCAATGAAACTTCACCCATGTTTTTTCGTTTTTGGCATTAAACATGGAAAAAGTGTGGCTGCCAAAACCGTGCATGTGCCTATATGAATAGGGGATACCGCGATCACTCATGGTGATTGTCACTTGGTGAATCGCCTCCGGCAAACTCGTCCAAAAATCCCAGTTGTTCTTTGCACTGCGCATATTGGTCTTTGGATCGCGCTTCACGGCATGATTCAGATCAGGGAATTTCAGAGGATCACGGATGAAAAAGACCGGCGTATTGTTGCCCACGAGGTCCCAATTGCCTTCTTCGGTATAGAACTTCACGGCAAAACCGCGAATATCCCGCTCGGCATCGGCTGCGCCTCTTTCACCGGCAACGGTGGAAAAGCGGGCAAAGACTTCGGTCTCTTTGCCGATCTTATTGAACAGGTTTGCTTTGGTGTATTTGCTGATGTCGTGGGTGACGGTGAAGGTTCCGAAAGCACCGGAGCCCTTTGCGTGCATCCGCCTTTCGGGGATCACTTCACGATCAAAATGTGCGAGTTTTTCCAATAACCAAATGTCTTGCAAGAGGATGGGACCTCTCTTTCCGGCGGTCAAAAATTTTGGTTGTCCACTACCGGTGCACCGGCGGCAGTGGTAAGTTTTTTCTTATCTTTCTTTTTATCGGACATAGTTCTCTCCTATTTTTGCATTTGATTTAAGATTTGCGGGTTTGCTTCTGGCTTTTGCCGGCAATGACCCGTTGTATTTGCTATAGTTTTGGGCATCAGTATTTGACTGAGTCGCTCAGACCGCTTTTGAGCTGATCTGTGTTTGTGCATTCATGTGTGCAGTAGTTAGATAAAATATAAGTGAATAATAAAGCTAAACAAGTAAAAAGCATTGTTTCGCTTCGCTCGCTCGGCTAACGCCTTAGTACCGCTGACTTCAGCCAGCTTGGTGGATTGCAAAGGTCCCCGTTTGCACTTTAAAAAACTCGACACGAGGACCTGTCGAATCCAACACTTTTTCGCTCCTTGGGCAGGCAACATCCTGTTGCCTGAGAAAGCGCAGCTTTCTACTAAAGCCTCATCTGTAGATTCTACGCAACACACATTTCCATCATACAACAATCAAAACCACCTATGCTCTTTATTCAATGAGCTTTAACCACGTTTAGACATGTGGATATAATTCCACAAAAACCCCATTAAAACTATCAGAACATCATGTTAACTCCATCACTACAAACACCTTAGCACCTTTTCCACCTAAAATCGCAAACCTGCTTTTTCAAAATAAGAAGCACCCATAACTCCCTGCTTCCCTATTGATTACAGCTTAGCGTGCGCTCATGATATG
>DIQS01000035.1:57695-67268 GCA_002427325.1 Cloacimonetes bacterium UBA5456 | reverse complement strand
ATCATGACCAGAACCCAGTAAGGAAGCTGTCGCAGAGCGGGGAAATAATTGAGGAAACACTGCAATATTTTTAGTATCGGAAATTGGTGCGGGAAGGTTCTCGTTGCCGCATATCTTCAAAGGATCGACATTGTCACCTTACTGCTCTTCCCCCAGCCTCTTATATATACTCTTCGCCATGATCCCAAATATCGCCTTCCTAAAAGCATCGTCATCCATATATCTACTAACGATCTTATCGTTCTCTTTAAGCCGTTGCATCATGATTTCTTTCATAATCGGCTCAATTCCGAGTTGAAATTTCTCAAGGTCATTTGCTGCCGCAGTTTTACGCACATCTTCATTATTGATTGCAGATTCCTCAGCTTGCTCAAAGAAGAGCCGATCAGCCTCGCTAAAATCCGTGGCAAAGCGTTCGTTGAGCACCTTGATTATCTCCGAGAGCGGCTTATCTGGCTCTTTCACCTTACGGCTTCCCGTCTCCGTTGGAGATTTGACTTTAACATCATCGCCCTCAGAGAGGTCTATCTCACCGGACATCACCTTTTGCAGGCGATAATATTCAAGTTCAACATCCTTTTCCGGATAGGCTTCTCTGCTGTCACTGGGGCGGATATGCGGCATGAGAAAGCGTCCGAAGCTATAGAGCATCTCTTGTTCTTTATCGGTGTAGCTGATCAATTGTGTCACGAAGGCATAGAGGCGGACATAAGCTTTGAGTTTGTTCCAAAACTTTTCCTTATCCTCCTCATTCTCCAAGCCCTTATATCTCTCAACCGCATTTTGTAATTGCTGTTGCATGGCGGCGGGATCGGAGCGTTTTTGCTGATTCATTGGCTTATAAAAGATCTTTGCAAAGGCTTCAACCTCGTCCCAACTATAAACTTGCATGTGATTGAGTTCGTGCTTTAGTTCTTCGAGGTGAGCGGGATCGGAATGCTCTTCCAATTCCGTGATTGAGTAATATGGCTTGAACGCAATTAAGATATTTTCAGCGTGGTTTACGAAGTCAATAACTATGGGCTCTTCTTTGCCGGGATAGATGCGATTGAGGCGCGATAGGGTTTGCACCGCCTGCACTCCATCCAGGCGTTTATCTACATACATGGCGCAGAGTAGGGGCTGATCATAGCCGGTTTGATATTTATTTGCCACCAAGAGAATCTGATAGTCATCACTGGCAAAGCGGTCTTTAAGCTGAGCTTCCGTGATGTTTCGTCCTGTTTTATAATCCACATTCATGCCAGGTTCGGTATATTCGAGCCGGGTGTCATTATCTTCCACCGTGCCGCTGAAAGCCACCAAGGGATGGATATCCGTATAGTGATGTTCGCTGATATATTCCTTGAAGGCAAGCATATAGCGCACCGCCTGCAACCTGCTATCAGTCACCACCATAGCCTTTGCCCTTCCGCCCAAAAGCGGCAAGATGCAAGACCTAAAGTGCTCTATGATGATCTGCGTCTTTTGGCTCACGTTGTGGGGGTGAAGCCGCATATACTGGCAGAGCTTCTTTGCCGCTTTTTGTGCAGGCATATTTGGATCATTCTCTGTGTTTTTGACTATCTTAAAATAGGTGCTATAGGTGGTATAACGCTTTAGCACATCGAGGATAAAGCCTTCTTCGATGGCTTGACGCATGCTATAATTGTGCATAGCTTTGCCATTCTCACCAAAGAGCTCGATAGTCTTGCCCTTAGGCGTGGCTGTGAAGGCAAAGAAGCTGAGATTGGGCTGTTTGCTCCGTGACTCCATGATCTTATTTAAGCTGTCTTCCCAATCCTCATCTTCGCTGATGGTTACACCATCGCCCAAAACCTGTTTCATGCCGCGTGCCGCCTCACCGGTCTGACTGCTGTGCGCTTCATCCACGATGACGGCATATTTTCTATTTGCAATCCTCTCTTGCCACTCTTTGGAGCGCAGGATTGAAGCCTCATCGGGAGAGTCCAAATCTTTTGCGCCGGCAATGCGTAAGAGCCCTTTGAGGATGAAGGGGAACTTTTGCAAGGTGGTGATGACGATCTTGCTGCCGCTCACGAGTGCTTCGGCAAGCTGTCTGCTGCCTTCTTTGATGGGAACCACAACGCCGGAGGCGTGTTCAATCTGATAGATGGCGTCTTGCAATTGCCTATCCAAGACCACTCTATCCGTGATCACAACGATGCAATCAAAGACGAGCTTGTCATCTTTGGTGTGGAGATTTGCCAAGCGGTGGGCAAGCCATGCGATGCTATTTGTTTTGCCGCTACCTGCACTGTGTTGAATGAGATAGTTTTTGCCGGCAAGATCGCCCTTCACGCGGGTGAGAAGCATGCGCACAGCGTCTAATTGATGATAGCGCGGAAAGATGATGCGTTCGCTCTTTTTGCCTGAGTCCTCAACGAACATAAAGCTGCCGATGATCTCCAAGATGCTATCCGGAAGCATGATCTCTTCCCAGAGATAAGCGGTTCTATATCCCGAAGGATGCTGTGAATTGCCTTTGCCACAATCAATCTCTTGCGGATGGCTACCACGATTGAAAGGCAAAAAGCGGGTTTTATCTTTATTGAGATGCGTGGTCATGAAAACTTCATCGGGGTCAACGGCGAAGTGAACAAGAGCGCCGCTCTTGAAACTGAGTAGGGGAGTGGCGGGGTCCCGGTCTTTTTTATATTGATTGATGGCGTCTTTGGCATATTGACCGGTGCCGGGGTTCTTTAGCTCGATGGTGGCGATGGGAATGCCATTGATTGCCAAAACTATGTCAATTGACTGTTGCTTTTCGGGATGATAGAATACTTGGCGGCAAAATTGGAAGGTGTTACTTTGATAGAGCGTTTCCGCTTCGCTGCTCATGCTGTGGGCAGGTTTGAAATATGCCAAACGGATAGTTTTGCCTTGGAACTTGAAGCCATGACGCAAAACATGCAGGGTGCCTTTATTAATGCGCTCTTTGATGAGGGTGGTGACGAGCATTTCGGGGAGCAGGCTGCCGTTGAGCTTTTCCAATTCCGACCAAAGCGGTGCTTGGCTGTTTTTGATGAAACTGATGGTCTCATCGGCGAAAAGAGCTTTATTGGCGTTAAAAGAAGTGTTTGGAACAGATGCCCAGCCGGATTGCATAGCGGACTCTATGTAAGATTCAAAAGCGTGTTCAGTGTGTTTTTGCATGGTAGCCTCTTAGGTCAATTTTGCCGGTGACGGCGTGGTGGATGAGGGAGGAGCGGTATTCGTGGAGAAGTTCTATCATTTGCTCCTGTTTTTGGATGAAGGAGTCGATAAAAACTGTTTTTTGTTCTATAGAAGTTATTATTCGTTGTTGTTCTTCTTGGGGTGGGAATGGTATCATCATTTCAGCAAACTTGTCTTTAGTAAAGTGAGCGATAGTTGCCTTGTTGCATATTATATCGAACCAGCCTTTCTTTGAAGCTATCTGAAGTAAATATTTAAGAAAAATAACACAGTTTGTTGTGCTTCTTACTCTGTGTAAAGCATTTTGAATAATGTAGTTCTCAATATCTTCCAATAATATTGCAGATCTTCCAGCTTCTCCACCTTCACATACTAACAGATCACCTTTCTTGATGCCATATTTGTTCAATTCTTCTGGAGAACCCCACATGAAATTGTCATCATTCACAGTTATTTCGTCCCACTGCACATTGAAAGCTTTAAGATAGGGTATCATAACCTCAGACTCTAAGTTTTGCTCTGGTTGCAACATTTTTCCAAGTTGAATAGAATATCCCGTGCTGACTTTTGCAACATCCCAATGCTCCGGCACTTCCCCAAGCCATTCAATCCCCGAATCTTTCATTTTAACATTTGGGTCTAAACCTTTGGTGACAACATGGGTGATGAGAGCAATACGCTTTTCTTTCAAAAGCTCAATCATCTGCTCTTGCTTATGAATCAAAGCATCTATGCGAGAGGTTGCATCATCAAGATAAGTGGCAATGGCTTGTTGTTCCTCAGTAGTTGGAAAAGGCAGATGGATTTCTGACATATCATTTTGAGTAAGTTTATCGCGGGTAGAGCCGCTAATAAAATAAGAATAATCAGTTATATTTA
The DNA here is from genome assembly GCA_002427325.1 of Cloacimonetes bacterium UBA5456. Classification (GTDB taxonomy): domain Bacteria; phylum Cloacimonadota; class Cloacimonadia; order Cloacimonadales; family Cloacimonadaceae; genus UBA5456. The sequence continues at coordinate 63,212 of DIQS01000035.1, read as the reverse complement.
AGCAATAGGTTAAATAGCTTGAGTTTATTCCTTTAGGTTTTAGGACATGTATATGGTTGTTAACCCAAATTTTTCCGCTAACTGAAAAAGCTACAGGCTTGTAATCCTCAAAAAAAGGAGCTCCATCTTCACCTAGTAAAACAAGGTCTTCATCAAATAAGTAGTCATTGATGTAATCTACAATTCCATTAGCTCCCCAGTAAGGAAAATCACCAGGGATCTCTGATCTTTCTAAAGAGTTCAGAGGAATACGTTTGCCATCCAAGCATGTGGTTATATGTTTTACTTTTTTTATGTCCCAGCTTACCGGAAGCATACCTAGCCAGCTAATCCCGCTGTCTTTATACTTCGGATATGGCTTCACATCTTCTTCCTTTATTATTTTTGCCTGATGGTGGGATACTTTACCTTTGCCTTCTAAGAGAGGAAGATCATTATCAGAGATAAACTTATCAAGATACATTTCCCATTCACGGGTATATATCTGCTGTCTGCGTAATACTCTCAGTTCTGCCGTATCAAGCCACATCACAACAATGCGGTTTAAAATGTCTATTTCATACTCATCTAAAAAGTTCTTTGCGGTTAAGATATCTCCTTTGCGCACGACCTGGTCTTTCCAACAGGTGAGTCCCATATTTGCTTTTGATGCGTCAGCTCGCTCTGCGATCAATTCAGCCGCCGTTTTTTGAGTGGCTGCAAAGTGCATCTTGTTTTGCATCTTGGCGAAAAAGACTTGTGCATCTTTATCTTTGGGATTATAATCCACCGCCATAGCGAAGATTTCTCGCACGCGCAGATAAGCTCTCTTTTCACTGGCGCGTATATCGCGTATGCGGGCAAGCAGCTCATCAAAATAGTCGCCGAAGACATTATTTCCTTTTAAACGAGCATCATCAAGGATGAAGCCCTTGTGTAGAAATTCGCTTAAATGTTGTGTTGCCCAAATGCGAAATTGAGTTCCTCGCTCTGACCTCACTCTATACCCAATAGCCAAAATCATGTCAAGGCTGTAATGCCTTATGTTTCTATGCACTTGGCGCTCTCTCTCAATTTGAACTACTAAGTAATCCTTAGTAGTTGAAATTTCGTCCAACTCGCCTTCTTTCAATATATTAGCTATATGAGTATAGATATTTGGTGTTGTAGTCTGATAGAGCTCGGCTATCTCGTTTACATTCAGCCAGATAGAGTCACTATCGAGAGCTAAGGCAATCTGGAACTTACCTTCATCTGTCTCAAAAAGAATTATCTCATTGGGCAGGTTTTCCGTCTTTTTCATAATTCCTCTACCTTGGCGTTGGTGTCATATCCTAAACTATTATGTACAGCGAAGCAATCCCTTATTAAGCTTCTAAACTCTTTATATATAGTAGAATGAATCATTGTTTTGTCAAGTGTTAGTTTTATCTTGTTTATTATATATAATAAACAAGATAAAACTGGTATCAATAGTAAGTCTTTGTACGAAACGGAATTTTCAGCTCCATTATCATGTTTTTGAACATGGTCACTAACTTTTTGCTGATAAGTCATCTTTTCTCCGGTGAATTATTGTCTTTATTAAGGAGATTAAGAATCTGTAATCCCAAGTCGCTAAGCTTATATTTTTGTTTATTAGAATTTGGTTTATCAGGAATTGTCATAACTACATAGCCAGCTTTTATAGAAGGCAATAAATATACATTTCTGAAAGAATGAGTATGTGTGAGGTTTAATTTAACCATAAGTTCTTTACGAGAGAGAGGCTCATGATTTAATAACAACAGCAATTTTTGCACTTGGTCGGTCACTTGGTCAGTCTTTTCCTGTGATTTCAAGCTAAGCTCTTTTATATCATGTTTTTGCACTTGGTCGGTCACTTGGTCGGTCACTTGGTCGGTCTTTTTCTGTGATTTCATGCTAAACTCTTTAATGTCAAACTTTTGCACTTGGTCGGTCACTTGGTCGGTCAATTCTTTATATTCAGGGTGAATATTGAGTTCAAACATAAAGAAAGTTCTGTCTGGGTTGGTGCGTATTACGGGCATTGGTGATCCGTTTTTCTCACAAGCTCTGATAATTTTCGGCATGCCGGTTCCTCTGCCTTCTGTGAGCTGTAGTTCTTTAAGATATTCGCCTATTCTGCGATTGCGATATCTGCGCGAGGTAAAGTCCAATCCCTTGATCTCTTCCTCTGTGACAGACACGTCAGGTCCAGGGATGCTGTGTATTGTGATTTTGTCCGGCAAAATGCGCACTTCTACAGGTTCACGAACCTCATAGGAGCGATGATATATGGCATTACAAAGAGCTTCCTCAATAGCTTCATAAGGATAATTGAAAAACCTATTTGCTTCCGCAACACCCGGTATTTTTTGAACATACTCACGTATGTGTATAGTTTTAATGAGGCTCAAAGCTTCTTTAAGCATTTGGTCTAAGGTCCCTTTGAATATGTTTTCACTAAAGTTGTCTCCGCCAAGACCGTCCGGAAAATGGACAACATCGATCTGAGTATATGGGAAAAACCTTTGAGGTTCAGGGTTAAAAAACATCAGAGCCACATTTTTTGGATAATATTTCTCGTGCATCTTTTCAACAAGGTTCATGCGCTTAAGCAGGTCTTCAAAAGGCATGCTTGCTGTTAGCTTAAAAAGATCGCTTTTGACTCTGCCAAGATAGCTGTGAATAAGCCCCGGATCTACGTCATCAATGCCTGCATGTTGATTTGCATGGTCATCAAAAGGATCTCTCTTGAGGCTAATAAGTTCATATTCTTGATCTTGATTGGCTTTTATGGTGCTGGAATGTTGGCGGATATAACATGCCTTATTTGTCTTATTTGCTATGTTTATGGGGCAACGGTATGGTCTTAAGTTCCCGCCGGGGCAATAAATCACGAGCAGGGTGCGTTCTTGATATTGAGCGGGAGCAGCTATTGTCACATAGTTCGGTTCAATGAACTTGCTTATGCGAACTAATTCTCTTTGAATCTTATCAATTTCTCTGGGATTTAGTCCTTTAGGCGGAAGAATGGGCATACCATCTTCTTCTTCCACTCCGATTACAATATATCCACCGCCAATATCCCTGAAGTCATTGGCAAAGGCGCAGATGGTGTGCATAATAGGCTCGGGATTCCATCCGCTTTTATATTCAATGCGTTCACTCTCAATAGTGCGGGCTTTTAATAGGTTTTCAATACTTATGGGAAGGTTCATAATTCCTCCAAGAGTTCTGCTATCTCTTTTTCTAATGCCTTCATCTCGGCTTCAATCTCTTCTAAAGCGCGCGGAGGCTGATATACATAGAAGTGGCGATTGAGCGGGATTTCATAGCCGATCTTGGTCTTGCTTTCATCTATCCATGCGTCGGGTGCATGCGGCAAAACTTCTCTTTTGAAATAGGCGTGCATATCCTCGGTGAGGGGGACATTTTCAGTGTCTCTGAGTTCGCTATCCGGCTCGGGCTGCCCTTTGCTGTCGGTGCAGATATCTGCATGCTCATCGCGCTCGCTGAGTGCGTCTATGACAGCATTGAGCAGGGCGGCGGGAAGCTTGATGCCTTGCTGGGAGAGATTTTGTATGATCTCTTTTTGGAAGAGTGCGCGGTTTTTATAGAGGACACTGCTATCCATGGCGGTGAGTGCTTCCTTGATCTCTTTTTGCAGGGCTTTGCCTTCGTTTATCTCACGCTGACGCTCGGTGGGGTCTTTCTTCTTGCTTTGGGAGAGTTTGCTAAAGGCCGCGTTGTCGTCCAAGCGTGCAATGCGCTCTTCAGTGGTTTGGAAGTTCAGGCGCAAGGGGCGTTCAATGGTGATCTTTTGAAAGCCAAAGTCTGCGTTGTCAAATATCTTGCTGACGACTGCTTTTTGGGTGTCGCCATTGGTAGTAAATTCGAGCTCTTGATTGTGGATAAAGTCGCCGTGTATGCGCGTAATGAGGTTGATGTGATCGAATCTACCGTCATCACCATCGCCGATCACGTTACGTTTATTGCCGAGGCTTTTACGCATCTTGTGATAGAAAAGGCGCGCATCGATGAGTTGAATCTTGCCTTGGCGATGGGTTTCCTTTTTGTTTGTGATGATCCAAATATAGGTGCTGATGCCGGTGTTATAGAAAAGTTGATCCGGCATGGCGACGATTGTTTCAAGCAGGTCGTTTTCAATGATCCATTTGCGGATATTGCTTTCGCCGCTGCCTGCGTCTCCGGTGAAGAGCGGAGAGCCATTGAAGACGATGGCGATGCGGCTGCCGCCTTCTTCGGGGCTGCGCATTTTGGAAATCATGTGCAAGAGGAAGAGTAGAGAGCCATCGTTGATGCGCGGTAAGCCGGCGCCGAAGCGTCCTGCAAAGCCGAGGTTTTCATGTTCTGCTTCAATCGTTTGTTTCTGTCTTTTCCATTCCACGCCGAAAGGGGGATTGGCGAGCATATAATCAAATTTATTGGTGGGAAAGCCGTCTTGCTCGAAAGAACAGCCAAATTTAATCGTGGCTTTTTCTCCTTTGATCAGCATGTCGGAGCGGCAAATGGCATAGGATTCTTTATTCCAGTCCTGTCCATAAAGGTGGGGCATGGCGTCGCGGTTGAGCTCTTTAATATAGTTTTCTGCAGCTGTGAGCATTCCGCCGGTTCCGCAAGCGGGGTCGAAGATGGTCTTTACAACGTGGCTTTTGGCGAGATCGGTTTCAGGGGAGAGCAGGAGATTTACCATCAATTCAATCACTTCGCGCGGGGTGAAGTGCTCTCCGGCTTCTTCGTTGGATTGCTCAGCGCCGATGCGGATAAGTTCTTCAAAGGCTAAGCCCATTTGCATATTGTCGATTGCGTTTGGGCTGAGGTCAAGATCGTCATTCACAAAGAGTTGAATTACTCTATAGAGAAGGTTTGCCTCGTGTAGGCGTGCGATCTGCTCAGAAAAAGAGAAATATTCGATGATCTTTTGAACGTTTAGGGAAAAGCTGTTTATATAGGATTGCAGGTTGATGGCGAGGTTTTCGCTGTCGTCCAAGAGGGTTTTCATGGTAAGGCGAGAGGTGTTATAGAAGGGGACGCCGGTGATGTTTTCAAGGGTTGCGCTGATGATGTTATCTGATTTGTGTTTGATTTTATCGTATTCTTTTAAGACTTCGGCTTTAGTATCTGCTAAAACGCAGTCAAAGCGCCGGAGAACGGTGAAGGGAAGGATAACTTTGCGATATTCATTGCGCTTGTAGGGGCCGCGCAAGAGATTGCAGATGCTCCAGATGAAAGATGCTATTTGTTGGTGTGCCATAGAATGTTAGTGCCTCGCTATATTGATGATATTGGGTGTCTTGGCAGGCGTGCTGCGCAGTTGTGTTTGAGAAATATATGTCAATGCCATGGGCTTTTCAAAAGACAGTTTCATTAGTACTCCATCCTGATTTTGTTCAATAAACCAAGTTTGTGTGTTTAAGATATTCTGTCAATTCAAATTGTGGGTTATTTGGGTGCGGGGTATTTTGGTTCTGATTTATATGCTTTTTGACATGGTCGGTAACATGGTCGGTA
>DIQS01000035.1:47729-57537 GCA_002427325.1 Cloacimonetes bacterium UBA5456 | reverse complement strand
GGTAACATGGTCGGTAACATGGTCACTATTTGGTCACTATTTGGTCACTAATTACCCCATATTTATGCTAATTCCTTTAAATACTGTATCTTAAACATGGTCACTACATGGTCACTTTTTCGCTACTTGGTCGGTCACTTGGTCACTACTTGGTCGGTCGCTTGGTCGGTTTTTGGCTGAGTAAATCTACTATGTCCTTTTATACCATGTTGTTGCACTTGGTCGGTCACTTGGTCACTACTTGGTCGGTTTGGTTTATAATGTGAACAGTAAAGAATTACTTTAATGGTAGAGCTGTAAGAGGTTGGTTTATAGGTGATTGAGTTATTCGAAGATTTCGAATAACTGAGTTGTGGGTTGGTTGACCGGGCTGTGAGGTATGCGCTTTGCGCATGGTTGATAAAGTGGGCTGAAGCCTACACAAGGGCCGGATAAATCCAGCGTTACGATAGCGAGCGTAGCGAGACAATCTGTATTAATTCGTGTTAATTTGTGGACAAAAATCAGGCGGAAAAGAGTTGCCAAGCTACGCGTATCAGCAAAAGCAAGAGAGCGAGGATAAAGATCTGGCGGATGAACTTATTGCCGCGGAGAACAACGAGTTTAGAGCCCGTGAGATTTCCTGCGATGCCAAAGAGTGCGGCGGGGATAGCGACGGGATAAAAGATCTTTCCGGCGAAGGCGAAGGTGATGAGTGCGGCAGTATTTGAGGCGAGATTGACCACCTTGGTATTGGCGTTGGCGCGGATAAAGTCATATTTGAGCAGGGTGGCATAGATGATGATGAGGAAGGTTCCCGTTCCGGGTCCGAAGAATCCGTCATAAAAGCCGATGACGAGTCCGGCGAGTGCGGCAAGGACAAATCTCAGCCCTTTCTTGATTTCTTCGGCGCTGTCTTCATAGCCGAGATTCTTTTTGAGCAGGGTAAAAATTGCGATGAGCGGGATGAGTATGATGAGCAGATAGTTAAGGAAATCTGCCGAGACTCTCAGTGCCGTTCTTGCGCCCAACCAGGAGCCCAGGAGAGCCAGCGACGCACTGGTGAGCGCAATAGGGAGTTCCATCATCTTTGCTTTGAAATAGCGTGCGGTGGAAAAGACGGTGCCGCTGAAAGATGAGAACTTATTGGTGCCGAGCGCGATATGCGGCGGGATGCCTATGCTGAAATATGCGGGCAAGGAGATGAGTCCGCCTCCTCCGGCAATGGCGTCGATGAAGCCCGCCAAAAAGATCAGGGGAAAAAGGATGATATAGTCGAGAGTGCTGAGGATTGGCATCTTAGAGCTCCGCGCGGAATTCGAGTTTGAGGTTGTGGCTGGCTTTATTTTTGGGATATTTGTTAGCTTTATATTCCAGGCTCAGCGAGCTAAAGTCGTTGATGCGATAGTTCGTCGAGATATTCCCGTCAGCGAAAAAGCCCTGTCGTTTTTCAGGCAAAAAGCTGAGATAATCGCTACCTTTACGATCGTTATAACCCATGCCGAGGCCGGCGGTGATGCGATATTTTTGCATGAGCACGCTACGCAGGGCGGGGGAGAGGGTGATGGTTTTGAGGCTATATTCGCCGCTGCCGCTTTGGTCTTTGCCCTTTTCTTGGCTGGCTTTGAGATTGAGCACGGCGGTGCTTCGGGCATCCAAGACCTTTTCCATGTTTGCTGTTAAGCTTTGGGCTTTAACATGTGAATTATAGCGGCTTTCGCGGCTTTGGCTGTTGATTAGGTTCAGGCGGGTATTTAGCCCCAAATATCCCCTGAAATCCAGTTGCAGAGCTTGATTTTGCTCGCTGGTTTTTTCGGGGCTTTGATAGCGTTGATCGATATCTTTGCTCTGTTCAAGGCTGAGATTGCTGATGATCTTGCCCTGATAGAGATCAAAATATATGTTTTGCAGGATGCTTTGCCTGCCGTAGATGGTGTTGTCATTAAAGACATAAGAGGGGAGAAAGAGATAGCTTTGCCAGTCTTTGAGGTCTTCGTTTTGCTCGCTGGCGGTGATGGAGATATCGCTATGAATGCGCTTCCAGATCGGGGCCTTTAGATATTGTCCGGGCTTAAAAAAGATGCTGACGAGGGCGGTGAGTTCCGAGGAAAGCGTGCCCGTGGGCGAGGTGATATATTCATAGTTATATTCGCCGTTATCGACCTCTACTCCTAAGCTGTCCAAGACCCCAAACCCGCTGCCCACATAGACCAATTCACGATAGCGGGGGAAGAATTCAGTTTGATTGAGCTGATAGTTGCCAAAGAGGCTGACTGCACCTTTGAGGATGCTGTTGCTATTATTCATGGTCAAAAGCTGGTAGGCGTTCTTGCCCGCGCCTTCGTCCTGATTGGCGTTGTGCAAGGTGCGATGGCTGAATTCGAGATTGAGATGCTGCGCGCCGAAACTGCTGTTATGTTGGATGCTATAGGTTTCTTGTTCGCTTGCTTTTTGCCATTCAGAGAGCTTATATTGCAGTTCGTCTTTGGTGAAGCTCAGCGCACTGAAGCTACTCTCGTTTTTGATTTCTATGGTGGGCTTGAGTTTGATGCTTCGCGTGCCGAGGTTATCCTGATCCATATCGGAAAAGATGCCGTTGAGGCGCAAGTTGATCAGCCTGATGCTCCAATCTGCGGTGAGGTCATAATACTGCAAAAAGCTTTCCTTATTGCCTTCTTGTGAAGAGACTGTGCCGGCGAAGTTGAGTGCGGGCAGGACGCTTTTTGCCTTGCTGATGGAGCTGAGTCGCAGGGCTTTTTGGGCGTATTGTTCTTCGAGATTGCGCAGGCGTAAAAAGAGGGAGGGACGCCAAGCATCGCCATTATAGCCGAGATTGAGGTCAAGGGTCTGCATGCCGAGATTTTCAGGGGTTTCGAGGGCGGCGAGGTCTTGGGAAATGCTTTCGCTTTCGGCGGGGAGGGCAGTGTGGGGCAGGCGATATTGGGCGTCTATGCCGAGCTTGAGGGGGCTGTTTTGCCTGTTTATGCCCAGTGAGACTATGCCGCCGGAATTGTCGCTATCGCTCAGCGGGGAAAAGGTATTTTTGTCGTAATGACTATAGAGCAATTCTAAGTGGTTGTTCCATTTCTCGGTGTTGTGCACAAAGCCAAATTCGAGGTTGCTGCGCTTGGTGGGGGCGATGAGGCGTTTGAGGGGCATATAGGAGCCGAGTCCTGCTCCCACAAAGCGGTATTTACCGGAAGAATATTCCTCATAATCGCCGAGGGTGGGGCCAAGATAGCTGAAGACGATGTTATAGTCTGCGTCGGGCTGTCCCGGAGCATATTCATAATATTCATTGCCGAGATCGTCGCTGATCTTCTTATAATACCCTGCGCCGCTATCGGTGAGGGCGATGCCATCGGTGAAAACGGAGCCATCACCGGCGTTATAGAGGCTATCCTTATCCGCTTGGGTGAAGCTGAAAAGCAGGGGGTGATTGCGCAAGTCTTCTTGATGAACGAGGTGGTGGAAAAAGGAAAACTTGTCGTTGAGCTTGATATTTGAGGAGCTGAAAATGCTGTTTTGGCGATAGTTTTCGTCTGAATATTGAAACCATGCGATGACGGAACTGAGTGAGCTCACGATACTTCGGAACATGACGGAGCCTTCGCTATAGTCGATTGTGTAGTCGCGTCCGCGCTCAAGCAAAACGCCGTCCATGTGGATCTCTTCCGTTCCGGCGATGATGATGAAACTGCGCTGCGAGTCGTCGGGCGTGAGGTAATATGGTCCCTGTTTACCGTCTATGATAGTGATCTTGGAAGAGGCTCTTTTGCCGCCGCCGGCACTGTATGCCGCACTTGCTTCGTGCTCTTTGTCATATCTAAAGACGATGCCTTCGATTTTGTTATAGAAATTCAGGTAAGGACTGCGCTTGAAACTGAGATCGAGATCGCCCATGCCCAGTTCCCAGCTTTTGCCATAGACGCGGATGAAAACTTGGTCAAGCGAGGAAAGCTCTTTGGAATCCCCTTCCGGACTGAGTTTGCTCTGGCTATCGGAGAGTTGGGCATTGATAAAGATGTTTGAGGATAATTCGCCATCGAGATTGACATATAGCGATTGCAAGAGGTCGGTGTCGCCGCTTTCGGAGAGTGAGAGGGCAAAGGTCTTGCTACCGGTGACGTTCAGCCTGGAATTTGCGGCGGGGCGGAAGCTGGGGATTGCGGGGTGACGGGTGGCGAGGCTATCGCTGAGGCTACTGCGGGAATAGATCTGTTTTGAGGCGGCAATCTCCGGCGGAATGATGAGATAGCTGATGCTGAATACTGCGGCGGGTGCGCCCTCGGGAAAGGACAGAATGCCGCTTTTATAGTTGAGTTGATAGTCCTTGCCGCGGATGAGCAGTTTCTCGCCGATTTGGACGCTCTCAGAGCCGCTGACGAGCTTTGTGTGGCTGAGTTGATAGTCGGTGGTGTTGAGAGTACTCTTTATGATTTCTTCGTGATAGAAGCGCTCTGCCGTGAGTAAGCAGGAAAAAATTACTAAGATGAGAATGAGGGAGAGTTTGCGCGTCATCACAGCGGATGGATTACATAGGTAACCACTCCCCAGATTTGGAAGTCCATGTCCTGCGTGATTTCAATGGGCTCAAATTCATCGTTTTCGGGAACCAGCCAATAGCGCTTACCCTCGATCTTGAGGCGTTTGAGCGTGAATTCCATATCTACGATGGCGACGACAATCTTGTTGTTGCGCGGTTCAATGGCGCGGTCAACGATGAGCAGATCGCCGGGGGTGATTCCTGCGCCGATCATTGAATATCCATCTGCATACATAAAGAAGGTTGCAGCGGGGTGGCTGATGAGCAATTCGGTGAGGTCAAGTGTGCCATCGATATAGTCCTGTGCAGGCGAGGGAAAGCCGGCGGGGATGGTGGCACCGATAACGGGGCGCACGATCTTCTTGCCGGGTGTATATTGGAAGATGGACTTGATCGAGCCGTCGGTTTTTAGCTTTTTCATCTTAAGAAAAGGGCGGACAAAATCATTTGCTTCGTCCGCCCAGCTTATTCATAGTTTCTGTTATTTTATTGCTTTCAAAAATTCTGCTGCCTTGCTTCCATATTTGGGATCGTTTTCCAGTCTTTGGAAATCGATTTTGGCGGCAGTCATGTTTTTCTGTGAATAGTAGGCGATTCCGCGAAGCATGCGGGCATCGGCGTTATTGGCGTCAATATTCAAAACTGTGGTAGCATTTTGGACAACTTTACCCCAGTTTTTGAGACCATTATAATGGCTGGCGAGATAGAGAGCTATCTGCGCTTCGGGCTGAATTGCGAGAATCATTTCATAGTATTCAACCGTTTTTGCCTTGTTGCCGAGCTGGGCATAGTTGCTGCCGATCTGCTTATAGACGTTCACTTTTTCTTCCGGGCTGGGACCGGTGAGCAAGAACTTCTCTAAATAGGTGTTTGCTTTTGCCCACTGGCTGTTTGCACGATAGAAGCTTGCGATGCGGGTGAAGGTCTGGGCGTCTGAGCGAAGCTGTTCTGCTTGGAGATATGCGGCTTCAGCATTGCTGATTCTATTGTTTTGAGCATATCCGTCGGCGAGCATGATATAGGCGTTGTAGGCATTTGCTCCTTCGGCAACTTTGGCATAGTTTTCCAAAACTGCAAAAGCGGCGTCTTCGTCTTTGATCTTGTCGCGCAGGATCACAAATTTGTTGTTCAAGATTTCGCCGTTGTTGGGGTCTTCTGCCAAGATTTTGTCATAATAAAAAATAATCTTCTCATAGTCTCCTACTTCCTCAGCCACAAAGGCAATATTGCTATAGGAAGCCATGATCATCTCCTTGAGCTCTTCAAGTGGGGTGACGACGGGCTCGAGGTTTTCATAGATCTCCAGAGCCATTTCATATTCTGTTAATGCTTCATTATAAAGAGTCATGCCGATGTGGTCAAGTGCTGCATCGGTGCGGCATTTGGCAATATTGAGCTGCATGCGTTCGATGTTTGCAGCAACTGAGTCTGCTTCCGAGGCGTTGGTTGCGCCTTCATTAAAAAGCTTGATGGCATTTTCAAAAGCCGTGATAGCTTGATCAAAAAGCTGGTCTTCAAATAAACTGTTACCACTTGCGGCGGCTTCGTGCGCCAATTCCAAGGGTGTGGGAACATGTTCGACAACTTGTTCGACAGCCTTATTTGAAGTGCATGCACTGAGCACCAAAAACAGGCTAAGAATCAATAGGGCATAATTTCTTATTTTTATCATCAAATCCTCCTGATTATCATCTTATCACACGCTAAGAGCGGGCATTATTCTGTCAATAGAAAAAAGGCTATATCTGCGTTTATCATAAAATCTTCCATTAATAGTCTATTTTTATACACAAGGCTTAATGCTATAGGGGTCAGGATATTAGAGGAGTTTGACGGCAGGTGCTCAGTGGAAATATTTGAACTGTATTGAAAATAATTCATTTTTTTAGTTGACAGAAAATGCAATTGCGTATTTATTCAAAACCGTATTATCTCTAACGCTTATCTAAACAAATATTAGGAGGTAAAATGAGTAGAGATGAATTAATCAAAAAGATCGCGTCAGATGCTGAAATTTCTCAAAAGGCTGCCGCGCTTGCACTCGCTTCCGTTCTTGACGGAATCACAACTACCCTCGCCCGTGGCGGCAAGGTATCTTTCGTTGGATTTGGTTCTTTTAGCGTAGCTCGTCGTGAAGCCCGCAAAGGCATCAATCCCCAAACAGGAAAATCCTTGAATATTCCTGCACGCAACGTACCAGTTTTCAAAGCTGGTAAGAAACTGAAAGACGCTGTCAAAAAATAATCAATATTTGACATCTAAACCTAAGGCAGAATCCTCAGTGGGTTCTGCCTTTGCTTTGTTGGGAAATTAGTGGGGGGAGGATTGGGGCTTTGCTCTTCGCTCACCATTCTTCGCTCTTAGCCTTATTTCTCAATCGCGCTTTCCAATTCCCAGATTCTGTCTCTTAGTTCGGCGGCACGCTCAAAATCAAGTTCGGCAGCGGCTTTCTGCATCTCTTTATTAAGCAATTTCAGCACCTTATCAATTGAATCTAATTCTAAATACATTGAAAAATCTTCTTTGTTAGGCTTGCCACTGTCTTTCTCTGTTTTGAATTCATAGCCCTCGGCGATAGCGGTGGATTGCATGATTTCTTCCACGGTCTTGGTGATCGATTGAGGGGTGATGTTGTGCTTTTCGTTGTATTTCAACTGCTTTTCACGGCGACGTCGAGTCTCGTCCAAGGTGTGCTGTATGGCGTCGGTGATCACATCTGCATAGAGTACTACCTTGCCTTCAACGTTGCGTGCGGCTCTTCCGGCAATCTGGATCAAAGAGCGAGTGGAGCGTAAAAAGCCGGTCTTGTCGGCATCGAGGATGGCAACCAAAGAGACTTCTGGGAGGTCGAGCCCTTCGCGGAGGAGGTTCACGCCCACGAGGATGTCATAATCACCCAAACGCAATTCACGGATGAGTTTTGCGCGCCCAATGCTATCTATATCGCTATGCAGATATTTGCTTTTGAGTCCGGCGTTGTTGAGATAGAGGCTGAGGTCTTCTGCCATGCGCTTGGTGAGCGTCATCACGAGAACTTTGTGTCCTTTGGCGGTGCGTTCCCGCGCTTGGGCAATGATGTCGTCCACCTGAGTCCTGATCGGCTTAATCTCGATCTCGGGGTCAATGAGTCCGGTGGGGCGGATCACCTGTTCCACGATCTCGCCTTGAGTCTTTTCCAGTTCATAGTCGGCGGGGGTGGCGGAAACGAAAACAACGTTGTGCATGAATCCTTCAAATTCATCGAAACGCAAAGGGCGGTTGTCAAAAGCGGAGGGCAGGCGGAAGCCATATTCAACGAGGTTTGATTTGCGAGTGTAGTCGCCGCCATACATGCCGTGCACCTGTGGGATGGTGACGTGGGATTCGTCGATGATCATGAGAAAATCTTCGGGGAAATAGTCGAGGAGGCAATTTGGGGGATCGCCTTGGTTCGTGCCGGTGAGGTGGCGGGAGTAGTTCTCGATTCCGCTGCAATAGCCGAGTTCGCGTAGCATTTCGAGATCGAAGAGGGTTCTGGATTTGATTCTCTCTGCTTCGAGATAGCGTTTGTTGTCCAAATAGAATTTGATGCGTTCTTCGAGTTCGGCTTCGATGTTGCGCGTTGCCTCTGCCATCTTGTCCTCGTTGAGGATGAAGTGGATAGCGGGATATACGGGATATTCGTCCACGGCACCGAGGCTATTGTAGCTGATGGGATGCAACTTTTCGAGTTTGACGATCTCATCGCCGAAAAATTCTACCCTCAAACAGTGTTCGAGATAGGCGGGATAGATGTCCACGATATCTCCACGAACGCGAAAGGCACCTCGCTCGAAGGCGATGTCATTGCGTGAATAATGTGCATTCACCAGCTTTTTGAGCAGCTCTTCTCTATCCATCTGCATGCCTACTTGGAGGCGGATCAGTGCTTGGCGATATTCTTCGGGAACTCCCAAGCCGTATATGCAGGAAACTGAAGCGACGATGATCACGTCTTTGCGTTCCATGAGGCTCATTGTGGCACGAAGGCGCAGCTTTTCGATCTCGGCATTGATATCCGAATCCTTTTCTATATAGATGTCTTTGCCGGGGATATATGCTTCGGGCTGATAATAATCGTAATAAGAGATAAAATATTCCACGGCGTTATTGGGGAAAAGCTGTTTGAGCTCGCCGTATAGCTGGGCGGCAAGGGTTTTGTTGTGTGAAAGAACCAGTGTGGGACGATTGAGCTCAGCAATCATATTTGCGATCGTGAAGGTTTTTCCGCTTCCTGTCACACCCAGGAGAACTTGGTGCTGTTTGCAGGCTAAGACTCCATCTACGAGCTCTTTGATGGCTTCGGGCTGATCCCCGTCGGGTTCATAGTTTGTCACCAAATCAAACTTGGACATCGGCTTCCTCTCTTTAAATATTTTAGATTCTTCTTGACTGATTAAATAAGAATATTTGCTTGGATACAAATCTAAAAAATACGACGATTATGTCGAGAAAATAATAATGGGAGTTAGTTATGCAAAATGGTCAAGATCTACAAGTCAATTTTGAGAATCTTCTCAAGCTCGGTTATGTTGTGATTGATGTTCGCTTTAAAGACTATGATTTCGCGCAAGACAGCTATAAGCTGGTGATTGCAAAAATTGATGCAGACCGAGATGAGTTTTATCAGGACATGCTTAAGTTTTATACTGCACTTGAATTCAAGGCTAATGAAGTGTATGAGATTTGGACGGAGATTTTGCTCCATAAAGTGAGCATGAGCAGAGTCCTCAAACGCGATATTGCCATCAAAGTTGCCGCATTGGATTTTATTGAAACAATTTATAAGTCAAAGTGATTGAACAAACTCTCATGCTCATCAAGCCAAATGCTGTGCGTGATGGGCATATCGGGGATATCATCTCCATCATCGAGCGTGATGGCTTCACAATCAAAAAGATGAAGCAAATGCGCTTTGATGAGAACTTAGCTGCAAAGTTCTATCAAGAACATCTTGGCAAAGGCTTCTATGAGAGATTGCTGAGCTTTATGTGTTCCGGCGATAGCGTTGCCCTACTCTTGGAAAAAGAGAACGCTATCGCAGGGCTGAGAGAGCTTATGGGCGATGTGGTGCCGGAAAAGAGAAAGCCGGGAACTATTCGGGCATTGTATGGGGCTGATGTGACGGAAAATGGGGTGCATGGCTCGGACTCGCCGGAAAGCGCTGTTCGAGAAATTGGGATTGTTTTTGTAAATTAGCTGTGAGCGGAAAAAGCTACGAGCTACGAGTTAAGAAAAGCTACGAGCTATGAGTTACAAGTGATC
>DIQS01000035.1:45108-47552 GCA_002427325.1 Cloacimonetes bacterium UBA5456 | reverse complement strand
ATATGAGTTACAAGTGACGAGAGCTTCGCACGTTTCGTAAAGAGTATGTAAGTAATTAGTAACGCTGGTTTCAGCCCGCTTCTAAACCCTTTATTTGCAAAGTATCTACAGCATTTGGGCTGGCAACATCTTGTTGNNGAGAAAACGCAGTTTTCTATCTGGTAGGTTAACGCCCTCGTTAACCGACAAAACTTTAGCTTTTCTTTTTTTGGAGCTCTTAAGCCGCCCGTGGAAGCGAGGGTGTTCCTACACCGACCGCGGCAGCACAGTTCACCCAAATGAGCTGTCGCTCATGCGGCAACAAGATGTTATCGCCCCAAACCCAATCCGTGCAAATCTGTTGAATCCGCCAAATCTGTGTTCTATTTTCCTTAAGGAGTGCGCCTTGCCCCAAATAGGGCGAAGCTTTCTTGTAGCTTGTAGCTCGTAGCTCGTAGCTAAAAAGCTAAATAAACATCAATCTCGTTGACTTTAGATACTTTGTCTCTAAAACTTGGGTAAATTGCTTCATCAGGTTGCGGCGAATCTCGAGGTCTTTTGGAAGGGCGGGGTCTTGATGCGCTTCATTGATCTTGGTGCCGACCACAAATTCAATGATATCGCTTTCAAAGAGGATTGTGAGCAGTTTCTTGACGGCGTTATCCGGCATCTTGTCGAGGCTGACACCATCTTCCAAGGCACGCAAAGCACGGGAGAGGGTGATTGTTCCTTCGGTGACGAGATCGATTCCTGCGATCTGCGCCGTTGGTGGCACGTCTGATCTGCTATTGATTTCTTTGAGATTTACAGTGATGGGTCTATTGAGTTCACGTGAGATAATGGAGGCAGTGGTGCCTCCGCTGACGATCTTTTTGCCGTTGAAGCTCTCGATGAGTTCCGCCATGATAGGGTCGTGCTCGATCTTATAAGGAGGCCCGGTGACGAGGATTGTTCGGCGTGGATTGCGAAGATATAGTGCAGCACAACTGATGTCGTCTGCTGCTTTGTTGCCATCGAGTTCCCTGGCTTTCATGGTCACCTTCTTAGAGATGTCACCCGCGGAGAGAAGTGGATTATCTTGCAGGATTCGCTCTAAGAAGCGTTCGACTCCGCTTTCCAGCCAACCCAAAGGGAGGTGGGGGAGTCCCATGCCGGATTGAGTGACGCCATCGGAGTAATAGACTATTCTATCGCCCGGCAAAAGGGTGAGTTCGGAATAGTAGAGATGGCTGCGTCTGAAGGTCTTGATGGGGATTTCCTGTTTTTGGACGGGGACAACTTTACCATTGCGAAGCAGTGCAAAGGGTGGATTGTCGTGTTCAATCACGCGCATTTCTCCGGTGTAGCTGGCTTCAATGATGGTGAAGGTACTATATCCGATTTGCCTATAGGAGCAAACGGGAAGGGTTTCAAGAATGATCTCGGCGGCATGCTTGATGTCTATTTTGGAAGACATAAAGCTGGCAGCCATGGTTGTGGTGAGCGTAGAAAGTACGCTTGCCTTGATGCCGCTGCCGAGGCCGTCTGCCAGCACGCAGATGATGCCATCGTCGTTTTTTATGCTATGAAAGCTATCCCCACAAGAGAGATAGCCATGTTTGCAAATTTGGTGGAAGTCAACTTCCAGGAAGTAAGAACTCACTTAACTGTATCCTTGTGCGCAAAGCTCTCAACGATTGAGGAGAGCAAGACTTCACTATCAGCGGCGTTTTCTCCCAAGAGGAAGGCGATTTGCTGGACGGTGGTGAGGTTTTTGCGCATCACTTCGTTTGCTTTCTCAATGATTTGCTCGCTTTGGATGATGGGCTCGGTGATGTCTTGAAGAATGCCGCCTAAGATGGAATGCTTTTGCACGGAAAAGAGTGTGATGCGGATGATCTTACCGTTTCTACGAATGTCTTGAACATGTGCTTCGGTTCCGCTTTTGAGGGCTTCGGCAAAGATTTCGTGGAAGTCTATGATGCGTTCGAGATATGCGCCTTCGAGATCGGGATCAGCTTCCGAAATCAGGGCAGCGTCACCGCCGACGATCTCGATGAAACGTCTGTTGCTCTCGATGATCTTGAGGTTTTCATCCACGATGACCACCCCGGAAGGCATGGCTTTGATCAAGGATGCAGCCTTGTTTTGGGCAAGTTTGCGGAGATAGGAAACGCACATTGCCGGCTCGGCTTTTTCCTCGATGAGGGCGCAGGCAAATTCCACGCAGGTGTCATAGCCACAGCCGCCGCAGTTGAGTTCGTCCTCTTCTTTCTTTTTGCCGATGCGATTGAGTGCGTCGCGAATCTCTTGTTTGGTATGGTTTGGCTTCTTGATCTCGCGTGAATGGAAAGTCTTGCTGATGGCAGGCATGTCTATTTTGCGTTGCACGGGTGCGGGAGGAGTGGAGGTCTGAACGCGATAACGTTTCTGGGCGATTGCGCCGCGCTTGCTCACTCCGGGACCGTTGATACAGCCGCCCACGC
>DIQS01000035.1:44648-44949 GCA_002427325.1 Cloacimonetes bacterium UBA5456 | reverse complement strand
AGCCGCCCACGCAGGCTAATGCTTCCACAAAGACGGGTTGGGCAAATGCTTTGGTGTCGATCTCGTCGAATGCTTGGATGATCTGTTTGACGCCGGTGAAGCCCATGAAAAGAGTGTTTTCGGGAACGCCGTAATAGCGGATGCCTTCAGCCATGCCGCCGTCAATGGGATAGAGTCCGCCTTCTTCGGCTGTTTTAGGAACAAATTCAGCGTTTGCGGGGATCTTTTCCCAATCGATGGAAGCTTTGTTGAACCAACGTCTGAGATCGGCAAAAGTGAGGACAACATCAAAGATATGCGG
>DIQS01000035.1:37928-44468 GCA_002427325.1 Cloacimonetes bacterium UBA5456 | reverse complement strand
TCTTCGTTTTTCTTGGCGATACAAGGTCCGATGAATACGACACCGATATCATCACCAAATTCCTTGCGCAACATCACGCTATGCGCTTGAAGCGGGGAAAATACTTCGGTGATATAGGGCACGAGATTGGGATAATATTGCTCGATGAGGTGAACCACGCTGGGACATGCAGAGGAGATGAGCAGCGGGTTTTCCTTTTCTCTGAGCAATTGAGCGCAGGCAGCTGATACTACCTGCGCTCCCAATGCTGTTTCCNNCCGATATCTGCGCCATATTCCTCTCTAAGTAGCTTACAATGAGCTTGCAGAGGTGAGGAAACCGGAGTTATAAAGGGCACCAGCTGCGGATAATACTGTTCAATGAGATGGATTACGCTGGGACAGGCTGAGGATATCATCAGCGAATGATCCCCCTCACGGAGCAATTGAGCGCAGGCAGATGACACCACCTGCGCTCCCAATGCTGTTTCCGATACACCGGCAAAGCCTAAACTTTGGATTGCTCCGATGAGCTTAGCTTCGCTCATGCCGCCAAATTCCGTCCTGAAAGCAGGAGCTAATGAGACATAGACTTTCTCTTTTTTCTTGAGCAAGTCCATCGCCAGAGAGAGATCGTCGCGGATCTTCTTGGCTCCAACAGGGCAGACCTCGGTGCAACGTCCGCAGAGTATGCACGCTTCGGGCATCACCTGTGCGCTGCCATCGACTACGCGGATGGCTTTGACAGGGCATTCACGAACGCATTTGTAGCAGTCCTGACACTCAGTTTTTTCGGTGTAAATCGGTTTAGTCATAATTCTATCAGTTCTTCTCTTAATATCGCGGGCAACTCCTCACTACGAACTTCGTGGTAGGAGTTGCCGTTGATTATGATATTGGGGCCCTGATGGCATTGGCCTAAGCAGAGCGACCCTTCTATTTTTACGCTGTCTTGAAGCCCGTGACTCTTTAGAAAGTCCTCGATCACGCGGAGGTTTTCTCGGTTCTCACGGGCAAAACATGAGCTCCCCATACAGATCAGGATTTTATTCATTACTTTATTCTCTTATCAGCTTCTTTGTTGAGGATATCTTTGACCAATTCCAATGTAGCATGGTTGTGATCCACTCCGTCGATGTTGACATTTGGACCTTTGTCACACTGCTCGCTACAGAAAGTAGCAGAGATGTCAAAGTATCTACCCCAAGCATTTTCTTCCACCATCTGCAGGGTCTTTGCCAGGATGTCCTGAGCGCCTCTGAGATAGCAGGAGGTTCCTACGCAGACGCGGACTTTGCAACGGTCTTCGTCACCGGGTGCGGAGAAGGAGATTTCGTCGTCGTCGATGCGCTTGCGATGCTTGTATGCGGTGTGCAAGAGTTCGTGTGATTTCTCGCTATTGGGTTCGCCGAGCAATTCGGTGTAGAGCTCTTTCACGAAGGGGTTGTCCTGTGCACGATGCAAGGTCTGGGTCTTGTCTGCATGATAGAGAGCTTTGGTGCGTCTGCGGCGTTCGAGCGGATCGGTGATGATGGGCTGACCTGCGCCACCAATACATCCGCCGGGGCATGCCATGACTTCAACGATGTCATATTCGACTTCGCCTGCAAGGATTCTGTCGCAAATCTCACCGGCTTTCTTGGTTCCGTGAACCACAGCCATCTTGAGTGCGCCATCGGCAAGCGTTGCTTCGCGAACTGCAGATTCACCGCGAACTTCTTGGAGAACAATGCTTTCGGGAACGGGGATGTTGAATTTGTCTGCTGCATAGCGCAGAACAGCTTCAGAGACACCACCGCTGTTTCCAAAGATCATGCCGGCACCGGTTGCAAAGCCAAGAGGAAGGTCCATTGACTCGGGTTCGATGTTGTCAAATTCGATTCCTGCTTCGCGGATCATGCGGGCAAGCTCTTGAGTGGTGAGCACGATATCCACATCGGCGATGCCGTCATGGGTGAATTCGGGGCGTTTGCACTCATATTTCTTTGCCGTACAAGGCATGATGGAAACTACGATGAGGTCTTCAACGGGAACGTTGAAAAGCTTGGGTAAGCGTTCTTTGGCAATGGGACCAAACATCTGCTGAGGTGAGCGACAACTGGAAAGATTATCCAAAAGCTGAGGATAGTTGTGCTCGGCATATTTCACCCATGCAGGGCAGCAAGATGTGAAGATGGGCAATTTGCCACCGTTTTGCTTGCGATTGATGAATTCTGTTGCTTCTTCAAGCACGGTGAGGTCTGCTGCAAAAGCGGTGTCATAGACTTGGTCAAAGCCGATCACGCGCATTGCGGCAACGATCTTACCGGTGGTGACGTCGCTGGCGGGCATGCCAAAGACTTCGCCTAAGGCTACGCGCACTGCGGGAGCGATCTGAGCAACAACGGTTTTCTTGGGATCGTGAATAGCTTTCCAAGCTTCAGGGATGTCGCTTTTGACGGTGATTGCACCGGTGGGGCAAACTGCTGCGCACTGACCGCAATTGATGCAGTCAACCTGAGCGAGGCTCTTGCCATAAGCAGCTTCAACGCTAACGCCTTGACCGCGACCGGAAAAGTCGATCACGCCAATGCCTTGGATTTCGGAGCAGAATCTCACGCAGTCACCGCAAAGCACGCATTTATTAGGATCGCGCACGAGGCAAAGGCTGCCGAGTTCTTTCGGACGGAACTCTCTGGTCTGACGGAAACGAACGTGATCGATGTTCAGACGGTTTGAGAGGTCGTTAAGCTTACAATCGTTTTGACGTGAGCACTTTGTGCATTCTTGGTCGTGGTTTGCAAGCAGCATTTCCACGATGGTCTTGCGCAGTTTAAGAATCTGTGCAGTGTGGGTCTTGATCTTCATGTTCTCTTCCGGGATGGTTGAACAAGCTGTCACAAGACCGCGACCTTCGACTTCCACCATACACAGTCTGCAAGCACCATAGAGGCTGAGATCGCCGTGGTAGCAGAATGTCGGGATTTCGATGTGGGCTTTGCGTGCCAATTCAAGAAGGTTTTTCTCTCCTTCAATGGCTACGGGGCGGTTATTTATATATACATATTTTTCCATTTTATATCTCCTCATTAGCTGATGGCTTTGAATTTGCAAGCTGCGATACAAGCACCGCACTTGATGCAAATCATGGGATCGATTACGTGAGGCTTCTTGAGTTCGCCGGTGATTGCGCCAACGGGGCAGACTCTTACGCAAAGCGTGCAACCGCGGCAGAGATCGGGATCAATGCTGATCGGAGTAAGAGCTTTACATGCTTTGGTGGGGCAGAACTTTGCGTTCACGTGAGCTTCATATTCATCGCGGAAATAGCGCATCGTGGAAAGCACAGGGTTCGGAGCAGTCTTGCCCAAGCCGCAAAGTGATGCGAGCTTGATAGTTTCGGCTGCGTCTTGAAGAATGACGAGGCTTTCTTCGGTGGCATTACCTTGGGTGATGTCTTCCAAGATTTCCAACATCTGACGGGTTCCTTCGCGGCAGGGTACACACTTTCCGCAGGATTCGTTCTGGGTGAATGTCATGAAGTAGCGGGCAGTTTCGACCATACAGGTGCTGTCGTTCATCACGACCATTCCGCCGGAGCCGACCATTGCACCGGCTGCGCCGAGTGAGTCAAAGTCGATGGGGAGGTCGAGGTGTTCTCTGGTGAGACAGCCGCCGCTGGGTCCGCCGATCTGAACAGCTTTGAAAGCGTCGTTGTTGATCTTGCCATCTTTATCAAGAACTCCACCGCCGATCTCAAAGACCACTTCGCGGAGGGTGGTGCCAAAGGGAACTTCGATGAGTCCGGTGTTGGCAACGTGTCCGGTGAGTGCAAAGGTCTTGGTTCCGGGGGATTTAGGAGTTCCAATTTTGCGATATTCTTCGGGGCCTTTCTGCATTACTACAGGAACGAGAGCAAGGGTTTCCACGTTGTTGATGATGGTGGGCTTGCCAAAGAGTCCTTTTTGTGCGGGGAAGGGAGGCTTGGGATTGGGCATGCCGCGGTTTCCTTCGATGGAGGCAAGAAGAGCAGTCTCTTCACCACAGACAAATGCACCTGCGCCTTCCATCACTTGGATGCGGAAGCTCTGACCACTACCAAAGATGTTGTCGCCAAGAATTCCCATCTCTTCGGCTTTGGCGATTGCTTCGCGGATGCGGTTGCAAGCGAGAGGATATTCCATGCGAACATAGACATAGCCTTCGTCTGCACCGATGGCGCGAGCTGCAATCATCATGCCTTCGATAACGTTGTGGGGGTTACCTTCAAGGATTGATCTATCCATGAATGCGCCCGGGTCACCTTCGTCACCGTTACATACGATGTATTTCTTTTCGTTTTCTTCTCTGCGGGCAAATTCCCATTTGAGTCCTGTGGGGAATCCACCGCCGCCACGTCCGCGTAAGCCGCTATCTTGGAAAAGCTTGCAAAGATCAACGCTGTTATATTTGGTGAAGGCATCGCGAGCGGCAAAGTATCCGCCATGAGCGATGTATTCAGAGATGTTGAGAGGATCAACGCGTCCGCAGTCCTTGAGACCGGTACGCTGTTGCTTGGTGTAGAAAGGAATCTCTGCCTGACCCTTGTATCCGGTGCCGGTGACGGGATCGTGATAGAGTAGTCTTTCGATGATTTCGTCTTTAACGATGGATTTTGCAACGATCTCTTCGGCATCTTCGGGTTTGACGTGACCGTAGAGGATTCCTGCGGGTTCAATCGTTACGAGCGGGCCTACTTGGCAAAAGCCCTGACAGCCGCTACCGACCATATAAACGTCGTGATGAGCGTCTTCGTCTTCGTGAGCTTTGAGCGTGACGACAACTTCGAGTCCGCTGAGCACTACTGCGTTTTTGATCGCTTCAAATACTTTCAAAGAGCCGTTGGCAATACAGCCGGTTCCGGCACAAACGATGATGCGCTTATCAATGCGATCGCGCGCGGCATTATAGGTATCCCTGATTTGTTCGAGGTTAGGCATTTTCTTTCTCCTTTTCTACGATCTCTTCAATGAGCTGAATGGCTTTTTCGGCAGTAGTCATGCCATGCACTTCATCATCGACTACCAAGACGGGTGCCAATCCACATGCACCGAGACAAGATACTGTTTCAAAGGTGAACATCATGTCGTCTGTTGTAATTTTTTTGGCGGTGAGATTGAGCTTTTCGCGGATGGCGTCAATCACTGCTGTCGAGCCACGTACGTGACAAGCCGTGCCGTCACACATCTTGACAATGTGTTTTCCCTTGGGTTCCAAAGAGAAGTGGCTGTAGAAGGTTGCCACTCCATAAAGTCTGGCAGGGGAAATGCCAAGAGATGTGGCGATAAAAGTCATAACTTCCTGCGGCAGGTAGCGATATTCTTCTTGCACTGCCTGCAGAATCGGGATGATCTTGGATTCGCTACGATCATAGCGATCCACGATTTCGATCACTTTGTTGAAGCTTTGAGCTGCTGCGTATTCTGCACTCATTTTAACTCCTGTTTCTGTATTTTTTTATTTATTTGTTCCTTGTTTGATTTCATCTTTTAAGGACTCGTTTTTTCGGTTTATAGGTTTTGAACGTGGAGAGCTTCTGCAACGCGCCGCGAAAGAACGGCGAGAGAAGAGCTCATATCAACGTTTTCGATGATGATGTGGGGCGGAAGATCAAGCTCGCGAGGAGTGAAATTCCAAATAGCCAATATCCCCTGATCAATCATTTTGTCGGCAATGTCCTGTGCTGCGCTCGCCGGAACCGTCAAAATTCCGATATGAACGTGGAGACGGGAGAGAAGATTGCAAAACTTGTCCATAGAGTGAATGGGGATGCCCTGATAATAAGTGCCGGCAAGTTCCGGATTGGAATCGAATGCGGCGATGATGCGAAGCCCTTTTTTATTAAGCTCCTGATAGCCCATTAAAGCCTTGCCCAAGTGACCCACGCCTACCAAAAAACAGGAGGTGGTGTCGTTCCAATTCAGACAATCTTCGATGGCTTGAATTAGGTTTTCTACGTTGTGCCCAACCTTCGGAGTGCCCATCACACCGGTGAAAGAGAGGTCTTTGCGAACCTGTGTCATGTGTACCGAAGTGCTTTCGGCTATGCGAGTGGCGGAGACCATTTTGGAACCTTCGTCTTTCACACGGTAAAGCACTTCCAAGTATCTCGGAAGACGTTTCAGGGTCAAAAGTGGGATCGGTTCCATGGCTATCTCCTTATTTATTAGTGTTTTGATTTTTGCAGTGCTATAAAACACTGCTTTTGCAATCGATAAATAATTATCGTCTTATTTTGTCAAGAGAATTCTACTCAAATTATATCGAATAAAGAGTAAGCTGCTGAGTGGTAAATGCTTATGTTTAAAACTATTTTTATTTAGCCGGTTTTTGACCCCTTTCTTGAGTAGCTTATCTGCTTGCCGGATAGGAGTTTGCAATTGAGACTGAGCTGGTGAAATATTTGTTGATTTTCAAACTAAAACGAAGCTTAATCAGAGTGTAGTGTTTTGTTTTGTCCCCGCAATTTTGAGGTGATTTCATTGTATTTTTCACGTGCTTCTTCCATTATTCTGGTTTGTTTCCCATGGCTTCCTTACTGGGT
>DIQS01000035.1:36667-37733 GCA_002427325.1 Cloacimonetes bacterium UBA5456 | reverse complement strand
ATGATGTGGTCATGATATGGTCATAGGCATGAGCACATCATAAGCGGATGTTGAGCTGTAATCAATAGGGAGAGAGTAGGTTAGGCTCATGCTTGGGGAATGCATGTGATTTTCATGAATTCTGCGGGGAAAGAGGCTTGACGAGCGACATGACTTTTTGGGGATATGTTGAGCGTAGAACTCGAATGAATATATTTGATGTAAAAGCCAAAATAACTGTTATTTAACTTGACAGATTTTATGGATCGTGAGAGTCTTGTAAAAATAATAATTGAGGTTAAATTGATGAATTGCAACGAACTTCGTAGTAAAGCCCGATTAGCGTTAACAGGCAAATGGATGACTTCTGCACTTGTCTATTTTGTTTTTTCAGTCATTAGCATTGCAATTAGTCGAATCTTTAAAGGCATTTGGAGCATTCCCACGTTTCTTCTTACTATCCCGCTTTATTTCGGGCTTGTATATGTCTTTTTGGGAGTTACACGTGGGGCTGACCCAAAGCTTGAAGGACTATTTGAAGGTTTTAAGGATTATATGAGAGTTGTCGTCACCGGCGTTCTGGTGAATGTTTATACCCTGCTGTGGAGTTTATTGTTAATCGTTCCAGGGATTATTGCATCGATTTCCTATAGCATGACCTTCTATATCTTGATAGATGATCCCCAGATTAAATACAATGATGCAATTAAACTGAGTAAAGAGATGATGAATGGTCATAAAAGTCGCTATTTCATGCTAATGTTGTCCTTCATCGGTTGGTGGTTGCTTGCCATTTTAACTCTCGGAATCGGTACATTTTGGGTGGCTTCGTATATGTCAACTGCACAAGCGTGTTTTTATGAGGATTTGAAAGTGAACCAAATCAGAGATCGAATTATCGGAGACACTTATAACCCGGAAAACCAAGATTATTGAAACAAAATAAGCGAGCAAGACGGTGGCTAAGCTGGTGCGAAAATGGCTCGGCCGCTGTTTTCCTCACATTTTTCTTGACAAAAAAACCGCATTTTTGAGATTGGGAAACTGACCTTGTCTTAGAAAGTGGGGCATTAGCTCAGCTGGGAGA
>DIQS01000035.1:10581-36452 GCA_002427325.1 Cloacimonetes bacterium UBA5456 | reverse complement strand
GTTCGATCCCGCTATGCTCCACCACTTTATAAAACCATGCCCAGTTTATTCTGGGCTTTTATTTTTTTCAGGGGAATATCCACAAAAATCCAAAGTTTTTACATAATTCAAAGGATTTATCTTGACTGATTCTTAAAGTCTAAAAAAATAGACATCGAATATGAAGACAATCCAAACAGCTATAATATGCAGGTTAGAAACATGAATTTAGCAATTCTATCAGAGATCACAAGGCAGCAAAAATCTTGTGAGAGTTCTCATCCACATCCACGGATAAAGCTAATGCTAAAACCGTATCTGATAGAGTTTAGGACTATTTGTGTAAGTGTGTGATAGCTTACATCAACAATTATCCACATATATCGCGCGCATATTCTCACCTGTTTTATTAAGCGAGCATTGTCTTTTTAGCCTCAAAAAAATATATCATTAAGATGTTTTGTGCGCAAAAGGTCTGGTGATCCATCTCTAAATTATAGGGAAATTGCCGGAATTTTTCACACTAAAATAAGGAGAAAGAGAAATGATGATAGAAGAAGATCTCTTCAAACTAACTGAAGCACAGCGAACTAAGCTGGCGAAACAAATGTCCATTCCAAATTACACGCAATATAAAGGAACGGAACTAATCTTTAAAATGTATGAATTTCAGGCGGCACAGGAGGGTTTAGCTTTTGTGACGGGTTGTTTGGAGATCATGGAAGACGGTTTTGGTTTTTTACGGTTTGCAAATAATAGCTATTTACCCGGACGTGATGATGTCTATGTTTCACTCACTCAGATACGCCGTTTCGGGCTCAAAAACGGACACATGGTCTCAGGTCCCGTGCGCTCTCCCAAAGAGGGTGAAAAGTATTATGCTTTGCTCAGAGTGGAATCGGTTAACTATATGTCCCCCTCGGGCTTGCAAGACCTGAGAACTTTTGACGAACTCACGCCATATTATCCCACGGAAAGACTTGATCTTGAATTTAGTCCTGAAAACTATAGCACGAGAATAATTAATCTCTTCACACCCGTGGGCAAGGGACAGCGCGGCCTCATCGTTGCAGCGCCGAGAACGGGTAAGACCACTCTTTTGCAAGACGTTGCAAACGCTATTTTGAGCAATCATCCCGAGGTTCATCTCATCGTGTTGCTCGTGGATGAGCGTCCTGAAGAAGTGACTGAGATGAGGAAAGTGCTCAAGCCTGGAAATCGTGAGGTCATCTCATCCACCTTTGATGAATCGCCCAAGAATCACACCAACGTTGCTGAGATGATTCTTGAAAAATCCAAGCGCATGGTGGAGATGGGGCTGGATGTTGTGATAGTTTTGGATAGCCTCACCCGTCTTGCACGCGCATATAACAACGTTACGCCTTCCAGCGGTAAGGTTCTCTCCGGCGGTATCGATTCCAACGGTCTGATTCGTCCCAAGAAGTTCTTTGGTGCCGCTCGTAACACCGAAGAAGCCGGAAGTCTCACCATCATCGCTACTGCCTTGATCGATACCGGTTCCAAGATGGATCAGGTTATCTTTGAAGAGTTTAAGGGCACCGGTAATATGGAGCTCGTGTTGGATCGCAGCATATCTGATATGCGTCTGTATCCTGCTATCGACCTCATCCGCTCCGGAACGCGTCGTGAAGAGCTTTTGCTTACTTCCAATGAGATCAATCGCATGTATGTCTTGCGTAAATATCTCAAGAGCATCAGCCCAATTCAAGGTATCGAAACGCTGCGTAAGCAGATGTTGACAGCCAAGACCAATGACGACATGCTTAATTCGATGAGCAACTAAATGGAAATAACAGCACCGGGCGGGGATTTAGAGAAGATCCAATATGCCATAAGCTATGGCGCAGACGCCGTTTATTGTGGGTTCAATCTCTTTGGGCTCAGAGCGGCAGCGAGAAACCTCGATTACGATGATCTTACACGCGCAATAGCCTATGCTCATGAGAATGACGCGCGGCTCTATCTCACGCTGAACGCCTATCTCAAAAACCAGGACTATCCTGCCTTGCGGGACTTTCTCTCATGGCTAAAAACTACGGATATAGATGCAGTGATCGTATCAGACCCCGGTGTATTTCAAGAAGTTAAGAAGCATACAGATATCCCGATTCACATCAGCACTCAAACTAATGTGATCTCGGTTGAAGCGGCAAGATTTTGGCATGAACAGGGCGCAAAGCGTATAGTTGGCGCACGAGAGCTCACTTTTGCCGAGATGCTTGAGATCAAAGAGCAATTACCCGAGCTGGAGCTGGAGTGTTTCATCCACGGAGCCATGTGCATCGCCTATTCCGGCAGGTGTTTACTGAGTGCATATCTGAATGATAGAAGTGCCAATAGCGGTGCTTGCACTCAGGTCTGTCGCTGGGATTGGGCACTCACCGAAGAGAGTCGTCCCGGAGAATATTTCCCCATCGAAGAAGATCAATATGGCACCCACATCCTCAGCTCAAAGGATATGTCTGTGCTCAACTATATCCCTCTTCTCTCTAAAAGCGGCATAGATGCAGGGAAGATTGAGGGCAGGATGAAAAGCCTTTACTACGTTGCGCAAACCACTCGCATATATAAGGCTGCGCTTTCGGCGAAGGAAGGGGATAGGGAGCTTTGGGAGCTTTTGAATAAGGAGCTATATCGCGTTTCGCACAGACCCTATTGGGAAGGCTTTTATGGCTTTAGTGAGGAGCGCGGCGTGGTTGAAAAAGACTGCAAGCAGGACTATTATTCAGATTGCGACTATTGCGGGAAAATTATCTCACACGAAGATGGAACGATATTCTTTGATTGCCTGGCAAAGGTCTCAGTGGGAGATACGATTAGCATCATACAAGCAGATCCTATGCAGGATTTTGAGGTTTCGCTGAGTAAGATATATGACGAAGAAAGAAACAGCGTTGACTTTTGTAAGCCGAATCAGCGGTATTATATTGACTGCGATATTCCTTCTTCAAAGCGAGGTTTAATCCGAAAATGCGTAAATTAAGTTTCATAATTATGTTTATTTTATGCAGTACGCTATCTGCACAAATCCGCAAGGAATTCAATGATGTGGAAAAGAGCTTTCTTGGCGGGAAAATTAGCGAGGCGGGCTCACAACTTGCGAAGCTCAAAGCTTCTAATAACGAGGAACGAGCTTTCACGATGTATTATAGTGGCTTCCAAAAGTCGAATAGCAGCGAGGCTTTAAATCAATATCTGGCTACTTCGAGCCGTCATCCAAAGACGAAATATGGTCAGCTCGCCATGCTGGAAGCTGCAAAGATATATGTCCTTGATCGCGATATGGATAGTGCACAAACTCAACTGAGAGGCATCTATTCATCGGATATCGTCGAACGCTATTATTGGCTGGCTTGCATCAACTTCTATAAGGACGAATATTCAGCGGCTACTGCTAATGCGGATAACTATCTAAGGCTTGCTCCAAAAGGTAAGGTCGCCGAGCCTGCCGCATATATCATCGTTGAATCCTATCTCATGCAGAAGAAATATCAAAGCGCAGTCAGTGCGCTCAGCAGAGTGCGTCAATTGCCAAATTATGACATGCAATATTACTATTTTAAGCATGGTTATGCGCATGAGATGATCGGCAATTATAAAGACGCACTAAGTAGCTATCAGAAGGGATATGAACTCGATAAGTATTCCCAAAGTGCATTTTCGATCGAAGAGCGACTGTTTGTGATGCGTAGCAAGAACGCCGGTTTGGACATCTCTTTTCTCTATCCTTATGAGCCGCTTGAGATTTTGATGCCGGACGAGGTGGCAGTTGCAGAGGAAAATGACGTTCAACAGAAGGAAGAGCCTAAGATCGCAGATGTAAAGTCTATTGTGGATCTGCCGCCTTTTGTTTCAGCATTTCCCGAAAAGATCTTGGTGAAGCCGTCATCAGGGCTATATGTTCAAGCGGGACGTTTTTCCTTGGAGTCAAATGCAGCGAGATTGGTTGCAAACATCAGGAATATGGGAATCAATGCCAGCTTTCTTGAAGAAAGGAAAGATAAAGAGCTCACTTGGGTCGTGCTTGCAGGACCATTTATCAGCAGAGACCAAGCCGAAAGCGTGAGGTTGATGTTCAAAGACAAGGATATTGACAGTTTTCTCACCAGTTTTTGAGTGACGGTATGGATAGAAGCAAGCTTACCCCCATGTTAAGGCAGTTTTTGGATGTCAAAGAAGCGCATCCGGATAAGCTGATATTGTATCGCATGGGAGACTTTTATGAGACCTTTTTTGAAGATGCGGCAACTGCTTCGAGAATCCTGAATATCACACTCACAACGCGCAATAAAAACGACGACAATCCTATTCCCATGGCGGGATTTCCTTATCATGCCTTAGATAACTATTTGGATAAACTCATCAAAAGCGGTTTGAAAGTGGCAATCTGCGAGCAGATGGAAGACCCCAAACAGGCGGTAGGCTTGGTGAAAAGAGAGATCACGGAGATCATCACGCCGGGTGCCGTTTTGGATCAAAACCTCTTGGAAGGAACGGATAACGTGTTCCTCTGTGGACTCTATCGCGTTGATAAGCAAAGCAAATGCGGCTTGGCTCATCTCGATCTATCCACGGGAGAGTTTTTCTTTACCGAGTTGAAGGAAGAGGAACTCAAAAGTGAACTGCAGAGATTGCAACCTGCTGAAATCCTCGTAAATAACGCCGCTAACGAAGCTTTCGTGAAGTCGCTGAAAATCGAGCGAGAATTTGCCATCAGCATCTTTGATAACTGGCAATTCCAGCCTGCGGAAGCCAAAATTGTGCTCAAAAAACACTTTGGTGTCAGCACGTTGGAGCCTTATGGTGCACACAATCGGCACATGGGCGCAACCGCTGCGGGCGCAACCTTAGCCTATGTGATGAGCCTCTATAGTTCGCCCTTGACGCATATTACCAAGCTTAGATATTATTCACTTTCTCAATATATGCAGCTCGATGAGATCTCACGACGCAATCTTGAGCTTCATCGCAGCATCCGCTATGGTGCTCGACACGGCAGTCTCATCAGCGTCATCGATCTCACGCAAACCCCGATGGGGAGCAGGCTGCTTACTCATTTCTTAACCCACGTCTTGATTGATGTAGAGCAGATCACGGCGCGTCAGGATATCATCGCCGCATTCATGGCTAAGACGGCATATATCAAAGACCTCCGTGTTTCGCTGAAGGAGATTGGAGATATCTCGCGCATCGTCTCGCGTTTGGGCTCTTTGCGGATAAATCCACGCGAGCTAAACTCACTGAAAAGCTATCTTTTAAGTGCAGACGATCTAAAGAAACATTTGCAGGTTTTCGATGAAAGATTGTTTGATGAGTGGCAAGAACTTTTGGGAACATTCAGCGATATATCAGATCTGATCGATGAAGCGATTGCGGATAGTCCGCCGATCACTATCACCGAAGGCGGCATCTTTAAGAAGGGCTATGATCCTGATTTGGACGAGCTTATGGAGCTGATTCACGATGGCAAGAGCTGGATTGCGCGATTAGAGGAAGACGAGAAACGCAAGACCGGCATTCCAAATTTGAAAGTGGGATACAATCGCGTGTTTGGCTACTATCTCGAAGTGACGGCATCTCATATAGATAAGGTGCCGGATTACTATATCCCTAAGCAAACTTTGGCAAATTCACAGCGTTATATTTCGCCTCGTCTGAAGGAATTTGAAGCAAAAGTGCTTTCCAGTGAAGAAAAGATCAAAAGCCTTGAATATGACCTTTTTACAAAGCTGAGAATCAGACTGGCGGAGGAGCTTTCACGCCTGCAAACGCTCAGCGATGCCATCGCCGAGATTGATGTTTTCAGCTCACTGGCTTTTCTTGCTTGGCAAAATCACTACTGCAGACCTGTCTTCAAACAGCAGCGCGATCTCTATATACAGGATGGACGCCACCCGGTCATCGAAAAGCTGATGGAAGATCAAGAGTTTATTCCAAACGATACAAAGCTGGACTTCCCGGAGACCTTGGTTGCGCTCATCACAGGGCCCAATATGGCGGGTAAATCCACGTATCTCAGGCAGGTGGGACTTTTGGTGATCATGGCGCAGATGGGTTCTTTCGTGCCGGCAAAGAGCATGGAGCTACCCGTGTTTGATCGCGTGTTTACTCGCGTCGGTGCTTCGGACAATCTTGCTCAGGGACAGAGCACCTTTCTCGTGGAGATGATAGAAACTGCCAATATCCTCAATTCAGCCACCAATGAATCGTTGATTCTCCTCGATGAAATAGGGCGCGGAACCTCCACCTTTGATGGACTTAGCCTCGCCTGGGCAATCATCGAATATATACAAAGACACACTAAGGCACTCACCCTCTTTGCCACTCACTATCATGAACTTACGGAGTTGGAAAACCTCTACCCGGAGATCAAGAACTATAACGTTGCGGTGAAGCTCTTTCACGAGCGGATGATCTTTTTGAGGAAGATAGAGCGCGGTGGTGCTGATCAGAGCTATGGTATTCAGGTGGCGCGCCTTGCCGGCATTCCCAATCGGGTGATCCGCCGGGCACAGGAGATACTCAAGAACCTGGAAGAGCACGAGATCAGTCCGCAAGGCCTGGCGTCTTCTCTGCGCAGCAAACTCGAGCGCAGCACGCCTCAATTGGAAATCTTTGAAGTGATGATAGACAACGCTTCAAAATATGACAAATACGTTGAACAGATATTGGATACCGATTTGCAGGATACCACGCCCATTGCGGCTTGGCAGCTCTTGGAGTCCATCCAAAAAGAACTTTTGGGAGAATCATGAAAAGAATAATCACAATCCTGGCTTTGGCAATTCTCATCGTAGGCTGTGCCAGCACTTCGTCAAATAGTGCCGGAACAATCAATGGTCAGAAGATAACTTATTCAGACTTTATCCGCTCCTATCAAGGGCACATCGAGAACTTTCAAGGTAGTGCTAAGCGTGCGCCGACGACAAAGGAAAAGAATGAAATCTTTGAGGATACGTGGCGAAACATCTCTAAACACGTGATTCTTAAACAGCTTTACAAGAGCAACGGCATCCGCGTGACTGCTCAGGAAGTGATTGATACACTGATTGCACATCCACCGCAATATCTCAAAGAACATGCGGCATTCATCGTGGACGGCAGCTTCAATAACGAGCTTTATGTGCAATCCGTGCGCTTTGATATGCCAATGAACCTTTCATTCATCCGGCGTGAATATCTCGAACACTACGTTCCCAGCCAAAAGCTCAAAGCTAAGCTCATCGAAAAAGAGCTTAATAGCAAAGAGGCACAGCTCGTCTCTCAGATCATAGTGGGCAAAGCAGACTTTGATCTCATTGCCTTTGATGCCAACGAGATGGCACTTCATATCAGTGATAGTGAGCTTAAGGGATATTATGATTCGAACTTAGAGCAATTTGCCATGGAGCCCATATATTCCGTGCAATATCTCAGCCTCGTGATGGAGCCGCTTGAGCAAGACAGACTCTTTGTGAAAGCTGTCGCGGATAGCATCTATTATGCGCTTCACGGCGGCAGAAGCATGGAGAATGTGCACAGGGATAAGCAAGGTTATTTGCCCGGTTTAAACATCCTTGATCCCGGCTTTGTGAGGGTGGAGAACATGGATGACGCGCTCTTTTCACTTCTCGAATCCATGCCGGACAACGCCTATACCCGCCCCCAAGAGAACGGACGCGGCTACACCATCTACCAAAAGCTACAACGCACCAAATCTATGATGAGCTACCGCGCCTTGCAGATCCCGCCTATTGTCTCACCCGGCTCTCGCGACCTCTATTACCAGAATGCCGAATCAACCTTGGGATTGGTGAGAAAGATCGGCATCAAGAACGCGGCAGAGGAGCTCGATCTCAAGCTTGTTGAGCATAATAATCTGAGAACCGAAGATCTCTGGCATCAGGATAGACTTATAGTGGAAATGGTGAATTCAAAGCTCTTGGACAACAATAAGGGCGCAATTCTTGAGCCAATATATTCCCCCATTACCGGCAGTTGGATTATCATTCGCCTCAGCGAAAACCAAGTTAATAGAGTCAAACCTTTTGAGCAGGTTAGAGAGCAAATCGTCTCCATCCTCATGGAAAGCCGCAAACATACACTCGCCAAACAGAAAGCAAATCAGTGGATACAAAAGCACAAAGATGGTAGATATCCCGAGCAAGATAAGGATGTCATCTCCTATCAGAAAGCCGGATTAGGCAGCACTTGGAACGAACAGAGCCTCGACATAGCCTATGTAAACGCAATGCTGCTATATCTCAATAAGAAGCAAGCTCAGCCCCTTCAAATGGGGGACTATCAGGTGGTGATCCTTCCCAAGAAGTTCTATTCAGACAGCAAAGCCAAGCCGGATAAAGAGCTCCTCAAACAGATATATGAGCAGACCAAGCATGAGAGCTGGTTTGAGAACATGCTAAATGCGGAGGTCTATAAAGCGAAAGTGGAGATATTCACCTCTCCATGATGGACAAAGACTTCATGGCTATTGCCTTAGAAGAGGCAAAGCAGGCTTTTCAGGAGAACGAGATCCCCGTGGGTGCTTGCCTCGTTCGTGATGGCGAGGTGGTCATTAGGGATCACAATCGCACCAAAGAGTTGCAAAACCCGCTTGCCCATGCAGAGAAGCTGATCTTGGACAAGGCGCAAGAGATGGGACTAAAATATCTGCAAGACTACACCCTCTATGTGAGCTTAGAGCCCTGCGCCATGTGTGCGGGCAGCATCATACTCTCTCGAGTGGGAAGGGTGGTCTTTGGCTGTGGCGACCCCAAAAGCGGTGCAGCAGGCGGAGTTTTCAACCTTCTCCAAGATGCAAATCTCAACCACAATCCCCAGCTCAAACGGGGAGTCTTGGAAGAAGATTGCGCTTTGCTCTTGACAGAATTCTTTAGGAATAAACGTTGATTTCCAGTTGTGGAGAGTTGCCGGAGCGGTTGAACGGGACGGTCTCGAAAACCGTTGTATCCTCACGGGTACCCAGGGTTCGAATCCCTGACTCTCCGCCATTCACTCAGGCTATCAAACCCAGCAAAATAGCCGCAATATCCAAAATAGAGCCAAGGCTTGCATCAGGTTTCTATAAAAAGCATAAGCGATGAGCCGAGCCAGCTAACTCTATGAACTAAACACAGATATGGCGATGCCGTCTTGATGACACATCGCTCTTATAAAAAAATAACTTGTAATAAAACAAGAGAATATAAAAGTGGTATCCACTTAAGAAATATATTATCCAAAATGGAGGATATAATGCTCGATGATTTAAGAAAAAAACAAAAAGTCATCATATATTTTGTTGCTATCGTCTTTGTTTTTGGGATGGGAGCCGTCGGCATAGCCGAGCTATTTAGAGGCAAACCCTATCTCGGCAAAGTCGCCGGTAAGAAGATCACATCTGAGATGTATCACAGCAAAATTCAGGAAGTAACCATGCGTTACATGGAAGACAATCCCGAAAAGAACATAGACGAGGGGACTCGCCAACAGATCGCCAATTCCGCTTGGCAAGAGCTTGTGGAAGGCATCTTATGGGACACGCAGGTTAAAAAGCATAAGATCAAGGTAAAGGAAAGTGATATTCTTACTGAACTTCAGAATAATCCTCCTCAAGATATTATGCATTTTGAAGCATTGCAGACCGATGGCAGATTTGACCACAGCAAATATCTGTTAGCACTCAAGAACGACCCCTATTTCTTTGTTGCTCTGGAAGAGTATGTCAAGAGCTACTTGCCCCGCAAACGCTTGCAAGATAAGATAAAGAGCGACTCAGGGATCACCATCGACAGCCTCCGCGCTGAATATATGAAAGACAACGACAAAGTCATAGGTAAGATGATTTTCTTTGATTATAACAAGATTCAAAACATCGAAGCCGGCGAAGAAGCTATTCAGAAGTATTATGACGAGCACAAAGAGAGCGACTATAAGAAAGACGCCGCTACTCGCATGCAGTTTTTGGCATTTGAAACCAAACCTTCCGAAGAAGACAACTTAGAAGTTCTCAAGACGGCACAGATGGTTCGCGATCGCGCTCTTAAAGGCGAAGATTTTGCCACGCTCGCTTTGGACTATTCCGATGATCCGGGCAGCGCTCAAAATGGCGGCTCCTTAGGTGTATTCGGCAGAGGTCAGATGGTTCCCGAGTTTGAAGAAGCAGCTTTCTCTCTTCAGCCCGGCGAGATTTCCGAGCCCGTTAAGTCCGACTTTGGCTATCACATCATCCTCAGCGAAGGGATTGTGAGCTCACCCGGCGAAGAGTCTCAGGTGAAAGCCAGCCACATCCTCTTCAAAGTGGAAGCAAGCTCCAAGACCAGGCTCGCCGTAGAAGACAGAGCCTTGGAAGCCCAAAAACAGCTCAAGAAAAAGAGCGTTGAAGAGCTCGCTAAAGAGCTTGATATGGAAGTTCTTGACAGCGATTGGGTGCTTCGTGACGCCCAATACATTTCCGGCATTGGTCAACAGCCTACACTTCAAAACTGGATGAAAAAAGCCAAGAAAGGTAGCGTGAGCGAAGTTGTTCTCGACCAACAGCAACGTTTCATCGTGGGCAAGATCACCGAAAACGTCAAAAAGCACTATGAAGATTTTGAAAAGGTTCGCCTGCGCATCAAGTTTGATCTCGAAAAAGAGATGAAGATCGCCAAAGCAAAAGAAGAAGCCGATAAGTTTGTGGCAAAATATAGCAAAGACGAATGGTTTGACCACGCTGAAGAAGATGGCTGGAAAGTATATGACCTGAAGAACTTCAAGCGCGGCAACAGCGCCCCCGGCATCGGCATCAGCAACATCTTTGCCGACAATGCCTTAGCCCTTAACGAAGGTGAAACAAGCAACGTAGTCCACGAGGAAAAGGGAAGCTATGTGATCTTCGCCGAGACTCGTGAGAGACCCGACATGAAAGCTTTTGATGAGGACACCAAGCTCCAAGACGACTTGCGTGATCGCCTCGAAAACAAAGCCTTTGGTCGCTGGTATCAAGAGATGCGCGAAAAAGCTAAGATCGAAGACCGTCGCGCTGAATTTGGCTATTAACAACAACTATATAGATTAACACAATGAAGAATGCGAAAGCCGGAATCTTGGTTTTCGCATTCTTTTTACCCATATTCAAAGAGGAGATTTTATGAGTAAACTTATGACAAGCGTAAGCGGCGTCCGCGGAGTATATGGCGAGAGCCTCAGCCCCGAAATCGTGATGAAATATGTTGCTTCCTTCGTGCAGATGCAAAAGAGAAGCCACGACAAAGGCAGCATCATCGTAGGCAGAGACAGCCGCACCAGCGGAGAAGCCATGCTCCACAACATCACGGGAATCATCATCAGCCTCGGACTCAAAATCATCGACTTGGGAGTGGTTTCCACGCCCACCGTGCTCTTGGCGGTTGAAGACAATCCTGATGCAATCGGCGGCATCTCCATCACGGCTTCCCACAACCCACCCGAATGGAACGCCATGAAGTTCGTAGATAAAGACGGCATGTTCCTCGCCCCCGATAAAGCGCAAAGCTTCTTAAGCAGCGTAGATGAGCCTGTTGATTGGTGTGGCTGGGAAAATATGGGCAGCTATGAGCGCGATACCGACGCCATTCAGCGACACATAGACAAGATTTTGAAGATCAGCTATTTGGACGTGGAAGCAATCCGCAAGCGCAGATTCAAGGTGGTCTTGGATAGCGTAAACGGCGCCGGCGGACTCATCTCTCCTTTGCTTTTAGAGGCTCTTGGATGCGAGGTGATCAACATCAACCAAGAACCCACCGGAATCTTTGCCCACCCCGCCGAGCCGCTGAACCATAACCTCACGCAATTAGAAGACGCAGTAAAAGAGCACAATGCCGACCTCGGATTTGCTACCGACCCCGATGTTGACAGACTCTCAATCGTCTCCAATCTCGGCAAGTGTATCGGCGAAGAACTCACCGTGGTCTTGTGCCAACTCTTTGTCCTGCCCTTCCAAAAAGGCGATATCGTGGTAAACCTATCTACTTCCATGCTTTCGGATTATGTCGCAAAGCAATTTGGCGTGAAAGTCCATCGCACAAAAGTGGGGGAGATAAACGTAGGTAAAAAAATGCAAGAACTTCGCTCACCGATCGGCGGCGAAGGCAATGGCGGCGTGATCTGCCCTGAGGTTCACTACACCCGCGACGCCCCTGCCGGCATGGCTTTGATCCTGGGACTTCTCGCCCAAAGCGGAAAGAGCATTGCCCAGCTCGCCGACGAACTTCCCAAATATTATTTTGCCAAAGATAAGATACAATTAGCCCCCGCTCTCATGGATTCGGCGATGCAGAAAGTGCCCGAAATCTTAGCGGGATATGATATTGACGATCAAGACGGCATCAAAGGCACCAAGGCAGACCATTGGATTCACATCCGCAAATCCGGCACCGAGCCCATCATCCGCGTCTATGTGGAAAGCCCTTCCCAAGCGCAAAGCGATGAGATTTGTGAGAGAACCTTAGCCCTGCTTCAGGAAAGCTGATAAGCCAAGATCGACGCAGAGATCGCAAGATTGACAGACTCCATTTCGCCCTGCATGGGGATTGAGATGGAGTTTTTTATTTTGCCCCTGATCTCAGGACTCAATCCGTGTGCCTCACTACCAAAATAGAAGATATGCGGCTCAGTCCCAAGTTGAAACTCTTTGAGCGAGATATCACCACCCATATCAAGAGCGATATTGCACGCCCCCAAGTCCAAAGCCTTGTCGATACTCAGATATGCAAAAGGAAGCCGATAACAGGCTCCTAAGGACGCCCTGATGACCTTTGGTGATGCCACCTCACATGAATTTGGCGAAAGCAGAATGAGATCGACTCCAAAAGCCTCAGCGCTGCGAAAGATGGTGCCTAAGTTCCCCGGATCGGAAATCTCCTGAAAATAGAATGCCTTACGAAAGTTGTCGATAGCTCCTGCCCGCGGGATCGGATATAATGCCGCCACAGCCGCAGGATGCTCACTATCACAAATCCTATCCAAATCCGCTCTTTTAACCGAATATCGCAAAACATCGCCCAAGTCGGGCAAAGTGTTCCTCGTTTCGTAGAGTTCCAACGGTAAAATACCATAAGCTGCAAGCTGGGAAATCAGGCGCATGCCTTCCAACACGACCAGCCCTTCCGCTTGCCTAAATTTCTTCTGTTTCAGCTTTGCTAAAAAGCCGATTCTGGCTCTTGAAAGAACAGCATTTTCTACCATTGTTTAGCTCCTTGATATTCATAGATATATAGACTTATTCACTGACTTATCCACATTTTCCTGTGGATAAGTGTAAGAGCGTAAAAGACTATATATCAAGTTCATGGCTGTTTGTGTAAAAGAATCAACAAAAGTTATCCACAACTTATCCACATCAGGGATAAAGCCCCAATTCATCAGAGATTATGAACTTTTTGACGATATTTTGGCTCTTGTTTTTGATCCGAATAATGTGCAAACCATCGCTTGCTTTTTCCAAGCCGGCTATCTCATTTAATTTCAATATTGCCGGATTCTGGGCGCTGAATTCTTTGCTGATTTCCCCGACTTTTTGCCCTTTGAGGTTATAGACGGACACCGTGGTGAGTCCATCTGTTTCTTCCCAAAACCATGTGACATGTGCAAGACTGAGATCACTCACGGGATTAGGATAGACCGCCGCTGCCGTTTTTGGCTGGATATACTGATATTCACCCAGCACTTTCTCCGAGAGATTGCCGCTAAGGTCTTTTGCCTGCAAGCTATAGACGCCATCGGAATCGATGGGGAAGGATATCTCAAAAGACTGGGCATACATCGGCGGATGATATTCATAAATCTCGTCACCATGATACAGGATATAGCTGAGCCTGTCGCAATCGATCGGCGCTTGAACGAGGAGATGCATCTTGCCAAAGCGCTGATTCTCGCGAAGAATCTGCGGCTTCAGAGGCGGCACATCGTCATCACCCAAAGCCAGATTGATAAAGCTCGCCCAGCCCGTTTTGGCAAATCCGAGATGCATATATGAATAGATCGCATTCTCAAAGGTACTGCGCCTATGAGGAAACCACAGCGCAATGCTCGCATCATTTTCTTGGGTAAAGGGAAAGCTACTGCTTTGCGCGATCGTGATTTCATCCAGAAGGGTCAAAAGTTCTTGCGCACGCAATAGCGATATTCCGTTCTCAATCAAGATACAAAGAAACTGCCTGAGATCAATATCCGCCAGAGCGGTGTTATATCGATAGAGTTGTTCTTGGAGCTCAAAGATTTCCGCCGCAGAGTCTCGCAGCTCCTCAGCCAAGAGTTTAAAGCCTTGCCACAGAGCTTCCAAGCCATCTGTTTTCACCGCCGAACAAGTGGTGAGCATCTGTTCACTAAAAGGATTGTTGACGCTGCCCGGCGCATAATAATCAGTAAAAAGCTGTGGTATTTCCGAGGCAAAGACCAGCGGCTTACCCTGCATGAGCGGGATCATTTCCGCATAGGGAAAGCCCACCACAGGCACGGTATCCGATGAGCCTATGATGATATCCGCACAATCCTTTAGCTCATAGAGAACCTCAATGCCTTGCATGCTGCAAGCGTCAAAAAGCAGGACGTCCAACTTACCGCCATTTTGAAGCGCGCTTTTCAGATCACCATTTGCCACCCCGATCACGCTTTGACTGCTATTATCCGGTGCGATATATTTGGGACTTTTATACCAGCTATCAGCATGCGACCAAATGATTAACATGCGCCTCTTAGCCGGATACATGCCAAATCCCCAGAGCATAAATTCACTAAGCGTATCCTTATCGCCGCTATCGATCTCACCCAATTCTTCCAAGATCAATGAACCAATTCCGGGGCTGGGATGATGGCGCACTTTATAGCGTCTTCCGCCCACGCCCGGTCTATCGAGCTGGACAATCAGGTTGAGCTTACTCGGCTGGATTGCCTCTTCCATTGTCTGCAAGTTTTCCAAGGCTTGATAGCTAAGTGTGTTATCCGCCGCCATATAGACGAGCACAGTCCAACTGTCGGCGGCATAAAGCATTCCGCCTAACAGAACGAGGAAGATAAAGAGGCTTTTTTTCATTTGAAACAACCGGGAAACCTATCTAAAAAGCAGGCTTCCCGGTTCATGCATATTTAAGACCTTTTATTCGTATGGATATTGCATCGCTTCTTCTTTACCTTGAAGAATGCGCATGCCGCTCTGACAGAGGGCTTCCATCTCTTTTTCGCCGGGATAGAGGTGAACCGGAGCGATGAACTCGGTGCGGTCTTTGATGTTTTGCACGATGAGCTCATTATAAACCAATCCGCCGGAGATGAAGATTCCGTCCACTTTGCCTGAAAGCACGGTTGCACAGGCTCCGATCTCTTTGGAGACCTGATAGCACATAGCGTCGAGGATGAGTTTTGCCTTCATATCGCCGGCTTTGATGCGCTGGTCAACCTCGATTCCGCTATCCGTTCCCAGATATGCGACAAATCCTGCCGTTTTGCTGAGATAGGTGGTCAGCTCTTTCTTGGTGTAATTGCCGCTATATGCGAGGTCTATGAGGTCACCAATCGGCAGTGCACCCGCACGCTGTGGCGAAAATGAACCCATGCCTAAGAGGGCGTTATTGACATCCACAACTCGGCCGTTCTCGATCGCTGCGATAGAGATTCCACCGCCCATGTGCACACCGATGAGATTGGTCTCACTGATGTCTTTGCCCAGTTTCTTGGCCATGAGGCGGGCGATATAGCGGATGTTTAGAGCATGGAAAAGGCTCTTGCGCTCGATCTCGGGAATGCCGGAGATGCGAGCAAGCTCGTGAAATTCGTCCACGACCACAGGGTCTGCGATAAAGCCGGGAATACTCAGCTCTTCACTGATGGCATTTGCGATGAAGGCACCGAGGTTTGAAGCGTGAATGCGCCCCCAAAGCTCAGTGTCGCTGAGGTCTCTGAGCAATGCAGGACTGATCTTCATGGTTCCGCCGGCTACGGGGCGAGCGAGGCCTCCGCGACCCACAACTGCATGCAATCCTTCGGGTTCAACATTGTTTTCGCGCATGGCGTCCATCACCAAAGCTTTTCTAAAGTCATATTGTTCGATGATCCCGCCATATTTATCCAGCTCTTCCGGATCATGGCGCAAAGTGGTTTCAAATAAAGGCTTATCGTCCTCATAAACGGCTATCTTAGTCGATGTCGAGCCAGGGTTAATGGCAAGAACGCGGTATGACATAATACCTCCATATCTTTTAAGTATATTTTATTTTATGCAAAACAGCAAATTGCGAGGTTTTTGTCAATCTTATTCTCAGCAAAAGCGATTTTATGCTTGTGCAAGGCTATTTTCTATGAGAGCTTTATCGGCATCAAAGTGCCGTCATAATGCAAGAAAGAGAGACTTTAAGCACTCTAAAATTTGCTGTGATAAATATTTATCTTGCCAAATTTCAAGGATGCGAAAGCATGGCTCAAAATTAACAGGAGATTTATCATGACTGAAAAAGATAAAACACTCAAAGAAGACCAGAAGCACGATTGTGAATGTGAAGATTGCGATTGCGGAACCGAAACAAACACCATCACTCTCGATATGGAAGACGGCACTACAAAAGACTTTACAGTGCTTGGCTTGATAGAATTTGAAGGCGGTGAATACGTCGCCCTCGCCGAAGTAGGCAGCAATGAATATGACATTCTCAGCTTTGTTGAAAACGACGACGAAGAGACCATCGAACTCAACGTGATCGAAGACGACGAACTCTTTGACAGAGTGGCTGATGCCTTTGACGAATACTTTTCTTCAGACGAAGATATGGAAGAAATGTAAGCCGTTTTAATTGGTCGGGTAACGCCTTAGTATTGCGGTCGGTGTGGGAAGGTCCCCGTTGCCACGAGTAATACCTCTCCCGGTCGAGTAAGGTCCCCATAACCCATCAAAACAGTTTTTCAAAAAAGAAAAAGGAAGCTTCATCGCTTCCTTTTTTTATATCTTGTTTAAATCATTCTTATCACGCCGTTTTTGTGACAGCTTAACTCACTATATATCTAAGCCTAATCCCACTCCTTCCCTATATGGTTCAGATGATGATATGGTCATGATGTGCTCATGGCCATGACCATATCATGACCACATCATGACCAGAAGCCAGTAAGGAAGCAGGGGTTGAAGAGGGTAACCTTATATCGGATATGAATAATAAAACAAATGCTAAAATTGATTAACAAGCAATATAGTTTATTAGTTTATAAAGAATTAGCTTCAGTATGTGAGTTTGGAGTAATTATAGAGATACACGAAATCATAATATATCCACAATTAAATCATAAATTTGGTTTTGAATAATAATAGTATGATGAGGAGCTGTTGCTACACGACTAAAATGCAATGGATCGTTAATTAATTTACCTATTCGTTCAGTTAGATATTAAAGTAATACTCGATGAGTTCCAACGTGATAACCCCCAATGTCGGGCTTAACGTGATCAAAATATTTCTCATTAT
This sequence comes from Cloacimonetes bacterium UBA5456, assembly GCA_002427325.1. Classification (GTDB taxonomy): domain Bacteria; phylum Cloacimonadota; class Cloacimonadia; order Cloacimonadales; family Cloacimonadaceae; genus UBA5456. The sequence goes on along the minus strand of DIQS01000035.1, from coordinate 19,003 downwards.
TTATGTTACCGATATCACCGTCGGCTGACAGGATTGACTCAGGCGGTGAATCCGGGGAAGGTGAGTCTGGGAATATCTACATGAATTTGAGGTATATCATGTGTCGGATCGGTGCTGACCCGGGTGAGATTGAAATTGATGAGGCGGTGGCTTTGGTTGAGCTTTATTATGAGGAGAGGGTGCAGGGAGTATGTCCTCTGATGGGGACTACTTGAAGAGGTCGTCTATGACTTTTACGCCTGTCTTGACACCTCTTTTAGCTACTGTCTTACCGTAGCCGATCAGATTACCTATGAGGGCTGCCAAGAAAATGATGTATAGGATGAAAGCTAACATGGTGATCTCCTTGTTTTTTATTTTACATATAATTTAAGTGTATTATAAGGATATGCAAATGGAAAGTTCAAAGCTTATTGTAAAACTGGAATTTAAAGGCAAAGAAGAGTTGCAACAACTGATAGCCCAGATCGGGAAGAAATATGATATTCCTGTGGATATTGATATCCCTTCGGTGAAGTTGTGTGTATTTGACTGGTAAATTCTTAGTTTTATTAGTTTTGCCTCTCTTTTTCGATGTTTTGTCTGTTTCGGATCATCTTGATGTAGTCTTTGAATATTTGGTAATCGAAGTCGTCGGCATGGTGTTCTAAGACTATGGCATCGACTGCAAGGATGCGCTTTTTGAGGTGTTCAGGGATGGTGTCCCATTCTTTTTCAAAGGTTTGTCTTGAATAGATTTCTTGGATATCTGTTGAATCATCTGTTTCGAGGTAATCTATGATGTATTCATAGTTTTTGACGCAGTGTTCTCCTACCATGTTAGCTCCTTTTGATGTGTATTGGTCGGTTAAAAACATGATTTTACCGCATGTTTTTGGATCAAAGTTCTTTTCTATATCTATTATGCTTTTTGCATGTAAAGTTTTGAGGATATTATCGTCAAGGCTAAAGACGGCGAAGTCGTGTTTTTCTACATTATCAATGATTTTTACTTTTGGATTCCAAACGTAGAGGGTGAGGGTTCCGTCTCTGGGCGAGATCGCGAGAGCCATCTGTTTGTGCTTGTCTTGGAGTAAGTGTTTGACGGCGTTTAAGTATTGTTTATTGTTGGTGACGTTGTATTCTGTCTTATGTTTTTTGGTGTGATCAGTTGAATGTTTTCAAATGGGTTGTCTAAAGTGTGCAAAGGGGTTGTCGCGGGACGCCCTTTTCACATTATCTATCAATAAATTGAAATAAAAGCATTGACACCTATCAAGCTATGAAAAAGATTGTCCATAAAGGAACAAAAACGCATAAATTATGACATTAATAGATGAGGAAAAACATGAAAGACTACTCAATGAATAAGTTACGAAATCTAATGCTTGTCGGCTCAAGTGGCTCCGGCAAGACCAGCCTGGCAGAACAAATTTTCCATCTCACCAAAACGAGCAACCGTTTGGGTAAGATTGACGAAGGAAACACAGTTTTGGACTTTGATCCGGAGGAAATTGCCAGAAAATCATCCTTAGGCCTTTCTATCGGCTATGTGGACTTTAAAGATCATAGAATCAATATATTGGACGCACCCGGTGCCCCTGACTTTGTGGGCGACACCGTGGTGGCAATTCCCGCCGTGGAAAACGTGGTCGTGGTTGCCAATGCAACCGGCGGTTTTGAAGTCGGCCTCGAGCTGGCTCTCGAACAATTAGAAGGCAAAAAGAAAGGCAGAGTCATCCTCGTAAACCGCATGGATAACGAACATGCCGATTATGACAAGACCCTCGAATCCATCCATGAAAACGCCGGATTAAATCCTGTGAAAGTTCATCTTCCCATCGGTAAAGAAGGTGGATTTGAAGGCGTTGTGGATATCATCAAGCAAAAAGCAATCACCGCATCAGGCGAAGGTGAAATTCCCGCCGATATGGCAGACATGGTGGAAGATGCCCGTTTACAGCTCATGGAATCCGTTGCTGAAACCGATGAAGAGCTGCTCAATGAATTTTTAGAAAACATGGAGCTGAGTGAAGAGAACCTTATCAAAGGCATGAAAAAAGCCATCGGTAATGGTGAGCTTACTCCTGCTTTTGTGTGCTCAGCCGGAACCGGCGCAGGCGTCCTTGCTTTCTTGCAAGCCGTGATCGACTATCTTCCTTCTCCGGAAGATTGCAAAGATATGCAGCTCCTCGAAGGCGAAAATACAAAAGACTTTGTCTGCAGCCCCAGCGGCGAGCTTTTGGGCTATATGTTCAAGCTCTATGCAGATCCCAGCATGGGCGAATTTGCCTTAGTGAGAATGTTCTCCGGCAATCTCAAGAGCGGAACTGAATTCTACGTTCCCGAACGTGAGACCAAAGACAAAGCCGGTAATATGTATTATATGCTTGGCAAAAACAGACATGATACATCTGAAATCAGAGCCGGAGAGATCGGTGCATTGGTGAAACTCAAAAGCGCACGCGTGATGAATAGCATCGTTGCCGCAAATGCTCGCCATTCACTCATCCCCGTCGAGCTTCCGCCTGCCACTACATGGCAAGCCATCAAGGCTGTGAATCAGAGCGACGAAGACAAGATCGGCTCCAGCTTGCAGAGAGTGATCGCCGAAGACAGCACCTTGCGCTATGAACTCAACGCCGCAACTCATGAAAACGTTCTTGCCGGTATGGGCGAACAGCAGCTTCAGCTCGTGATCAAAAAGCTCAAAAATCGCTATAAAGTAGAAGCTGAGCTCCAAACTCCGCGTATTCCTTACAAAGAAACCATCACTACAGGTGCCGAGAGCCAATATCGTCACAAAAAACAATCCGGCGGTCGTGGACAATATGGAGAAGTATATTTCAGAATTAAGCCCACCGAACGTGGTGAAGGCTTCCAGTTTATAAACGCCATCGTTGGTGGAGTGATCCCCTCAAACTTCATTCCTGCCATCGAAAAAGGCTTGGTTGAGACCATGGAAAAAGGAATCATCGCCGGCTATCAAGTTGTTGATACGGCAGTAGAAGTCTATTACGGCAGCTATCACGATGTCGATAGCTCTGAAATGGCTTTCAAGATCGCTTCCTCCATGGCTCTTAAAGAAGGTTTTAAGAAATGTAAACCGATTTTGCTCGAGCCTATACACGATCTCGTCATCATCGTTCCCAGTGAATATATGGGTGATGTGATGGGCGATATCTCCACGCGTAGAGGTCGCATCATGGGAATGGAGCAAAAAGGCAAAAAACAATATTTGAGCGCGCAAATGCCTGTCGTAGAAATGTATAACTACTACCCTGCTCTGAAGTCATTCACTCAGGGACGTGGTCGCTTTACTCAAGAATTTTCTCACTATGAAAGAGTCCCGGAAGACGTGGCTCAGAGAGTTATTGCAGCCTGGCAGGACGACGACGTTCAGTAAACAAAGAGAGGTTTTGAAATGGCTGGACATAATAAATGGAGTTCAATTAAGCATAAAAAGGCAGCCACAGACGCCAAGCGCGGGAAACTCTATACGCGCATAACCAAGGAGATAATCCTTGCCGCTAAGCTGGGTGGGGGAGACCCCGATACAAACCCACGGCTAAGAACGGCGATGTTGGCAGCTCGAGGCGCAAACATGCCCAGAGATAACATCGAGCGCGCCATCAAACGCGGCACCGGTGATCTGGAAGGCGTGAGCTATGAAGAAATCACCTATGAAGGCTATGGACACAATGGGGTTGGAATCGTGGTGGAAACCATGACCGACAACAAAAATCGCACAGTCTCAGAGATTCGCCACATGTTTTCTAAGTTTGGCGGAAACCTTGCCGAGACGGGTGCTGTGTCTTGGAACTTTGATCTCAAAGGCTATTTCCAAGTGCCGCGCGAAGGCAAAGACGAAGAGGAATTCTTTATGGAAGCCCTCGAAGCCGGCGCCGATGACGTGGTCACCGAAGAGGAATATTTTGAGATTTATACCGCTCCCGGTGAGTTCCACACCGTCCTTAGTAGTTTCGAAGCGGCGGGATATCAGGTGGAAGAAGCCACACTCACCCGCGTTCCGAAGAATACTATCAATGCCGACGACGTTGCCGAAAAGTTGCTCAAACTCATAGATATGCTTGAAGATTTGGACGACGTTCAAAAAGTTTATGCCAATTTTGAATTGTCTGACGAAGTTATGGAAAGGCTTGCAGCGGAATAATATCCCACTATGATAATCGTGGGTATTGATCCCGGCAGTCGCTATTGCGGCTATGGTCTGATCCAAACCCAAGCGAACAAAGTTATAGCCGCGGGTTGCGACGTTATTGACGTGACCCGCGTCTCCGATTTGGGTGAGAGATTGGTCTTGCTCCACAGTGAGATCAGCAAAGTTTTAGAAGAATATCAGCCTGATTGTGCTGCCATAGAATCGATGTTTTTTCAGAAGCATATCCGCAGCGTATTCACTCTTGGACACGCTCGCGGGGTGATTCTCTTGGCGCTGGCTCAAAAGGGGATTCCCATCTTTGAATATAGCCCTCGCGAAGTCAAAAAAGCGGTGGTGGGGAATGGGAATGCCGATAAAGATCAAGTTCGATATATGATCGACAAGCTCTATAAACTCGAAGCCAGCGATAAAAGAGACGATGCTTACGATGCCTTGGCGGTTGCAACGGCTCACTTTAACAGAATTAAATGGGATGCATTGCAATGATATATTATCTTAAAGGGATTCTTGCTCACAAAAGCCCGATCTTGGCGGTCATCGAAACCGGTGGAGTGGGTTGGGAGATACTCATTCCTGTATCCACTTTCGAGGTCTTACCCAGGGTGGGCTCGGAGTGCAGCCTATATACGCATCTTAATATCACACAAGACGATATGCGCGTTTTTGGATTTGCCAGCTATGCGGAAAAGGAGCTTTTTGTTTTGCTCAATAAAGTAAGTGGCATAGGACCCAAGATCGCAATCTCGGTGCTTTCCACGCTCAGCGTTTCTGCCTTTATCCGCAGCGTTCGCAGCTCTGAGGAGGCACTTCTCACCAGAGTTCCGGGCATTGGCAAAAAGACGGCACAGCGCATCATCATCGAACTCAAAGACAAGGTGCATCATCTCATGGAGCATCTTGACGCTTCTGATCTTTCGTTTAGCGAAGGCGCTCTGCAAGAGACAGAGGACGCACTCGTGGCGCTGGGCTTCAATTTACAAGCCATCCAAAAAGAGCTGAAATTGCTTACTGAAGAAGAGCTTTCCATGCCTGCCGAACGGCTCATCAAAGAACTGATTAAAAGGCTGTATCAGAGGGCGAAATGAACTTCCGTTTAGAAGCATATAACACCATCCTGAGAGTGCTGAGAGGGGGAGAGTTTTCGGATACTCTGCTCAATCAACGTGCCGGAAAACTGAAGAAAGAAGGCGAAGATATAGGGCTTTTTTATGCAATCGTGAAAGGCGTTATCAAGAAAAAGCAAAAACTCGAATATATTCTCTCATTTTATACCGATCCTGAAAAGTATCAAGATACCGACATTAAAATCAAGGTAATGCTATATTTAGGGCTATATCAGCTCATCTATTTGGATAGCATTCCGCCTCATGCGGCAGTGCATGAAACGGTGGAACTGGCAAAGAAACAGCTTTCGCCGGTGGTGGGGGATTTTGTCAATGCTGTTTTGCGTGAATATCAGCGCGAAGACAAAGTCGTCTATCCCGAAGACCCTGCCGAGCGCATCGCAAATGAACACTCCTATCCCATTGAATTGGTCAAGACTTGGCTCTCGCTCTGGGGTGAGGAAGACACCGAATATTTGGCGATGCACTTCAATGAAAATCCTGAGTTGCATATCAGGGTGAACTCCGTGGCAACAACAGCGAAGAAATTGCAGAACTATTTTGCACGTAGGGAGATAGAGATTATTCCCTGTGAGGCGAGTGAGATGATGTTCCACACCACTCAAGGTGCGGAGGTTCTCGAAGAAGTTGCCTTCTCTGAGGGCTATTTCACCGTGCAGGACACCTCAGCAGCGATGGTGGTGGAACTATTGGATCCCAAAGCGGATCAATCGGTCTTGGATCTCTTTGCCGCTCCGGGAGGTAAGTGCACCTATATCTCTGAAATCATGCAAAATACCGGAGAGGTGGTGGCAGTGGATAAGTCTCCCAAAAAGATGAAAATGCTCAAGCAGGCGGCGGATAGATTACAGCTTAATAATATCATTTTAGTCACAACCGATGCACTGAAATATGGTCCTCTTGCTCCGGCATTTGATCGGGTTCTCGTGGATGCGCCATGTTCCGGCTGGGGCGTATTTTCGCGCAAAGCAGACCTTCGTTGGCAAAATCACAGTGATATTAAAGAGCTTGTTAAATTGCAGGCTAAGGCTTTGGACTATGCAGCAAACTTCGTGAAACCTGGCGGCTATATGGTCTATTCCACCTGCACCATGAATCCGGAGGAGAATGAGCATCAAATCAAAGCATTCCTCAGTCGAAATTCTAAGTTCTCTTTGGAGCCGGCTGAAAAATATATTCCTAAACAATATACGGAAGATGGGTTTTTGAAGACGATTCCGTTTAAACACTTCATGGATGGGGCTTTCGCGGCCAAGCTCATGAAATCTATTTAAGTTGAGGTCTTTAGATGAGTAAGAATACAACCCAGAAATGGCTTTATACCATAGGGATAGGGATCGGGGTGATCTTTATCACTGCTTTCCTCTTTAGCAAGGTGGTCTTGCCGATTGTCTTTGGCAGACCGGATATCATCGCGACTCCTGAGGTGGTGGGCAAAGAGCTCATGACAGCAAAACGCATTCTGCAAGAATCAAAACTTCATGTGGTCGTGCGGGATTCTCTCTTTAGCGAAAGCTTTAAAGAACATACAGTCTTGGAACAATCTCCCTTGCCCGAAACTAAAATTAGAGCAGATGGAACTGTATATCTTACAGTGAGTAAGGGCAGTCGCCTCGTGGCTGTGCCGAATGTCTTGGAAATGAACTATCAAGAAGCGATGATCAGCCTTAGAAATAATGATCTAAGGAGCGCAATTGTCGATTCTGTATATAGTAACAGCGTGGAGCGAGATGCTGTGATCCGCTCAAATCCATATCCGAATAGTAAGGTGGAACGCAAAACAATCGTGCGGCTTACTCTCAGTCGTGGTGAAGAGCCCTTGCCGGATAGCCTTGAGGTCGAAAACCAGAGCTCTGGAGGCTGGCGCAGTCTCTTTAATTGGTAGAGTGTGTTATAACCTTTGCAGTGAAAGCAAGGTTCTTAAATGTATCATAGAAAGTGATGAATCGTTTTGGAAAATTTTGTTTCGTGTCTTGGATGGGATGTGAAATCATGAACACAAATTAAAGATAAATTGGGAGAAGAAATGAAAAGGTATGCAATTATCTTGTTGATTCTCATGGTAAGCGTAGGCGCTTTTGCCCAAAGACAGGCTTTGGTCATCGGCAATAGTGGCTATGGCGGAAATGAGCTTTCAACCTCGTTAAACGATGCGCAATTAGTGGCTGATGCCTTTGCAGTCATGGATTATCAGGTGACTTTGCATAAAGACCTCGGCTATGAGGAGATGTATCAGGCGATCAATGAATTCAAAAAAGGACTGAAAAGTCATGATGTCGCTGTTTTCTATTATGCCGGATATACCAAGCAGGTGTCGGGTAAAAACTATCTTATTCCGTTTAGTGAAAACAAAATCAAGAATCTCGACGATAAGTTGATCAGCGTTGATGTGGTGCTTGAGGCGCTTACGCGGGCGGACTATTCCTTCATGTTCCTCGAAAGTAGGCAGTTGCCAAAGGGTTTCTTCAAATCACTTTGTGCTGCCGATAGTGGGCTTGCTCCTATCCAAAAGCTTGGGGATAATCAGGGTTTTGCGATGGCGCAGCAGGTGGGTAAACACCTTACATCACAAGGGGTTCGCTATAGCATATTCACCCACTCTTTGATGAAGTTTATGGGTAATGATATGCGGGATTTCCACGATCTCTTGAATCTCGTGCAAACGGAAGTGAAAGAATATAGTAATGGTAAGCAAGTGCCCTATTTCCAAGGTAATCTTAGGGCGCCTTTCACTTTCTGGGAGCCTATCCAAAATCTGAAATATCGTTTCCATATGCCGCTATATCGTGGGCTCGATGGCGGAGGAAGCTATAACTTTTAGCTGATCTTTGTTCAATATCACAATTTAAGCCGGCTTGTTCCGGCTTTTTTTATTGCTCATATAAAAATAGTCATTCTATCATTAAAACAATCAAGCAGATAACTAATAAAGTAAAAGCTAAGTTAATAAAAACTATGCAGGTTTACATAACATGGTTATGCTTAATATCTTTTTCAAGATTATTTCAGGCTTCATTTTTGAAGCACTTACGCGATTGACCGAAAAATAGTTGCTCATTTTGTCACCGTTTTTCGATTTTGGCCCCCTATAGATAGTAGGAGGTTTTGGTCTATCTCAGGATTGAAAACCTATAGT
>DIQS01000035.1:1059-10390 GCA_002427325.1 Cloacimonetes bacterium UBA5456 | reverse complement strand
TATAAGTGTATAGTTGTGAAAAAATGTGAAATTACAAGGCAAAACCGTTTGTGGAAGCCACGGGGCGAAGCTGTATCTAATAGTCGCGCTGTTGTCGGGAAGTCTTGGGTGAATGCATGAGTTCAATGTAGCCGCTGGGCACAGTAGCTGCATTGAACTTACCTGAGGCTGTGTTCATTAAAAATCGTGTAATCGATAGAAGCTGGTTTTATTCTCCTGATAATACGCAATAATTGCATCACGAAGCCATGCAAAAAAAATCATGCTACGCTTTCGGGTCTAACATACTCTTTTTGTGTGCTGTTTCTATTGAAATGAATGCTAAATACAGGTTAAGTGTCTCATAAGAATGATGTTAAGAGCAATATCTCTGGCAAAACTCAGCCAAGATTAGTGCTCAAAATACATAACTGTGTTTATAACACTTATTTATGAATTTAACACCCATTATATCATTATCAGAGTTATTTTGCTAACTATTTGATAAATAGAGAGTAGCCGTTTGATGGTATTATTTTACTTGACAGATTTGGCGTGTTTGTTAGCGTCGGTCGTTTATGCTTAGGTTCGCCTAAGAAGGAAAAACATAATATGAGAAATATAACTAAAAAAGTGTTAGTATTGTTTCTGGGAATTCAGTTCCTGTTTATCGGACCGATTATCGCAGAATCAGTAGCCGGAATAGGTAGCGACGAGATCAGCCAAGATCAAACAGCTCTGGTCATAGATTCGCTACACACTCAAGAACCTCCGAGTTATGAATCGGAGACTATGGTAGCATCCTTTTACTCCCATAGGTTCCATGGACGAAAAACCGCCAGCGGCGAGATTTTCGATATGCATGCAATGACTTGCGCACACAAAACCCTCCCCTTTGATACCAAACTCCTTGTTATAAATCCCAAAAACGGCAAGACTGTTGAATTGCGCGTTAATGACAGGGGACCTTTTTCCAGAGGAAGAGACCTTGACCTTTCCTATGCCGCAGCCAAAGAGATTGAAATGATCCGAGCAGGGGTCATAAAAGTTGAAGTGGTTGTTCTACATCCAGAAAACGAAACACTAACAGACAAGCTCGTATCTAACTAAGTCCCTCTATATTACATTCATATAAGAAATCATCCGGTATTTGTAAATCATGTCTATATTGCCTATTGTGTTAAGTGAGGAAGTTGAGTCCGCACTAAAAGACAATAGACCGATCCTCGCGCTTGAATCCACCGTTATCAGCCACGGCTTGCCATATCCCATGTCTATTGAGGTTTTAAGCCAATTGGAGGGCGTGGCGCGCGAGCAAGGCGTTGTTCCTGCAACAATCTGCCTTTTGGAAGGGAAATGCATCATAGGCATGCAAGAGAGCGATATAGAGAGATTTGTCGGCAAGATGCAAAAAGAGGGGCTGAGCAAGATTGCGCTTAGGGATATCCCCATGGCTGTCTCGCAAAAGAAAAGCGGGGGAACGACGGTCTCGGCAACGATGCTTCTGGCACACAAGGCTGGTATTGAAGTCTTTGCTACCGGTGGCATTGGCGGAGTGCACCGAGATTGGCAGGATAGTAAAGACATCTCAATGGATATCAAAGCATTGGAGGATATTCCCGTAATTGTCATTTGCGCGGGAGCCAAGGCGATCCTCGATATCTCGGCAACTCTTGAGACTTTGGAGAGTAGAGCCATCCCTGTATATGGTTGGCAGACAGATGAGTTTCCGTCTTTCTACAGCCGTGAAAGCGGGCTCAAGATCGAGAGAGTCGATGAGCTTGATAGCATCGTGCGTAGTTTTAGGCTCTCAAAAGCTGAGACGGGGCTCACAAGAGGCATGCTTCTTGCCAATCCCATCCCCAAAGAGAGTGAGATTCCCCTTGAGCGTGTGCAGCTCTTAATTGATGACGCTCTCGGCAAAGCAAAAGGCATCTCCGGCAAGGAACTCACTCCATTTCTTTTGGACGCATTAGCCAAGATTAGCGAGGGTGAGTCTGTTCGTGCAAACATTGCCCTATTAAGAAATAACGTTTTCTTAGGCTCTCAGCTCGCCAAAAAATTAAGTCAAATGAGTTGACAAATATCCACTTAATCGCAAATCCTGCGTTTTCAAGCTCAAAAAGATGATAAAAGCGTTGACACCAAACGCACTGTTGCCATAGTAGCTCTCGGCTGTAATATTGCTTATTAGTTTTTGTATTTTACCCAAAAATGACCGTAGAGCAGAGGAGTATGTTCAAAAAAAGTGACAATACCTATTCCATAATTGTGGATATAGGGAATACGGACATCGTTTGTGCACTGTTTGAGGCAGATAGTATTGTTTTTAAATGTCGCCTTAAAACCGACTTGACGATGGATATAAGCACATATCACAGCCTGATTATTAGAAAGATGGCAGATTATGACTTGTCATCGGTTCGCCATATCGGGTTGGGAAGCGTCGTGCCTAAAATGACCTCGCTCTTAAAAGAGATGTTTGCTATTTATTTCAAGGCAGAAGTCTTTGAGATTGACGGGCTTTCCGAGTTATCACTCAGTTATGAGATAGAAAGCCGTTCTGCATCGGGGGCAGATCTCGTGGCAAATGCATTAGCCGCCTTCAAGATATATCAAAAGAATTGTATCGTGGTCGATATGGGGACTTCTACAACCATCCAGCTTGTCACTCAAGACGCTGTGTATAAAGGTTTAATCATTGCCCCGGGACTCAAAAGTGCTGCCGATTCACTGATCCAAAAAGCTGCAAGATTAGAAGATATCGAGCTCAAAACTCCAACAAAACTCTTGGGACAAAATACGATTGAATCCATGTTGAGCGGCATAGTTGGCGGGCATATCCGCATGATTGAAAGCACGGTTTGGAAGATATGCAAAGAATATCATGAGATATCTCCTTTCAAGGTCGTGGTCACCGGTGGGTTGGCCGCGCTGATTGAACCAGCAATGCCGCATGGATATGTCTATGACCCTGATCACACGCTGAAAGGCCTGCACTACGCCCTCATGGAGCTCCTTGAGAAAAGATGATGAACCGCCGGCTTGTTTTGCTCTTGATTCTCTTTTTGCCAGCCTTGCTGTTGAGCAATGAGTTTGCGCCTTTGATTGATCTCGAGGGCTATGCGCCTATCGTCAATAACAGGCTTGATGTATATAAGCTGGATAAAGGGCTAAATATCCATAGACAGAAACCATACCTGATTAACAACCTCGAGATCAAACGCAAAGAAGAGCCAAACTTTGAAAAGCAAATCGTGACAATCTACACCCAGGTGGAAGGGCATGATCTATATCCGCCTGTCCCGATGAGCTTTGACAGCTATATCAGCAGCATGCAAGACCATGTCTTCCGCAAGTCGTTCATCAAGAAAATCAAGGATTATAGCAAAACGGCACAGGTGACAAGCAGTGGCTTAATCGGTGAATTTGTGCTCGAGTTACCGGCGGCCGCGCTTCCACGCTCTGTGCAAAAGGTCTTGGGCAGCAGTGCCGGACGTCTCAATCTCGACGGCACGCAAAAGGTGAATCTGCAGGTAAGTTCCACCAAGCGCAAAAAAGTTCCCATCTATGAGACAAGCAATAAGAGCTCTTTCGATATTAAGATGGAGCAAGAGACCAATCTGCATCTCAGCGGCACCATCGGCGAGAAGATTCAGGTGAACCTCAAATACAATTCCAAGCTCGATGAAGAGCTTTTTGATCCCAACAACGTAAATATAAAATACACCGGTGATGAAGACGAAATTGTTCAGCTTCTCGAAGCCGGAAACATCACGCTTTCGCTCTCCGGCAGTCGATATATTAGCTATTCCACGAGTTCGCAAGGACTTTTTGGCATCACCGGAAAGTTTAAGTATGGCGATCTTGACGTTTCCGTGATCGCATCCAAGGAAGAAGGACAGAAGAACACGATGAGCTATGTAGGTCAAGCCCAAGCAGATAGCGTCACATTCCGCAGTAAAGACTACACTGCTCGCACCATGTATTATCTTGCCGATCCTTATGAACTTTACGACATCTTCAGCTCGCATGATATAGGTGTATTTCCCCAAGGATGGGTGGATAATGCGATTAAGACCGACGGTTCCGGTGCTTGGATGATCAAAAACCCTAATCTGCTCCCCAAATATGGCACGGTGCGACTCTTCATCGACGACTCAAATGCCGCAAACAACACTTTCTCTGCACCCGGCGACACCATTTTCTTTAGCCCCCATGAATACTATGTTCCCTATTACGACGAACTCATTGAAGGAACAAACTTTATTACAGACTATGACTCGGGAATGATCACCGTTCTCGATGCCGTGACTCGACGAACCACCTTAGCTGTGAGTTATGAACGGCGCGATGGCACCCTTGTGCGTTCCAAAGGATTCAACCCTTCAATCGATGAATCCGAAAGCGATATCATCTACCCATTTGTGATCCGCAGACGTAATCAGGAGTATGATCCCAACGATGAAGACAACGTTTGGCACTATCAAATGCGAAACATCTATAGCATGAACAAGACCAACGTCAAGAACGAGGGATTTAACTTAGACATCTACACTTTGGACGAAGCGAACGCCCGAAATCACAACTTGCCGAATGACCTGAGCACCGGTCAATTCAGGACATATTTGGATTATCTGAGGCTGGATAGCACAGGTGACGGTATCATAGACGGCAACGATGCCACGATCAACCTCACTGCCGGTTTGGTGATCCTGCCTTTCATAGAGCCCTTTAAACCCCTTGGCGAGACAATTCTTTATCAAGAAGAAAACGAAAGTATCAACTCCCTCGATACAAGATTTTATCTAACCATCAAAGGCAAGATTGGACGCGAAGCGATTGACCTTTCCTCAGCAGGAATCCTCAAAGGTAGCGTGAGAGTCAAGGTCAACGGCATCGAGCAGAAAGAGAATGTTGACTATTTGGTGGACTACGACTTTGGGCGCATTACCTTCCTTTCGGCTGCCGGCAAAGACCCCGATGCACGTATTGAGATAGACTATGAATCGCGCTCCATGTTCGATGTGGCGAGCAAGACCCTTGCAGGGGTGCGCGCGGATTGGCAGATTACAGACTATGCAAAGCTTGGCGGAACAGCGATCTATAGATCAGAGACTGTTGCAGACAAACGCCCTCGCATCGGCAATGAAAACATAGAGATGTGGATGGCAAATATCGACGGCAAGATAGGTTTCAAGCCGGCATTCATCACACGCTGGATAGATGCTTTGCCTTTGATTTCCACCAATGCCGAGAGCGAAATCACCCTCACAGGCGAGATCGCATACACGATTCCCAATATCTATGGCGATTCCACGACCAAGAAAAAGGTTTCCTATATCGACGACATGGAATCCATCATCGACTCCTATCCTTTGGGCATCACTTTCAATGCATGGGTGAATGGAAGCAAGCCTTATGGCACAAATCTTGCCAAGGGGCGTTCCAATTGGTATAACCCTAAAAACATCCGTAGGGAACAGATTGAAGATCCTGCAACTTTGACAGATAGAGAGAGGCGAGAGACAGCCAGCGTGCTCGCTATCAGGCATTGGCCGAGTACATTATACATGCCCGGCAGTGGAGTGCAAAGCTGGAGCGGCATCATGAAATATCTCGGCAACCAGCTCGATTTTTCGCAAAAGAAATATATTGAACTCATGGTAAAGCTGGATCGATCGGAACAAAATCCACCACCGAACGTGATTCTAACGGTTGATTTAGGCGATATCAACGAAGACTTTTACACTGAATATGGCGGACTAAACCGCCTCAATACCGAAGACGCCAACATGGACGGCGTGCTCGTTTTTGATGAGGACATCGGCTTGGATGGGATCAAGCACGGTGAGCCCGGACACGATCCTTATGATCTCGCGCATGCAAACATCGACAGTTTGGGAGATTATCCGGGCATAAACGGCACCGAAGGCAATGGAATCTTGGACACCGAAGACCTCAATGGCAATGGAGTCTTAGATCAGCTTGACCGCTATTTTAGTTATAGCATCTCGCTTGCCGACACCTTAGGCCAAAACCACGACGGTTGGGTCCTTTATAGAATCCCACTCAATGATCCCGAACTATATACAATTGTAAATAACTCCAGCTCCGGCATTCAGCCTACTCTTAAGAAGATTTCCTATGCCCGAATCTGGCTGCAGAGCGATTCTCCGGCGCGTGTTTATATCGCCGACGCTCAAGTCGTGGGCAATAAATGGCAAGACCATCACGTTCGCGACGAACAAGGCAACATCCTCAGCGAGGCTGAACTCGATGCACACAATACCAGCTACATGTCCGGCATCGTCAGCAATCAGAAAAACTCCAATCACTATACCTCGCCCCCAGGAACGGTTTATATCGAAAGCAAAAGGGAATCTTTGGAATCCTCTCTCAGCATCGACATCAACAACCTTCAATCAAGCAATCAAGTCCTCTTGCGCCAAAGAATGTTAGAGGCAAATAACCTCTTGGCCTATGAAACGATTAAATACTGGATATATCCCGAAGTTGCAGATAATTCCATGCTCGAGGAAGTGGATGTGTTTTTCCGCATAGGAGCAGACTCGCTGAACTATTATCAGATCACGAAACGAGTTCCCGTCAATCGCTATCAAAGCAAGATGGATTCAAAGAAGTGGATTGAACTGGAATTTGACCTGCAAGACATTTCATCACTCAAAGAGAAGAATCCTGGCGCAACCTCAGACACCTTGGTGATTGACAACACTACCTATTTTTATCGTGGCAGACCCACTCTCACAGCGATTCGTGAGCTCTATTTCGGCGTGCTCAATCCTCTTACTCATACGCAAAATAGCCCTCTTACGGGCACTATGTATTTCAACGACCTTAGGGTGACAAATCCCTATCAAGCCATAGGCGTGGCGCAAAGGCTTTCGCTGAATACCAAGTTTGCCGATCTGAGCTATTTGGACATAGATTATGAATCCAAAAGCGAGAACTTCAACCCTCAAATCCAAAGGGGGCGCACAAATACCTATACCCAGACACGAAGCTTTAACATCCTCAACAAATACTTCATAAATCGCTTTTTCCCAAGGTCTTGGGGCTTAGACTTGCCACTTACTCTCAGGAGAAGCTACACTGCCGGACAGCCAAGATATCGGGCAAATTCCGACCTCATGGTAGATAATATCTTAGACGAAACAGAAAGACAAAGAGAGCGCACCGAAACCTTGTCATATTATGCCGAATTTGGTTATAGTATGCGCAACGTTCCCAAGAGCAAGATTCTTGAATACACATTGGCTAAGCTCACGCTTTCCGGTAACGCTGAACAGCGTTTTTCTCGCACTGCGACAACGATTGATACCACGACCACCTGGCGCGGAACCATGAGCTATAACCTCAATCTGCCGGCAGATAAGACCAGCTTCAGGATTGGAAAAAACTATAGACTCGGCTATTTCCCCAACGTTTTTACAAATAGTTTTACAATCAACAATACCAATCCGAACAGCTTTGTTTGGGAGCTCAGAGATGGAGAATATGGCTGGTATCCTCGCGCATATAGCAACGCCAGCTATCTCTTTACCAGCGATAACAATATCACATGGCCACTCACAAGCGATCTCAATGCAAGCGCAAGGTTCAACACCAAGCGTGACCTCATGCAAAAAAGCTATTACGGTAAATATAATCTGGGCAGACAGACCGAGTATGTCCAAGACCTCCAACTAAACTATAACCCCGCATTTTTACCACGCGTCTTCAATCTCAGCGCTAGTCTCAATGCTCGCTATACCGATTTAATGAAGAAATATCTTGAGAATCTTTCCGATGGAACCCAGGAAGAAGTGTTCCAGAGTGATGGTAACACCAGTCGAGGCATCCGCGCAAACTTTTCACTGATGAACTCCTCAATGCTTTCCCAGTGGGCAACGAAGCTCAAATCCAGTTATGGCGGCAAATCTCAAAAGGATGGTCATGCTGACAAAACTGACTTTATGAGTGACGAAGAACGCAAACTTCATGAAAGCGAAATGATGAAACATGATGAAGAAGAGCGTAAAAAACATGAAGATACAATGCAGCAAGATAGAGAAGAAAAGAGAAGACAAGAGGAAGAAGATAGACGTAAACAACTGGAAATAGATAGGGAAGAACGTAAAAAACATGGCGATCTTTCGGATGTAGAAAGAGAGAAAATGAAGGAAGCCGGCATTTTATTTGATGATTTTGACGAAGATCAGGATGAAATAGACCTGTATAAAAAAGAAAAAGACGAAGAAAAGAAAGAAGAAGAGCCGGAAAAGGACAAGGGAAAAAGCAAAGGAAAAGAGCCCAAAGATAAACCCAAATCCCCTCAATATCCTTTGTATGTCCATGCCATAGACTATGCAAGCAAACTCAAAAACATCAACTTTGCCTTTCAAAACGCATATTCCATGACCTATTCTCGCAAAGAAGATTTACCGGATTTTGGCTTCCAACTCGGCGTTCCACACACCATGCCCAGAGATTATATGGATGCAATCGGCAATGACAACACGATGACTGTATCCTCCGGGCTGTATCTCGGTCGCAATTTTGATAGTACGATGAACTTTGCTCATAGCTTCAATACCAGGCGTTCCTCTGCCAGCCAGCAAAACGTTCAGACCACATTTCCGGATGTCACTCTCTCATTCATGAATTGGGAGCCCTGGATCAAAATGGACAAATATCTAAGAGGCGGAAGGCTCAATACTGGTTTCCAATATGTCACGCGCGCCAGTGGTAACGTGGATTGGGAGAAGCCCAAGCAGGAATCAATCACCATGGCGATGTCCCCGCTTTTGGGCTTTAGCGGGAATTTCTTTACCAAACTGAATACCAACCTAAGCGTGGGACTTTCCAGAACGAATAACACCACGGATATGGATAGCTATGAGATCCTTAAAACCTCTGATTCCATTACCTTAAACAGCAATATGGCATATAGCCTCACCGCCGGCAAAGGCTTCACCGTTCCTTTCACGCAGAAGAAAATCCACATCAGCAACCAGCTCTCATCCACTCTTTCCGTCAGCTTTGAGAAGAAGAAAGATGTTACGAAAGGAAGGGATAACTCATTGGTGGATAGGGATACTATGCGACTCGTGATCACGCCGGGTGCAACATATCAATTCGACCAAAATATTCGTGGTGGTCTAAGTTCCAGCTTTGAGAATAGCAGCGACAAAAAGACCGCAGATGGCTCACGCATATTCAGCTTGGGCGTTTGGGTGGAAATCAACCTATAAAACGAAAAAAAGGTTGATAATCCGCCCTTATTTTTTGCCTTTTTTTCAATCGTTTCCCACTGCTTCCTTACTGGATTCTGGTCATGATATGGTCATGA
>DIQS01000035.1:0-864 GCA_002427325.1 Cloacimonetes bacterium UBA5456 | reverse complement strand
CATATCATGAGCGCACGCTAAGCTGTAATCAATAGGGAAGAAGTGGCTTAGCTGTGTTTTGTGACAATGATGATGCTGTTTGTGAAGTTTTATGCTATTTGGGGCAATTTGTTTGAGAGATTATGGGGTGGCTTAGAAGTATTTTTCTTGAAAAAATCAAGCGTTCGATTTATCGCTGAGTTCAATCCATCTAATTGTGGAGATGTCATGGGCTTCGTGCAGTTCTGAAAGCTGTTTTGCCATGTTCTCGTATTCTTCGAAAGAGAGCTTGCCTTCGCCTAAGCTCTTTTCAATCTCGGCGATCTCGTTTTCCAGATTGTCGATTTCCTTTGCCAAGAGAGCAAACTCGCGTTGTTCGTTGTAGTTCAAGCCTTTACTGATGCGTTTCGGACGCTCAACCGGCTTCTTTGCCTCTTCTTTTTCTTCTTCCTCAAAGCGTTTCACCAAGAGATAGTCGGAATAGTTGCCGGCAAATTTGCGCACCTTGCCATTATCCATGATGAAGAGGTAATCTATACATCTATCAAGGAAATAACGATCGTGCGAGACTACGAGCAGACAGCCGCGGAAGCTATCTAAATAGTCCTCCAAGACTTCCAAGGTGCGGATATCGAGGTCGTTTGTGGGCTCGTCGAGGATGATGAAGTTTGTGCCGAAAAGTAGGGATTTGAGCAGAAAAAGTCGTTTTCGCTCGCCGCCGGAAAGTGTGGAAAGCTTTGCCTGTTGCATCTTTCCGTCAAAGAGAAAGCGGTTTAGCATTTCGGTGAGGCTTATCTTTGAGCCGTCGGCTGTGCGCACGGTCTCGGCATATTGCGCGATGTAATCATAGACTCTTTTCTCGGGGTCAAAACTTTCTTCATCTTG
>DIQS01000032.1:18713-18951 GCA_002427325.1 Cloacimonetes bacterium UBA5456 | reverse complement strand
GCGGGTCTTGATGTAATCTCCTGCTCTGAGGCGATAGAAGTATAAGCCACTACTGAGCAGGAGATTACATCAAGACCCGCAAGATGATGCTCATGGAATAAAATAGCAAAGAGCTTTAAGCTAAGGGCGAAAAGTCCATAGCAAAGAAAATAAAGAGGAGTTGCCCGCGCAGCTCCTCTTTTTTCTCGTGGTTTTCCACTGCTTCCTTAGAGGGTTCTGGTCATGATATGGTCATGAT
>DIQS01000032.1:17515-18525 GCA_002427325.1 Cloacimonetes bacterium UBA5456 | reverse complement strand
CCATGAGCATATCATGAGCGCACGTTGAGCAGAACTCAATAGGTAAGCTATGGACAAGCAAGGATTTAGCATTAGTCTGTCTTACGCATGCCAATTGTTTTGCAAAGAATAGTCTTTTCCCCGTGCTTTTTAAACTCATTTTCACTGCGTTTATAGGCCTTATTCAGTGGGTCTTTTTCTGCATCTCAAACGCTTAGAATCGTTTCATATACGAAAAAGGTTGACTAATACACTATTTAAATATATATTGTTAAAATAGAATAATATCAGACTATTAAGGAGTAATCATGCAGGACAATCCCTTGCTTAGAAAAGAAAACACACACAGGTTGGAGGCGATTCCCTTTGATGAGATTCACTTGGAACACTTCATGCCGGCGATTGAAAAAGGTTTGGAAATTGCCAAAGAAGAGATCGAAAAGATCAAGAATAACCCCGAAGCACCCACTTTTGAAAACACCATTTTGGCGATGGAAGATGGTTCTGAGGAATTGAGTTATGCCACCACGGTATATTTTAATCTGCTCAGTGCTCATTCGGATAATGAGTTTAAAGCTCTTGCCCAAAAGATTTCACCGATGTTGGCAGAGTTTAATACCACTGTCGCCACAGACCCCGTGATCTTTGCCCGTGTTAAAGCGGTCTATGAAAATGAGATAGAAGGCAAGCCGCAGCCAAAGATTCCCTCGGATATGAACGATAAAGAGGCCATCAAAGCGGCAGAACGTTATCGCCTCATCGAGCGTAACTATAAGGGCTTTATCCGTGGCGGTGCACTCTTGGAAGACGACAAAAAAGCGCGCTATGTGGAGATTGCGATGGAGCTTTCCCAGCTTTCACCGAAGTTTAGCGATAATGTTTTGAACGCAACGAATAAGTTTGAACTGCATATCACGGACGAAAACGAGCTGGACGGCATGCCTCAGAGCGTTAAAGACGCTGCGGCATATCTTGCCAAAGTCAAGGGTAAAGACGGCGGCTGGCTGATCAATCTCCAGCCTTCGAGCGTC
>DIQS01000032.1:8720-17352 GCA_002427325.1 Cloacimonetes bacterium UBA5456 | reverse complement strand
CCCCCGTGCTCACCTATTGCAAAAATCGCGATCTGCGTATGAAGATATCCAAAGCTTATTCATCTCGCGCTTTTAGAGATGAATTCGATAACGGTGATATCATCAAGAAAACGCTGAAACTGCGCAAAGAAAGAGCCTTGCTCTTGGGTTATAAAAATCATGCAGATTACGTCTTGGAAGACCGCATGGCGGCAAGCGTGGACAATGCTCGCAGCTTCTTAGACCGCATCTATGACGTGGCATATCCCAAGGCAATAGAGGAGCGTGAAGCGGTTGCCAAACTGGCGCGGGAACTGGATGGAATCGAAGAACTCATGGGCTGGGACTGGGCTTATTATAGCAATAAACTCAAAGAAAAGCTCTTTGATTTTGATCCGGAAGAGTTGCGTCCTTGGTTCAAGATGGAAGAAGTGCTTGCCGGGCTATTTACAATCGTGAAAAAGGCTTATGGCATCACGATGAAACAGGTTTATGACGTTCCCGTCTTTCACGAAGAAGTGACGACTTGGGAAGCTCATGACAAAGATGGCAGCTATCTCGGCTTGCTCTATATTGACCTTTTCCCGAGAGATACCAAGCGTGGCGGAGCATGGAAAAGTTCGCTGAAGGCGCAGGGGATGACGCCCAAGGGCATGAAGAGACCGCAGGTGATGATCGTCGGCAGTCTCACTCCTTCCACGGATAAATCGCCCTCGCTCTTGCGTTTGGACGAGGTGAGGACGGTGTTTCACGAGTTTGGACACGCCATACACTCACTTTTGGCAGATGGATATTATCGCGGACTTTCCGGCACATCCGTGCTGTGGGACTTCGTGGAATTGCCCAGCCAAATCATGGAAAACTGGCTCACGGAAGAAGAGGCGCTGAATGTCTTTGCAAAGCATTATGAAACGGGCGAGCCTCTGCCTAAGGAACTCTTGGACAAGATGTTGGCATCTCGTAACTTCAATGCGGCTACGGCTAATATCACTCAATTGCGCTATGCAAATCTGGACTTTGATTGGCATCTGGCTGATCCTGAAAGCATCAGTGATGTGGATGAATTTGAGACCAATGCAAACGAGCGTTTTGCCTTGCTTCCCAAGGTGGATGGAACCAATATGTCCAGCGGCTTTGCCCACATCTTTGCCGGTGGTTATGCATCCGGATATTACTCCTATAAATGGGCGGAAGCGCTTGATGCCGACGCTTGGAGTATGTTCTTAGAAACCGGTATATTCAACACGGAAACAGCCGATAAGTTCAGAGAATATATCCTTGCGCGCGGTAATGCATATCCGCCTCAAGACCTCTTTGAAGCCTTCCGCGGACGTAGCCTGGACGCTGATGCCCTGCTCAAGCGGGATGGTCTGCTCTGATTTGAAAAATGATGTCCCGAGCTGTCATAAGCGGCGGCTCGGGAAGGTTTTAGATAAATATAATATGATCCATAAATAGGAGATATGAAGTGAGTTCAAATAAGAAATTAATGATTCTGATGCTGTTTTTGACCGGCTTCCTCATGCTGGGTGCGCAGAGTGTGAAGTTCAGCGTTTCGCCGGCTGAGTTGAGCCCGGGGGAGAGCGGCACGATCAGCGCTACTCTGCAGATTCCCGCGGGACAGAAGCAAAGCGTTGATCCCAATGATAATGAATATCTGTATATCGAGGCCAGCCATCCCGATCTCAAGTTTGGTAGTTTCAAGCTGCCCAAAGCTGATAAGATCGTGAGTGATAGTGAATGGCAATATTCCCCGTCCATCATGCTGAGCCTGCCTTTCACGGTTCTTGCTAATGCAAAGCTCGGTGTAAAAAGCGTCACGGTGGAGT
Organism: Cloacimonetes bacterium UBA5456; assembly: GCA_002427325.1. Taxonomy (GTDB): domain Bacteria; phylum Cloacimonadota; class Cloacimonadia; order Cloacimonadales; family Cloacimonadaceae; genus UBA5456. The sequence goes on along the minus strand of DIQS01000032.1, from coordinate 15,544 downwards.
TTGGATATAATCTCTGTTATGATGACGGCATGTGTAATCCTCCCGAAGATGTGGAGGGGAAAGTTACGCTGAAAGTTGTGGAAAAAGTGCTCGGCGTCGGGGCTGCAATCGTTGAGGATTCCGATGCGGAAGTGACGTCAGAAACTGATGTCGCGGAGCTCTCCGAGTCCACAGAGGCTCTTGAAAGCGGCATTGAAGAGGCTGAGGTCGATGAAGAAAGTCCTGCCAAACAAGGGATTGTTAAGTTCTTAATCTTGGCTTTTTTGGGTGGACTCATCCTCAATATCACGCCTTGCGTTTTGCCCATCTTGCCGATTCGCATCATGGCGATCATCAATCAGGCTCAGAAAGACCGCAGTAAAGTCTTGCGCCATGTGCTGATCTATGCGCTGGGAGTGCTCGTCTCCTTCGGCATCTTGGCAGGTATCCTGATCGGCGTTCAGATGGCGGGAGAGTCTGCCGGTTGGGGCGTGCAAAACCAGAATCCTTACTTCCAAGTGACTTTGCTTTCCATCGTCTTTGCCTTTGCGCTCTCGCTCTTGGGAGTGTTTGAAATCACGGCGCCGGGCATGGATACGGCAAATAAGGCAAGCGGTAAGGGCGGCTATGGCGGCTCCTTCTTTGGCGGAATCTTTGCCTTCCTCATGGCTATTTCCTGCACGGGGCCTTTCCTTGGGGCAGCGTTGCCTTTTGCGATGGCGATGCCTCCCGTGGGAACGATGTTCTTCTTTTTGACGATTGGCTTAGGCTTTGCCTTCCCCTTCATCCTCATCGGAATCTTCCCTGCTGCGCTTAAGATCATCCCGAAACCCGGTGATTGGATGGTGCTTTTCAAGGAGCTCATGGGCTTTGTTCTGCTCTATTTGGTCTATACCATGCTGAAAACAACGCTGGTGCTCACGGCGGGAGCTTATCTGGTCAATGTGCTCTTTTTCCTCTTGATCTTGGGGCTCGCAATGTGGCTCTACGGCAGATTTGTGCGCTTTGAATATTCCAAGATCACGCAGTGGGTCTTTATCGTCATCCCTATCTTGATGATCGTCTTGGGCGCATGGCAGCTCTTGCCGGTGAAGGCGGAATATCTCGAAACGAGTGCGGCTATCGTGCTGGAAGGTGACGAAATGGTTGCCGATCCGCATGCGCTGGAAGGCTGGTATCTCTTTAGTCCGCAGCTCCATGCAAAGCTGATGGATGAAGGCAAAACCGTGTTTTTGGATATCGGTGCAGAGTGGTGTAAGAATTGTAAAACCAATGAAAAGACAGTGCTCTTTACCGATGATATGATGGAGTTCTTTGCAGAGAATGAAGTGGTCTTGCTCAGAGGGGATTTCACCAAGAGTGACCCCATCCTGCTTGATTGGATCAAGTCTCATGATCGCATGGGTGTGCCCTTCAATGCGCTCTATAAGCCCGATGAAAAGCCTGTTATCTTCCCCGAGTTACTCAACAAGAAGATGCTCAAAGATGCCATCGCAAAAGATGCTAATTGAGGTGTAACAGATGAGAAAGTATATCCTTATTATCCTGCTAATTGCAGGGCTCATGATCACCGCATGTAATAGATTTGACAACAGTCTCACCAAACCGAGTGAAGAAAGTCATGAGGTTGGAGACCTGATAGTCAGCACCTTTGAAAGCCTCAACACCGAAGAGCTTGAGCCTCTAAATGCGCTGTTTCACGAAGACTATCTTTATGATGGGATAAGTCAAGAAGCACGTATCGCCGAGATCACGGCTCTCTTTGCTGAGCATGAAAACCTGAGCTTTGAGGCAAAGATCACGTCCGAAAAGCATATAGGTGCTGCAAATGCCGAGCTTAATTGGCAGCTCATTGCCTATGTCGAAGAAGAGCTGTGTTATAACAATATCTTCACGGGCGATAAAGCCATCAAGGAAGGCGGAAGCTGGAAACTTTTGGGTAACATGTTGGACTCCGAAGAAGAGGAAACCCCCGCTCAATTGGTGATTGCAGAATACTTTACTTTCAGCACTTGCCCCAATTGTCCGCCCGCTGAGGAAAAGCTTAGAGACTTAGCTCAAGCTCATCCGAACTTCATCTTTTTGGAGCATCACACCATGATCCACTATGTGGTTACAGGCAATGACAATCACGGATACTATGGCAATCCGTCTGCTCCTGCGGCAGTGTTTCAGGGTCAAAATGTGATCACGGGAAGCTCTGCAGATGCTCTTGCGAGTTATGAAGCAATTGTGGATAGCTATATCGATGAGCCGGCAGTATTTGAGTATTCCATTGATGAGCTGAACATCGACGGCGGAGTTCTCAGCGCAAAGGTAATCTTTGACAGCAAGGATGCCATTGACTTTGAGGATATGTATCTGAACTATGTGGTTGTTGCCAACGAGATGGTGAACCCTGTCAAGCCGGCTGAGAACTTCTATAATGTGGTGCGCGGGCTTGGACACCAGTCCATCAGCGCAAGCGACATGAATCAGCCAATCGAGATCAACGTGAACCTGCCTGCGGATATGCCGACATCGGGGAAGCTCGTGGTCTATATCCAAAAACGCCCTGCAGTGTTTTCGCATAACGCCCGTATATATGGTGGCGAAGTATTAGCTTTTAATTAAATAAGTGGAGTTTTAAGATGAGAAAGATATTTATTATAATCGCACTAATGATGATGCTCTTGCCGCTTATGGCGGACATGATGCCGGACTTTAAGTTGCCGGATATGGATATGGAAGACGTGAGCTTGCAATCGCTCTTGGGCAAAGGCCCTGTGATCATCGACTTCTGGGCGGATTATTGCCGTCCTTGCAAGGAAGCAATGCCTGCCCTTGATGAGCTTGCCAAGAAATATGAAGAGCTCACAGTGGTGATGATTTCCATCGACGCACCCAAGGCTCAATCCCGTGCCAAGAGCTATCTCAAGAGCAAGAATTATGACTTCATCACGCTCTTTGATCCCGACAAGAACTACGCCAAGAAGATGAATGTGGTCAATCCGCCGCATAGCTTTATCCTCAACCCCGAAGGCGAGATAGTCTATTCGCACGTAGGCTTTGAAAGCGGTACAGAGAAGATATATGAGAGATATGTGCGCCAGATCTTGGGGCTCAAACAGCCTTGTTCAGAGAATCCTGACGAAGATTGCACCGGGGATTGTGAAGAGGAAAAGTAGATGAAATTCAGACATTGGCTAATACTCGCTCTTGTGCTCTTCGGGACGCTATTGGGAGCACAAAACACCTTGCAGATCAACGGACTCAACGAGGCGAAGTTTGTCTATCGCACCGCCGCAGACTCGCTGAACGCCTATTTCTCGGATGAGTTCGGCTTCAATCTCGGATATAAGAACTTCAACTTTGGGATGAAGTTTATCAGCCATTTGCCCAAATATCCTTTGGAGCAAACTCAGCTTTTACAAGAGCTTGACAGCTCGCGCTTGGCACTTGAGTGGAAAGAGCTCTATGCCGGCTTTGAGAAGGACGACTTCGGCGTGCATGTCGGCACAACGGAGGAGAGCTTCGGCAGGGGCCTCGTCTTCCGCAGCTATAAAGACCTTGAGTTTGATGAAGATCATAGGATGCAGAGCACACTCCTTCGCTATGACGGCAAGGTGAAAGTCAAGGCTCTCTACGGCGCAATCGCAAATCAAAACAGGACAGACCGCCTTGATCTCGCCTATGGCACAGACCTCGAAATCCCCATCATCAAAGGCATCCGTTTAGGCGGCTCAGCCATGGCATTTCGTGATGTCAATGCATTGGGACGCTATGGAAACAGAGACGTCTTTGCCGGGCGTTTGATGATGAACAAGTTCAATCTTGAGATCAGCGGCGACTACGCCTATTCCCAGCGTTATCGCTATTTTGACGGTGATACAGACGGACACGCTGCATACGTCAACGCCGAATATCAATTAGGCGATCTGCTCATCGGCGGCGCATATAAGGACTATCGTGATTTCAACTATAGATTAAACGACATCCCGCTGGCAAACTATCATGGCGAGACGCTCTCGGACAGTTCTGAAAGTGGTCAAGATGAACAAGGCTGGCAGGCAAGAGCGGATTACAGTCTCTTTGACAGGCTCTATCTCTCTGCAGACTATGCCGAAGCATGGAATACAGGAAGAGAAAAAGAGATGAACGACCTCTACGTTGCCGCCGAATATGTAGCAGACAGCGCGAGCTTCACCCTCTCGTGGTCGCACATCGAAAAGCTGCACAAAGGACACAACTGGCAAAAAGAGTTCTATCCCACGCTTGAGACTGACTTTAGCTCTTGGTCTTTCCCACTCTTCTTGAAAGCCGAATTTAAGACGATAGAAAGCAAGCAAGGCGAGGAAGAAGTCAAGCGTCATTTTGAGCCTTCTTTACAGGCTGAATTCTCGCTCTTTAACTTAGGCATCTCGATGGGAGTAGTCAGCCATTGGCAGGAAGTCTCGAAGCTGATGGAAAGCAGATACAGCCCCAATATCGAGCTCAAATATCCGCTCTTTTCGCACACCGATTTCTTGCTCTTTGGCGGCAAGGAAGCAGGCGGAAAGGTATGTCGCAACGGCGTTTGCCGCTATGTTGCACCCTTTGAGGGAATAAGAGCCGAAGTGCAAACCAGATTTTAGGAGTAAATAAGATGAAAAGATATATATTGATAGTGTTTTTGGCGGCATTTGCGCTACTCTCTGCGCAGACTGCGCCATATTATCCCACCACCTTGATGGTTGAGAATTTCGGAGCAAGCTGGTGCGGTGCCTGTGCTTTTGCTCTTGCCGGACTCGACGTGATTGAAGGCGAAGTCATGCCGGGCGAGGTGATTTTCACACGCCTGCTCACCGAGAGCGGAGAATATAGCAAGCCCGAGGTTGAGGATAGATTTGATTATTATGATATCATTGGCTTGCCCGTTGTGATGTTTAATGGCAAGACTCGTATAGCCGGCAGCGATGATGTTGTCGCTGATGGCACGCTCTATCGCGAGGCGCTGAACCTCTATCGCTACACAGGATCACCGGTCAAATTAGAGCTGAATAGCTTTGACTATCAGGCAGGAAACTATAGTTTTACCGCCACCAATCTCAATGACATCTTCAGCACAGACGAAGCCAAGATTGTGCTCTATATCGTGGAAAACAATCTCGGAGAGATGACGCGTATCGTGCGCACCGCTCAAAGCCAAGATATCACCCTAAACGGTGCAGGTGATACGGCGACGGCAAGCTTCAGCGTAACAAACGACGCAGCATGGAACTTAGATAATATCTGGGCGGCAGCATTTGTTCAGACTTCTTCCGGCAGCATCTTGCAGGCTGTCAGCACATTACCCGTGCCCGAGAATCAAGTGAGAGCAGCAGTGCCCTTTGACCTGCACATCAAGGAAGAGGAGCCTGGAGCTCACTTTTCACCTGTATTCTACCTCTATAACCTCGGCCCCGCCACGACATTCAACACTCATATCGAGATCATTGAGGCACCGGAGGATTGGTTCATCAACTATTGCGATGAAGAGGGCAATTGCTTCCCGGGCTCTTTTGCCTTTGCTCATCCCATGACTGAAAATGGCTTCAAGGCACTGGATTTGAACCTCTATGTGGGCAGCTTGGGCTATGCGCGCTTCAATTTCATCATCGAAACAGACTTTGCCGAGCCTTATGCCATTCCTTTTGAAATGACCGTTGGTCCCACGAGCACTTCCGATGAGCTTGCGCCCGAAGCAGGACTTTCCGCAAAGGCATATCCCAATCCTTTTGCCGGCGAGATCAGGATCAAGATTGATAGCGACAAGGAAAGATCCGACGAAAAGCTCTTGATCTATAACCTCAAAGGTCAGATGGTCAAAAGCCTGAATTTAGGACAGATCAAGGCAGGAGAAAGCGTGATCACGGCAGACTTGCAAAGCCTTGCCGACGGCATCTATTTCTATAGACTGGAAAACGATAAGACAACGAGAAAGCTGATTAAGATCAAATGAACCAGCATTATCTATTTGCTTTTGGGCTGACACTTTTTGCAGGACTGTCCACGGGGATAGGTTCCCTGATGGCGTTCACCTCCAAAAAGTTCAGCCCAAAGTTTCTCTCTGCAGCCTTGGGTTTCAGTGCAGGCGTGATGATATATGTGAGTTTTATGGAGATATTGCCGGAAGCTCTGCGCTTTTTGACGGGTCAATATGGCGAGAAACCGGGACATTGGTACACGATTATTTCTTTCTTTGCGGGAATTGGCATCATTGCGCTGATCGACTTTCTCGTGCCCAGCCATGAAAACCCGCATGAATTGAGAAACGTGGATTGCGGCGAGGGTCCCTGTCCCGATCTCAAAGAGCTGCATGAAAAGAAGCTTCTGCGAATGGGACTATTTTCTGCGCTTGCCATCACCATCCACAACCTTCCCGAAGGCATTGCCACCTTCATGACAGCCGCTGCTGATCCAGCTTTGGGAGTGAGCATCGCAATCGCTATTGCCATTCACAACATCCCTGAAGGCATAGCGGTCTCGGTTCCCATTTTCTATTCAACGAAGAGCCGCAAGAAGGCGTTTTTCTATTCATTTCTTTCCGGATTTGCCGAGCCTTTAGGTGCGCTGATCGGGATTATCCTGCTCAAAACCATCTCAAATTTCCCCTTAGGCTTGGTTCTCTCAGCCGTTGCGGGGATCATGGTCTATATTTCTTTGGATGAGCTTTTGCCCACGGCGGAGGAATATGCCGAACACCATATAGCAATCGCCGGACTCATAGGCGGGATGCTGGTTATGGCACTATCTTTAGTGCTCCTGATGTAATAATCCACAAGTTTGACAAATCGCACGATTTTCACACTTTTCCCATAGCTTCCTTACTGGGTTCTGGTCATGAT
>DIQS01000032.1:397-8561 GCA_002427325.1 Cloacimonetes bacterium UBA5456 | reverse complement strand
GGTTCTGGTCATGATATGGTCATGATGTGGTCATGGGCATGACCATATCATAAGCGCAAATTGAGCTGAACCCAATAGGGAAGCTATGGATAAACAAAGAGTTATCATCCATCTCTCTTGAAAATGTTATTAATTTTGCAGAGAACCGTATTTTCCCGCACTTTTAAACTCATTTCGGTTAGTCATTCTTTAATCAGTTGATTTATTTCCATAGTCAATAAAAGAGATAACTCATGGATATCATTAGACTTAACAAGGTATTGATCATTGTTTTGCGGTTTTAACATTTCGCAATTAATCAACATTAAAGAAAGGGCTTGACTTGTTTGAAAGAAAATAAAATAATGCAATCGCTCTTCCAGTCTGTTCTTTACTGTCTCAAATTGGCAGTCGGACTAAAGGAAGACAAAACACCTAATTTACATACAGTGAGAGACCAGAAACCTTGCTTACACAGCCAATTAAGACTTGAACAAGGTGAATGAAAGCCGCCCTCTTGTCTTGTTTGATAAAGCTTTCAAATAGTCATAGTTTAAACAAAAAGATTTAATTCTACAAACAAAGGAGAAAACGCAATGAAACGAACGCTCTTGCTAAGTCTGCTACTCATCTTTATGATGTGTTTTAGCGGTGCATTGTTTGCACAAGTGACTGTGGAACTCGGGACTGGAACTGATGCCAGCACAACTTCCAGTGCTCCAGCTCCCTATGGTACCTTCTACAAGGCCTTTCGCCAACAGTTTCTGGTGTTAGCATCAGAACTAAACAACGAGGGTGCTGGCGCAGGCAACATCAACTCGCTTGCCTTTAACGTCAGTGCTCTAAATAACATCACCCCGATGAACAACTTTCGAATACGGTTAAAACACACAGATCAAACAACTTTATCGACCACTTTCGAAACTGGAACTTACACTCAAGTTTATCAATTTAATGATTTTATGCCGACGGTCGGATGGAACACCCATGTTTTTACCACACCATTTGTGTGGGATGGAGCGTCCAACCTCTTAATAGAGACCGTCACGGACGTGATCACAGGAGCCTACGCTCAAAATGCTTCTACTTTTTACACTCCGACTACCTTTAATAGCAGTCTTCGTTTCCAGAGTGATAGTGCAAATGGGGACACCGGCACTACCGGCACTGCTGCTCTCAATCGCTCAAATATGAAGTTAAGCATGTCCGCTTTGGATTTGTTGGACATGGCTGCAGTCTCGATAGTTGGGCCCACCACTCCTTCTGTAAATAGCGCTTCGAGCTACACCGTGAGAGTTCGCAACCTTTCTCCTGATCCCGTGAGCAACTACAGCGTTAAGCTCCTTTCGGACACTGTTGAACTCTTCAGCTTGCCTGGCGTCACTTTAGGCTCCATGGAATATGAGGAATTTGAATTTGAATGGACTCCCACAGCGACGGGACTCTATACCCTTTATGGCAAGGTCGTGATGCCCGGAGATGAAAATCCACTGAACGACCTCACGCAGGGCTTGGATGTCACTGTAATGGAAGAAGGTCTGCTCGTTGTGCAGGTCGGCGAAGGAACTTTGTTGAACACCGAAACCGGCGTGCCAACACCTTATGGAACATATTATAAAAACTTCCGTCAACAGTATCTTGTGACCGCTGACGAACTTTTCACCGGTGGTGCAACTCCCGGAAGCATCACTGCCATGGCCTTTAATGTAAGCAGCGTCGGCAATTGCGGCCCTATGCCAAACTATCGCATCCGACTCAAGCACACAAATCAGACCGCTTTGACAACGACCTTTGAAACCGGAGACTATCAACAGGTTTTTCATGCTCCTGAATTCTTGCCTACGGCAGATTGGAACATGCATGCATTCCAGGTTCCTTTCTACTGGGATGGCGCTTCAAACCTGATCGTGGAGATCGTTACAGACCTCGCCCCCGCTGTGGGACGCAACGCATTGGTATATTATGCAGCGATGGGCTTCAATAGCTCAGTCCGCTATCAAAGCGATAGCATCGCAGCTGATGGTTATGCCACGGGAACCGTTTCTGTAAATCGTTCCAATATGCGCTTTTATATCAGCACCGAGGATACGGATGATATGGCAGCACTCGGAATCAGCGGGCCTGTATTCGCGAATGTAGGTAGTGTGTCAAACTTCACCGTCCGTGTGATGAATATCTGTCCTGATCCCGTGAGCAACTATACCGTGAAGCTCATGGAAGTGGATGGCGGAGTCTTGGCAACTGTGCCGGGAGTCCTCATCGATCATCTCGAAATGGCTGAAATCACTATCCCGTGGACGCCTACCCAAGTAGGAACCACTCAGGTCTATGGTCGCGTGGAAATGCCCGGTGATGAAAACTCCCTGAATAATGATACCTATCCTTTTACAGTCAATGTCATAGAAGCAGGCGATAGCGCATTTGTGGTGGGTGATGGCACAGCCAGCAACGCCTACACTGCCGCTCCTGCACCCTATGGGACATACTATCAGAGCTTCCGCCAACAACTCTTGGTGAAAGCTGATGAAATCTATGCCAGCGGCGGCGCACCCGGCATGCTCAGCGGCATCGCCTTTGATGTGTCTGCGCTCAACGGATGCGCAGCAATGACAAACTATCGCATCAAGCTGAAAAGCACTGATCAGATAGAGCTGAGCACCACTTTTGAATTGGGAGACTATACGCAGGTTTTCCAAACCGCAAGCTTCATGCCTACATTGGGCTGGAATATCCATGAATTTGATGCACCATTCTTCTGGGACGGCGTTTCAAACCTGATCGTGGAGATCATCACAGACCTATGTGGCGTGACAGGACAAAACGCATCTGCGAAATACTCCACTCCGGGATTCTATAGCTCGCTTCGTGCTCAGAGCAATACGGCAAACTCTGAGACTACTGCCACCGGAACACGTAGCCTTAACCGTAGCAATATCTGCTTCTTCCTAAGTGAAAGCGATATTGTAGATATGGCTGCAGTCTCTATTACGGGGCCATATACTCCGAACGTGAACTCCACCGTGAACTATACAGTTAGAGTGATGAGCTCAACCTCAACCACTGTCACAAACTATACTGTTAAACTCATGGATGGTAATGACAACGTTCTTGCTTCCGTGGCCGGACCAGCCATCGACTATCTTGAAAGTGAAGATATTGTTCTTTCTTGGACTCCCACCGTCACCGGTGAATATCAGCTCTATGGCAGAGTGGAAATGCCGGGAGATGAGTATGAGTCAAATAACAACACTTCACCGATAACCGTGCACGTGATGGAAGCAGGCTTGTTTGTGGCACAGATTGGGGATGGCGTTGCGGTCAATACCGATACGGGTGTTCCCAATGCCTATGGCACCTATTGGAAGAACTTCCGTCAACACTTCTTGGTGAAAGCAGATGAGCTCTATGCCGTGGGTGCGGCTCCCGGCTTCATCAACGCTATTGCTTTCGAAGTGGCAAATCTCAACGCCATTACTGCTTCACCGGGCTATCGCATCAGAATCAAGGAAACAAACCTTGAAACCCTCTCGACTACTTTCGAGCTCGGCAACTATACACAGGTCTTCCAAGCAACAAACTTCATGCCTGTTAACGGCTGGAACTTGCATCCCTTCTCTGAACCATTCTTCTGGGATGGAGCTTCGAACATTATCGTTGAGATCGTGACAGACTTGGCAGCAGCAGTGGGCAGATATGCATCTTCACCATATACTGCAACTTCCTTCAATAGCTCCCTTCGCTATCAAAGCGATAGCGTTGTGGCGGAAGGATATGCCACCGGAACGGTTGCCGCAAACAGAACTAATATGCGCCTGTTTATGGACTTGGGCGAGATCGGCTCATTAAGAGGCACCGTCACCTCCATCGGATTCCCCATGGGCGATGTCAACATATCTATCGAAGATACCGTCTGGAGTCAAACAACCTTAGCAAATGGAACATATAACTTCCCCGTGGTGCTCGCAGGAGACTATCAGGTCACCGCTCATAAGGTCGGTTTTGAGGATGTCACCCTTCCCGTCACTATCAGTGCAGGCGAAGAAAGCATTCTCAACTTCGATATGGAAGCTTCTACCAACGTAATGGTGAGCGGAAAGATAACAGGTAGCGACAACCCAACCGTGGGTCTGCCCAATACCACTATTCTCTTTAGCGGACCGCTTAACTATCAAGCAACGACTAACTCACAAGGAAACTTCAACCTAACCGTCCTCTCCGGTAATAACTACACTTATACCATTCTGAGAGACGGCTATCAGGCCACAACCGGAAGCATTGATGTGGGCAGCGTAAACTATAATATGGGCACCATCATCATTGAAGAACTCACGCTTCCTCCCGGACCGGTCTTGGCAGAATTAAACGCTTCAGAAACCGCTGTTAATCTTATCTGGAGTCCTCCCGGTGGAACAGGTCACGGCATGTCTTTCGACTTCGAAAACGACGACGGCGACTGGGAACCTTCCGCAACTTGGGATGCCATAGGTGACTGGGAATATACCGACGATTATGATATAGCAAACTGGAACCCCGTCTACACGGGTACCAACGTAATCCCTCCTCCTACTGCCTATTCCGGCACAGGAATGTGGGGAACAAAGATCAATACCAACTACACAAACTCAGGTGGATTTAACTACTTGAGCAAAACCTTCGACTTTTCAGGTCTCACAGATGCCACCCTGCGCTTTAGGAGCTGGGAGAACGTCTTTGGCGACTTTGACTACTGTCAGGTTACCATCAACGGCACTCTCGTTTGGGGTCCTTCTTGGGACTACACCGGCACTCAATGGCAAGAACGCATTGTTGATATCTCTGCCTATGACGGCCTGAGTGAAGTGACTGTTCGCTTTGAGATGTATGCCACAACGACGGTGAACTATGCCGGCTGGTATATAGACGATGTGGAGATTGCAAACGCAGCAAGCTTTAGAGCTCCCGTGGTCAGCTTGCCGACTGTTGACATCCGCCTTGCCGGTCTTTCCGAGATAGAAGCAGCAAGGTTGGTGGAAAGTGACGGCATCAGAAGCCCTCGTCAGACTCACACTCAAACTGCTGCGCTCAGCACTGCTCCCAGAGATCAACGCATCCCTGTGGGCTATAGAGCTTGGCGTTTGACAACAGGTCAAGAGAATAACGAAAACTTGTGGACAGAATTGACCACAACTGCCATCACTGACACCACGCTCACAGACCCATCTTGGGTCACACTGCCGGATGCTGTCTATAAATGGGCGGTCAAGACGGTATATACAAACAACGTGCTGTCCGACCCGAGATTCTCAAATGCTATTCGCTTGCAACCTAACGACCTCTCTGCACTTGAAATATATGGCAACACCACCCCGACTGTAAACTCTGAAATCACTCACACTGTGAAGATCAAAAACACAGGAACTTCAGCGCAAGCAGCAGGTGCTTACACCGTGAAGATCATGCATGGTAATAACGAGTTAGCCTCTGCGACTGGTCCTGCAATCGCAGTGAGTGAAACATTAGAAATACCGCTCACTTGGACACCTACCGAAACAGGCCCGATGATTATCAGCGGACTTGTGATATTGCCCGGAGATAGTGAGCCCACAAACGATATGACTCCTCCTTTGGAGATCACAGTGATGGGTGAAGGACTGTTTGTAATCCAACTTGGTGATGGAACCATAACCAACACTGAGACCGGAGCTCCTGCGCCTTATGGAACATATTTCAAGTCATTCCGTCAACAGTTCCTATACAGAACTGACGAGATATATGCTTTAGGTGCCGCACCCGGATTGATTACCGCTTTAGCTTTCGATGTGCAGAGTATCGGCACTTGTTCACCTATGCCGAACTATCGCATCAGGCTCAAGCATACTAACCAAACCGCATTGACCACAACATTTGAGACAGGAACCTATCAGCAGGTTTTCCAAGCCGCAAGCTTCATGCCTGTAAATGGTTGGAACGTACACGCCTTCTCAACTCCGTTTATATGGAACGGCACGGATAACATCTTGGTAGATATCATCACTGATGTATTCCAAGATGCTTATACGCGAAATGCTCTAACATATTACATAACTAAGTCTTATAATAGCTCCCTGCGCTTCCAAAGCGACTCCGCGGCAGGGGATACGGGCACCACCGGTACTACATCCATGAACAGATCAAACACCAGATTCTTCATGGTGATAGACGATATGGGCAGCCTCTCCGGAACTGTTACCGAGAACGGACATCCTGTGCCCAATATGCTCATTACCATAGAAGACACAGTATTTAGCACCACCACAAACCAAAACGGTGCCTACAACTTCTCTTTCGCTCCTGCGGGAACTCAGACAGTTTCCGCCAGCAAAAATGGCTATACAACCGTGAGCCACACCGTGGTGATTGTAGAAGATGAAGAGACTGTGCAAAACTTCAGCGTGGTAGGAAGTCCCGAATTTGCGCTCAGCGAAGATAGCTGGAACTTCGGCGATGTGACAATCGGCGGAAGCTCAAACAAGACCTTTCAGATCATCAATGCCGGCGGCGGCGAGCTGACAATTCAATCTATCACCCACGCAGGCAGTGGTGCTTTTGTGCTAACACAACCGACACTTCCTGTCACCTTACGCACTGATCAGACCCTGAACTTACCCATAACATTCACACCTGCTATTTTAGGAGATGTGACGGCGACATTCACGATCACAGATGATCAGAACAACCGCTACCTCATCACCGGCAGAACGAGCTCAGTTACGGGCAGAGCAAGCTCCGCTCCACAGGATAGCAGAGATGTACATGAATTCATCGTGAGCGGCAGCGGCGTGCACAGCATCCACATAGGTGATGGCAGCCAAAACGCTCGTATGCCCTTAGACTTCTACTATAAGAACTCAATGTTCCAGACCATCTTTACCGCTACAGAACTCAACGACTTCACCGGGATGGTCACAGGAATTAAACTCTATAACAACTTCTCTTCAAACTTGTTGAACAAGCCGATAAAGATCTGGATGGGTAGCACAACTCAGACAGACCTCAGTGCCGGTTGGATATCCTCAAATAACATGACCTTAGTCTTTGATGGCATGGTGAACTTCCCCAGCGGAGAAAACGTAATTGCTATTAACTTCCCGGAAATGTATATGCATTTAGACGGCGGAAATTTGGTATTGTTGGTGCACAGGCCTTTGGACACAGATTATTATAGCTCTTTAGACAGCTTCAAATGCCAAACCCTGGGATCAACCCGCAGTAGAAACGTATATAGTGATACAGTGGTTTACGACCCGACAAACATGAGTGCCGGAACCCTCACAGGTCAATACCCCAAGATGACCTTAGAGGTTATTCCCGGCGGTGTAGGACACATTGAAGGCATAGTCCGTGGCGCAGGCGGCGCTCCGCTTCCCGGAGTCTCGATCAATCTCGACCAACGCGTCACCGCTACCTCCGATGCAAACGGTATGTTCTATATCAACAACCTCTTGCCGAACGACTATGAACTCACCCTGTCCCGCTATGGTTATCTCACTCAAACCGTGGACGTCACCGTCGAAGAAGACGTCACCGAAGAGCTTGATATCACCATGGAAGAAATGCCGAAAGTATCCGTCACAGGAACAGTTGTCGCCAGCGATACCGGAGATGGAATCGGCGGCGCAACCCTGACCCTATCCGGATATGCCGATTACACGGTCGCCACAAACTTGGCAGGTGATTTCATCGTAGATGCGAGCGTATATGCTTATAACACCTATGACTATGTGCTCACAGCAACCGGCTACACCACGCTAACAGGCTCCATCGAGGTCGGACCTCAGGATTACAACATGGGAGTCCTCACCATGAACGAGCTCGCCTTTGCACCAACGCAAGTTGTAGCCACGCTCAATGACGATGTTAACACGGTTAGCATTGGTTGGAACCCGCCCGATCCCGACGCTTTTGAAATCGTCGAAAGCTTTGAGGGAGTGATATTCCCGCCTGAAACTTGGACGCAAACCATCACCAATAACGGCGTGCCCAATATGAATGGCGTACGTCCTACTTGGTGCAGATTCAGCGTTGCCGAAGGCGTGACGCCCAGCGAAGGAGCTTATCAAGCAGGACTCGCTTGGGTTGCCGAACATCAAGACGAATGGCTCTTTACCCCCGGCTTCACCTGCCCACCCGATGCCTACGTGAAATTCGACACTCACCTCAATATGGG
>DIQS01000032.1:0-178 GCA_002427325.1 Cloacimonetes bacterium UBA5456 | reverse complement strand
TAACGGCGCAAGCTGGCAAGTCCTCTGGGATGGTGCAAATCAGCCCGCAGGCGTGAATAACTATGCCACACCCATTGTCATCGATCTCACCCAGTATGCCGGCTTGACCATCAAGCTCGCTTGGCATGCCGACGACGGCGTGGATGCCTTCGGTATGTGGTATAATTGGTATATCGAT
>DIQS01000005.1:15440-15597 GCA_002427325.1 Cloacimonetes bacterium UBA5456 | reverse complement strand
CCAGTAAGGAAGCTATGGGAAAAGAGCAAAAAAAAGCCCGGAATCCTCTTAAAAGACGCCGGGCGATTTATTAATTTTGTTGATATTTCTCTACAGTTTGTCCATATATTCGATAAGATCGACGACGCGGCAGGAATAGCCCCATTCGTTGTCATAC
>DIQS01000005.1:14882-15269 GCA_002427325.1 Cloacimonetes bacterium UBA5456 | reverse complement strand
TAGCCCCATTCGTTGTCATACCAACACAGGACTTTTGCCATCTTGCCAAGCACATAGGTGCTGCCGCTGTCATAGACTGCGGAATGGGAATTGCCGACCACATCGATGGATACGATGGGTTCATCGGCATATTGCAAAAATCCTTTCATGAAGCTGGATGCAGCGCCTTTCATCACCTGATTGATCTCCTCTTTGCTGGTTTCGCGCATGAGGTTTACGTTCAGATCCACCAAGGAAACGTTGGGGGTGGGAACTCTTACGGCGAGTCCGTCAAACTTGCCTTTGAGCTCCGGGATCACCACTCCGATGGACTTTGCAGCACCGGTGGTGGTGGGGATCATGCTCAGCGCGGCGGCACGTGCACGGCGGAGATCGCGATGGGGCAGA
>DIQS01000005.1:7955-14744 GCA_002427325.1 Cloacimonetes bacterium UBA5456 | reverse complement strand
GGAGATCGCGATGGGGCAGATCAAGGATGTTTTGATCGTTTGTATAGGCGTGGATGGTGGTCATCAGCCCGTTTTCGATGCCAAAGTTATCGTGGAGGATTTTCACCACGGGGGCGAGGCAGTTGGTTGTGCAAGAAGCGTTTGAGACAATCCTATCCTCTCTTTTGAGCTCGAGGTGGTTCACTCCCATCACGATGGTTGCATCCACTTCGTCTTTTGCAGGAGCAGTGAGGATCACCTTTTGTGCGCCGGCGGCGAGGTGTTTACTTGCCTTTTCTTTGGTGTTAAAAATTCCCGTTGCTTCCACCACATACTGCACGCCGAGGTCTTTCCAGGGCAGGCTTTCAGGGTCTTTTTGGGAATAGATCTTGATCTGATGTTCGTCGATGATGATGCTATCTTCCGTGTGGCTAATCTCGGCGTTGAAGATGCCGTGAACGCTGTCATATTTAAAGAGATATGCCAGGGTTTTGGCATCGGTGAGATCGTTTATCGCCACCACTTTGATCTCGGGATGGTGGGTGAGGATGGCGCGCAAGACCAATCGGCCAATGCGTCCAAATCCGTTTATCGCTACTCTAATCATGATGTTTTTCTTTCTCCTATAGCAGAATGCTGTTATTTGCGCTTCCGGTGAGGCGGCAGAACTCTTGAACGGTCTCATTCATCCTGTTTTCGCCTTTGATCAGCCATTTGCGCGGGTCAAATTTACCTTTATTCGGGACGTAATCGGCTTCGGAGACGCCATCCGGTCTCACGATTGCATACTTTTCCTTTTCCCAAAATGCTTGAATTTCCTCTGCCATATCCATTTGATAGTGCGTATCTTTGTTGATTTTCACTACCCCGTTTTTGATGGCGAGATGGTGCTGTTCGTCAGTGAGTCCGGATGCGCCGTGCAAGACGATGCCGCGTTCGACGCCGTTTTTGATGAGCAAATCATCGATTTCTTTGACGAGATCGAGGCGCAGGACGATGTTTTCACCCTTGGAGACACCGTGATTTGTTCCCACTGAGGCGGCAAAGAGATCGACATTGGTCTTGAGCACATATTCCAGCGCTTCTTCCGGCTTGGTATAGAGCTCGGTGTCGGAGACGATTTCGTCTTCCGTGCCCTTGATGTGTCCAATCTCGCCTTCTACGAGGATGCCGTGTTTGTGGGCGATGTCCACCACTTCTTTGGTGATGCGGATGTTCTCGCTGAGGCTTTCGTGGGATGCGTCGATCATCACGGAGGTCACCAATTTGTTTTCAATGCAATAAACGATGAAATCAAAATAGTTTGGCGTGGCGTGGTCGATGTGTAAACCCACCCCGCTTTTGGGGAATTGGGAGGCAAAGACTTGGATCATTGAAGATATGAGTCTTGCTCCGGTTTTGATGTCTTGGCTCTCTCCGGCGGCATATTTGCAGGCGCCTGCGCTCATCTGCAGAAGTCCGTCGGAGCCGACTGCGTTATAACCTTGAATCAGTGCTCTGATCTGTGTGTCAAATACTACGTTCGAGGCGATTATGCCAAATCTGTCCTTCTTGGCTTTGTCAAAAACTTGCTTAAGCTGTTGTCCGCTTAAAAACATGATAAACCTCCTAAAGTCTGATATTTAGTTTTCATAGTATATAATAATCCATAAGCCTCTGAGTCAAGATAAATCTTTTATTTTGGGCAAAAAAAGAAGAGGTTGAGAGAAATATTGTGGTTTTTGGGGAAATAAAAAGCGGGATAGAGGCTCCATCCCGCAAATAGTATTATGGTTTGTTTGGCT
Source organism: Cloacimonetes bacterium UBA5456 (assembly GCA_002427325.1). Taxonomy (GTDB): domain Bacteria; phylum Cloacimonadota; class Cloacimonadia; order Cloacimonadales; family Cloacimonadaceae; genus UBA5456. The sequence continues at coordinate 12,981 of DIQS01000005.1, read as the reverse complement.
TATTCTTTGATGAAGCGGATGTAATTGCCTGATGCACGCCGGAAGGTGTTAAGACCAAAGTGTCCACCATAATTAAATCCTAAACCGAAGGCATTGTTTGGGCTTGCGAAATTTATGGATGAGCTCCAGATATAGCCGCTGACGGTGTTGAACTGGGAAAAGCCGCCGTCATGTTTTCTGTTTCCGGAGGTGGCGGTAAAGCCGGTCTCATTGGTGCCCTTATCGTTTATCCAGATGCCTTTTTGATTTGTCATCAATTTGAAGGCATTCTTTGCGCCTGCAAACTCTACCAATTCATCAAAATCTTCTCTCGTGGGAATTCTCCAGCCGGGAGGTGCCAATCTTTCGGTGTTTACGACTTCCCAATTATAGAGTGCGCCATAGGTTTTAGAATAGCTTGCTTTATCGTTGTTTGGCCAACACATGGCGGGGTTGCTGTTGTCTTTCCAAGCGTCGTTGTCCCGCACTTCAGGAATCGGGCTGCCGTCGGCATACTTCGTGGTGCGAAGGTTTTCAGCCATCCAAACTTGGTTTCCAATGCGCACGGTTTTATAGACGTTGCCGTCTGCATCCCTGAGCTGATCGTCCAGAACTTGGGGAGCTCCACCATGGAAAGTAATCTTGTCGATCTCCGAGGTGGGGATGTCGATGATTGTTCTGTCTTTGCGCGTGATTCTCATGACTTCTTGCGCAAAAAGCCCGCCTGTGATCATGAGAACGGCGAGAATTAAAAGTATGGTCGTTTTGCGAGATATAAGCATGTCTTACTCCTTGTTGATTTTGTTTTAGTCGTGATTGTGTTTTTTTAATAAAGGATTCAGTTTCTATAGTTTAGGCTATGAGCACTATATATGCAATAACTGAATGCTTGTCAAGAAAAACCTGTGATCACTGCATATCAATACATTTATGCACAAAAATCCCCGCAAGAAATGCTGGTTTATTTTCAAAAAAGGCTAAAATAAACGGTGGAGCGTTCAAAAGGCTTGACAGCTTTTCACACTTATAATGTCTTTACCAAAAGAAAAAACCTATGTGCAGGGGGAAAAATGAAAGCCAGTGAAGCGTGTAAGTCAATATTGCTTTTTCAAGGCCTCAAAGAAGAAGACTTGGTTCCTTATGAAGAAGACTTGAAAAAGCGTAAGTTTAAAGTGGGTGATCTAATCATCACAGAACATGATAACGCCAATTCTTTGTTTTATATTATGCAGGGCAAAGTGACGATCAAAAAGAGTCTCAAAAGCATGGAGTCTCCTTTTGCGGAACTCACGACGCTCCAAGAGGGCGAGGTCTTCGGCGAGATGGGAATCATCAGCGATGCACCGCGAAGTGCAACCGTGGAAGTCCTTGAAGACGTTGAAGTTCTGGATATCAATAAAGAAGCGTTTGTGCGCCTTTCCTACAAACATCCCGTTGTGATGATCAATCTCATGCAGACTCTTTCTACGCGCCTGAGGGATACCAATGAGCGCTTTGTTGAGCTGCTCGATGAGATGTTGCGTAAAAATCGTCTTATGACCATCGGCATGGCAGTCAGTCGCGTGATTCATGATATCAAGACCCCGCTTACGGTCATCATCCTCACCGCTCAACTGATTGAAAATCTCTATCCCGATAGCGACAAATTTAGCCAAAGCATCGTCAAACAGTCGCGGCTCATCGACCAAATGGTGCGAGAAATCCTGGACTTTGCGCGTGGAGTGGAAGTGACGCCCGTCATCCAAAAAGTGGATCTCAACAGCTTCTTTGAAGAGCTGCAAAAGTGCCATGAAACAGCGATGAAAGGCAGAGATATCGATTTGGTATTTGAACACAAGATCACTGAGCCCGTCTATTTTGATGAGAATAAAATCCGCCGCGTGATGGAAAACCTCATTAAAAATGCCAGCGAGGCAATGATCGAGCCGGGCGAGATTCGCGTGACGGCAACCAAGAGCTCAGGCTGGCTGCAGATCAGCGTAATCGACAATGGCCCCGGAGTGCCGATGAGCATACGCGACAGCATCTTCCAACCCTTTGTGACGGAAGAGAAACAGCGTGGCACAGGACTCGGACTTCCCATCTGTCATAAAATCGTGATGGAACACAAAGGACGCATGGAATATTTCCCTGTCGAACCGCATGGCAGCCGCTTTGATGTGCGCCTCCCGCAGACGGTGAAATAAAAATACTTGTCAAAAATGAGTGGTAATTTTTAATGGCACTCAAATCAAAAAATTAAGGAACGGTTTATCATGTCAAAGATATGCGACATCTGTGGAAAGACTGCTCAAGTCGGCAATCATCGCTCTCATGCCTTGAACGCCACCAAGCGTAGATTCTATCCAAACTTACACACAATCCGCGCCATCACTGACGACGGGACTAAACGCGTTAAAGTGTGCAGCTCTTGCCTCAAGGCAAATAAAGTCCGCAAAGCGGTCTCCGTCGAATAATATAATTTAGTTTAGGCTCGGCTTTTTTATAGACAATCGGGAATTTCGGTATGTTCGCCGGGTTCCCGTTTTGGCGTTAAAATAATAATTAATAAATCCACAATCAGGGGGTTTTGTGTTAATCGACGAGATCCAAGCAAAAGTTTCGGAAAGCTCTGCAAGTCTTAGAGTTATCCGCGAAGAAATAGCCAAGGCAGTCATCGGGCAAGATAAGATTATCAGCCGGCTCTTGATTGCTATCTTGGCAGATGGTCACGTGCTCATCGAAGGTGTGCCCGGTCTGGCTAAGACGCTCATTGTCAGTTCCTTGGCTCATTCACTGCAAGCACGCTTTGCCCGCATTCAATTTACGCCCGATCTGCTGCCGGCAGATATCACAGGAACTCTTATCTATAACCAAAAGACGGGAGAATTCACGCCCAAAAAGGGGCCTATCTTTGCAAACTTTATCCTCGCAGACGAGATCAATCGTGCGCCGTCAAAGGTGCAATCTGCCCTCTTGGAAGCAATGCAGGAGCGGCAGGTGACGATCGGCGATGTAAGTGAAAAGCTGCCCGATCCCTTCTTCGTGATGGCCACCCAAAATCCAATCGAGCAAGAAGGAACTTATCCCCTTCCCGAAGCGCAAGTCGATAGGTTTATGTTCAAATTGCTCATCCGCTATCCCAATAAAGAGGAAGAACGGCAGATATTGAATCTCATGGTGGACCCTCAGCCAGCGGGAATTCAGCCCGTGATCAGCCCTGCGCGCATCGAAGAACTGCGCCGCGTGATGCACAGCGTTCACATGGAAGACCGCCTCATGGATTACATCCTCGATCTCGTGATTGCAACCCGTCATCCTGAGCGTTATCCGCGCTTGGGACAGCTCAAAAGCCTCATCCAATATGGTGCTTCACCGCGTGCCGGCATCTATCTTGCCCGTGGTGCCAAAGCTCATGCTTTCTTGGAAGGCAGAGCCTATGTCATCCCAGATGACGTGAAAGCCATTGCACGTGAGGTCTTGCGCCATCGTCTCATCCCATCCTATGAAGCTGAAGCCGAAGAGATTCTCGCAGAGGAGATCATCGGCAAGATTTTAGACGAAATCGAAGTTCCATAATATAAAGCGGGAGAGAAGCTTGCAAATCATCAGCACTGCCGACCTCCTCAAAAAGGTGCGCCGGCTTGAGATCAAGACTAAAAACATCGTAAATGAGATATTTAGCGGGGAATATCATTCCAGTTTCCGTGGACAAGGTATAGAGTTTAGCGAGGTTCGCGAATATCAGCCGGGAGATAACTTTCGGGATATCGAGTGGAATGTCTCCGCACGCCTCGGTCAGCCCTTTGTGAAGCTCTATCGAGAGACACGGGAACTCAATGTGGTCTTTCTCGTGGATTATAGCGCGTCGATGTTTTACGGTAGCTCCTATGCGCTGAAAAAGGAGCGTATCGCTGAGATTATCGCAACGCTTGCCTTCTCCGCTGTGGCAAATTCCGATCGCATCTCGCTCATTCTCTATTCCGACCAATTGGAGAAATATATCCCGCCTTCAAAAGGACGCAATCGTGCGTTGGAGATACTCACGGAGATACTCAACCATGATCCTGCCGGGAAGGACACCTCGCTTGCCGGCGCTTGTGAATATGCCGCACGTATCCTCAAGAAGCGCGCCGTAGTCTTCCTTTTCTCGGACTTCTATGATAGCGACTACGAGAAAGAGATGAGCATCTTGGCAAAAAAGCATGATCTCATCGCGATTCAGGTGCAAGATGACAACGAGCGGGAGCTTCCCAAAGCGGGTTATCTAAGGCTTTATGACCCCGAAGACGGGCGTCTGGGCGTGCTCAACACCTCTTCCAAGAAGATAAGAGAGCAATATCGTGCCTTCGTTAATCGTGAGCAAGAAGAGCTGGAAGAGCGCATCAAGAAGATGGGTGCGGATCATCTGCTCTTCCTTAATCGCGACTCCTATGTGCAAAAGCTGAGACAGTTCTTTGCGCTGAGAAACATGAGGAAACACAGATGAAGCGATTCTATCTTGTTCTTGCCTGTTTTGTCCTCACTTTGCCCTTGTTGGCGGGGCTTTCTCAGAGCCTCACGGGTGCGGATAGTCTGCATATAGGCTCGCGCTTCACCCTCAAGATCGACACTGATTTTCCTCTTAAAAAGATAGAGGTTCCCGATACTCTGAGTTCCTTTCGCGTACTTGATAAGCGCATCACTCGCAAGGATGAGGGAAGCCATGCCGAGCTTGACCTCATGCCGCTGAGAACTGGAACACTCTCCTTTCCCAAATTGAAGCTCAAGAGTAGCGGCATACTCCCTTCAGGCGGCGAGACGGATGCTTTCCGCGTCTTTGTCTTGCGAAGCCGTGCCGAGGAAGACACCCTTTTACGCGAGATAAAGCCGCTGGAGAGCTATCCTTGGCAAGTCCCGCTGTGGCTGTATGTGCTTCTCCTTCTCGTGGCGGTGATCTCCTCTTTGATGGTGCTCATCTCATGGCTTCGTTCCCGCAAGAAGAAGCCGAAACCTGCGCCGATTGTGCCTGAAGAACCTGCTGTGCCCGCCGCCCCACCAGTCTTGCCCTATAAGCGCGCCTTGGACG
>DIQS01000005.1:0-7794 GCA_002427325.1 Cloacimonetes bacterium UBA5456 | reverse complement strand
CTATAAGCGCGCCTTGGACGAGCTGGAAGAACTGGAACGTAGCGGGCTCATCGAGAGCGATATGCTGGAATATCACTTCCGCCTGTCGCTCATCCTGCGTGAGTTTATTCACGGTAACTATGGCATCTCTGCCGTTGAGATGACCACCTTTGAGATATCCTCCGCGCTGAATGACGCCATCACGGAGAATAGACGTGAGATCATGTATTTTCTCGTATATGCGGATATGGTGAAGTTTGCCTCCGTTCAGCCTGAGTTGCACGAGATAAGAGCAAAGACACAAGAGCTTAAACTCTTCTTTTGGCGATATGCGCCGGTGCAAGATGCTTAGATTTGTCCGCCCTTTCTATCTCTTGCTGCTGTTGTTGATCCCGCTGTATCTGTGGTTTCAGGTGAAGAGGAAGGCAGATGCCAAGCTGGCTCTTCCGGCGAACAGGCTTGCTCTCATGATGGAGTTTGCGCCTCGCTTTAGTTTGGGAGAGTGGCTCTATCCCGCGCTCCGTACACTGAGCTATTTCTTTCTAATCATTGCGTTGGCGGGGCCTCAATGGGGTTACGCAACGCGGGACTATCGCAAGAAAGGTGTGGACATCGTGATCTCCATGGATGTGAGCGGTTCCATGCTTGCGCTGGACTTCCTCCCCAAGAACAGGCTGAGAGCAGCGGTTGACATCGCAAAAGACTTTGTATCTCGTAGGCCGAACGACAGGTTTTCGTTGGTTGCTTTCTCCGAATATGCCATCACGGCGAGTCCGCTGACCTATGATCATGCCGCCATTATGAACGCTTTAGACAAGCTGGATGTGAACCGCGAGGCATCCGGCACGGCGATTGGCATGGGTCTCGCCAAAGGGGTGGCACGCCTGAAAGATAGCGAGGCAGAGTCCAAGATTGTCATCCTCATCACAGACGGGGTGAATAACAGCGGCGAGATCGATCCCATCTCCGCAGCACAGATGGCGGCAGCACTGGACATCAAGGTCTATCCCATAGGCGTCGGCAGCGGGGGAGTGGTGCCCTTCCCTTTCATGGATTCACTGGGGAGAACGCGCAACGTGCCCACCCTCATCGAGCTTGACATGGATATGTTGCATCGTATCGCGAAGATCACCGGAACTGGCAAGGCGGCTCGCGCTACGGACTCTGCGGGTTTGCGTGAGATCATGAAAGAGCTGGACTTAATGCAGCGCACCGAGATATCCGCAAAGTTGAACTATCGTTGGGTGGAGCATTTCACCCTCTTTCTTGCCTTAGGACTCTTCTTTTTGGGACTTGAGATCGTGCTTCGCGCGCTGATCCTGCCCGTATTTCCGGAGTAAGCCCGATGAATATCCATAATCCTGACATCCTGTGGCTACTTCTTCTGATACCGGTCTTTATCTGGCTGGTTGTGCACCACGGCAAACGCTTTGCAAGGAAGTTCAAACGCTTTGCGGCGGAGGACTTCCAAGAGATATTCTTAGGCGCTCATTCCCCCTTTTATGCGGGGCTTAAACTGATACTCCTGATCATCGCTTTCGGCATCTTAGTCTTTGCCTTAGCACGTCCACAGTGGGACTTTCGCCCTCGCGAGCTGGAAACGGGCGGCATGGACATCATCTTTGCCATCGACGTCTCGCGGAGTATGGAAGCCACCGATATCAGCCCCAATCGCCTGCTTCGCTCCATCCTCCAGATATCTGCCTTTGTCGATAAACTGGGCACGGATAGGGTGGGCATCATCTCTTTTGCAGGCGCAGCGGTCTTGGAATGTCCTCTCACAGACGATCGTGAGGCGATTAAGATGGTCTTAAGCGGGCTCAGTCCGGACTCTGCGATCAAAGAAGGCACCAACATCGGCAGCGCCCTTGATTTGGCTTTACAGAGCTTTGACGCCGGCACTGGCAATAAGGTTTTCATCCTCATCTCGGACGGCGAGGACATCCCCGGCAATGCGCTCAACAAGGCGCGAGACCTGCACGCAAGCGGCGTTCGTATCTATACCATGGGCGTAGGTTCTGCAGAGGGCTCAGTGATCCGCAATCCCATCACCGGTGCTGAACATTTCAGCCGTCTCGATGAGGTCATGCTCAGCCGCATCGCCAAGACGGGAAGCGGACAATTCTATCACGTCACGCCTTCCGCCAACGAGATAAGCCTCATCCTTTCAAACATTTATCAGAGCGAACAGAAGCAGATATCCAACCGCAGCATCCCTGTCTATAAGGAGCAATATCACCTATTTATCTTGATCGCTCTCGTCTTCATCGTCCTGGAAAGCTTTATCTCCCAAAGAAAGAGGAATCGGCAATGAAACGTCGTGATATAATCCTCTTAGCTCTTGCGATATTGATAGTTATCCTCTTTGTGATAGAGCTGTTATTTCGTCCTTACGCCTTCTTTACGAGCTTGGGCAAGGAGTTCTATAAAGCCGGTAAATATGAGAAGGCAGAAGAGCTTTTTGCAAAGAAGGCAAAGGATTATGACGGCACCGCGCTCAGTAATCGTGCCAAGGCAAAATATAAAGAAGGCGACTTTGAGACCAGCGCAGAGCTCGGCGAAGAAGCGCTGAGATGCGAGCCCGACAACGCCAACTATCACTATGACCGTGGCAACAGCGCCTTTGAAGCCGGAGACATGGAGAAAGCGATCAAGTATTATGAAGAAGCCATCCTCAGAAATCCCGATGACAAAGACACCCGAGAGAACCTTGAACTTGCGCTGAGTAAGCTGCTGTCAAACCCGCAAGAGCCTCAGCAACAGGATCAGGATGAGGACAAAGACGAAAGCCAAGACCAAGATCAACAAGAGCTTCGCAACATCCTCGAAGCATTGGACAATATGGAATCCCGCGATAGGCGCCAAAGCAGTCCCCAAGCCCCTCCCAAAAGCGATAACTGGTGGTGAGCCAATGAAAAAGACACTTGCTTTGATCACACTGCTACTCCCGCTTTTCCTCTTTGGTTTGAGCGTAACCGCATCGGTAAACAAGCTGACAATCGAGCTCGGCGACAGGCTTGCCTATACCCTGCAAGTTAAAGACAGCAAAAGGATAAACATCTCTGAACCCGCCGCGCCGCAGATTGAAGGCATGACTTTCCTCAATATGAGCGGCTCATCCGGCAGCAGCACCAGCTTCATCAACGGCACATTTAGCTCCGAGCAATACCGCAATTTCACCTATTTCTATTCACCCCAAGGCGAGGGAGAGATCAATATCCCAGCCCAGAAGATCACTATTGCAAACAAAGTTTACACCACTCAATCCTTTAATATCAAAGTGATTAAGGGAGATGGCTCATCCTCGCGCAGAGGCAGTAGCACCCCTTTTGGTAACTTTGGTTCAGACGATGATTTCTTGCCTTGGCGTTCCGAAAAAGTGCAGGGCAGGAGCATGATCCTCGCCACGCTGGAAAAATCCAAAGTTTATAAAGGCGAGCCCCTGATCGTCTCTTACTATCTCTATACAGATCAGATGGTTCGCACCTTCAGTATTGATGACGAAATCGACTTCGCCGGCTATGGCAAGAGCATCTTTGAACAGCCCACCAGCCTCGAATATGAGACCGTTCAACATAAAGGAAAGCGCATGCAACGCGCATTGTTAAAGAAGCTCACCCTTTTGCCCCGCCAAGAGGGAAGCTTGAAGATTCCCCGACTCAAAGGCAGTGCTCGCATCTATGAATTTGGCTATTCAAATCTCGAAATGGTCTCGGAAGACAGGAGTTTTGAAGTCATCTCCCTCCCCTCGCAAGGCGTGCCGAAGTCCTTCACCGGCGCAGTGGGCAGCTTCACGGTTTCCAGCGAGGTAAAAGAGAAGGAAATAGCCTTGGGCGAAGCCATTACTTTAACGCTGAGAATAGCCGGCAGAGGCAATTTCAACCAGTTCGGCAATCCGGAACTTACTTCCACCAACGCCCAGATTTCCAGCCCCGTTCCCGTTGACAATCTCGAAGGCGGAATCAAGGGCAGCAGACGACTCTTTTACACAATCGTGCCCGCCGAGAAGGGCAACTATCAGATTCCCTCACTTGAATTTAGCTGGTTTGACACAGACTCAGGCAAATATCGGACTTACAATGACGAAAGCGAGAGCGTGAAGGTGAAAAGCGCCAATGTCGCCTCATATTTTTCAGGACTTTTGGAGGGCGATAAACCCGCCACGATCCGCCCCATGATCAACCGCGACAGCTATCCATCTTTCCGCCCCCTTTTCCACCGTATATGGTATTGGCTGGCGCTTTGCCTCATCCTGATAGCGAGCATTTTCGCCTGGAGAGTTTCGCGCAATCTCGCGCAAGAACGGCGTGACCCCAAATCTTTCCGCATCAAAAGAGCAGAAAACAGACTCAAAAAAGAGTTAGATACAGCGCAGAACTTGGCAAAAAACCTCGATATGGGGTTTTATTCTCACGCCGAAACGGTGCTCACGGGCTATCTTTTCGATAAATATGACATCCCCACGGGCATGTCTAACGATGAAAAACTGGAGAGCCTGCACGAGCTCGCCATAGACCGTGACTTGATCGCGGAGATTGGCGACTTCCTCGGAATCTGTTCCAGCCGCCGCTTTCAGCCTCAAGGAGCGGACTTTATTGAGATCAGCTCAGACTTTGTGTTCTTCCGCAAACTCGTGCGCGAGATAATCAAAAACGGAGGCAAGAAACAATGAAAAAGCTCTGGATATTCTCGATTATCTTGCTGATGCTTTTGCCGCTTTGGGGCAGTGAATTTGAAAGACTCAAAGCCTTGGAAGAAAGCGGTGTGCAAAACGCCGACCTATTTTACAACCTTGGCGTGACGCATTGGCAATTAGGCGATAGCGGGCTTTCCGTGCAATATTTCCTCAAAGCCCTGAACATCGATTCCGCCCACAGCGGCGCAAAGGCAAACATGAACTATGTGATTGGTCTCAGTGAAGATAGGGAGCTCTATCCTAAACACGGTTTCTTGCTCCGGCTCGCCATGCAGGGCTATGATTTTCTCAATCTCGATCGCCTCGCCTTGACCCTTATCATCCTCTTTTTCATCTTTGTCCTATCACTTAGCTGGCTGCTTTTTTATGACGAAGAGAAAGAGCGAGCACTGCCGGAATTAATCACGGGCATAGCACTTTTGATCTTCCTTGTCTTCGCCTTGCTTTCGGGGGTGAAATATTATCGCTATAAACACAATAATAAGGCAGTTATGATTGCCGATCGAGCCGATATGATGACGGAGCCGCGAGAGGATTCCCGACGCATTGCAGTGACTCATGAAGCCTGTATTCTCGTGGTGGAAAAGCAGGAAGAGGAGTGGGCATTGGTGCGCAGTCCGGATGGCAAGAGCGGCTGGGTCATGACTCAGCAATTGGGCTTCATAAAAGAATGATTTAAAAATACTTACAAAGCTCAAAGCTATTTCAGCAGCAACAAAAAAGCGGAACCGATCAGGCTCCGCTTTCAATTTATAATCAGAAGATTTAGTCTTCTATGAAATCATGAATATCCACATTTCCACTGAGGCTATCAATCATATATTCAACGGAATCATTCAGATCGCCTTCGGGATATTTCTCTAAGAATTCACGAAAGAGGCTCAAGGCTCTATCGGTTTCGCCCATCTCTTCTGCAATGAGGAAAGCTTTCATGAATGAGGCTTTATAGTCATCATCACCGTTTTGATAGGAGAGGATGATTTGGTCATAAAAGCGGATGGCATCCTTATAATTGCGATTTCTGGCGGAGTTATCGGCATATTCAAAGAGTTGCTCAGCGGTGAGCGTGAGGCGTATTCTTTCGGGATAGAGCCTCATATTGAACTGCACCTTTAGCTCTTCGGTAACGGTTTCCATCTGGTTACTTTCTTTAGATTTCTTGATTTCACCATAGATTTGAGGACCAACTTCGGTTGCGGTCTTATACTTTTTATCCACCTCTGCAAGAGTTCTAAAGAAGACGATTTCGCCATTTGCAGCGGTGAAAACGGGGGAGAGATAGCCGACTTCATTGTCCCATATTCTGAGAGAGAAATCCATATCTTGTGCCAGTCCGGTGATGATGGCATTATTATAGATATTTTCATAGATGGATTTATCCGGCTTCAGCGAGTGCTTTTTGACCAAGCTATTCATGGTCTTTTCATTGTTCTTTTTGTGTGCTTTGCTGAACTTGCGCCAGACTTTATCAGCCTCTTTGCGGTCATTGAAAAAGAGCACTTGAATGCTGCGATTTGCGGGAGTGGCATAGCGTTCTTTATATATCTGATAATAGTCGTCTATTTCTTCGTTGCTCACTTCCACGGCGTCCAAAACCAACTTGTTATAAGCATAGGCAATGACTCTATTTTTGCTGATGGCGATATAGTCATCGGTATGTTTGAAATATTGGTCATAACCATTGTCGCGTGCATCGATAAAGATCAATTGCTGGATGAGGGCTTGTTCGAGCATGCCTTCGGCACCGGGCCCTTTGAGATAGTAGATCTGCTCCTGAGGAGAGAGGTTATCGTTATAGAGGAAAAGGTCTTGCACCGTCATCACAACTTCTTCATTCGGTGAATTCACGAGAGTCATAAAGGCGATGGCTTCGTTGTTGGCTCTATTTTGGAGGTCAACCTGGGCAAGGAGTTCTCTATTGATTTCAGCACCATATTTTTCTTTGAGCTGAGCGCGAATCTGATCGGTAAGCTTTTGTGCATTCTGATTTTTAACCTTGCTTTCCAAGTCATCTTGAACTTCGTGAAAACTCTTTTGACGTCCTTCTATCTTGTCCACGACGCGGAAGATATGCCAACCATAATCAGTGTGGAAAGGTCCGTGTGTGGCTGCTTCATCCACTGCACATTCGGCGATGATATTTTCAAGCTCATAGTCGTTGCCCAAACCGGGGATATTTCCGGTGAGACGAACATGCTTGACCACGCCTTTCAAGCCACGAGCATAGCTGTTTTTGTTATATTTCTCAGATACATCGGCAAAAACTGCACCATCTTCCAATTCCTTCTTTGCGGCAAGCGCAGCCTCTTCATTCTCAGCCTGAATATAGTGGATTGTGAGGTTTGGTGCCACGAAATAGTGTGCGAGATTCAGGTTGTAATAGGTTTCGAGGTCTTTCTCGGTAACGATCACCCTGTCGGTGACATTCACGCGATAGTATTCCTGAAGATAATAGCGAAAGTCAAGGTCTTCTAATGCCTCAACTACTTCAGCACTCTTGTCAAATCCTAACTCTAAGGCTTTCAAATAGAAGACTTCTTCGGCTGCAACATTTTGCAAAACTTGAAGCTGACCTTCGGTGGTCATGAACCTGCCTTGATATGCAGCGGGAATCTTTGAAATCTTGTCCATTATGTCTTTGCGAACAATTATACCGCCGTCAAATTCGGCGAGTATATCTTTGTCTTCAACCATTCTGGAATTGGTTACAACTTTTGGGTTTGTTACTGCTGCTAACACGCTCAGCGAGAGCAGTATTATCATCATGGATAATAGTTTGGGTCTATTAAAAGACATTCTATACTCCTTTTAATTATGTTTATCATTGTGCGAGGCTCAACAAAAGCGAAAACCCATTTTTGCGTCAAGCACTTTGTGGAACTCTGCGGTCTAATCTATATATATAGGTCGTTTTTTGGATAAACCAATTTTGATTTATATGATATATACTGGTGAGTGTGGGGAAATCCTGCAAAGAAGATGGGGGATGACAGCGTTTTTTTCCTCGATTTGCCACTGCTTCCTTAGAGGGTTCTGGTCATGATATGGTCATGATGTGGTCATGGGCATGAGCATATCATAAGCGGATGATAAGCTGATATCAGTAAGGAAGGCATAGG
>DIQS01000001.1:12183-22865 GCA_002427325.1 Cloacimonetes bacterium UBA5456 | reverse complement strand
CACTATATTAGGACACCACAATGGCTCGCTGCGCTCGTGATAGTTCTTTTATAAGTATATAGTTGTGTTAATTGGTGAAATTTATAAGGCAAAACGAAATGTGGAAGCCACATCGGCGAAACTGTATCTGCCCGATGCGCTGCTATTCAGTGCTTTCGGGTGATTAAACGCGGGTAAAGACGGCGAGCACAAGTCCTTCTTCGAGGCGAATAAGCGCGCTCTTGTGTATGAGTTCGTTGCTGATGCCACGGCTTTGATGTTGTGCAAGAATCAGCTTATCAAGAGGATATTTCAGTCCGATAGAATCCACAAAACGGGAATATTCGCTGTAGGAAATCAGCGAGAGCATATCGCCCGGCTTGCCCTTGATCAGGGTGTCTGATTTAAGGAAAAACAGTGTTTGATCTTGGCTTTCGATCCGCGCGGGAATCTTTTGCAGATGTAGCCAGATCAGGTTTTGGATGATGCCGGCGCTGTGGTCAAAGCGTCCATCCAAGCTGTTGCACACAATGATCTCGTCATAAACTCCGGTTTGAACACACCAGATCAGTGCCAGCTCGGTGTCGGTCTCGTTCTTCTCTGCTTGGTGGCGAATGATCTCAGTATCGGGATAGCGCCTGAGTTCCTCGGCAGGCAGGGAGTCCATGTCTCCGATGATGACTCTCGGCGTGAGATTTAGATCTCGCACGCGGATGAGCCCTCTATCCACGGCTATGATGTCGCCCTTTATATTCTCATAACCCGAGGGAATATTCATAGGGGCGTGATTGGTGATTAGCCAAGCTTTGCGAGTTTCGTCGTTCATGGCTCTTTGCTCCCTTGATGGGTGAAAAAGTGTTTAACGGCTGGCATAACTCTCGATTCTGTTCAGGTATAAAGACGGATTGAGCTTTTGTCCGCGAAAGTGCACTTCATAATGGAGATGCGGTCCGGTTGAGAGCCCTGTTGACCCCATGAGGCCTATTATCTGTCCCTTTTCCACCTCTTCGCCCACCTTCACTCTTTGGATGTCGAGATGAGCATACAGTGTCGTATATCCATTGCCGTGGTCTATGAAAACTCTCTTGCCGAAGCCTTGGTCGAAATCTGCTTTGGAGACTTTGCCGGTGGCGGTTGCATAAACGGCTGTTCCTTCGTTATTGGCGATATCTATACCGTGGTGAAATTCCAGCCTGTTTGAGATGGGATGAATGCGCATGCCCCAGCCATCGGAGATGCGACCAAAGGTGGGATAGATGGCAGGAACATTGCCCGTGACGGCAGGGCGGCTTTGACGCTCCTCTTTGGTGTTTTGTAGGATTGATACCAGCCTCTTCTCCAAGTTGTGCATGCTGCGTTTGAGCAGTTCATCCACGCTGCTTCCATAGTGCAAAGAGATGTCGTCAACATTGGGATAGCCGGATATCTCATCCCTGTCTTCTTCAATGAGATTCAATCTTTGATAGATGGAATCGATGGCGGCTTCATAGAGCTCAAGCTTCCCGCGCAAAAGGCTGTTCTCTTCCCTGAGTTCAGCGAGTTTTCGCACATCGCTGCTGCGACCTATGATGATGCCAAAGCCAAAGCCTAAGAGGACAAATAAGACGATGATGATGTAGCGCATTAGGGGCGAACTGTTGCTGCCCGGTCTGCCCCACATCGGAGATTCTTGGATGCCGGTTCTTTCAAATGCTGAATTATCGTGCTTAGGTTCCATAATTTATACCTTCATTATTAGTTAGGGCTTACACACTTTACAAGGTTCAAGCCCGTTTGCCAAAGCGTCCACGAGGGGGATGGGGAGTGAGCTTTCTTTTGTATAGCGGCAGCTCTTGAGGTGATATTTGTTACTGCCTGTGTTAAACCAATATTCCACCTTTGTGGCAGCGCTTGCATTAGTTTCTTTCCAGAGACCTTTGCCGGCTTCTCGCGCTACTCTTTGGTGGTCTAAATATTCTTCCATATGTTCAAAAGGATATTTGAGATAGGCATAGCCATATCCTTCTTTGATGAGATGGGTGTTGATGAGCAGCCCGTCACGCATGCGATGCGCATAAACCAAAAGTCGGCCATAGCGATCAATGTGGTTTGTGGCGGCATTGTTTTGGTCGAAAGTGAAATAGACTTCCTCACCCATTAGGGTCTCTTTTAGAAAGTCACTTGCTTCCAAGGCGTAGTGTTCCACCTCTTTATCGGGATGCACAGATTCGGGAGTATCCACGCCCACGAGACGAACGCGGACGCTTGTTCCATCCTTTTCGGCCACGAAGGTGTCTCCATCCACGACGCGAGTAACCGTGTAGATATCCTCTCTTTTTTTAGTATCTTGAGCAGGGGCATCATCGGCGACATGGCTGCTCTGCTTTGAACCGGGACGCTCTTGTTCCCAAGGTGCTTGCGGCTTCTTCTCTTTGCAAGAGCTGAGCATGCCCAAAATCAGTGTGAGACTTAAAAGATATCTAATATGTTTCATCGTGATATGCCTTCTCAGGGATAGAGAATATTTGGTAGCCCGCTGACGGGGTTGTTCATGGTCTGAAGCGGGATGCTGAAAACATCTGAGAGAATCTCTTTTTTCATGATGCTTTCAGGCGTGCCGAAGCTATGCAATCTCCCCTCTTTTAGCAAAATCATCCAGTCTGCATAATTTGCCGAGAGGTTGAGATTGTGCGAAATGAGCAAGATGCCCTTATTCTGCGTTAAAACAATGTCTTTGAGGAGCTTGATGATCTCAATCTGGTAGTTTATATCCAGATGCGAGAGGCTCTCGTCAAGGAAGATGAAGGGAGTCTCTTGGATGAGTGCGCGGGCGATATACACGCGCTGTTTCTCACCTCCTGAGAGCTGATTGAGCCAGCGGTCTTTGAGCGTGCTGAGATTTAGCATGGCAAGTGTATCCTCTGCCGCTTGGATGTCTTCATCGGTGTATTTCTGCATAAGTTTCATGAAGGGATAACGCCCCATGAGGACGGTGTCTAAGACGCTGTAATCAAATTCACTCTTTTGTTCTTGCGGGATGAAGGCGATGATCTTGGCGAGTTCTGCTCTGCTATAGTCCTTCAAATCTTTGTCTTTGATGACGATCTTTCCCGAGCTTGATTTCAGATATCCCATTATGGCGAAAAGTAGGGTGGATTTGCCGGCGCCGTTTGGACCAAGCAAGACGCTGAGCCCTTTCTCGGGAATCTTCAGCGAGACATCTCTCAGCACTTCGTTATCGCGATAGCCGCAAAAGAGGTTTTGGATGTCTATCATTCTGTCATCTCATCCAAGGCTTGACTTGCTTTTTTGACATAATCTTCGTCGTCGTCAGCGGCGATAGCCATTTTTAGAACCTCTGAAGCCTTTTCCGGCATGTCATTTGCGAGGTATATCATGCCCATGTGATAGAGTAGTTCAGACGGCAAGCCTTCCTGAATGTCGATCTTTTTGATTTGTTTGAGGGCTTTTGCATAGTCTTTTTGCAAATAGCGTAGCCATGCCATGGAATCTATGTAGCTGTATTGCTGTGGGTCTTTCCTGAGTGCTTGGGAGATCAATCGCTCTGCCTCGTTTAAGTCCCCTGAATTTTCCAGTAGGAGGTAGCCGAGATTGTTTAGGCACTGTGCATCATCGGGATATCTTTGCACTGCCATCCTCAAGTATTTGATTTGTGCAGGGATATCCCTATTTTCAGTGACTTGGTCTATCACGATCTGAAAGTCTTCAATCCCGCCCACACCGCGGTTTACGAGCTCTTCTGAATAGCGTTGCGCAGGGGAATGGTCGATGATCTCTTCCATGCTGACATTGATCAAGAGAAAGCCCTTTAATGCGCTCTCCGGCAAGCGTTCACATTGTTTTGCGATCGCTACAGCAGCTGCCTCATCGTCCTTTTGTTTGTTTCCCCTATAATCGGGATGGAGCATGGCCACAAAGATGGCACGGCTAAGATTGCCAGAGGAATATACGCCTTGAGTAAGCTCTTCAAAGGGGAGAGTGTTAGGATGCTTCAATTCATGTAAAAGCAAGAAGTTATATATCTCACCGGTGTTCATATCGGGCTTTTGTTTTTGCAGATAAGCAAAGAGTTTCTTTTGGGTGGCGTCGTCATCGCGCATATAGGCGATAATGCTCAAAACCCTGATCAGTTCATAGTTTTCAAGCGAAAGGAGGTAGTCGGTGTGCCCAAACACAATCTCGCTCATATCGTTATTATCCAAGAAGAAGAGATAGTCCATCGCCAAAGCCTGTTCTTGCGGTAGCAGATAGCTCTTGATGTGTGCCGTCAATTGGTCTATCATGTTTTGATTGCGATATATGCGTAAGAGAAGCTGATCTGACTGTTGGTTTTTGGGCAGTTCTTTGACGATGTTGATGGCTTTTGTGGGATTATATACCTCATATTCGCGGGCAATAAGCTGTTTGATGGTGGGATCATCAAGGTCTTTGAGTGCTTTATTGAGCAGCTTAACCTTGGGCTTTTTACCGCTTTCCTTTTGACGGACAAACTCCCAGAACCATGCCTTTGCATCGGGATGGTCTTTGAGCAGGGTGTCCAGTGCCCAATCTTGAGCTTCACGTTCTTTCGTGAATTCAAACACGTTATATGCCAGTTGCAACAGCTCTTTATCCTGTTTGATGAGCTCCTTGTTTTCCAGCATGAGCTTCACGGTTTTCTTGCCGAAATTCTCATCTTGTCCAAAGATGTAGGCATAAGCGGCGCTTTTTAGCCTGAGCTTTTTGATCTGCGGGCTATCGATATCCTGCACACTTGCCAGCTCCAAAACTTGTTCGGCAGAGATGAAATCAGCATAGTTAAAGAGATATGAACCACTCAAAAAGAAGTAGATGGAAGCAGGATTCGGTTTCGACAAGTCTTGCGCCGGATCAATTTTCTCGCTTCTGACCTGAGGCACGGCACAGGCAGAAAGCAAGATAATGGCCGAGAGGATGATCAATAGTCGTTTCAATTTGTCTCTTTAACCTTAAAACTATTTGAGATAGCGAAGAGCTCGGTGAGAATGGGAAGTTTGTCCCCCGCAGGGAAATAGACGACGTTGTCTATGATGTAACTCTTTCCTTCGTGATGGAAAGCAAAGCTCTGAAAAGCCCCGCCAATCATGTGTTTTTCATTTATCCAAGCACCCATAAGCTTCAATGCGTCAAATCCCGCGAGTCTCGTCTGGCTTTTGCGCATGGTTTCCTCGGTGAGTATATCTCCTTCAAAATACTTATCGCCCAGTTCCTTCCTCTTCTCCATAAACCACTCTATACCAAAGTCTTCCTCATCCATTTCTTCATAATAGACATTGATATATTTATCCGGAATCTCGCGTTCTTGCCTTCTCGCACGATATAAAAGTGAGAGGAATCTGCCCTCTTTGTCATTTGAATAGAGGCGATAGTTGTCCGGAATCTGCATGCTAAAAGGATAGTGTTCCCAGAAATGAGCAGGAATAACCTTCTGCTGATATGCCTGATAGCCCTGTCTCATGACCAAACGCTGCAACAAGATATCAAAGATTTTGTCGTTTTGCACAGCCGCCACTTTCTTCAAGTTTAACGGATTCGATGCCAAGAGATAGATGATCAATTGGTCTCTGGTTGCATAGTTTTTTGCCACAAAGAGATCGCCGCCTGTTTGTTGAACTCGCGTGATGAAGTCCGGCGCAAGACTCTCTTTCATGTGTTTTGAGACAGCCCCACTGCTTTCCAAGTCACCGATAAACATCAGGTTACGATATTTAGAATAAGCGGAAAATTCGGATATATCCAAATGGATGAGATTGAAATACTTTTCGGGATAGACCAAGAGCACTTCCTGCTCGATGATGCCTTGGATGAAGGGGCTTAGTGCCTCCCAATTGTCTTTATCGCAAAAGAGATAGATGTCGCGCTCATCTCCGAAAGCGATGCCCTTGCCGTTGTCAATGAGTGAATCAAACTTTGTATAGCGATCCTGCTGTGCGCTACCGCCCTTACAGGAAAAGAGGCTGAGTGCAATGACAATGATGAGTAATATCTTAGCTTTCATTCTTTCCTCCAGGCAAGATTAAAATGCGAATATAATTGAAGCCACTGGCAAGCGTGATGATAACCACGAGCCAAAACCACAGCTTCACGCCGATGATAAGTCCCTGCGAGATATCCGCAACAAGAGCATTTAAGCCCAAGGCAAAGATGATTCCCACCATCTGCATAAAGGTCTTAACCTTACCCAAGTATCCGGCAGGAACAACGATGCCTTTCTTGTGGTAGATATCCCTGAGCAAAGTGATTCCCACTTCCCTGATGAGGATGATGGCAAAGATGAGCCAACCGAGATTAAAAGGCTCTGTAAAACATATTGCACTAAGCGCCGAGAGCACCAAAAGCTTGTCAGCCAGCGGGTCCATGATCTTGCCGAAATCGCTGATAACATCCCACTTCCGCGCTAAGGTGCCATCTAAATAGTCGGTGAAAGACGCCACCACAAAGATGATGAGACTGAGCATCGCAGCGCTTTCGCTTTCACAAACGAAGGCGGCATAGATGAAGACGGGCACCAAGATAAAGCGGAGCACCGTGAGGAAATTTGGGATGTGTTTACGCATCGTATTCCTCGTCAAATCTTTCCACAACCACAACGCTATCTTCCATGCTGAGTTGCATATCCATCACAAAACTGCGCATAATGAGATGAGAGATAATCGTCCCGACAATGCAAACAAGTGCCATCACGACAAAGCTCCACCAAATGGCGAAATTGTCCCAAAAGCTGAAATATACTCCCAGATAATACACTGCAGCCACTACTCCCACGGGCACTACAAACATCGTGAAGCTACGATTGTTGCTCTGTTTGCGATAACGCATGACATCGACCACCGAGAGCCGACGAGACTGTTCGTGAATATAGTTTCTCAGTTCCAAGACCTGTCTGCCAAAGACAAAGATCAAAAGTAAAAGGATAGAGATGAAAACCGTGAAATGGATGAAGTCTTTCTTTTGATTTAAATAGCGAAGCATCAGCTTGGCATAGGCGCTGCTTTGGCTGTCTATCTCCACATCAATATTGCCATCTTGTTGAAAGGTTCCCAGGTGGTTCATAAGCTTCGCTTTGGTTGCGATGGCGGCAGGACTTGCCGGGAAGGTAATAGTGATGACATCCGGCAGATCATATCCTGCAATGGTGCTATCCGTATGCGGTAGACCATAGCTTTCCACCAAGTCCATCCCCGCTTGAAAGCCTGTTTCGTGGGTGTAAGTCAAGTTCTTTTCAAGTCTTTGAATCCCTTCCAGGATGCTTTCCAGGTTACTCGTATCCGATACATAGCAATATACCGGCAATTCTGCCAAGTCCTCTAAGGTGGCGTGTTGTTGTCTGCCTAATTCATGAGCAACGAATCCCCAGCCTCCAAAAAGGAGGGTCATCAGTGCTAAGATGAGAAAAAATCTTTTATTCATATTGATTCTCCATGCTTAATGTAGCGATGAAAAACGCTTTCGTTCCAGTTCGAACGACATTAGTAATTATGTCAAGTCCCGAGTTTTTTGCCTTCTCTAAAAGCTCGTCCAATCTCTCTATGGGATAGATCAGGATGGCTTTGCCGGAGTCTTTGAGACAGCGTGAAATCAGCGACAAGATGTCGTCCATCCCGCAAAGAATCTCAAAACGGCTGATGTTGCGAGAGTGATGCGGACTCTTCCTCCCACTGTCTTGTTTGCGCCAAGGCGGATTTGAAATGATCAGATCATATTTGCCTTGATGCGTGATTATATCTGAGACCAAAAAGTCTATTTCCACTTCGGAAAGAGCGGCGTTCTTGCACGCCAAATCTATCAATTCAGGCTGAATATCAATTCCTGTGATGCGCCAATCCGGGCGGGACAATGCAGTCATCACAGAGACAATTCCCGCTCCACATCCTGCTTCGAGCAGTGTGATATTCTCCCGCTCGTCTTTGATGCTTGCCTCATAGAGAAGCTGAGATATCCCGCTGACAGCCATAGAACGGCGGTCTTGGAAAAACCTTTTGCCCTCAAAGGGCAGGATGATCTCCTCCGTATCCAAAGCTCGACTTATTTACTCAGCTCAAACATCCGGTCTATGCAACGCCCTGCTTTGACGGCAGTTTCATCGTCAACGGCGATATGATAGTTCTCCGTTTCCAAGGCATGCAAGACATCGGTGAGGTGAGTTTTCTTCATGTTTTGACAGATAGCACGCGGTGAAAGCGTGACAAAACTCTTTTCCGGATAGAGATGATTGAGATAGTCGGTAAGCCCGTTCTCTGTGGCGATCACAGCTTTATCGTGGTTTTTTGCATAGTCTATCATCCCACCGGTAGAAAGCACGAGGTCTGCCTCATCGACGATCTCTTTATCGCATTCAGGATGAGCCAAGAGCGGGTGATCGGGATATTCTTTCTTAATTCTTATGATATCTTCGGTGGAGAATCCCCATTGGTGGGTGGGACAATATCCGTCCCAAGTGATCACATCACGTCCCGTCTGACGCGCTGCCCAAGAGCCCAAATTGCGATCGGGCACAAAGAGTATCTTCTGATCCTTGGGTATATTTGCAAGTATTTTTACTGCATTTGAAGAAGTGCAGCAAACGTCGCTTTCCGCTTTCACTTCCACGGAACTATTTACATAGCAGACCACTACGCTGTTGGGATGTTTGGCTTTGAATTCACGCAGTTGCTCGGCAGTGATCATATCCGCCATGGGGCATCCCGCATCAAGAACCGGCAAAAGGATGCGTGAATCTCGGTTGAGAATTGCTGCGGTTTCTGCCATGAAGCGAACTCCACAAAAGACCACGATGGGGCTTTTTGCGTCGCGCGCCATATATGCCAATTGCAGTGAATCACCGCGATAGTCAGCGATTTCCTGAACTTCCACGGCCTGATAGTTATGCGCTATAATCAACGCGTTTTTTTCTTTTTTAAGCTGTTTAATCTTTCTGATTGTCTCTTGCATGTGTGTTTACCTTGAAATCTTTATATTAATATCCGCTGTGTCCAAAGCCGCCTTGGGCGCGTGAACTGGGCTCAAGGGACTGGACTTCAACAAATTCAACTTCCTCTACTTGGCTAAAAACGAGCTGAGCAATCCGCATTCCATGAGAGATCAGCACCGGCTCTTCGCCGAGATTTGCCAAGATCACTTTCACTTCGCCACGATAGTCTGAATCTATGGTGCCCGGTGCATTTAGGACAGCGATGCCATGCTTTAGAGCAAGCCCGCTGCGAGCGCGTACCTGCGCCTCATAACCCTTGGGAATTGATAGCGATAAGCCAGTGGGAACAGCCATTCTCTTCATGGGCAAAAGCGTGATATCCTCGCTCAAACAGGCATAAACATCATATCCCGATGAGCCTTCCGTCATCTTTTTGGGCAAAATTGCCGCGTCGTTCAGTCTCTGAAAGGATATCTTCACGATTTGCGTTCTAAGAGATTATCTGCCAAGATGCGGAAACGAATGCTGCGATCACCCAATGTGGCGATTGTTTGTTTGGCTTCTTGGGTAAGCTTTTCCGCCATAGCACGGCTTTCTTCCACTCCATATTGAGAGGGGAAGGTCGCTTTTCCGGCAGCTTCGTCTTTGCCTATGCTCTTACCGAGGCTATGTTGGTTTCCTTCAACGTCTAAGAGATCGTCCACGATCTGAAAAACGAGCCCGATCTTTGAGCCATAATCCTCGATGATCTTCAGCTCTTTTTCCGGAGCTCTACCCGCTAAGGCACCAAAGCGCAAGGCGATATTGATCAATTTGGCGGTTTTGTTGTTATGAATATAGTTCAGAGTCTTCTTGTCTGTCTTTTTCCCTTCGGCATCGATGTCTTCCATCTGTCCGGCGATCAGACCTTTGATGCCCGCAACTTCGCCTAATTCACGAACAAATTGCACCTTGAGCGCATCCGGAATATCGGCATAAGTGATCAATTCAAATGCGTTTATCAAAAGAGAATCCCCGGCCAAAAGAGCTACTCCTTCGCCAAAGACAACATGACAAGATTTCTTGCCGCGACGCATATCATCATCATCAATATCCGGCAAGTCGTCATGAATCAGCGTGTAGGCATGAATCATCTCGATTGCAGCGGCAACGGGGGTGATCTTATCCAGCTTTTCTCGATACATCTGATATGCGCTGAGGGTGAGGTATGGACGCAATCTCTTCCCTCCGGCAAAGACGCTATAGCGCAAAGCTTTATGAATATCTTTCGGATACTCGTCTTTACGAGGCAGATAGCGGTCTAAAATGATGTTGACCTGCTCCTGCTTTTCTTTCATATCTTTTTTGAGCAAGACGTTCGGATCCATATCTTACATCTCCTCTGTTTTACCCGGGAGTTCGTCGCTGAGAATCTTGATCTTGGCTTCGGCTTCACTCAGCTTGGATTGACATTGCTTGAGATATTTGATGCCTTCAGAATACAGCTCGAGCATCTCATCCAGACTGGTCTCACTGCCGGATAGCTTTTCCACGATCGTTTCTAACTCTTTTAAAGCTTTTTCAAAGCTAAGTTTTTTCAAGTTTGCATTTTCCATGCGATTCTCCCATTGTTTTTTGTGTAGTATAATAGAGTCAATGGATTCTGTCAATCAAAATCGTGCAGTCAGATGTTTTTATGCCACTTTTACCGATTATAACAGCCCCTTATTTCGCCCTGTTTTACACATTTTACCACTGCTTCCTTAGAGGGTTCTGGTCATGATATGGTCATGAT
>DIQS01000001.1:11699-11972 GCA_002427325.1 Cloacimonetes bacterium UBA5456 | reverse complement strand
CATGAGCATATCATGAGCGAAGCATATGCTGAAATATATAGGGAAGAGACAGGTTTTATAAGCCATTATAGCGTTTGACATCAATTTAGCTTTCCCATCATGACAGCATAGGGCAATTGTTCTTTTTGGACTTTTTGCCATAATATTTTGACAATATTAGCGACAAACAACGCATCAATACGCAAAAATTGCAAAAAACTATTGACAATAAATCCAATGACACTAATCTTGCCAAATAGAGGTTTGTTATTGTAATTGAAACCTTTAGGATGA
>DIQS01000001.1:10842-11497 GCA_002427325.1 Cloacimonetes bacterium UBA5456 | reverse complement strand
AGCAAGAGCAAGCTGGTTTCTTGCTTCATGCTCATAGTCCAACGCTTTATAGTGTGATGCGCCCATCTTGGGCAACTTGGTTTATAACGTCTTAAAGACACTATTGATATGACCCATAAAAAAAAGATAAAACTCAAAACTCATTGTGGAGGAACGATGAAAAAAGGATTATTGCTCGTATTATGTTTTGCACTATTGGTGATTTCCATCTCTGCAAAACAGACGCAGCCGGGAGTAATGCTAAAAGAGCTGCCTTCTAAAGGACTTTCTCATGTTGCAGCTCCCACACGCAATGCACCCGAATTCGTATTTACCAAAAACCCAAGCATTGTAAGCGTAAACTATTATGACTACATGATTGGCAGCTATTCAGGAATACCCATACATCTCAAACAAAATGGCGATGGCTATTTCATGACATATCATGGTAAAGCCACCAGTGACGCTCAATATCGTCGCGTATATTATGCCGCAATCGACGCCGCCGGAATTATTACAGACCAAGGCGAAATCACCCGTACTGCCAAAACTGAAGGTTATCCTTGCATGGCAATCGATCCTGTCGATGGCAAACCTCTCTATGCTTGGCACGCCAATTCAGACGGCGATGCTGATCTCGAAGTAGAATTCACCAGTGATAGCTACTATGAAGGCT
>DIQS01000001.1:0-10675 GCA_002427325.1 Cloacimonetes bacterium UBA5456 | reverse complement strand
CAGTGATAGCTACTATGAAGGCTACATCGGAAACTTCAACGAGATTTCGATCGCAATCAATAACCCCTGGTTCATCCCGGAAGCAAACGAACCCGGCGAAGGACTTGGTGACACAGACGACAACGAATTTATCTGGCCTCAGATGGCTATCGGTCCCTCTCCAGTCCCCGGAATGCGCAGGGTTTATATCGCTGCCAGAAACTCAACCGGCCACCTTATCTGGACTGATGGAGACACTGTTCCCAGCGAAAACGTGCTTATCGCTTTTGCAGATTATGACACAGACATGATTGAATATGGCGAGCCGCTGGATTGGAACTACACCTCGGTTCCCACGCTGAACGCTTGGCACAATGCAGACCACGGCATTTTCCGCCGCCCGAATACCAGCATCGTTGCTGATGATCTGGGCAATGTCTATTTAGTTGGACATCATAATGCCTACGGTCTCGATGACGAAGGCAGCAGCATGGTCTTGATCGAGCCGAATGTGGATGTTTTCACTTGCCCAAACTATGGTGAAGGCGAATGGTCATACGTTAGTGCCGATTCACAAGTCTTCTTCCCGAACCCGGTTGTTGATCCCGAAACCGGTGAAAAATATTTCGAGCACGACGGTGAAGACCTTCCAGATGGACACCTCTATTGGGGAATCTCAAACAGCGGTCACTACAACGCAGTTATGTCAAATGATGGAAAAATGCTCTTCCCGACCACCATGTGTGCAAATATTATCGAAGGTTATTACTACCCCGCATTCCACTTCCCCAAAGTGATGGCAATTGATCCTATCACCGGTGCTTTGGACGTTCGCGACATATATCCTCGCAAACATCCCGATGATAATGTGAACGACATTTACACCCCTTGGGACGTGGAAGCACCATTTGGCGAACCCGAACAGCACTATGATGAGCCGTCAAGTCAGTGGTATTTCGACATGGAACTTGCCTGGCCCTTCCCTCATTATGATTCAGACTTGCATGATAGCAGCATGATGTTCCACACTAACAACATGAAGCTCTCCATGCCAAACGATGACAATCTCATGGTCGCTGTCTGGCAAGATAGTTTCCGTGCAAAACGCTTTAACGAGAACAGCTGGGATGAATACGCTGCTTTCCAAAACACACCTGAAATCTTTATCAGCGTATCTTCCGATAGCGGAGTGAATTGGAGCGATCCAATCAAACTCAACAATGTGGAAACCTTACCTCAGTTCAATAACATTAAGCCCATGTGGGTCTATCCCGCAAACAAAGTGGTCACAGTGAGCAGTCTTCCTTCCGGTGAAAAAGTCGGTACGATCGGATTTATGTTCTTTGATGACAACACTTGGGGCTCAAATGCAATTTCCCCACCTGCACACAGCCAGAACGATGGTGGAAACGTGATGTTCATGGAACTGCAGATAACCTTCCCCGTTCCCGCAACTGGTCCTTCTGTGGAAGATGGAACTGCACCCTCCGTTGTAAACATGCTCAGCCCGAACTATCCTAACCCCTTCAACCCCGAAACGACCATCAGCTTCAACATGCCCGCAAGCGCAGACAGCAAGCTCGATGTTTATAACGTTCGTGGTCAAAAGGTCAAAACCCTCTTCAACGGATATGCTCAATATGGCAAAAATACCGTTGTTTGGAACGGTGATGACGATCATGGCAACAAAGTCTCCAGCGGTGTCTATTTCTATCGCCTTACAAACGAGTTTGGCAGCCAGACCCGCAAGATGATGTTGATGAAATAATCTAACTAACAGATTGATAAGGCTCTCGATTTTCGGGAGCCTTTTTTGTGTCCAAATCGCCTTTTTGAACTTGCCATCCATCCTCAAATCTGAATAAGTTAAAACAGCTCAGAAAGACAATTTTGGCTACGCCATGCTTTCCTAAATCCGAATATGCTTGACATAAAAGCACATTACATGTTCATGGCAGGAGTTATTTATTCAAATATCAGAATATCTTGACAACTTAGGAAATATGAAAGACTTTTTTAAGACAAAAAATTGGACGATCATGCTTCTGCTGATCATCATGCAAATGGCTGCAAGTCTCTTTGCGATTGACTACAGTCTGCCTTTTTCGTGGCGTTTTACCCCAACTGCAGCGCCCGAAGGACCCGTTCGTCCCATTGCGGAGTTCGAGCCTTCCTCCCACGTCATAGTCCGCTATCCTCTGGGAATACCAAGCGCTTTGGTTGCTCAGCTTTCAAACACGGCTGAGGTCATCTGCATCGTTGCCGGCACTTATTATCAAAATGCTGCAACAAACGCCTTTCAATCGGCCGGCGTGAACATGGACAATCTCAGCTTTTTGACGGTATCGACGGATTCCTATTGGACGCGAGACTATTCGCCATGGTTCATCTATGATGGGAATGGCGACTATGCTGTGGTGGACTTTCGTTATAATAGACCGCGTCCCGGTGACGAACTCGTGCCGCAAGCTTATGCCGATCATTTTGACCTGCCCTATTATGGAATGAATCTCTATCAGACCGGCGGAAACTATATGACGGATGGCATCAATAGCGCAATTCAGTCACACATTGCCTACACCGAAAACAGCAATAATCAAGCAAACGTGAACGCACTCATGCAAAGCTTTTTGGGAATTGAAAACTACTATGTGGTGCAAGACCCAAATAACACCTATATTGATCACGTTGATTGTTGGGGAAAATACCTCGCACCGGATAAGGTTCTCATCCGCAGCGTCCCGGCTTCCCACGCCCGCTATGCAGCGCTGGAAGCCACTGCAGACTACTTTGCAAATCAGCTTTGCGCTTGGGGATATCCATATCGAGTCTATCGGGTGAACACTCCACAAGACCAACCTTACAGCAATTCGCTCATCCTCAATAACAAGGTCTTTGTCCCAATCACAAACAGCTCTGCGGACAACCCTGCTTTGGAAGTATATCGCAATGCAATGCCGGGATATGAGGTGATCGGAGTGCCCGGTGCCTCATCAACGCCTTGGTTGAGCACGGATGCCTTGCATTGTAGGACTCATGAAGTGCCGGACAAGGATATGCTCCACATCGCACACATGCCTTATTTCGGCGTGCAAAACCAAAGAAATAGCTATGAGATAAATGCACAAATCATCGCCCATAGCGGAGCAGAACTATATTCAGACTCGCTGTTTGTCGCCCTCAAAATCAACTCCGGTGCTTGGGATAGCGTCCCGCTTATCCGGCAGGACGGGATCAACTTTCGCGCCGAACTCACTGAGCTATGCCCCGGCGATAGCATAAGATATTATATCTACGCAGCAGACCAATCCGGCAGAAATCGTAGTCATCCTCAATTTGCCGAAAAAGAGCCGCACCTCTTTAGCATCTATGGAGATAACACTCCGCCCATCGTGCAACACAACCCGCCTACCTATCAAGGAGAACTCAATCTCAGCCTTGTTGCCCAGATCAGCGATGACACAGGCGTTGAAAGCGCAACCCTGCACTATTTTGCCGATGAAATGGAAGCCATGAGCATCCCCATGGATCGCATAGATAACGATGTTTGGCTGGCTTCCCTCAATATGGCATTTGCTGATGGAATGCAAAATCTATACTACCAAATCACTGCACAAGACCTATATGGCAATGTCGGATATTGGCCTGAAGAAGGCTCCTGGCAAGAAGTTCCCTTAACCCAAACAGGAGTCGCATCCTCAGAAACGACCCCGCAAGCATTGCTCTCAAATATCTGGCCAAACCCTATCCGCCGTGGAAACAATCTGCAGATAAAAGTTATTTCTGAAGAAACAAGCTCGGCTCAGCTTAGAGTATTCAATCTCAGAGGTCAGCTTGTTCAGAAGATGCGGATGCCAAAAACAGGCGAAAACTTCACCTGGGATCTCAAGGATAGGAAGGGCTCTGTCGTGTCGGCAGGAATATATTTTATAAATATCAACACCGGCCAACATAGCCTGAATACTAAGCTACTCGTGCTTCCGTGAGCAACTGTGGAAATGTTTCCATAGTGAGATTGAAAATAATCATCACTTTTCCCTTGACAAGAAAACCGCTTTTTACCACCTTGTAAACAGCCTACAGACCCTACATAGAATGCCCTCCGAGCAGTGGGGATACCTCCCCGGTATTCCCCACTGTATTTTTTTGCCCACGATTTTATGACAGCCTTTTTTGCCTATGCTTTGCTCAGAAATTTCCTCCGCTTTGAACAAGCAACTCTCCCACTTAACTAATCTCTTGACTAATATACAGTCTCAATAAATTTGATACTATAAAGGCTGAGTGTTATTTGAGGCAAATATATCCCTCGGCTGAAATAAAATATGAACGAGGAAAGAATTGGCAGATATTATTTTAAAGAATGTCAGCAAAGACTTTGGCAGCTTTCGTGCGGTGGACGATGTCAGCCTCACCATCAACAGCGGTGAGCTCTTTTCTTTCTTGGGTCCCAGCGGCTGCGGCAAAACTACGCTTCTGAGAATGATTGCCGGATTTGAGATGCCCACGGATGGCTCAATCATGCTCGGTCAAACCGATATCACCCATCAAGCACCGTATAAACGTGAAGTAAACACCATCTTTCAAAACTATTCACTCTTTCCCCACATGAGTCTCTATGACAACGTCGCCTTTGGTTTGCTCGTAAAAAAGGTTCCCAAAGCCGAAATTCGCGACAGAGTTCATGAGATGCTCAAATTGGTCAAAATGCAGGATCAAGCAGAAAAGTCCCCCAATCAGATCTCCGGCGGACAAAAGCAACGCATCGCAATCGCCCGCGCTTTGATAAATAATCCTCGTGTTCTGCTTCTTGACGAGCCGCTTGCCGCCTTAGACCTCAAATTGCGCCAACACATGCTGATAGAACTCATGAATATCCACGACGCCGTGGGCATCACCTTCATCTATGTCACCCACGATCAAAGCGAAGCCATGAGCATCTCGGACCGTCTTGCCGTGATGAACAACGGCAGGATCGTGCAATCCGGCCCGCCGGACGACATCTACGAGCGTCCCGCCAGCATCTTTTCCGCCTATTTCATCGGTGACACAAACATGATTCGCGGGGAAGTGACAACCGTTCACGAAGACTATTTGGAGCTAAATTGTCCCGATGGCGAAGGCAATTTCTTTGACATAGATTCCAGTTTCCAATATGCGCCGGAAGTAGGCGAACAAGTCATGCTGAGTTTGAGGCCGGAGAAGATCGCCATCTCTCGCAACAAACCTAGGGAACAAGATGACATCAACTTCATCAAAGGCGTGATCGAAGACATCCTCTATTTAGGAACGCACACGCAATACATCGTTCGCGTCGGTCAGCTCAAATTTCGCGTATTCTCTCAACACAAACGAGTTTATTTCGACGACCAAGCACCCGACTGGGAAGAAGAAGTCTGGCTATTTTGGCATGATTCAGACACTTGGCAGATAGAAGTCAAAGACCTTGACATCTCCGAAGCCGAAGAGTTCGACGAAGTTAGCGGCATGCGTAGATATCTCAAACGGAGCAAAAGCTGATGTCGGCTTCACGCGAAGCGGTGCTGGAAAAAAAGAGCAATCGCAGCAGTTGGTTGCTCAGCCTCCCCACTGTGATTTGGTTAAGCGTTTTCTTCCTCATCCCCTATCTCATCGTCATCATCTACAGCTTCCTCACTCCGGACACCTATGACGTGAAATTTGAAGTCTCCCTCGATGCCTATCGACAGGTCATCAGCGGCGGCTATTTCAAGAGCTTTTTCCAGTCCTTCAAGCTGGCATTATACACCACCATCCTCTGCATCCTCTTAGGTTTTCCCGTGGCATATTACATCGCACGCGCCAAGGAAGCACTCAAAAACATCCTGCTCATCTTCATCATCATCCCATTTTGGACAAATCTCATCATCCGCATCTTTTCCTGGCGCATATTCCTCTCCTATAGCGGGGTGATGAATCAGATGTTGATGGGAACAGGCTTGATCTCCCAGCCGATTGAGATCTTGAGAACGGACTTGGCGGTGATCTTGGTGATGGTCTATGTCTATCTCCCCTACATGATTTTGCCCCTATACAGCGTTCTTGAAAAGCTGGATTTCACGCTTCTACAAGCGGCGATGGACCTCGGCGCAAACGAAGTCAAAGCCTTTTTCCGGATCACTCTCCCCCTCTCTGTCGAAGGCATATTTGCGGGAACAATCCTCGTCTTCATCCCCTCCTTGGGCGCATATCTAATCCCCCAACTGGTAGGAAATCAAAAGTCTTTATATGTGGGGCAAATCATCACCTATAAGATCAAGAACATCCCTCGAAATTGGCCTATGGCGTCCGCTCTTTCGCTCACCTTGCTCTTATTGGTTACCCTGATGCTACTCATCTTTTATGGCTTGTATAGGCACCACAAACGCAGGAGGCAATACTGATGAAACCACTGAGAACACGCTTCTTTGAGGGGATGAATCTCACCGTCTTTAGCCTCGTGATGGCATTTTTGTATATCCCGATCCTCATCCTGATCATCTTTAGTTTCAATGATGCGAGGATAGTCACCGGCTGGCAAGGTTTCACGCTCAAATACTATCAGCAGCTTTCCCAAAATAAAGCCATTCAAGAGGCGTTTTGGAACACTATGATCATCGCTGGACTTAGCACACTCATTTCAACCGCGCTGGGCATACTCACCGCTTTAGGGCTGGAGAACAAGAAATTCTCGGGACGCAAGGGCGTCTTGGCGCTGATCTATACCCCTTTGATGATCCCGGACATACTTATGGGCGTCTCGCTGGCGCTGCTCTTTAATTTCACCCGCGTGAATACCGGAATGTTCACCGTTCTCATCGCCCACATCACTTTTTGCGTCTCCTATACGGCGATCGTGATCCAATCTCGGCTGGAAGGTTTTGACTACTCACTGGTCGAAGCCGCTGCCGATCTCGGTGCACGCCCTTCTTATATCTTTTGGAAGATCAAGTTTCCCCTGATGATGCCGGGGATCATTGCTGCGGCACTGCTTTCTTTCACTCTTTCTATTGATGATTTTATCATCACTTTCTTTACCTCCGGACGCGGATTTGACACCCTGCCCATCTATGTGGAAGGCACCATCCGTCGCGGTACGATTACCACGATCAACGCACTTTCCACCCTGATGATCGGCTTTACTTTGCTGCTTGTGTTGCTCACAAAACGCATCCGAAAGATCATCGTAACAGCAATGTGAGTGGAACGTGCAACTAAAATCTTTGACATATCTCAAAAATAAATTAGATTGGCTTTATGATTAGCAGACAAATTGATAAAAACACAGACTTCAATTCCTTAGGGCTTCCCAAAGGCTGGGTCTTCTATGTCCTCGCCGAGGATGAGAAACCGCTATATTCGGGAATAAGCGCACGCCTCTTAGGTCGGCTCAACACCTTTTCCCAGCGCACCCAAGATGATAAGCTCATCGCCGAGATGATGCAGCGGGCAAACTTTCTTTCCTATGAAACATTGGAGAGCAGCTTCGCCGCCCTCATCTTGCAAAAAAGCTTTGTTTCGGACAATGCACCGGAATATCAAAACCGCATTGTGCCTTGGGAAAACTATGTCTATCTCGGCATTGATAGCCACCGTTTCCCCTTCGTGAGCATCGAAGAGCACACCAATGACGATTGGCAATACATCGGTCCCTTCCGCAGCAGATTCTTCCTCGCCGAGATGATGGATACCATCTCGCGCACCTTGAAATTGCCTCATTGCGAGACGGGCAGCTATCCTTGCGACAAGTTTGACCGCGATGTCTGCCGCGGCTGGTGTCTGGTGCTGAATCCTTCCAAAGAAAGTAAGAGCGTGCACGATTTAGACAAGCTGGATAGCCTCCTCAAAGAAGCTTGGATGCACCCCAACAATGGAGTTCTCGAGATGCTGCAAAAAGAGCGGGACAGCTATTTTAACGATCTGGAATTCATCAAAGCGGACCTTTTAAACGATGAGATTGAACTCCTCAGCGACTATCGTGATTGGCTGAATTTCCTATATGTCGCAAAAGATTTGAACTTTGAGAATGATGATCTATTGATCCGCAATGGACAGCTTTTGGAAGCAAGACTGGGCTCGCGATATTACCACTTCCCCGCAGATTCCCCGGAATATCGCCCGAATGAAACCCTTGCCTTGCCTCTATCAAAATGTGATGAAATGAAAATAATATATGATTATATAAGGGAGCTAAATAATGCCTCAAAAGCTTGAAAACCTCAGTATCGTGAAAGCAGTCAAGCAAGGTAAGGTTCGTGAACTGTATGACTTGGGCGACACAATGCTCATCGTCACCAGCGATCGAATCTCCGCCTTCGATGTTGTTTTCGACGACATTATCCCGGATAAGGGTAAGATTCTCAACCAAATCTCTGCCCACTTTTTTAAATCCACCAAAGACATCGTGCCAAATCACTTTATCAGCGATGATATCGCCGATTATCCAGAGGAGCTGCAACCCTTTGAAGAGCAGCTTCGCGGACGCTCGATGCTCGTGAAAAAGACACGCGTCATCCCCTTTGAATGCATCGTGCGCGGCTATATCAGCGGCTCGGCATGGAGCGAATATCGCCGCACAAACACGGTTGGCGGAATGATGATCGCTGAAGAACTCCAGGAAAGTCAGAAGTTTCCCAAGCCGCTTTTCACGCCTTCCACCAAGGCAGAAAGCGGGCACGACATCAATATCTCCTACCGCGATATGCTCCAACACATGGATGAATGGATTGGTCGCTTCATCAAGGATAAATCCTTAGAACTCTATAATTATGCCCACGATCTTCTCTTGAAAGAAGGCATCATCCTCGCCGATACCAAGTTTGAATTTGGCGTCATCGGCGGTGAAATCATGCTCATTGATGAATGCCTCACCCCCGACTCCTCCCGCTTTTGGGAGATCGAAAGCTATCAGATCGGCAAAAGCCCTAATAGCTTTGATAAACAATATATCCGCGATTTCCTCACCCAAAGCGGCTGGGATAAGAATCCTCCCGCACCCAAACTACCCGAAGAAATCATCATGAAAACCCGCGACAAATATCTCGTTGCCCACAAAATCATCACCGGAAAGGACCTATCATGAAGCCGCTTATCTGTATTGTTGACGACGAGCCGGAACTTTTAGAAAACCTTCGTTATGAGCTGCAAGCCTTGCGTCCTGACTGGGATGTTCAGGCTTTCGGTAATGGCTTTGGTGCTCTGCAACTCTTGCTCAGCGGGCGCATCAACCTCGTGCTCACCGATATCGCCATGCCGGATATGGACGGATATGATCTCTTTGGGCGCGTGAAAGATTATGACCCCAATATCCCCGTGATTATGATGACGGGCTTTGGTTATGATCCCAACCACGTCCTCGTGCGCGCCAAAGTCGATGGGCTCAAAGATGTGATATTTAAGCCCTTTGACATCGATAAACTCATTGCTTTGATCGATAAAAAGCTCAGCGAACGTGAATAAAGAGGCTTTTGCTCAAAAACATTTAATGTCCCGCTCGGGACTCAGCTATCTTCTTTGGCCGGCGTCTCTTGCCTATGCCTCATATATGTTTGTCAGACGCAGATTACTCTCCGGCAAGGGATACAAATCCACTTGCAAGGTAATCAGCGTCGGCAATCTCAGCATGGGAGGCAGCGGCAAGACGCCCGTCTCCATCGCTTTGGCTCTTGCCCTCAAAGAACGAGGCATGAAGGTCTTATATTCATCCCGAGGCTATAAATCTGCCATTGAAGAAGGGGCTACCCTGATCTCGGACGGAACTCTCGAAAGAATCTCCCCAAAAGCCGGTGATGAAGCAATCGAAGCCGCGCGAGCTCTCCTCGGCATCCCCGTGATCTGCGGACGTGATCGCCAACGCACGCTTCACTTTGCCGAAAACTTAGAAATCGACACCGTTATCCTCGATGACGCCTTCCAACATCTCAAGGTTCAGCGCGATATAGATATCCTTGTTTTTGACAGCGAGACCGGCTTGGGCAATGGCTTCATCATCCCCGCCGGATATCTGCGTGAAAACCTTTCGGCAATCGACAAGGATTGCATCATAATCTTTCACCACAAGCCGATGAACGAGCCGAATCTCAAACTGAAACTAAAGCTACAAGAGCGCACGGACGCATTCTTTGAAGTTCACAGCACAAATGATAGCATCATCCATAAAGGTGAGGAAATTGACCCTGTCAGCCTGCAAGATAAGAGGATTACTCTGCTTTGCGGCATAGCCGATCCCCGCTCTTTCAAAAGAGGGGCACAGGCACTGGGCATAAGCTGGCAAAACGAGATGCTCTTTGCGGATCATCAAGACTTTTCATCGGATGAGATTAGAGACCAAATCCGCGCACGCGATGCAGATTATCTCCTCTGCACGGCGAAAGATGCCGTTAAACTCCTGCCCGAATTTGAGGATAAGCTGCTCATCTTGCAACTGAGAACCTATCTGCCCGAGTCTTTGTTAAATTTCATTCTATACAAACTTAGTTAATATCTGATTTCTGAACCTTGGCTTTTGGATAGTAGCTCAAGCTCTGGAGCAAAACATTGGTTCAGCACTTCAAAAGAATATCTTGAGTTTATATTTATTCATCAAAAAAACTACAAATCACTGGCTTCCACTTAAAATCACATAAAAATATGCAAAATAATAGTCATTCATAAAAAGATAGCTAAGATACATTATATTATAGCTTTCGCATGGGTCGCC
>DIQS01000022.1:22802-32307 GCA_002427325.1 Cloacimonetes bacterium UBA5456 | reverse complement strand
TTCAGGACTTGACAAGATGTTGCCTGCCCAAAGGTTGGTGTTGGATTCGACACGTCCTCGTGTCGAGGTTTTTTAAAGTGCAAACGGGGACCTTTGCAATCCACCAGGCCGGATAAAGCCAGCGTTACTAACTATTTACCACTTATATTTTCCGAGAGTGCCCCTTATCGCATAGAAGAGATATTGCAGCGGGAACGCCACCACATACATGAAATAGAGTATTCCGATATGCGTCTTTTTCGCCAGTGCCAGGTGCCTTTGGCTCAGCGTCAATTCAAAGATAAATTTCAACGTGATGGCAATCAGAATAATAAGACTTCTACTGGGGAAAAACAAGCTGATCAAGCCCACATAAAACATAGCAAAATAGATGAATATCATCGCCGAAAGCACCTGCACAAAACGCGGATGATATTTGAATTTCGAGGCTTGGCGAATACGCTTATTATGCACCGTCTCAAAATCGCGCTTCTCAAAACAATCCACCTGCATATAGCGCGAAGGATTGTAATAAGCCTTACGGATATTCGGCATCATTTTCATGAGCAAGAGATCATCATCCCCGCTCCTGATCTCGCTGATCCCCTCAAATCCGCCCGACTTTTCAAAGAGCGACTTGCGATAGATCATATTACAAGCACTTGATGTGATTGGCTTTCGGTGTGCAATCCCCGCCGCAGCGAGGATGAAATATGCGCTTCGCTCAAAGTTTTCCAGCCTGAGATCGGTATCCGCATCGTTGCGATAGATGGTGGAATATCCCAAAATGTAGTCGGTTTCATTGTCCATCACGCGTGAGATTTCCTTGAGCCAAGTAGGCGGCAATTTACAATCCGCATCGGTGAATGCTAAGATATCATATTTTGCAGCCTCAATGCCCTTTTGCAGCGCCGCTTTTTTGCCCACAAAACCCGGCATTCTTTCCTGATGATCGATCACGCGAATGCCGAACTGCCCCTCCCATTTCCTCAGGATTTCCAGGCTTTCATCCCGGGAATGGTCATTCACGATGATCACTTCATAATCTGCCTCAATGGGCTCTAATTGTGCGATTGAGGTCAAAAGCCGAGCAAGATTATTCTCCTCATTTCTTGCGGCAATAATTATGCTGATGGGCTCCTGAGCTGCATCCTTGGTAGCACCTATGGGGGGCAAACTTCGTCTCAGCCCCACCGCCAGCCAGATTAATAAGACGAAATATGCCAAAGTGAATACGGCAAAAATAATGCTGAATATCAGACCAACCTCGCTTGCGTTTCATTGATGAATTCCGCTAATTCAGGGTTTTCCGCCTTGATCTCGTCTATGGTCTTGCGCTTGATTTCCACCTCGCTCGGAGCGACATAATCGTCATCGAGAGTAGGCTTTAGCACCAGCTTCTTCCCTGTAAGTTTTTCAATTTCTTTTTCTATGATTTCTTGATTTTTGTTTAATGCCATCATATTTGTATTGTCGCTTGCTTTCAAAGCCAAAACTCTCTCGCCCAAAGACAAAATCTCGCTTTTATCCAAGGCGATAAATGCCATCATGCTTTGCTTTTTGACGCGAGAAAGCAGCTTGCCCCAATTCTTTTTAAGACTCTCCAGATTGCATTCAATTACTTGCGTTTCATCATCTTCCACGGGATCGACCGACTCCGGCGTAACGGTCAATGGCAGTTCTTCCTTCGGAGCAAAACTCTGAGCACGCGGTGAAACCGGAGTAGAAGGAGCCGATGAAACAGGAGCTTCAGGCAGCGGAGCACTGCTCTGAGCGCGTGGCGTTGCCTTAGCCGGAGCCCGTTGCGGCTCAGGACGATTCCCAATCGGCGCAGCTTTCTGCATTTTTGGTGCACTAAGCGAGCCACCATGCTTGAGTGACTCGATCAAAACCCCGATATCCTCCATCTCATCCATGCGCGAAAGCTTGATCATCATCGCCTCAATGAGCAGATAGGGATTGCCGCTTTGTTTGATATCGTTCTTTGTTTTAATCAGTTGACTCACCACATAGAGCAATTCACTCTGCGAAAACATCTTCGCAATTTCGCTATAGAGATTCATCTCATCAGAGCCGATATCGCGAAGTTGAACACCGATATTAAAGAGCAAAACCAAGCGCAGATATTCCAGCATCCCCGAGAGAAATTCCTGCAAATCCATCCCTTCTTCGAAAATGGCGTGCAGCCTCGTGACAATCCCCGCCGTCTCGCCTTCCTTGATTTTTTGCATAAATTCAAAATATACCTGAGTGGGAATCATGCCAAAGATCTGCCTAACCTGTGCAATCTCAATCTTATCCCCGCAATAACTGATGGTCTGATCCAAGAGCGAAAGGGCATCTCTCATCCCGCCATCTGCCTTACGCGCAATGAGATACAGTGAATCTTCATCGATGGTGATGTTTTCCTTTTGCGCAAGATCCGCCAGCCTCTGCACGATTGCCTCCACGGGAATGCGCTTGAAATCATAGCGTTGACAGCGCGAAATGATCGTGGGCAAAACCTTCTGCGGCTCCGTCGTGGCAAAGATGAAGATCACATTCGGCGGTGGCTCTTCCAAAGTCTTGAGCAGCGCATTAAAGGCATTCTTGGAAAGCATATGCACTTCGTCGATGATATAAATCTTATATTTTGCACCGCTCGCCGCATAGAGCAATTCTCTTTGCAATTCACGGATGTCGTCCACGCCGGTATTGCTGGCGCCGTCGATCTCGATCACATCCGGCGAAACACCGGCGGTGATTTCTGTGCAATTCACGCACACATTACAGGGATGAGAGGTAGGTCCCGTCTCGCAATTCAGGCTTTTTGCCATGATTCGCGCCAATGAGGTTTTCCCAACGCCGCGCGGTCCCGTGAAAAGGTATGCATGCGCGATGCGTCCGGATTCCAACGCACTTTGCAAAATCTGCGTTACATGATCCTGCGCATAAACCTCTGAGAAGTTTTGCGGTCTGTATT
The DNA here is from genome assembly GCA_002427325.1 of Cloacimonetes bacterium UBA5456. Taxonomy (GTDB): domain Bacteria; phylum Cloacimonadota; class Cloacimonadia; order Cloacimonadales; family Cloacimonadaceae; genus UBA5456. The sequence continues at coordinate 29,366 of DIQS01000022.1, read as the reverse complement.
TTCTGGCAAGCACAATGTAGCTCATAATATCTCCTAAAGACATTGTTTTTAGTTCGCATTTTTAGGCAAGCTTTTTTCTGCTGGACAAAATATCAGCCCTGAATAAACCTTGACTGCAAATAATAATATCGGCAATGCCAAAGGAGAATCTTGATGAAAATGCAAGGAAAAGTTTTAATCGCTCAAGGCGGCGGACCTACCGCTGTGATCAATCAATCCCTCGTGGGAGCCGTGCTCGAAGCGCGCAAATTCCCCCAAGTGACCAGAATATATGGTGCCCTGCATGGCGTGCATGGCATTATCAATGAAGACTTTATCGATCTCACACAAGAGACGCAACAAAACCTCGAACTCATCGCCCAGACCCCATCCAGTGCGCTGCTCACCACGCGCGATAAGCCAGACCAAGCCTATTGCAAGGAAATCGTGAAGGTGCTCAAAGCTCACGACATCCGTTATTTCTTCTACATCGGCGGCAACGACTCCGCAGATACCGTGCGCATCGTAAACGAAGAAGCTCAAAATAGCGACTATGATTTCCGCGCCATCCACATCCCAAAAACTATCGACAACGACCTCCTTGTCAGCGACCATACCCCCGGCTTTGGCTCTGCCGCCCGCTTTGTCGCCTCCGCTTTTGCCGGAGTGAATCTCGACAACCGCGCCCTACCCGGAGTCTATATCGGCATCGTGATGGGCAGACACGCCGGATTCCTCACCGCCGCAGCCGCCATGGCTCAGAAATATGAGGACGATGGCCCACACCTCATCTATTTGCCCGAACGCCCCTTCACCCAAGAAAAGTTCCTAAAAGATGTGAAAGAATGCTTCGACCGCCACGGCAGATGCATCGTCGCCGTCTCCGAAGGAATCTCCGATGAAAGCGGAATGCCCATCATCGCACAACTCACCGAAAACGTGGAAAAAGACGCTCATGGCAACGTGCAACTCTCCGGAACCGGCATCTTGGGCGACCTCTTGGCAGATCTCGTGCGCGATAAACTCAATATCAAACGCGTGCGCAGCGACACTTTCGGCTATCTGCAACGCTCCTTCCTCGGCTGTGTTTCCGATATCGACCAACGTGAAGCCCGCGAAGTGGGCGCAAAAGCCGTGCACTTTGCCCTCATTGACAATAAAGATGGCTCGGTTTCCATCAATAGAATCGGCAACTACGCCGTGGAATATAGACTCGAAAAACTCTCCGATGTAGCGCGTCACACCAAATCCATGCCGGATAATTTCATCAATGAAGCCGGAAATCATATCACGGATGCTTTCAGGGAATATGCCCGCCCGCTCTTGGGAACGGATTTTCCACAGCCTTATAGGTTGATGGCGCCGAGGGTTGAGAAAGTTTTGAAGTAGTGACGAGTTACGAGCTACGAGAGAGCTTCGCTGCTGTCGCGGGATGAGCAGCTAAGGTGTTCATAACGCTGGCTTTAACCGACCGTACCGCTGACTTCAACCGGCTTTGATGACCGTGCGCAAAGCGCACTCCTTTTTGGGGCGGTAACATCTTGTTGCCGCATGAGCGTCAGCTCATCCTTATCAAGCGCTTGGTGTGGCAACGGGGAACTTACTCCGATCAAGAAGAAAACTGCGTTTTCTCGGGCAACAGGATGTTGCCCGCCCAAAAGAGAGGGATGTGCTTGGCACATTGTCAATTAGAGTGGATTGAAGTCCACACAACGGCCGGATAAATCCAGCACTACGAAAGAACTAAGGAACTAAACAACTAAGTAACTACGAACCAAGTAACTAAAAAATCAGGAACTACATACTAAACAACTAAGGAACTAAGGAACTAAGGAACTAAGGAACTAAGGAACTACAAACTAAATAACTGACTAAGTGATCACACACATTGTGTGAGCGGCGAGTCTCAGACCTTGGCTTAATTCTTCGATCTCACCTTCGGCGAAGATAATCTTCCCTTTTTGACCATAGAATTGCGGTTTTTCGCTGAGATTAATCAAGCAGGTGACACTCCCCGTCTCATCATATCTCCTAAAAGCCAGAAGCTCTTGCGGGCTTTTGATAAATTCAAATCGTCCCTTTTGCAAGAGCGCATTCTCCCGCCTCAGCGCAATCAAGCGCCTATAGAAATCCCGCAAATCCAACGCCGCCTCATCAGAAGAATATTTCCAATAAAATGGTCGGCGATTATCCGGGTCTTTCCCGCCAAACATCCCGATCTCATCGCCGTAATAGATATGGGGCACGCCCGGGAAGCTCATCTGGAAGAACACCGCCCGCTTCACCAGGATCGTCTCCCCCTCGGCGATCTCCATGATGCGGATCGTATCGTGACTCCCCAAAAGGTTCATCATCGCCCTCGTCGCCGCTCTCGGATATGCCGCCAAGCCTTCCTCAATCTTGCGCTCAAATTCCGCCTTAGCGATCGCTTTCATCACAAAGAACTCCAGCGCGGGATTCTTGAAATAAGCATAATTCATCACGGAATCAAAATAGCGCGGCGACACCCATGCCTCGGCATTATACCAAATTTCTCCCACCAACCACGCATCCGGCTTGATCGCCTTGATCCGCTGATTAAATAGCTCCCAAAACCACCACGGCACCTCATCCGGCACGTCCAAGCGAAAGCCATCCATCCCGATCTGCGCAATCCACCACTCGGCACTTTCCAGAATGTGATTCACCAAGGGCCAATTCACCTCGGCATTCTCGATATCTCGCACATAATTCTCAAAAGGATGACTGCGCGCAAGATCGAAATTCAAATCCGGCATGTCCTTAATTCCCCACCAGCATTGATAGTGCTCTTTAGGCTGAAAGTCCGGTGGAAGCGGCTGAGGCAGAGGCCAGATATGCCAATCATACCAATCCCAATACGGCGAATCGGGTCCCTTTTCCACGGTGTCCCGAAAAGCCCAAAAACTCTCCCCACTATGATTGAATGCCACATCCAGCACTACCCGCATCCCCCGCTTATGTGCCTGCGCCACAAGCTCTTTGAGCTCAGCCTCACTACCAAAATGAGGGTCCACCCGCGCAAAATCTGCCGCATCATATTTATGATTTGACTTCGCCTCCCAGAGCGGATTGAAATAGAGGATATTCACGCCCAGATCGGTGAGATAGTCCAGCTTTTGCACCACCCCGGGGATGTCTCCACCATAGAAACTCCACCAATCCGGATTCCCCTCCGGCAGCCACGGACTCTGTTTCAAGCCCGCCGTGTCATACCAATCCTCCACAAAGTGAAAATATTCACGATGCTTAGGCAGATATTGCCCCATCGGCGGCAGGGAGCGACTATTCTCGTAATAGCTCTCTTGAAAATCCTGATTTTTGGAAGCATCACCATTATAAAATCTATCCATAAAGATCTGATAGATCACCCCGCCATCCAGCCAATCCGGTGCCTTGAAAACAGCTTTTTCATCAGGCGATAGCCGGATATCCTTCTGCGGCTGATTTTCCCGAAAAAAGCCATGCGTATCGTGATAATAGGTCTTGCCTTTATGCCGCAAACGAAGGCAGAAATCCCCGAAATCCTCACGCCTGATCATGGCACTCCAGACCCGCATATCTTTCTTTATTCCCAGCGGATAGAGCCTGACCTCCTGCTCTTCAAAACAGAGAAAAACATCATCGGCAAAACCCTCGAACCACGCAAATCTGATCTCAAACAAATCCTCACTTTCACGATGACAGGAAAAGAAATCCGCCACATTCTCGCCCTTGAGCAGCTTTTGAATCTCCCTTTTACTCCGCAAGCGCGCGGGCTCCGTCACCAAAATGCGCGAATTTTCCCCACCGAAAGGATCGCCCTCAAACAGCGGATTCATCATATCCCGCTGCCACACTCCATCTACTATGAATTTATAGAGATAGCTGCCCGGCTCCAACTCCAGATCGATGTGATAGACCCCGCCATATTCCTGCAGCGCGAAAATCTTCCAATGCGTGAAATCCCCCGCGAGCCCAACTTCATGATTGCCGGCGGTAGGCGGCTGATAGCTGAATCTAACCAACATTTTTCTTCGCCTTTCTCACCTTTGGCTTTGCTTCCTCACTACGCAGGATATGCCTCTTCAAAAATTCACCCGTCGCACTTTCCGGTGAGTTCATAATGTCTTCCAACCCGCCTTCTGCGATGATCCTGCCGCCCTCGTCGCCACCCTCGGGACCAAGGTCAATGATCCAATCAGCACATTTGATCACGTCCAGATTATGCTCGATCACCACCACCGTATTCCCCATCGCCACCAGCTTCGTGAGCACCTGCAAAAGCTTCTTAATATCATCAAAATGAAGCCCCGTCGTAGGCTCATCGAGCAGATATAGCGTGCTCCCCGTGGAAGGACGGCTGAGCTCACGCGAGAGCTTGATGCGCTGTGCCTCCCCGCCGGAAAGTGTCGTGCTGGGCTGTCCTAACTTGATGTAATCCAAGCCCACCTCGCGCAAGGTTTTCAGCTTGTTATAAATCGCCGGAATATTCTCGAAAAACTCAATCGCCTCCTGAACGTCCAGATCCAAGACCTCGGCGATATTTTTGCCCTTATAGCGCACGGAAAGCGTCTCGGTATTATAGCGCTTGCCTTTACACACCTCGCAGGTGACATAGATATCCGCCATAAAGTGCATCTCGATCTGCCTCACCCCCGCCCCCATGCAAGCCTCACAGCGACCGCCTTTCACGTTGAAAGAGAACCTGCCCGGCGCATAGCCGCGAACCTTTGAAGCCGGCAACTGGGCAAAGAGATTGCGGATCGCATCAAAGACCTTGATATAGGTTGCAGGATTACTGCGTGGAGTGCGTCCAATCGGCTGTTGATCGATGTTTATCACCTTATCAATGTCCTGTATGCCGCTGATCTCTTTCATCTCGCCAACCTTCATATTAGAGCGATAGAAATGATTGTGCAGATAGGGATATAAAGTCTGATTGATCAGCGAACTCTTCCCGCTTCCCGAAACGCCCGTGATGCAAACGAACATCCCCAAAGGAATCCGCGCGTCGATCTTTTTGAGATTGTTTTGCGCCGCACCAAGGATACAAATCTCGCGCTTATCGCGCTTCACACGCCGATCCGGCATGGGAATACTCATCTTGCCGGAGAGATATGCACCCGTCAGCGATGCTGGACTCGCCAAGATATCTTTCAACTTACCCTGTGCCACGATCTCGCCGCCATGAACCCCTGCATGCGGCCCAAAATCCACGATCTGATCCGCCACACGCATCGTATCCTCATCATGTTCCACAACCACCACGGTATTGCCGATATCCCGCAACTGTTGCAACATCTTTAGGAGCTTTGCATTGTCGCGCTGATGCAAGCCAATCGAGGGCTCGTCGAGAATATACATCACGCCCACAAGCTGTGAGCCGATCTGACTGGCAAGCCGGATGCGCTGTGCCTCCCCACCCGAAAGAGTGGGCGAACGTCGATTCAGCGTGAGATAGTGTAGCCCCACCGAATTCAAAAAACTGATGCGCGCCTTGATCTCCTTCAAAACCTCTTCAGCGATCACAAATTGATTGCCGCGAAGCTTTAGCTCGTCAAAGAAGCTCTGCGCACTCTTCACGCTCATCGCCGAAATCTCGCCGATCGACTTATCCCCCACGCGCACCGCTAAGGATGAGGGCTTGAGGCGGTTTCCCTCGCATTCATCGCAAGCCTTGTCGCTGATGAATTGCATGTAATAGGTCTGCATATCGTCGGAAGTCGTCTCGTGCATGCGCCGCTTCATCTGCGGGATGATCCCCTCAAAACGCACCATATATTCGCCTTTGCCGCGCCGACTCTCCCAGGCAACCTTGAAGCGCCGCCCCTTTGAACCATAGAGTATCAATTGTTTCGTGATATCCGAAAGCTTTTCCCACGGCTCGTCTAAGGAGAAATCATAAGCTCTGGCGAGATTGAGCACGGTATTCATCGTCCAACTGTCCTTTTTCTCTTCCAACTTGCCCCAAGGGATCACGGCGCCGTCCATGATGCTCCGCTCTTTATCCGGCACGATGAGCTCGGGATCAAATTCCAGCTTGTAGCCCAAACCATTGCAGGCGGGACATGCGCCAATCGGACTATTGAAAGAAAAGCTCTGCGGACTCAGCTCTTCAAAGCCGATATTACACTTTGTGCAGGCGTTTTGGGAGGAAAGCGTCTCCCGTGTCTTTTGATCCGGATAGTCGATCACCACCAAGCCCGAAGCATGCTTCAGCGCAAGCTCCAAAGATTCCGCCAGGCGACTCTGTATCCCATCCTTGATCACCAACCTGTCCACCACGATGTCGATGTCGTGCTTTTTGCGCTTGTCTAACTTGATTTCGCTTTCCAAATCGTGAATCTCACCATTTATCATCGCGCGCACAAAACCTTCCATCTTCAGCATTTCCAGCTCGTCACGATGCTCGCCCTTGCGATTTTGGACAATCGGAGAGAGAATCTGGATGCGCGTCCCCTCCGCCTTTTCCATGAGATAATCCACCATCTCGTCAATGGTCTGTGAACCCACGGGATCTCCGCATTGATAGCAATATTGCTTGCCTATCCGCGCATAGAGAACGCGAAGATAGTCATAGATCTC
>DIQS01000022.1:17658-22638 GCA_002427325.1 Cloacimonetes bacterium UBA5456 | reverse complement strand
ATAGATCTCGGTGATCGTTCCCACCGTCGAACGCGGATTTTTGCTGCCCGCTTTTTGCTCGATCGAGATCGCCGGCGAAAGACCCTCGATATAGTCAAGCTTGGGCTTTTCCATCTGACCCAAAAATTGACGGGCATAGGATGAAAGCGACTCCACATAGCGCCGTTGACCCTCGGCATAAAGGGTGTCAAAAGCAAGTGAGCTCTTCCCGCTGCCGGAAACGCCGGTGAAAACCACCAGACTATCCCGCGGAATTTCCAGATCAATGTTCTTTAAATTGTGTTCGGCTGCGCCTTTTATGATTATCGATTTTTTCAAAATTTTTTACCTCAATAAACTCAAGGCTCAAAACCCCCATTTCTTTGTCAATCTAAATATGTCGGAGCCGCCGAAACGCCGAATTCAACCGGTGGTAGCGCAGACTTCAGTAGGCTCTATCTCACTACTTTTAAAGCATATCCCTCTCTTCGGGCGGGCAACATGACACGGCCGGGGCTGGAACATCCTGTTCCAACGAGCGTCATCTTCATTACTCTTTGGGCGGTTAACATCTTGTTGTCCACGAACCCGTTAAAAAATATGCGCAGCACATCCAAACAGTGCAAGTGCTACGGGCTATCAAGCCCCCAACAATTAAACCCTCAATCCATTCAATCTCAGCGGCATCTTACTCCAATGTGTCTCAATCGCCTGAGTAAACCCTGTCCGCACCACCTTCGCCTTCTGCTTCAGCCAATCCCCCTCATCAATCCTCAGATATATCCCTTCAACCAATCCTTCCCCATAAGCAGACTTACCCATGAAACCTACAATCTCATCCAAGCTAAAAACACCGCGCGCAATCTGCCTAATCGCATTCAAACCCGCCTTTTCGACTATCTCATTCCTCCGCTCAACCGAAAGAAAACAGTTCCCCTTTATATTATATACATCAAAGGCAATAAACCAATCCGGCAAACTATTATTTTCAATCGAATGGATAGCAAAGCACCACTCCCCAAACATTATCTTACTGGTGCCAAGAGCATCAAAGAGATCATCAAGACGGACATCAAGCCACCCCTCAATATCTTTCCACTGCCCTAAATATGGTTCAGAGACAATATTACCCCTATTTTGCATTACAACATTGCCTTCATCATCACAAGAAATGCTTAAGTTTGCACCGTCTATCTTTTCTTCGAGGGTGACTTCATGTGATAAGAAGTCCGACCTCTCTTGCTCTGTAAGCACTTTGTCATCCCTGATAGAGGAAAAACTAAGATTTGCAAGATGGGGCGTCTTGGGAAACTTAAACATCTTGTCGTAATGGAAATTTCTTGATATATTTAGCCTCAACATATTCTTCACAAGGAAATTGAACAAAGATACCAACCTCTAATAAAGCATCCTTCCAGCCCCACCATTTACTGTCAGCGCCTTGATAAATAGCTGGCTTTGGAACTGCAGGGTACGCGTTCGCAGTTGCAACAACTTCCTATCTTCAATATCAAAAGAATTAAGACCTGAATGATCAGGAAATCCCTCATATGTGTCATCAAGCGGAGTAATATTAACCCTATCTTCATTAGGAAAAGAATACCTATTGTCATGCACCCACCTAAGAAACCTATCGCCTACTCCCGGCTGACCTTTAAGACTTAATTTCTGTATTCGCTGAAAATTTCACCGTTATTGACCATGTCCCCAACCCCCTCTATGCCCTTGCTTCCCTATTGATTAATGCTTAGCGTGGGATCAAATGAAAATCCCACGCTTTTTTTAAATCAATTTATGAGTCAGACTCTTAATTCAGAGATGTGGACATCCCAACGCTTTTCATCGTGATTAAGCAAGAGTGTGCCGTTCTTTTCCTTCAAAGTTTGATAGATACGCTGTTTTGCAGCAAAGGTTTCCTTGCGATTAACGTCATAGGCTGAGGTGATTGCGGGCGAGGTGTGAAACATCGTTCCAATAATATCGCCGGCATAGATATAAAATCCGTCATCTGCATCAATCTCAACATATTGCGTGCCCACAGTGTGCCCGCCGCAGTGTATGGCGCGCACTCCTTTTGCAATCTCCACATCGCCTTCGATGAGATTCAACTGACAACAAACGCGAATCTTGGAAAGCTGATGTTCAAAGTCATAAGCTGCTTTATTGAGTCCATCCGGTGCTTTGGCAATTTCCCATTCCGACTTTTGAATCCAATACTTTGCCCGCGGGAAGGTGTGCACATCGCTCTCGCCCATGCCGGTCATGACTCCGCCTGCATGGTCAAAATGCAGATGCGTCATGATCACATCGGTGATATCTTTATCCTTAAATCCAAGTTCATAAAGGGCGTAGGGTAGGAGGAAATCGCTGGGACGATATATCTTCTTCTGCTTGTCGCTCAGGCGATTACCTATGCCTGTATCGACGAGAATCAGTCTATCCCCACTTTCGATGAGCACGAGGTTGAGCTCCATCTTTTTGCGGCGCAGTTCATCGGTTTCGGTCTTATCTTTCCACAGTGCATAGGGGAGTACGCCGAGGAGAGCTCCGCCGTCTGACCAATAGTGGCCTGCGTTGATCTTATGAATCTTTAGCATGTTCTTCTCTCTGAGGTCTGGGTTTGGGACGGCGCGGGCGGTGTATCTGCTTTTTTGCCTGTTGACTTACGCTTGACTTGCTTTCGGCGTGGGGTTTGAATGTTTTTCTGGGTTGCCCCGCTTTGCCTTTAGCGCGCGGTGCCCTGCCGGGTCTTTCTTTGATGCCGCTATTTTTGCGAACTTCATCGATGTTTTGTTTGGAAGAGAAGATGATCACTCTCTTCATATCTCCTTCGCCCACGGTGAGGGTTCTCAGCCCGCGGTCTCGTTCCACATGGCGGTGGATGATTCTTCTTTCGCCGGCGGTCATGGGGTCGAGGGTGAGAGTTTCTTGATTCTTTTTCACCTTATTAATCTGAGGTAAATATCTGTTTAAGAATTGAGATTCGCGACGCTTACGATAGTCATCAGCGTCGATATACATTCTTTGATAATCATTTGAGTTTTCAAAGGTTCGGTTGATAAGATATTGGATGGTTTCGAGCATTGATCCGTTTTTACCGATCAAAAAGCCGGGTTCGACTACTCCTTCGACGGTGAGGAAGAGCGTCTTGCCCTCGCTTTTGCATGCTATATTTGTGTAACTCACTCCCATCTTTTGCAGGAGAGTTTCGGTGTAAAGCCTGATGCGATCAGCTTCGCTGGGAAGCTTGAAACGCACGACGGCAGTCTTATTTGCAAAGAGCCCAAAAAAGCCTTTGCTCGGTTTCTTTAGTATTTCATAGTGTAGCTCGTGATCACGAATCGTGTGCTCACGGCGAAACTCGCGGATAATTTCTTCAACGCTATGTCCGCTTCTATCAATGGTAGTCATTAAATTAGTCCTTACTAAATTTTTTGCGTAGATAGTATTGATGGGCGATGGTGAACACGTTAAAAATCGTCCAATATAACACTAAGCCCGCCGGCATGTTTTTGAAGACGAAAAACATCATGACAGGCATCATGTATGTCATCATCTTCTGAGAAGATTGAGCCGCTTTTTGCTTTTCGTCCATCTTATCGGGATCACCCTGTTTAGGCTGCGTCATCAGCGATTGGATGATCATAAAGATTCCCATCAAAATGGGAAGGATGAGGTATGGATCGGGCTCGGAGAGGTCTTTCAGCCAAAAGACAAATCCTGCATTTCTCATATCGATGGAATAGCGTAAGACGCTATAAAGTGAGAAGAATACGGGCATCTGCAGAAGTAGCGGCAAGCATCCGGAAAGCGGATTTGCCCCGGCTTCCTTATAGAGTTTACCCATCTCCTGCTGAAGCATCTGCGGATTGTCTTTATACTTCGTTTGCAAGGCGTTCAATTCTGGTTGAATCTCCTGCATTTTGAAAGTGGCTTTCATGCTCTTTTCGGTGAGAGGCGAAAGCATGAGCTTCAAAAGCAGTGCAAAGATGATGATCACAACGCCATAATTTGGTATATAACGATGCAGCCAATTGAGGAACCAGGCAAAGAAGTTTGACAGCCAACGCAGCCAGTTTGCCCCGCGTTCGACTATGTTTTCCATCTGCTTCCCATATTCTTGGAGGATCTTGGCGTCTGCAGGTCCTGCATAGAGGGTGTAACTCTGATTCCATGAGGCTTTGGCGTCTTTGCTAAAGCTGTCTAAACTAAAGCCGGGATTACTTGTATCGGGATTGAGGCATGCCGAAAAGCTCCTGAAAAGAGCTGCTTCGTTTTCACGAATTGCCAGAGTAAAATATTTGCTGCGTAATGCTGCCCAGCCAAAACTGCCGAAACTGCCTTGAGGCTGACTTTTTTTCATCTTGGACAGAGGAAGTTTCAAGACTTTGTTATCAGCATTCAACATGAAACGATAGTCCTGTGCTTTAGCGGTTGGTTTTGGCTCGCTATCAGCGATGCCGGCATCCAAGCTCACGCGAAAACCGTTGACATTGCCCATGTTCTGCACATCATATTCCACCGCTATCCCATAAGAATCGTCCAACTCATAACTGATCAAGAGCTGCGGCTCTTCCTCTTCTCCCAGATAAAAGAAAAGTGCGTTTTTGTCCTGATTTTCAGTGACGGAAAAGATGATGTCGTCGAGGTCTGAACTTCCGCCCTGGCGATATAATCTGCTGTTTAATATCACGCTTTTTTCGGGAACCAAATCAACCGGCGTCCCTTCCGTGACATCATAATGCTTGAGTTCAATGGAACTGATTACAGCACCGCGAGAGCTGAATACCACGCGTAAATTGTCGTTTTCCAGTGTATATTCTTGGGCTGTTTCGTCGGTGAGTTGTGTCGTTATCCCGCTTTCTGAAAAAGGAATAGATGAAGGCTTTTGGGGGGGAGCGTCTTGTGCGTCGGTGCTTTCTTCAACCGACTCAATTTGAGCTGCGGCGTTCGCTTGATCGCGCTTCGGCTTCCATATAAAGGTGTCAAACCCGAAATATA
>DIQS01000022.1:15516-17514 GCA_002427325.1 Cloacimonetes bacterium UBA5456 | reverse complement strand
GGTGTCAAACCCGAAATATACGAGCAACATCAAGATTAGGGCAATAATAGTTTGTTTATCCAAAATGTCTCCTAAGGCAGAGGGTCGTAGCCGCCCTTGCAAAAAGGATTGCAACGCAATATGCGATAGATGCTGAGATATGTGGCTCTGAAAAAGCCATAACGTTCATAGGCGAGAAGTGCATAGGCAGAACAGCTCGGACTGAACCTACATGATTTAGGCAAAAAGGGCGACAGGGCTATCTGATAGCCGCGCACTAAAGCCTTCACCAAATAGGCAGGTAATGACAAGATCATCCTTGCTGATTTATGCACTTCACAAGCCCCTCAAGTTCATCGCACAAATCCTGCCAACTCAGGTCGGCAGCCCCTTTTTGGGCGATGATGTTCATTTTCAAGTTCTCGGGCAAAATCATAGCGGAAGCCCGCAACCAAGCTTTTATTCGGCGTTTTAAGAGGTTGCGACCCACAGCATTGGCTATTTTTTTGCTGATTGTTATTCCCACAGCCGAGCCCTGAGCATCTGGAAGAAGCAAGAGCTTGAAGTGCTCGCTCTTCACGCTGCGTCGGCATTTGGAGAACTCCACATATTCCGGGTGGGATGTGATCCAGCGGATCATGGTTCATGCGCTGAGAGATTTTCTCCCCTTGGCGCGACGACGGCTCAACACCTTTCTTCCGGATTTGCTGGCCATGCGGATGCGGAAGCCATGTGTGTTTTTACGAGCGCGTCTTGAGGGTTGATAAGTTCTTTTCATTTATTATTCTCCTTTGAATTTCAAAAATTTATCTCATGGATACCAAGCTTTTTATCAGTGCTTAATAAGTCAAGTGTTTTCGAATAAAAAAAGGCGAAAGATCGCTCTCTCGCCTTAAATGCTTTTATGCCATATCAAGAGATATGAGGATTAAGCTTATCCATAATCTTATTTTTTTGTACCAATCCGACCAATTGATCGACCGGCTCACCGCCTTTCATGATCAAAAGGGTGGGGATGGACATGATGGAATATTTGCCGGCTATGTCCGGGCTCTCATCGATGTTTATCTTACATATCTTTACGTTGTCGCCCACTTCCTCAGTGAGCTTTTGGATCACAGGATTCAGAGCTTTACAAGGTCCGCACCAAGGTGCCCAAAAGTCGATTAAAACAGGCTTGTCGCATTGCAATACTTCGCTTTCAAAGCTGGCACTATTTACTTCTATGATAGCCATTTGTTCACCCTTCCACGATTGCGAGTATGTCGCTCTTGGAGAGAATGAGATATTTCTCGCCGTCAAGCTCAACTTCTGTACCTGAATATTTGCCATAGAGAACTTTGTCTCCGACCTTTACGATGGCTTTAAGGTCTTCATCAGTGCCGACCGCAATAACTTCAGCGATCTGCGGTTTTTCTTTTGCTGTGTCCGGAATAATGATTCCGCCAATAGTTTTTTCTTCGGCTGCGGCTGCAAGTTTCACCACAACATTATCTTCGATAGGTCTCAGTTTCATGACCAATCCTCCATTTAATTCAATTATTTTGTTATATATTTAAATTAATCTGATCTGACGATTTAGCAAACACTTTTTTAGAGTGCTAATTTTTGTCAAGGGCAAAGCTTGTGGAGGATGGAGATTTAGCGATTTGGTGAATTAGGGAATAGAACACAGATTTGACGAATCGAAAGGATTTGCATGGGTTGGGGCTCTGAGCTGGGTGTAGTGTGCGGTGTGTGGGTTTGGGCTTTGGGCTTTGGGGCAATAACATCTTGTTGCCACATGAGCATCAGCTCATTTAGGTGGTGAAGATGCTTGGCGAGATGTAATTGCATGTGCTGCGCACGATTTTTAGGCTCAAGTTCAAAATGGTAGATTAACAAATAATAAAGAAAACTAAAGTCATAAATATCTTCAATGTTTGAATACTATTTCTATATCGATAAGCAAGCTCATGGGCGATAAGGATAAACCACTGCTTCCTTATATGGTTCAGCCTATGTTCTGCTTATGATGTG
>DIQS01000022.1:0-15232 GCA_002427325.1 Cloacimonetes bacterium UBA5456 | reverse complement strand
ACTGAAGCTACAAAAGTTTTTGTGTTTTGGTTTAACGTATTACATCTTAATGCATTCGACTTAAAGTGGCTTGCCCACTAAAATTAAAAATGAGCCGATTTTTACGGTTTCAAGGGCAATAAGATGTATTTCTCCCAAGAGTGATAGGTCCCATCTCTGAGCTCCCAATAAATATTAATTTGCGCAAAGTGTGCCATCAGTATATATTATCTTTATAGAACTAAACATGGCTCAGGATAATTAATCAACTTCGAAATGATGTGCGGCACCACAGAAGCTGTCGCAAAAGAGCAAAACTATCGCAAGGCAAACCAAGACCATAGCAAAACTATCGTAAAACATACCCGAGACCCAAGCAGATCACAGCAAGGTCTTATTTGCATCACAGAAAATCTTACGCCACAATCAAACAAAGGAGTTACCGATGTATTGCTCAAACTGCGGAAACGAAATCGATTGCCCGACGGCTGTCTGCATCTATTGCGGCGAAGCCATCTTAGCTCACGTTGAGTCCTATAAGAAAACCGCCGAGCCGCTCAGCCTCTTACTGGCAATGTTCTCCTTTCTTGTGCCGCCCTTAGGGCTTTTCTTATATATCTATTGGCGCGGATCTGCACTGAGAAAGTCGGACACAGCCGGTCTCTTGGGCTTTTTCGGCTTCCTCTTGCTGGTGATCGTCTATCTGATTATATTCTAAACTATTCCTGCCAAGTCATGCCGTCTTCGCGAATGAAAAGCTTAGGCAAGCCCTGTTTTGGATTAAGCGAGATGACATAGCCATGGGAGTGATTGGTCATCTTGGGCGATATCTTCTTCCCTAAATATCTATATGGCTTGATTTTGAGCTGACAGAGTCGCTTGGCATATTTGCCGTGATCCATGTGATATTGCTTTTGCAGATAATAGATTTGTCTGAGATATTCTTTGGCGAATTCAATATCCGGAATGTCATAATCCGGCACAAATTCACCTGCTTTGCTATGCGAGAAAAAGAGAAATCCCCAACGTTCGGGATAGTGCATGGCGATCAGCCCTTGCGGGCTCCAAACCCAATTATAGCAAAGTTTTCCCTCGATTTTGTGGTATTCCCCATCAATGATCTCGGTATCCCAATGCACGCGTGAAAAGTTGACGCGCCAATAGTCTCCTTCTGGTGGTGGCACAGGTTTGTGCGCACATTCCTTGAGCACCTCCATCGGGATTTTCATCTCTACATACCAAGCCTTGTCGATATCCGAGGGATCATTCACTGTCCCATCGAGGTGGATGGCATATTCTATCTCTCTAATATCCCAAGCGTTTATAGCCACTTGCTGTCTATCGCGATAAGGCTTCACTAAAAAGAGATCCCAGAGTGTGCCCAAAGCGTTGATTTCCCATTCATAATAGTCGTGCGTATCGCCATCGGGATCGATGAAAACCTCGATATCGTTATCAAGATAGATCACGGCATCGCGCTCTGTAAGCTTCGCCCAGATATGCGGTTCGATCAGTTCTGCACCTATGTACAGTGCCTCTTCATCCCAGAGCATTTTAACCCGCGTCCTGTTATAGGGTAGCGGCTTGAGATCACCCTCGATATCTACAAAGTCTTCGGTGAAAGGCACCAATTGCCAAGATTCTTCATCGAGCTTACCATCTATGATGATGGGTGAACAGGGCTTTTGCGCCGTGTATTGCAGCGGAGCAAAGTCGCCGACGGGAACGGGGAAGATTTCACGCGCCATGACCGGTAATAAGACCAGGCAAAGCAGCAAGACAAACATAATTCTTTTCATTAAGTACTCCTCATTGTGCTTTTGCGTGGGCGATTAATTCCCCAACAGTTGCCATGGCGAGCCCCACGCAAGTATCTGCTGCGCCATAATATATGTTGATGATACTGTTGATGTTTAGCACTTCATCATCCGTGTGCGGGATGGCGGCTGAAGGGAAGACCACATTCGGCACTTGCCCCAAAAGTTCATAATCTTCACGCGGCTCCAGGATGTTGTATCTCCCGCGTGCAATGGTGATCCAAGGACGCTCCGTTTCATGCAGCGAAACCCCTGCCTGATAGATATTTGAGCTGCCAAAATGCGTAGCCACTCCGTGATAGATGTGCAGCCATCCTTCCTCGGTGAGAATAGGCGGCGGACCAGAGCCGATGAGCTCGTCCCAATAGTGTGGTCTGCCGGCAAAAACCTCGCCTATCTCTTCCCAATCCACCATGTTATCACTTTTTGAACATATTATTCGCACGCCGCTTTTCACCCCACCGGAAACGCGCTCTTCATTGGGGCGTTCAAAACGGAGATTGCACCCCGGAAGCAATACGCCATTACGCACATCCGGCTTTGAAGCGAGACCGATGAAATCCATCTCAACAAAGTTCGTGCTTCTAAAATATCCCAAGAAGCAGCCCTTATCGGTGTCCATCGCGGCAAAGATATGATAAAAACCAGCCTTATCGGCTGTGATACGCGCATCATAAATGTGATAAATCTTATGCGGACAACGCTCAAGATGCTTGATCTTTGTCGGCTCGTCATAGATCTCGAATTCCACTCCCTTCAGCGATATTGCCGGCAAGAAGAAGGTTTCACGCGCACGGTTTTGCACTCGCAAGAGCAGGAGGAACTTGCCCTCATGCCGCACTCCGCCGGGATTGAAAACCGAGGATACATCCTGCAGAGCGGGATGCTTGAGCTTGATGTCATGCCGCGTGATCACGGGATTTTTCAGGTGTCTTCTCATCTTAATTCTCCCAAAGCTTTTAGTCGTGAAAGAAATCCTTCATAATCAGACCTCGGATTCCAAGCGCGCTCCGCCAGAGCCATTGCTCGCGGGTGCAGCATCCTAAAAAGCCGAGTCTCGTCAGGGATATATTCCGTCCAGAGATTTGCCTGAATGCCGAGGCAAAGATGCGCTCCCTCATAGCTTTGCGGGTCTATGCCATAAACGTTTTCCAAAGTGCTGATCTCCTTGCGCCCCGGCTCTCCCTCGCCCGCACTCCAATCCAAATAGGTGATGGAATTTGGGCTCAAGATATAGCGATTGCCATTCTTAAGAGCCAGCTTCGCCGAGTCTTTTGCGTCCCCGCGCCAAGCCATGGCGATGATGGAGCTATCCACAGGGCTATCCAAAACCTCGTCCCAAGCGAGCACTTCCTTGCCTTTTGCGCGCAGGATTTTCACAATCTCATTGGTGAACCAGCCCTGCAAAGCTTCAAAATCGGGAAGAACGTGCTCCTTTAACATCGCCTTGCAATTAGGGCAATCTTGCCAACGCGTTTTAGGTGCTTCATCGCCGCCTATGTGGAAGTATCTGCCGGGGAAAAGTTCGCATAATTCATCCAAAAGCTCTTCTAAAAAGCTAACAGTCTTCGGCTTGCCCACGCAGAGAATGTCATCGAAGACGCCCCAGTGCGTTTCCACCTCAAACTCACGTGGGAAGCACGCCAGCGATGGATATGCAGCAAGCATCGCCACTGTGTGCCCGGGGAGATCGATCTCGGGGATGACCTCGATTCCCAGCCCTTCTGCATACTCCAAAATCTGCTTGATTTCTTCATGCGAATAATAGCCACCATAGAGCTTGCCATCGGCTTCATAACGATATGCACCGACCTCGTGCAAGAGCGGAAACTTAGTACTCTCGATGCGCCAACCCTGATCATCGCTGAGATGCCAATGCAGGTGATTGAGCTTGAACTCATCCATATAATCCAGATAGTTTTTCACCACTTCAACGCCAAAGAAATGGCGGCTCACATCCAGATGCAGCCCACGATAGTCGTAAACGGGATAGTCGATGATGCGCGCTGTTTCCAGATGATCCCTACCGGCATTCACTGCGATCTTACAAAGCTGCTTCAGCGTTGTTAGTCCATAGCGAAAGCCGTTCTCACTCTTTGCCGAAAGCGTGACAGCGCCTTCATCTATCATGATCATGTGCATATCTTTGTGGCTTGCGGCAATGCGCGGCATGAGGTTCAACTTGATCTTGCGAACATCACTGGAGACGGACGCCGGAAAAGCATCCACCAAACGCTGATAAGCCTCATTAAAACGTTGAATATAAGCAGCCAAGCAAGACATCTCATCAGGACAAATCACTTCAAAACGCTTGGGAAGCGACATCTTCCCGCCCAAACTCTGAATCTCACGCGGATAGGGAATCATTTCTTTTTCTCCAATTTAAGCGTGACGATTTCAAAAGGTTTTACTCTGAAGCTCTCTTCCATACTCAGGCTCTCCAAGGGCTCTTCTATCATATTACATCTTTGAATTCCGCCGCTCTTTATCACAGGGAAAGTCTCTCTGCCGGCGGGTTCATAGAGGCGCAAGACGATTGCATCGCCCTCTTCGGCCGGCTTGATTGTCGAGATATTCACCCCGTTTTGCTCGATCAAATCAGGCATTTGCTTGATCACCGCCACGCCGGGTTTTGCGATGAGCTCTCTATCCAAGCCTTCCGCCATGGTATGCAAGGACATTTCGTCAATTCCCTTATTCTCACAGACAAAGCCATAAGTGTAGCTGTGTTTACCGATATCTGCAGTAGGATCAACATCCGCCGGACTTCTCAGCAACGTGAGATCAATCATATTTTCCAATGCGGAGAAGCCATATTTTCCCGCGGCGAGAATTCCTACCGTACGCCCCGGCTCGCTTTGTGCGATGAAACCCTGAGCGGGGAAGTCGAAACGCGCTTTTTCCCAGAGATTCTTCGGGCGTGCACTACGACTGATCCTGCCCATCTGAATCCCGCATTCCACACTCTGACTCATGACATTGCTGCAAAAAGCCACGCGCAGCATCTTGTGATGTTCTTGCCAGTCAACCTCATGCGAAATGCGCACTTGACTCTCGCCGGGCAAGATTTCCATGCGCTGTAAAATAGTGGATTTACCGATCTTAATCTCGTGACAAATCTTGTGATAATCACCGATGCGGTAAGCCTCGATGAGTTGCACTTCTTGCGCCAGTTTAGGCGTGGTCTCGCGATAATAATGATTGATATCCCAAGCACCCCAGTTATTGGGCTCATCTTCCCAAAGCTGAATGAGATTGGACTCGCCCGCAAGGAACTCACGTCCATCGCGCACGAGACTACTGATACTGCCGCGAGCGTTGACCTTGAGCTGCATACCGTTGACTTGCAGCGATATCTCGCCATCTTGCACCTGCAGATCCTCACGCTCAAAAGCAACTGCCGATGCTCCAGCTTCAAAGCGAAGTGCGCCAATGCTAAATGCCGGCATCTCAATCAACAAAGCAAGCTCGTCATCACGTAGCATAGACGCCTTCAAGACGGCATTTTCCAAAAGCATCGCTGAATTCTGATAATCCCGCGGGAAGGAAAGCCACGCCATAACCTCCACCGGCGCAGGATTTGCCAGTGCATAGCGTCCCTCGCCCGAGTCATCACAGATAAAGAGCTCGTCGATGATGCGCGCCAACTTGTCATGATTCTTTTGACTGATCGCGCGCGAATCCTCATAAACACTGGTGATGGAGCTCCCCGGCAAGATGTCGTGGAACTGCAAGAGTAGCGTATCTTCCCAGATGTCACGTAGCGCCTCAGGGTATTCCTGCTTGCCTTTATGGATTCCATTTAGCACGGCAAACCACTCTGCTGCCGCCAAGAGCCTTTCACTGACAAAGTTATCCTTTTTCATCTGCCCCTGCGTGGTATAAGTCCCGCGATGGAACTCTAAATATAGCTCTGTGTATGCCTTGGGCAGCGATTCCTGCGGGATGGTTGCATAATAATCAAAGAAGCTTTGCGCCTTGCTAAAACGGAACTTACATGCGCCCTCAAGGTCTCTTTGCCTCAGCCCATATTCGATGTGATTGCGCGTAGGCCCGCCGCCGCCATCTCCGATGCCATAGAGATTTAGGAAGCCCTCGGCGATCTCCGCCTGTTCAAATCTCCCCTCAGCGATGATGAAAGAGGCAGGGTTATTCGATGAATTATAGTCGTTAGTCGGCAGTTGATGGGCTCGCACTTCACTCCCGTCAATGCCTTGCCAGATGAAGAGATGCTTGTCAAATACATTGGTTTCATTCCAGGAAAGCTTTTGCGTGATGAAAAAGTCCACCCCACAGCCTTTGATAATCTGCGGCAGATTGCCCGAAAAGCCGAAGCAATCCGGCAACCAGAGATAGTTTGGCACAAAACCGAATTCCTGCATGAAGAAGCGGCGTCCATAGACGAACTGGCGGATCAGCGACTCTCCCGACGGCAGATTGGTATCAAACTCCGTCCAAGTCGCGCCCTGCACCTCCCAGCTTCCCTTTCTCACCGCTTCTTTGACCTCATCAAACAGCAGGGGATAGTCATCCTTAATCCATTTATAGAGCTGCGCTTGCGAGGCACCGAAGATATATTCGGGATAGAGCTCAATCATCCTCAGCGCATTGGCGAAGCTGCGTCCGCCTTTCCTATGGCTTTCGCGAAGAGGCCAGAGCCATGCCAGATCGAGATGGGCGTGCCCGACGCTATAAACTTCCATCGCACTCGCATGAGCGGGCTTATTGAGCAAGTCTTTAGCGATCACACGCGCGCCGGCGGGATCATCCGCATAGATATTACAAATCTGATTGAGTCCATGAATGATTTTCGCGCGTCGTGCCGTTCTCCCCGGCAGATTAATCGCCAAATCGTTAAGGAGCTCCATATCCATCGCCAGTTCATAGACAGCCTCATCAAAGAGGCAAAGCGAGCACACGCGCAGGCTATACTGCTCTTTTGCCGCACCGAAGAGATCATTCGCCGCCGCCTCGATGAGCAGCTCAAATTCGCCATTCTCGCGCACAAAAGGAGCAAGCGGAATGTAATGCTTCGCCGCATTATGATACCAATCCACCTTCGGCGTGAGCCCCATATATGGGCTTCCATTCACCATCACACAGCCTTCGCCATCGGAATCGAAATATAAGCCCTGCTTTTCAATCGGATAGTCAGGCAAGACCTTTCCCCGCACGCGGAACCACGCCGAGCCCCAAACCTTGTTCCAGACCTCGCCGATCTGAATCGCCTGCCACTCTGCGCCTTCAAGCGTCGCATAGGGGATAGGTTCGTCAGACTTAATATATTCAGCCGGAACATTATCCAGCATCTGATACATTTCATCTTTTCGCTTTGCGATAAAGCGTTTAATCCGTTCTAAATGGATCTTTTCATTTTGCATTTATTTCTCCATCGGGATCACAATCCCTTTGATAATAATATTTTGGAAGAATATGAAGACCAAGAGCGTAGGAATCGCCGCAATCACCAACGCCGCATAACCAACCGAACTGCTGGCGCGCTGCATCAGCTCATAGATGTGCACCATAAGAGTCCACATGGATTGATCCTGACAGACCAAGAAAGCAAAGAGGAAATTGCGATATGCCGCATTGAAGGCATTCAGCGCAATCACTGCGAGGATGGGCTTGCTTAGATATAGCGTGAATTGCCAAAACAGCCTGAATTCACTCGCTCCATCTAACTTTGCGCTTTCATATAATTCACGCGGGAGGCTATCAAAAAAGCCTTTGAGCAGGAAGATGAAATAGCCATCCGCCGCCGCAGGCAAGACCAGTGCCCAAAAGGTATTGAGCAGATTCAGCTTCTTGAGCATGAGGAAATTCGGAATCCCCATCACCATGCCCGGAAACGCCATCGTCAGCATAAAAAGCATGATGAGCTGATAGGAAAACTTTGGTTTAAAGCGACTTAGCGCATAAGCGGCGAGCGGATTGATCGTGATTGCAAGCAGTATGCTGAGCACAATATATATTCCCGTATTACGCAGTGAGCGCGCATCCGAAAGCATTTGGTCTAATGCCATGAGATAGTTGCGCTTGAGGAATTCACCTCTGATCTGCTTTTGTCTGAGCTTAAAATAGTGATAATCGAGTTCTGCCGTGGGATAGTTAATCTCCTCAAAGCCGCCATAATCCCTGCCCCAAGACGCACTCAGCCCTGCAATCTCGCCATATTTGCCCTCAAGAAAGTCCCTGAAATCCTCTGCGATATTAGTGATGCCGATCTCATCAGGGCGCGCATAAGCCTGCAAATAGAGACCGATATCCTCCACGATCGCACCGGAAAACTCAGCCGGAAGTTCCACCTCGGCAAAACTCTCAAAACTGCTGTCCCATGCCTGATTGAGCATGCGAATTGTGTCATACTTCTCACTGAGCATCGTCCGAAAGCCCGTCAGCGAAGAGCTTTCCAGCTTCAGATGGTGGATATTTATCACATCGCGTACATAGTGTAGCCAATATTCTGCCATGGGACTGTCATCGCCGGGATAGCTTCGTGGCAAGCGGATATCGTCCCAAGCCTGATAATCAGTGCTCCAATCGGCGTTTAGCTCCTGCAGTTTATCCGAATAAACAGGGATGAGCTCGGTATTCACAAAGGCGCCCTCGGGATTGATGTAATATCGCATCCACAGCGGACTATCCTCTTTGAACTTTCTAAATCTGCCGAGATAGCCTTGATCAGAGCTGGCGAAATTGCGCCTTAAGACGTCTTTTTCCTCCACCATGATCTCTTCCCAAAAGCGCGCACCTGTGTTATATCGACGGTTAAATTCCAAGAGATCACCACCCGTCTCACGCCGGATTTGCTTTCTATATTCCCTCTGTGCAAGCGGATAGACACCTCTGCCATAGTGTTCGGCGAGGTAATAGTGATAGACGCCATATTCTTCATCGGACTCAGCTAAGAACTCTTCAAAATCCTCGGCGATTTGCGGGAAGTGCCCATCGGGCAACTCCACCTCACGGAAGGAGATCCAGCTTCCGGGATAGTTGTCCATCAAGCGGCTACTTTCCTCATTGTATCTGCTTTCGATGTATTTCTGATATAGTGCCTTTTCGTTGTAGATATACGCCGGAATCACGTCCATCTTATGGCTGTCCACCCCGCTTTTTACGCTGGATGAGAGCATGAGCAAAAAGGGATAGACCATGGTGATCGAGCCGACGATGAGCACGAAGTGGATGAGGAAGTCCAAGAAGCGATATTTAAAGCGTTTGCGTCCGACTGTTCCAATGATTGCCATGCTTAATCCTCCCCCGCCGTTCTAAATTCCATCTTGGAAATATGCTTAATTTGCATCACGGTAAAGCCCATGAGCAAGAGGCTCAGCATCCACGCCATAGTTGTGGCGAGTCCGAAATTCAAATACAAATACGCCTTTTCAAAGATCATCAAATCTGCAACTCGCGTCGCTTCATTGGGCCCACCAAAGGTCATGATCAGGATGAAGTCGCTGGATTGCGCCGCAACGATAAATGCAGCGATCAATTGTATGATTATCAGTGCTTTGAGACTGGGGAGCACAATATGGCGTATCTTGCCGATAAAGCCCGTACCGTCGATCTCCGCCGCCTCATAGAGTTCATTGGGGATGCTTTTCAGCGCGGCGAGATAGATCAGGCTTCCGGGACCCAAACCCGCCCAAACGGTGGGCAAGACCACGCAGAGCATAGCCAGCTTTTCATTTTGGATCCACGCACTTTTCGGCAGCCCAAAGAACATCAAGATCTGGTTCAAAGCACCGCTGTCACTGGGATTATAGAGCAATTTCCAAAGATAGATGACTATCACCCCGCTGATGACCGCAGGGAGATAAAACAGCACACGATAGAGGATTTTCCCGCGCGAAACCTCTTGCAAGAGTATGGCGAGGATGATGGGCGAAAAGAAGCCCAAACCGAGGCTGAGGGCCATGTAATACAGCGTTTTTAGCACCGATGACCACCACGAGGCGTCAAAGAGCAATTCCGCCAGATTTGCCAATCCGACGAACTTGCTTGCGCCCACGAGGTTATAATCCTGAACCGCCATCACGCTCCCACTGATCAAGGGCATATATTTCCACATCAGGATTAGGATCACCGCCGGTGCTAAAAGAAAGATTGTCCAGGTCTTAGCACTGGTGGTGAGCCGCTTTGGTACCTTCACCTCCGGACTGAGAATCTTGAATACACGCCAAATACTGAAGCCAAAAACAAAGATAATCAGTGCAGCAAAGATCGCCGCAATGCGCTCTCGCCTCAACTGTTCGGCAGCACTCAGACTGCCGATCATCTCCATATTTGTCCTCTCCTGCGCCGCACTCAGCACCTTCATGATCTCCGTTCGGCGTGCGTCTTCTTCAATTGGAAGCTTGCCGCTCATGTCCTGACCAACCAGCATCTCCAAGGGAAATGTCATGAATTCATAAACTTTCTGACAATTGTCGCCATAGGGCTCCGGCTTGCCTTCAGCCATCGCCTTTTCAAAGGTTTCCAGCCAGCCCTGCGGCGCATAGCGAAGATAATCTTCATAGCCATAACGCTTCAGGTAAACGGGGTTTTGCATGCGACCATAGCCGCTTTCTATCATCACCTTGAGGCGAATCTGACGCGCCTCTTCACTATCATAAAACTTGATATATTCCCAGGCTGCACGACGCACCGCCTCAGGATCTCTATCGCCCAAACCGCCATTATTTTGAAAACCTGCGCCGGAAAAGATGCCCATCATGCGGCAATTTATTTCACTGCCGCCATAGCCGGAAGGTCCAGCAGGACTCGGCGCAAAGCCATATAAGTTAGGATCATAGCGTCCGCCCATATTTTGCTGGGAAAGATAGTCGTTGCGCATGGCGATCTTGCCGTCACTCCACATGTTGCCCCAATCTCCATCGCGCATCGCATAGCCGCGCTGTTTGCGTCCGGTCTTGTCCGTCCACTCCTCGCCGGCTAATTGCAGATAATATTGCATTGCATCCACGCCCGCTTCAGAGGCAAAAGTCGCTTCCCAACGGTCTTTTTCCTCATCATAGACCACCGCATCACCGCCCGCCGCCCAAAGCAAAGGGAGCCAGTCATAAGAGCTCTGAGTCCCGATTGCAAACATCGTCCCAAATACCCCAGCCTGTGGATCGGTGAGCCTTTGGGCATAGTCGCGAAATTCCTCCCAGTCACGCGGAGGACGATTTGGATCCAATCCCGCCTTACGGAAAAGATCCTTGCGATACATCAAAACGCGCACCAAGGTCTCATAGGGCAGTGCCCAGATCTTCTCCTCAGTCTCGCCTTTTTTCTTACGCTGAATCACCTGCCAAACCGGCTTCTCAACGCGCAAATCCAGGAGATCATCCGCTTCTTCAGCGATGAATTCATCCAGTGGATAAAGCAAATTCTTTTGGATATAAGTATCACTCTGGCGGAAGTTTACATAGATCACGTCAGGAGCAACTCCGCCGGCAATCGCCAAGAGAGGACCCGAGTCCATCTCCATGCCCTCAATCTTTATACCGGAAAAAGCCCGAAGTTCAATATGCGGAAATTTCTCGCGAAATGCTTGAACCACAGCGAGATTGGCCTTTGAATATGCATCGGTGTGCCGAGGATCAGGCAACTCAAAAACCTTGAGTATAACCGGCTTTTCCACTGCAAAAAGAATCAAGCCCTGATTCAGCAACATAAGAAAAAGAAGGAAACGCATAACTTTTTTCATGATTTACATTGCAAATTTGTGCAGTGATTTGTCAAGAAGTTTTAGTGGGGTGACTTCGTCACAGCTACGAGCTACCACATTTACGAGCTACAAGAGGAGCTTCGCTGCTATCGCGATATAACTTTCATTGCCAAGTCTCCAAAACGCTGATTAGATAATAGCTAACGCCTTAATAACGATGGATTTAGCCGGCCGCACCGCTGATTTTAGTAGGCTTTTTCCTACAACCATACGCAACGCGCATCCCATCTTTAGACGGTCAATATCCTGTTTCCTGAGAAAGCGATTTTTTTATTCCCGTTAAATTAGACACGGAGACCTGTCGAATCTAACAATCGTTATAATCTCTCATTCCATAAGAATCAATCCGTGAAGAACTGTCCCATCCGTTCGATCCGCATTACATTCATTGAATCATGTCCCTAATAATATGATTATTACTTAATATAATTCATTACCAAATAAAGAGTCCCACATAATCCATTCCATCATAATCATACACCTTATTATCATCACTACGAGCTCCATCCTTTCCATGAAATGCAGCAATAATAAGCTAAGATTTATATTGACATTATTATTATCAGTAATTATGTTGTATCCATGCTGTATCTTTAATGATTATATATACATATGGAGGATATGAACATGCATTCAGCAACAAAGATTGCCCGCAAAGGCAAAAACGTCACGATCCAACACGATGGCAAGAGCCACGATTTTCGTTATAAGAAGGGATGGAGCCAACTTTTGGAGCTTCTCAGGAACCCCGAAAAGGTCTATCCTTTCAAGTCTTTCGTCACTTCAAACTCTCAGCAAGAAACTATGAACCACGTCTTTGGAGACCTCCTCGCGAGTAGCAATGAGGGGCCGGGCATTTCCATCCTTGGTGCCAATGATGCTGATTTATTCTGCGATCCTCGCACGCTCCGTGAGGTCAAAGAACGTCTCGTTGTCCTTATACAACACGAGGCAGAGTTGAGAATGAGTAACGATTATAGCGCTCTTGACGAACTTATCGAAGAAAAAGAGATGCTCATTCAATATCTCAAAGAGGTACTCACGCCTCGGGGGAATATTAGAGTGAACAATTCCGAAACTTTGACTCTCAAAAAGACGGTGGGACGCCGCTTAATCAGGGTAATAGAAGAGATTGGCACCGTATTCCCTGATCTGGCGCGCATCCTCAACCGTCAAATTATTCGCGGCACTTATTTTCAATATATCCCTTCGGATCACGAGATAATAGTGCTCTAAATCTTTACCTTCCAAGCAAACCTCCGTCCCCGTGGGAATCCAAATATCCTGCGGGGACATTTTTTGGCCCATGGATATCTATGGGAAATGATCACATAGCATGCCATATAGCTAAGATATCAATGACTTTTTGTCCACGTTTGATGACAATTAATCATAAATAATAACTAAATATCAATGCAACTAATATTTTGGCGAAAAAACCGAACCCAAATTTTATTTTCTACAGCGGCGAAAAGCTTAGCACTTCCATCACTTATCAAACCATTATTAAAGTATCTTATCAGATAAAACGCAGAACTCCCTCGCCTATATATTTTTATAGGTGCCCCCCCCCGCAGAAAACAGCAGGGGTGGACTTGTTGAATATTATTCCTTTGGTCTATAAGGGCTTGAAGACCTGCAATCCGAGATTTATACCGAAGTTTGTGTATTCTTCATATTGGATGCTAAAGTCAAAAATCGTGCCTAAATCGAGATATACGCTCTCCGATAGGGGTAAGAGAAATCCAGCTTTTGCGCTCATACATGTGAGCTTCTCGGTCTTATCCCAAGAGGGCAATTTGTATGTTTTATATTCACGAAACAAGCCCAATCCGGCGTAAAGCTTATTATTTCCCATTCCCAGAAAATAGCGCGTTCCTATACCATAAGCCACAAGCTCATGCTTAACCTTAGCTTGGGAAGAGGATGTGTAAGCAAATAGCAGATCGGTAGATAGATTGTTCTTGAAAAAATAGCCAATAGTGGGGCTCAAAGAAAGTGTGTTCAACGCAGATGCATCCGATACCCCTTTTTGTGAAGAAAAGCTCGCCTGACCGCCGAGATTGAAGCTGCCGGCTGGGAATGCGAACACGACTGTTGCAAATAAAGTGATAAAGATAATGAGAAATGCTTTTTTCATGGGGACACTCCTTGAACTTTCTGGCTTCAGGATAATGCGTGCGCGTGGCTTGTCAAGCTAAATCGTGGGAGGTGATGCAGATAGGACTTTCAGATTAAAGAGATTATGTGGCTTATCAGCTCGGAGAAAACAGCTGTTCATACGCTTTTCTATCATTTTCAAGAGACATCAATCTTTTTTTGAGATCGAGGCGAAAAATGCGTATTATTTTCCTCTGCCGGAGGCAAGTTTTCCGAGTCTTCCTTATAGAGATATGGTCATGATGTGGTCATGATGTGGTCATGAGCATGAGCATATCATGAGCGGACACTAAGCGGTAATCAATAGGGAAGCAAGGGCTTAGAGGGGGTTTGGAAAATGGGAAAAGAGGTTTAAAATGGGGAAATGTGTGGTATCAGTGTGGTAAATAGGGGGTTATGGGGTATGATGGGGAGGCAAAGGATGTGGCTTGGCTGAGGAAAAATGAGTAAAGAAAGAGTTGACAGATAAATCGAATTGAGCTTAGTGTCAAATCATTGAAATGAGATGACTCAAAATGGGAGACAGCGAAATGAACAACATATATCCTTTCAGCGATCTGATCGATATCATAAACAAGACGCGCATGCAAAAGTCTTACAAGATGGGGCTTATGCTGTCTTTTGTGAAAGATAATAACATCAAGCGAAGACTGAGCTTGGAAGAGCTTGCTCGGGACTTTCGGAAAACTTATGCGCAAGAGCCTTATTCCTTAGACCTGACTGAACCGGGAAATAGAGATATGCAACACTGGGGCTTGAAAAGGGTGATCAGCTTTATAAAAAAGAATCCCATAAAGCATCTTGAAGCCCCGTTCTTTCTCAAAGATGGACATTTTGAGCTTAGATTGGAAGACATGTGTTTTGAAGACTCACAATATGCGCATAAGATGAGAATAGCGATTGTGAGCAGAGTTGAGGAGTATTTTAAGATCAGAAATTAGATGAGCTGCGCACAGTTCTTTACGGTTTCATGGGTAACGGGGAAGTTCCACGGCGGGATAGAAAGCTGGCACTTTGTCCGATATCAAAGATAATCAAGAAGGCACAAGCGATATTTTTTGGCTTTACCGTCCAATGCTATCTGATTAAATCATTGACAGAATCAGCCATGTTTTGAGACTATGCATTAAGTAGTATTTTACTTCTGAATCAAGATAGGAGCGTGGATGATATGGTAAAGAAAAAGATGAAGCCTTTTGTCAAATGGGCAGGAGGGAAGTCTCAATTATTAAGTGAGATAAGAAAGCACTATCCCAGAGAATTGGGAAGCAAGATTCAGCGTTATGCAGAGCCATTTGTCGGCGGTGGTGCCGTTTTGTTTGATGTGTTGAATCACTATGATATAGATGAGGCTTATATCAGCGATATCAATTCCGAGTTAATCAATGCCTATCGCGTTATAAGAGATGATGTAGATGCATTGATTTCTTTACTTGCTGACTATCAAGATTATTACCTCCCACTATCTGACGAGCTCCGAAAGAAATACTATTATGAAAAAAGGCTCAGATTTAACCAGCTCAAACTCGAAGGTGCAGGCATTCCCACAAAAAACCGA
>DIQS01000050.1:8332-8487 GCA_002427325.1 Cloacimonetes bacterium UBA5456 | reverse complement strand
TGAATAGGCTCAAGCGACTGTTTATCAAAAACACAGGTCTATGCGAAGGGGAAACCCACTGTATATAGACTGACACCTGCCCGGTGCCGGAAGGTTAAATGGAGAGGTTAGCGCTTCGGTGCGAAGCTTCAAAATGAAGCCCCGGTAAACGGCGG
>DIQS01000050.1:7823-8105 GCA_002427325.1 Cloacimonetes bacterium UBA5456 | reverse complement strand
CGACCTGCACGAATGGTGTAACGACTTGAGCGCTGTCTCAACCAGGGACTCGGTGAAATTGAAGTGGCGGTGAAGATGCCGCCTACCCGCGAACGGACGGAAAGACCCCGTGAACCTTTACTGTAGCTTGGTATTGTAAATTGGTACAGTATGTGTAGGATAGGTGGGAGGCTATGAGCCGTGCACGCCAGTGTGCGGGGAGCCATCGTTGAAATACCACCCTTATTCTATTGATTTACTAACAATGGTAAAGCCATTGGACATTGCCAGGTGGGCAGTTTG
>DIQS01000050.1:7302-7638 GCA_002427325.1 Cloacimonetes bacterium UBA5456 | reverse complement strand
GTTTGACTGGGGCGGTCGCCTCCGAAACAGTAACGGAGGCTTACCAAGGTTCCCTCCGGCTGGTTGGTAATCAGCCATAGAGCATAAAGGTATAAGGGAGCTTAACTGCGAGACTGACGGGTCGAGCAGGTGGGAAACCAGGTCTTAGTGATCCGGCGGTCCTGAATGGAAGGGCCGTTGCTCAAAGGATAAAAGGTACTCCGGGGATAACAGGCTGATACCGCCCAAGAGTTCATATCGACGGCGGTGTTTGGCACCTCGATGTCGGCTCAACTCATCCTGGGGCTGAAGAAGGTCCCAAGGGTTCGGCTGTTCGCCGATTAAAGTGGCACGCGA
>DIQS01000050.1:0-7015 GCA_002427325.1 Cloacimonetes bacterium UBA5456 | reverse complement strand
TACCGGTTGTGATGCCAATTGCATTGCCGGGTAGCTACGTTCGGGGAGGATAACCGCTGAAAGCATCTAAGCGGGAAGCCAACTCCAAGATAAGATTTCCCCATCAGATAGGTTGGAGACTACAACCTTGATAGGTCACAGGTGTAAGCGCAGTGATGCGTTCAGCCGAGTGATACTAATATATCGATTGGCTTTCACCATTTATATTATCTGTGGTGTTTGCTGATGAATCTTTCTCTCACAACGGATTTACACTACTAAGTCATTTAGGCGTTAGTGGTGGTGGTTATAGCAACGAGGCAACACCTGTTCCCATTCCGAACACAGTAGTTAAGCTCGTCTACGCCGATGGTACTGCATGGGCAACTGTGTGGGAGAGTAGGTCGCCGCCATCACTAACGCCTTTTTGTGTTTAGGGCTAAGAGCTGAGGGCAGAAAGCTAAAGGCAATCCTTTCGCTGGTCAGGGAACGTCCTCGTTGCCCATGAAACCGTAAAAATCGTGCGTAGCACAGCCAATCAGCCAACTAATCAACCAAGAACCAATCAACAAACACAAATAACTGGCAAAGATTATGCCCTTTCGATAATTATCTTGACAGGATACATATATTTGAAACTTTTAGTTAATTCACGCTTAGGAGAAATCATGAACAAGATTCGCGCAATTGTCATAAGCCTTTTGCTGTTCTGCATTGTCAGCTCAGCGAGTGCTTTATCGAGCTTATCATCTTTGAATAATATGCCAAATCTCAGAGATATTCCCGTCGTCACCCCTTATGGTGAGATGGTGCACAGCTCTGTTGATCCGGATGGAAATCTGAGGTTCTTTTGGCAAGACCTTTCCTATGGGCTCGTTCCCTATGAACTTTTTTATAGGACGAATGACGGATATTGGAACTTGGCTTCTGAAGGGGATATCAATAATGCTTCGGCATTGGTTCCATATCAATTTGGCGATATCTTGCGTTATCGTTTGAGCACAAAGGTCTCATTGCCCGATCCCGTTGGCGAAGTATCCTATATCCAAGCTGCATATCTTGATTCCAGTCCTACCCGACCGGATTTGAACTCTATGGCAAAGGTTGCGGACGATCCCGTGGGCGACTCGCTGATGGTCTATCAGCCCTATTACGACCTGACTTCTCTGCAGATGGCGGTGAGCGGAGACCGGCTCTACAGTTGTCTTTCAAATGCTTCAAACACCTTTCCCACGATGAATACACTTTCTTCTTACAATGTCTATGGCGTGCTTTTGGGTAATGAATCGATCACCAGCGGCTCGGTCTATGCTATGATCTATACCTTCAGTGTGCCGGGCGTCATCTCTCCGGGCTTGTATCGCATCGAGATTGAGTTTGATTTGGAAACCATGCCTACCTTTGAGAGAGTGGGCGATGTCGTCTCTGAAGTCTATGGTGGAAAGCTCTATCTTAGCTGCAATATCGACGATCTCGCAGCGAGTGTTGGTGAAGGATCATGGCCGTCAGAAGGCTCGAACCTGCTCTTCATGGGAGCAGCAAGTCTCAGTCTCACGGTGAGCTTCAGCACTTTTGAACCTGAATTTGGTGTCGGCGACTTGCTCAATGGCGGGCTCATCGAATTCACGGATAACAGTTATCATTGCTATTCAAATCAGCTTCCCGTCCTGTCTAATGCGCAAAACTATGATCATGAGCTCTCGCTGCACTACTTTGATGCCAATGGCGACTATCCCTTGGTCATGGAATATGTCTTCGCCGATGGCAGCAGGGAGGCGATGGAAGCCGGAGATACGCAAGGTGGAAACCGCACATTCACTCTGCAAAGTGCCAATAACTTTGCCGGTGGATATGTGAATTGTTCTGACAACCTGATCGACTATGTGATCATGGAGTTTGACGAGGTCTCTGTCGAAGATGAGCATGCTCCTGCGGCTCAGATGCAGATCGTCGCTCCGAATCCTATGCGTGGGGGCGCTATGCACAAGATTGAGGTCAAGACTGAGGATACCGGCATCACTGAGCTCTATCTCTATGATCTGCGTGGACGCAAACTCGGAAAGCTATTTAGCGGATATGCCCAGAACGGTGGCGTCTCCTTTGATTGGGATTGCAGCATGGAAGGCAAAATGCTGAGCAGCGGTGTCTATTTCATCAAAGCGGAAGTGGGCGGAAAGAGAAGCCTTCGCCGTTTGATGGTCTTGAAATAGTGCGGCGGAAAACCAGAGATGATGAGGTAAAATGGATAGAGAAATACCCCAAATCCAACGAGTGAAAAGCAAGCTCGCAAGGATAGTTCCATGGTTGATCTTAGTAGTTATTGTTCTCTTCTTGCTCATCATCTTAAGGAGCTACTTTAGCGTCATTCGCGTAAATGTTGGGGATATCAGCACTGCCGAGGTTCGCCTTGGCAGAATGGAAGGCTCTTTTCATGCAGAAGCTGTTGTCACTCCGCTAAATGCTTATCGTGTGGAAGCCATGACGGGAGGCAGGATAGAGGCTATCTTCTTTGAGCTTGGAGATTACGTTCAAAAAGGGCAGAGCATCCTGAAGTTGAGCAACGACGATCTACGTTTGAGTTTGCTCGCTCAAGAGGCTTCGGTCACAGATCAGATAAATAATCTCAGCAATGCTCGCATCACTAACAATCAAAGCCAACAAAGTCAGAGACTTAAGATCGCCGAAGCCGAGAACAGCCTTAACCGTGTTCTGCGCTATTACACTCAGCAAACTCAGCTTATGGAACAAGGCTTTGTAAGTAGTGAAGATATGATCTCTGCCCGTGAGGAGTATGATATCGCTCGCACTCGCTTTCAATATCTGCAAGAAGAAGCTCGTACGGATTCACTTTTCAGAATGCAGCAGATAGCACAGCTTGAAGGGGCGGTGCGTCAGCTTGAACTTAGCCTCAATCATATCAGAAAGCGGGTAAATGAACTGGATGTGAAAGCACCAATGAGCGGGCAGATCACTCAGTTGAATCTCAATCTTGGGCAGATAGTTGCCCCCGGTGCACTACTTGCTCAGATCGAGGACGATGATAGTTACTACCTCGAAGGCAAGGTGGATCAATACTATCTCTCTCGTCTCAAAGAAGGCGCGGACGCTCGTATTCGCCATCAGGGTGCAGAGGTCTTTCTTAAGGTGACAAAGGTGCAGCCCCGACTCCAGAGCGATAGAATCACCATAGACATTGAAGGGAAGCTTCCTGAAGGGCTGAAATCAGGGCAAAGACTCCCCGTGGATATCATCACTGATAGCTTGGAGGATGTGCTCTTTCTGCCCTTGGGACAATATCTTACGGATGGCGAAGCTTATGTCTATGTGGTGGATAAGACCGCAAATAAAGCCGAAAAGAGAGCTGTCGAGACAGGTTTCAGGAATATCCGCGAGATAGAGATAATCAGCGGGTTGGACCTAGGCGAGATGGTGATAACCTCTTCATATAAACGATTTAAGGAGCGCGAGACTATTCGCATCAAGGAATAACTATGATACTACAACACATCCTACTCGCTTTTAGGCAATTGCGTAGGAACAAGTTTGGTTTCTTTATTGCCATCATCTGCCTGAGTCTGAGCTTAGTGGCGACTGCACATTTTGTCTCTTATGCCTTATTCCACTTTGATTATGACAAAGAGGTGAGCGATCCCTCGCAGTGGTATAGACTGAGATACAGTAGCCACATCCCTGATTATCGGACAGTTGACTCTGCCAAATTCTTCTTTATCCCACTGATCAACGCGATAGATGATCTGCCTGAAATCAAGGACTATACCTTCATTTGGGAAACACCAATCAGCTTGAACCTGCGTTGTGATGACAAACCTTTCTTCATGGATAGTCACGGCTATACCACCAAGAGTCTGCCCAAACATTACCGGATGCAGGCTCTTTGGGGTAATCCCGAGTCGCTAATGACGGAAAAGAATGACATGATCATCAGTGAGAGCCTCAGCCGGCGTCTCTTTGGAAGCGATAACCCTGTGGGTAAAGAGGTTAAAGGCCCCAATCAGAGAACCCTATACACTATAAGCGGCGTATTCAAAGACTTGCCGGAAAACCTGCACATAAAGCAAGATTCCTATATTTTGTGGACGGACAGATCGGATGAGGCAGACGAGAGCGATCTTGATTTTGAAGGGCACGTGCGCCTGAGAATTCCTGATAAAGCAGACCTTTCGCAGGTAGAACGCAAGATCGAGAAGATACTTCGCGATCATCCCTATATTCACACGCTATCCGGCGAGATAAGCGTGCACTTAGAGCCGATTAGCAAGATGCACTTCATGACCGGTTTGAAAGACGACGAACCGACATTCTCAAAGCTAAATCTCTATTCCATCATCTTCTTAGCCGTCATTGCGTTGATTGTTGCGCTGATAAACTTCGTCATCATCATCGGGCTTTCTTGGACGAAGCGAAGCGAAGAATTTTATTTCCGCAGAACCTTGGGCGCATCTCGCATGGACATCGGCACACAGCTTTTCATAGAATCCGGCGTCTATTATCTGATAAGTGCGATCCTCGGCATCGTGTTTTATCTACTTACTATTGATATCTTCAAAGCTGTAGTAAGCATGGATTTTAGTGGCTATAACCTGCTTGGAATGACACTTTTGCCCTGGAGTTTGATCGCACTTGTAAGCTTGGGAATAGTTGTCGCTCTGATGATGATCTGGCGTTTTTCTGCTAAGATTCTCTTAGAGCAATCCGCCAACGCAATCCGTGATAGAGACTTTGGCAACAAGCTCCTGCTTTTTATTCAAATGCTTTTTGGCTTCATTTTCATCACTGCCGCAATCGGCATGGGCATCCAATATCGCTCAATCTATACCCTCAACTGGGGCTATAACGGCGAGAACACGATTGAATATCAACTTATAACTATGTATCAAAATGCTCCTCCAGGCTACATTTCCGGTAAGTTGTTGGAAGACCGTCTAAAGGAGATCAAGGGCGTCACGAAGGTCAGCTTGAGCAGTTTTAGCCTTGCGTCAGGAAAACCAGAGCTCACCGGTGGCATTCACGAAGTCTTTGTGTATTTCGAGGACGAGCAACAGGCTTCCCCATACGTCTCGAAATATAGTGCGTGCCTACCCAGCTTCTTTGAGACCAGAGAGTTAGAACTCATAAAGGGAAGCT
The DNA here is from genome assembly GCA_002427325.1 of Cloacimonetes bacterium UBA5456. Taxonomy (GTDB): domain Bacteria; phylum Cloacimonadota; class Cloacimonadia; order Cloacimonadales; family Cloacimonadaceae; genus UBA5456. The sequence continues at coordinate 1,891 of DIQS01000050.1, read as the reverse complement.
TTCCCAAGGAAGACACTTGGACAACTTGTGTAGTAAACCAGAGCTTTGTCGAGAGTTTTTTCAAAGACGAAGAGCCCATAGGCAAGAAACTTAAGATGGATGAAGAAATGGACTTTTGGTTTGAGATCGTTGGCGTGATCGCTGACACCCGCTTTTTCCCAGCTCATCATGCGATTGAGCCCATGTTCATCCTCGGAAGTCCATATTCCCCTGCTATGTTTCAACAAATATCTTGGCAAGAAGGGCAGAAGCAAAGAGTTCTGAAAGAAGTGGAAGACACCTATGCTGAAGTCACAAAAAACGGCTTCTTTGGCTATAGTTCACAGGAGATTGAGCACGCCCAAGATGAGTTTTATCGCGAAGACAGGATGTATAAGAACATCAGTATATTCTATAGCATTTTTGTTTGCCTGATTGCGCTAATGGGCGTTTATGCAATCAGTTCGGCAACCATCTTTGCTCAGATGAAGGACATCAGTATCCGCAAGATCAGCGGCGCAGAGCTTCCTGACCTCGTTTGGAAGTATTCTAAGAGCACCCTGTATATCTTCTTGATTGCGGCACTTTTGGGGCTAATGATTGCATCACAAATCATCTCACAATATTTTCAGAGGTTTGCCTTCAGGACAAACGTGAGCGGACTCGCCTATCCGCTTTCTTTTATTTTGATGGCACTTGTAGTGTTCATCCCCATCTATTTGAATGTATTAAAAGCATTTAAGGCAGATGTAGCCCGTTATTTACAATCTGATTAGAGGAGTAAAAATGATAGAACTAAAAGATTTGTATAAGATATACCGCACTGATACCGTTGAAACTACGGCATTAAACGAGATAAATCTCCAAATCCTGGAAGGCAACTTTGTGGCGATCAAAGGTCCTTCAGGATGTGGAAAAACCACGCTGTTGAACATCATCGGGCTTATGGATAGACCCACAAAAGGCGAGCTTTTTATTGAAGGCAAAGCAAGCTCAAAACTCAAAGAAATAGAGCGTAATAGAATCCGCCGACAAAACATAGGTTTCCTCTTTCAAAAATTTAATCTCATCTCCTCGCTGAGCGTGTTTGAAAACGTGGAATTGCCGCTTCTTTATGAGAGAGTTCCCGCAATTCAACGCAAAGAGAGGGTGATGGATATGCTTGCCAAACTTGGGCTTAGCCCGCGGAAAGACCATTTTCCTCACCAGCTTTCCGGCGGTCAACAACAGCGTGTAGCACTGGCACGTTGCGTGATAAACAACCCCAAGCTCATTCTTGCCGACGAGCCTACAGGTAATTTGGATAGCGAGAACGGTAAGGAAGTGATGGGGTTGCTCAGCAGACTCAACAAGGAAGGACACACCATCGTAATGGTGACCCATGATGATGATTATGCTGCCTATGCAGAGCGGCTTATCCTCTTGACAGATGGTAAGATAGTGGCTGGTGATAATAAACCAACACAGGTCTCTCTGTGATCTGAAAGGACGCAAAGCGTGAAGACTGTATCAAGAGATTAGCTGTGTTGGTATGGTAGAATTTGATTTCGGTCTTGCCTACATCATCATTTTTTGAAAATATCCTGTGATAAGATCATGCAATAAAGCATATAACGATCCCAAACCCGGACCGCGGCAGTATGCGCTTTGCGCATGTTATTGGAGTCGGTTGAAGCCAGCGAAACGGCCGGTTGAAACCAGCGAAACGGCCGGTTGAAACCAGAGTTACTGGTCAGGCAAGGCCCCCGAATTTGGGCTGGCAACATCTTGTTGCCAGAGAAAACGCAGTTTTCTACTTCCCACACCGGTCAGGCAACGCCCCCGTTGCCTGAGAAAACGCAGTTTTCTATTAAAACTTTTACATATACAAATGAGCTGACGCTCATGCGGCAACAAGATGAGGTGTCCTGAA